>CAXULX010000019.1:0-68684 GCA_964252005.1 uncultured Acetobacteraceae bacterium | reverse complement strand
GGACCACAACATCCAGACCAGCGACCGCAGCCAAGGCATCGCCGAACCCGAGAGCCGCATCCAGGTCGAGACGCTGGAGGCCAACGTCGCCGAGTTCGGCGTGCCGTACTTCCCGGTGCGGGACGCGCGCCAGGGCATCGTGCACATCATCGGGCCGGAGCAGGGCATCAGCCTCCCGGGCATGACCATCGTCTGCGGCGACAGCCACACCAGCACCCATGGCGCGATGGGCGCCCTGGCCTTCGGCATCGGCACGTCGGAGGTCGAGCATGTGCTCGCGACCCAGACGCTGCTGCAGAAGCCGGCGAAGAACATGCTGGTCCAGGTCGATGGGCAACTGGCGCCCGGCGTCACCGCCAAGGACCTGGTGCTCGCGGTGATCGGCCGCATCGGCACGGCGGGCGGCACCGGCCACGTGATCGAGTATGCCGGGGAGGCCGTGCGCGGGCTGGACATGGCCGGACGCATGACCGTCTGCAACATGAGCGTCGAGGGGGGCGCGCGGGCCGGCATGGTCGCGCCGGACGACACGACCTTCGACTACATCAAGGGCCGCCCCTTTGCCCCGAAGGGCGAGGCGTTCGACCGCGCCGTGGAGTACTGGCGCACCCTGCCGTCCGACCCCGGCGCGCAGTACGACCGCGTGGTCACGCTTCATGCATCGGAGATTGCGCCCATGGTCACCTGGGGCACCAGCCCCGAGACGGTGCTGCCGATCACCGGCGCGGTGCCGGACCCGGCCGCCGTCACGGACGAGGCCGCCCGGGTGCAGATGCAGCGCATGCTCGACTACATGGCGCTCACGCCGGGCCAGAAGCTGTCGGACATCCCGGTCGATGTCGTGTTCATCGGCAGCTGCACCAACGGCCGCATCGAGGACATCCGCGCCGCGGCCCAGGTGGCGCGCGGCAAGCATGTCGCCCCGGGCGTGCGGGCCATGGTGGTGCCGGGCAGCGGCCTGGTGAAGCAGCAGGCGGAGGCGGAGGGCCTGGACCGGGTCATGCTGGACGCCGGGTTCGAGTGGCGGGAGGCCGGGTGCAGCATGTGTCTGGGCATGAACCCCGACAAGCTGACGCCCGGCCAACGCTGCGCCAGCACCAGCAACCGCAACTTCGAGGGGCGGCAAGGCCCCGGCGGGCGGACCCACCTGCTGTCGCCCGCCATGGCCGCCGCCGCCGCCGTCACCGGCCGCCTCACCGATGTGCGGGAGCTCGCGTGATGCAGGCGTTCACCGTCCTTACCGGCATCGCGGCGCCGCTGCCGCTCGCCAACGTCGATACCGACAAGATCATCCCGGCCCGGTTCCTCAAGACCATCAAGCGCACCGGCCTGGGCGTGCACCTGTTCGACACGCTGCGCTTTGACGGCGCGGGCGCCGAGCGGCCGGACTTCGTGCTGAACACCGAGCCGTACCGCCGGGCCGAGGTGCTGATCGCGCATGAGAACTTCGGCTGCGGCTCGTCCCGCGAGCATGCGCCCTGGGCGTTGCTGGATTTCGGCATACGCTGCGTGATCGCGCCGAGCTTTGCCGACATCTTCCACACCAACTGCTTCAAGAATGGCATCCTGCCCATCGCGTTGCCGCGCGAGGTATGCGACCAGTTGATGGAGGACGCCCGCATGGGCGGGAACGCGCGCCTGACCATCGACCTGGAGCGGCAGGTGGTGGTGCGGCCGAACGGCGAGGAAATCCCGTTCGCCATGGACGCGCTGCGCAAGCACCTGATGCTGAACGGCCTCGATGATATCGGCCAGACCATGCAGCGCGGCCCGGCCATCGACGCCTACGAGACGCGCCTTCGCCAGCAGGCGCCGTGGATGCCCGGCATCACGGCCACTTAGGACACACGACATGGCTGCCAACAAGAAGCTGCTGGTGCTGCCCGGCGACGGGATCGGTCCGGAGGTGATGCGCGAGGTCCGCCGGGTCATCGACTGGATGGAGCGCCGACGCAGCGTCTCCTTCGACATCACCGAGGACCTGGTCGGCGGCGCCAGCATCGACCAGCGCGGCACGCCGATTGCCAAGGAGACGGTCGCGAGTGCGCTGGCGGCCGATGCCGTGCTGTTCGGCGCCGTGGGCGGACCGCGCTGGGACAAGCTGGGCTTCGACATGCGGCCGGAGATCGCCATCCTGACGCTCCGGCGCGAGCTGGGCCTGTTCGCCAACTTGCGCCCGGCCATCGTGCTGGAGCCGTTGGTGGAGGCCAGCACGTTGAAGCCCGAGGTGATTCGCGGCCTCGATCTGATGATCGTGCGGGAAAGCACAGGCGGCCTGTATTTCGGCGAACCCCGCGGGATCGAGACCTTGCCGGACGGGCAGCAGCGCGGCATCAACACGGAGTCCTACTCGACGCACGAGATCGAGCGGGTGGCGCGCGTGTCGTTCGAGTTGGCGCGCAAGCGGCAGAACCGCGTGTGCAGCGTCGAGAAGGCCAACGTCATGGAAAGCGGCCTGCTGTGGCGCCAAGTCGTCACCGCGCTGCATGAGCGGGAGTACGGCGATGTCGCGCTGTCCCACATGTATGCCGACAACTGCGCCATGCAGTTGGTCCGCAACCCCCGGCAGTTTGACGTGATCGTCACGACCAACCTGTTCGGCGACCTGCTGTCCGACCTGGCCTCGATGCTCACCGGCAGCCTGGGCATGTTGCCCTCGGCGACGCTCGGCGCGCCCGACAGCAGCGGCCGTCGCCATGCGTTGTATGAGCCGATCCACGGCAGCGCGCCCGACATCGCGGGCAAGGGCGTCGCCAACCCGATGGGCCAGATGCTGAGCTTCGCCATGCTGCTGCGCTACTCCTTCGACATGGCGGAGGATGCCGAGCTGATCGAACGCGCCTGCACCAACGTGCTGGCGAGCGGCCTCCGCACCGCCGACGTCATGGGCCAGGGCACCGCGAAGGTCGGCACCTCAGTCATGGGCGAAAGCGTGCTGCGCGAGTTGGAGAAACTCTCAGCCTAGGCGCCTCTAGGACCGGCGTTCAGGGTGTCCGGTTCTTCAACGTGCGTTGCAGGTCGCGCTCGATCGGTTCGAGGTTTGACGCGGATTGAGCCATGGCGACCTCTCGCCACTCCGCCACGTCCGGAACATGGGTCGGGTTGTCCCGCAGCAACTCGCGCTTGATGAACGGGAAGCGCGTCTGCATCAGTTGCCGCCACAGGTCGCTGGTGGGATTGAGCGGCAGGCGGGCCACGGCGAGGTTGCGGATGTGCCGGGTGTGATACTGCCGTACCCGAACTGTCGGGTCCGCGAGGTTCGGGCCGTTCTCCGTATGGTCGATCAGCAGATCAGGGTCCAGATCGTTGATCAGGCGCTGATACGGCCAAACGGCCCGGCAGGTGAAACCGGCCTTGAGCATGGCCTGGGTCAGGCCGATCTCATACAGGCGGACCAGCCACATCTTCGACCAGGTCGGCCGCACGGTGGCCCAGAACGTGCGCCATGCCTCGCTCGCCACGACGCGGGGGCTGAAGGCGATCAGGTAGGATTGCAGGTGGTAGCGGGTCTGCCAGCTTTCGGTACATCCCCAAACGTCGGCCTGGCTGAAATCGAAGGCGCCGATCAGGTCGTGCAGCGGGCGGATCGGGCCATACACGCTGTCATTTGCCATCACGACCATCTCGGTGTTCGGACGCGGCAGTTGCAGGACCTCGAACCCTTCGCGCCACGCGCCGAAATCATATCCGACGTTGCTGCGGATCAGCACGCCGGCACAGACGCCTTGCAACGCGGCCATGGCAGCCGGCCGCAGGAAGCCGGAGTTCGTGACGAACACGATGGACAGCCCGGCCTCCGCCAAGCTCCGCACATGATGCAGCACGTGGTCCCGCACATCGCCGGCGCCGTCCCAATGGACATAGACGCACACCTTGGGACCAAGCGTCATCTCGCCTTCGGGCCAGCGGCTGAGCAGGCGGTGCGGGCTGCGGCGGCTCATGGCGCGGTGGCCGACCGAGGGCAGCCACTCGTATCGCAGGTAGCGGTAGGGCGGCCGCAAGACCCGGTGCAGGAGGTTGGTCGCCACGTCAGGCGCGCCCGGCGTCTGCGTCCAGCGGGGCGACACGGGCCGCGATGTCGTCCGGCAGCCGCAATTCAGGATGCGCCGCCGCGATCTCGGTCGTCAGCGCCGCCGCTTCGTCCTGCGCGCCCAGCAGGTCGAGCGACTGCAGCTCGCCGCGCAACGCCGCCCACCAAAGCTCCGAACCCGGCGGCGTCGCGGCGCGCACGCGGGCGAAGCGGCTGCGCCCCACCGCCGGCTCGCCCGCGGCACGGCCGTCCGGGCCGATCTGCGCGTCCAAGACGGCCAGGAAGAACAGGCAGTCCCGCTCATTGACATCGAGCGGCAAGGAATTGCCGGGCTGGGCAAAGCCGGTGCCCAGCTTGGAACGGCGCACGACCGCGCGCGCGGCGTCGTGCTGCCCTGCGTTCACCAGGCTTATCATCTCCGGATAGCCCATCCTGATGTCTGGATGCGCCTCGACAACCGAGGCGATGAGCGCCGCGCCCTCCGGCCCACCGCCGGCCCGTTCAATCGCCTGCAACTCACCGCGGAATGCCGCCTCCCACAGCGGCAGGTCCGGCGCGGTCGCCTCACGCACGCGCGCGAACCGGAGCCGGGCCGCCGAAAGCTCCCCGCCCGGCGGCTGCGGCCCTTGCAGGCCCAGCACCGCCAGGCAGAACACGATGTCCCGGTCCTGCTCCGTCAGCGGCTGCCCGGCCGCGGGTTCGGTCAACGCGCCCGACTGCGCCAGCCGCCGTGCCGTGTCGTAACGGCCGGCGTTGACCAGCTTGGGGAACGCCCACCGGGCGATTTCGGGATCGGGATGCGCGGCGAGGGCGGCGGAGGCCAACGCCTCCACGTCGTCCAGGGTGGGCGCACGATCAATCGCCAGCATCTCGCCCCGCAACGCAGCCCGCCACAGCTCGGAGCCAGGCGCCGCCGCCTCGCGGACCCGCATGAAGCCGCGCCGCGCAGCCGCCGGGTCGCCGGGCGTGTGCCCGTCCGGACCCGTTTGCACGTCCAGCACGGCGAGGCTGAACATGAGATCCCGTTCGCCATCGTCCAACGGCGCGTCGCTGGACGGAGTGCCGAACCCCGCCGATTGCGCCACGTCGCGAGCCAGGCCGTAATGTCCTGCATTGACCAGATTGCCGACGGCACGGCCCAGGATGGCCTGGCGCCGGGCCGCCCCGCCCGCCGGCGCAAGGGGCAGCGCGGCCAACCGGGCGGCGATGTCCGTGGCGCCGCCGGCCGCGGCGCACAACAGCGCCTCGGCCGAGGCGGTCCAGCCGATGTCCTCGGTCTGACCGTCCTCCATGCCCCATGCGTTCAGCGCGCGGCGCATCGCCGCGGCGGCCTGGACGGCGGAAGCGAACTGTTTCTCAAGCGCCGGTCGCGCAACGCCTTCCTTCAAACGCTGGATGCCGCGTGCGTACAGCAATCCCCCCAGGTTCAACGGCACCAGCCGCGCCATCTCCTCAAGGTCACAGGTCGCAAGCGACGGCGGAAGGTCTTCGAGATGATCGAGATCGAGGCCGAAACGGTCGCGGCAGGCCGGCACCAGCAGGGCCCAGGCGTGAGCGGCCGCGTCCATGTCGCCATCGTTCACGCTCTCCAGGAACAAGCGCCCGGCATACCCCAGGAAGACATCGCTTGAAGCATCGAACGCCTTGGCCCGCTGCGCGAGATGCGCGCGGTAGGAGCGCCGCAACGCGACCTGGTCCTGCTCCAGCTCCAACGGCGCGTCGCTCGCGAAGGCGACCAAGGAATGGCCATCGACCTGCACATCGACATGGGCGAAACCGGCTTGGCGCAGCAAGGCGGCAAGGCTCACGGAACTCTGAATCATCAGGTGCAGCATCGGCGACAGCAGCGAGACGATGATGCCCGGGGATGTCGCCGGAACGATGTCGTCGCCGTTCGGGGTGGTCAGCAACAGCAAGCCGCCGGGCCGCAGCATCGCGCGCAGCGTGCGGATGAACGCGACGGGGGAGGGGACGTGCTCGATGACCTCCGACGCCATCACCACGTCGATCGTGCCGCGGGCCTCGTCGTCGTCGCGGAGGTAGCGAAGCTCAATCGCGATGTTCAGCGCCTCGCGGCCCACCGAGGCAAGCGGCGCCGGATCGATGCCGACGCCGTTCCACCCGCGGCCGTGGATTGCAAAATCGAGGCCGAAGCCGTAGCCGCAGCCAACCTCCATATAGTTGCTGCCGGGCGGCGCCGCGGCTTGCGCCAGCGGGCGCGTGATCAACCCAATCCCGGCGCCCTGCTGAACATAGAACGGCACCCGGCCATAGTCGTTCATCTCGGGGTCGGCGTAATCGGGCGGACTCTGGTTGTCATAGAAATGACAGGTGCAGGCCGGGCAGCGCAGCACCCTCAGCGGCTGGACCGAGAGCAGTCCGTGCGGCCCATCAAAGGTCAGCACGAGCGTTTTGGACTCGTTCGACCCGCAATTGGGGCACGGCATGGCCTGAAGGTCAGGAGGGGTGCCGTGGGCGGGATCGGCCCAGAGTATCGTGGCCGGCTTCACGGCAGGGGGCAGGGATGCGGCGAGGTCTGGCATCCGCCGGATATCCAACAGCCTGGCCCTCAACGCAAGCGGCGCCGGCCACTGCTCCGCCCGCGAGGATCGCTGCTGCCCGAGGTGCGTCACCACGGCTCGGTTTGACGCCCGGCCTCGTCCAACTCGGCCTGGCTGCGGCGGTCGCGATCCTTGGCCTGGGCCTCGGCGCGTTGGGCCAACAGGGCCTCCACAGCCTCGTAGGCCGCACGGCTTGCCGTCAGCACGGCGCGCTGCCGGGCAACTTCGGCGCCCGCACGCTCGCAGGCATCCCGCGCCTCGGCGGCGTGCTGGCGTGCGCCGGGCAGCCAGGCGGCGAACGCCTCGACCATCGCATCGTCCCCGGTCAGGCTGGAGGCTGCGGCGGCCTCATCGGCGATCTGCCGGGTGGCCTCGTCGGCACGGGCGGCGGCCATGGTCTCGGCAGCCAGCGCCCGGGACAGCGCCTGGCTCGCATCGTCGAGCGCGAGGCGGCGCAGGCGCGCCACGGTCTGAATGGCCTTATGTTTCATCCGGTTCCTCCAGAGCTATGCGGAGCGCGTCGAAGGCTTGATCCAGCCCGCACCACTCACCCCGGCCTTGTTGCAGCACAGTTTCAATTGCGGGAGCAAGACGCAGCGCCTCGTCGGAGGCAGCATCCGTTCCGGGCCGGTAGGCGCCCAGGCGCACCAGGTCCGCAAGCTCGGCCTGCAATGCCAGGATGCCGCGGGCACGCCGGGTCCAACGGTTCTCGGTCGCGCTGTTGCAGCCGGGCACGGTCCGCGACAGGGAGCGCAGCACGTCCACCGCAGGGTAGCGCCCGCCCTCGCCGATCCGGCGGTCCAGCACGACGTGGCCGTCCAGGATGCCGCGCACCGCGTCGGCCACCGGCTCGTTATGGTCGTCGCCCTCCACCAGGACGGTGAACAGCGCCGTGATGTGCCCGGTGGCGGCTCCCCGGTCCGGTCCGGGGCCGGCGCGCTCCAGCAGGCGCGGCAGCTCGGCGAACACGCTGGGCGGGTATCCACGGGTGGCCGGCGGCTCGCCTGCGGCCAGGCCGATCTCGCGCAGCGCCAGGCAGAAGCGGGTCACGCTGTCCATCAGGAGAAGCACCGACTTGCCCTGGTCGCGGAAATGCTCGGCGATGGTCATTGCGGCGTAGGCGGCTTCCCGCCGCATCAGCGGAGGCTGGTCCGAGGTCGCGACCACCACGACCGAGCGGGCGAGGCCCTCGGCGCCCAGGTCGTCCTCCAAGAACTCCCGCACCTCCCGGCCGCGTTCGCCGATCAGGGCGAGCACGGCGACGTCGCAGTTCGCCCGTTGCGCCAGCATCGACAACAGAGTGGACTTGCCGACGCCGGACCCCGCGAACAGCCCGAGGCGCTGGCCCTGCCGCATCGTGGTGAACAGGTCGAGCACGCGGACGCCCAGGCCGACGCGCGGACCCAGCCGCGCCCGGGTCGCCGCGGAGGGCGGCGCAGAATTGACCAGGCATGGCGTGCCGGCAGGAAGCGGCCCCAGCCCATCCAAGGCGCCGCCCATCGGGTCCACGACACGGCCAAGCCAGCCGTCGCTTACGGCAAGCTGTGCGCCGCGCGCGCCGGAATGGGGCGTGGCGGCCGTGCAGCCCGGCCCGATGCCGGACAATGTGCCGAATGCCAGCGCACGGGCGTGGCCGGCGCGGAAGCCCACGATCTCTGCCGGGATGCGGGAGGCGGCTTGGGCCTTGCCATGCTGCATCGGGCCGGGCTGCGCCGCCAAGGTGATGCGGTCGCCCACCGCAGCCTGGCCCGCTAAGCCGGCGACCTCCACCATCATGCCGGAGATCGCGGCGACGCGGCCATGCAGGCTTAACGCACCCGCCTGGCACATTGCGGCCGGGGCCGCCCGCAGCCGCTGGACGACGCCGGGGAGGGGCTGCCCGTTAACCGCAACCTGGCTCGAACTCATGGCACGTTTCGCATTCTGTTCATCGCCAAGCCCTGCTCGTCCGATTTAAATCAGTGTCTCACTCTTTATACACCATAACGACGAAATTTCAATAGACAAAAGCACGCATAGGTTGCATATTGTTTTTACCGATCAGCAAGGAACAACCCATGCGTGTGCTACTGGTTCAAGACGAACTCGCGACGGCCCGCAACGTGATGCAGGTTCTGAAAGCGAACGGCGGCATCGTCGATCACATCGAAACCGGCGAGGAGGCGCTCGAACTCGTGCGTCACTATGATTACGATATCGTGCTGCTCGACCTGATGCTGCCCGACATGGACGGTTACGAGGTCGTCCGGCGGATGCGGTCCAACCGGATCGAGGCGCCGGTGATCATCCTGTCCGGCCTGACCCGGCCGCAAGCCAAGGTGCGCGCGTTCAGTGTCGGCGCGGACGACTTCATCACCAAGCCGTTCGACAGCACCGAACTGCTTGCTCGCATGCAGGCCATCGTGCGCCGCAGCAAGGGCCACAGCCAGCCGACGCTGCGTGTCGGCCCGGTGCAGCTCAACCTCGAGAGCCACGAGGTGCTGGTGTCCGGCCAGCCGGTTCACCTGACCGGCAAGGAATACGCGATGCTCGAATTGATGGTGCTGCGGAAGGGCACCGTGCTGACCAAGGAGGCTTTCCTCAACCACCTGTATGGCGGCATGGACGAGCCGGAGATGAAGATCATCGACGTCTTCATCTGCAAGCTGCGCAAGAAGCTGACGGCGGCGGGCGCGGGCGACGTGATCGGAACCGTCTGGGGGCGCGGCTACACGGTCCGCGACCAAGCCGCGCCGTCCGCCCCGAACGTCGTCTTGGGCCACCTGCGGGCGTCGGCGCCGGAGAAGACGCTCGGCATCCTGTCGCATGCCGCGCCGGTGATGAGCGTCGTGGCGCAACTCGGCGCCGCTTGAGGAGGGGTGCTCCGCGGCCGGAGGACACGGCGCATGGTGAAAAGGGGCGCGGGCGCCGCCGGGGCAGTCGAACAGCTACGGCCTTGGCGTCCCTCGCCTCACACTGTGAACTGTTCGGTGACGATCCGCTCGGACAGGCCCTGCTCTGGATCGAACAGGATCGTCGTGACAACTGACCGATCCTCGCTGATCGCCACGGAGGCGACATCGCGGACCTCGGTGAAATCGGCGACCGCGGCGACTGGGCGCTTGTCCATTTCCAGGATTTCGAACAGCACATCCGCGGTGCTGGGCAACAAGGCGCCGCGCCAGCGGCGTGGGCGGAAGGCGCTGATGGGGGTCAAGGGCAGCAGATTGGCGGATAGCGGCACAATCGGGCCATGCGCAGACAGATTATAGGCGGTCGATCCCGCGGGCGTGGACACCAGCACGCCGTCGCAGATCAACTCAGCCAACCGCACCCGCCCGTCCACCGTGATGCGGATCTTCGCCGCCTGGCGCAGCTGGCGCAGCAGCGACACCTCGTTCAGCGCCAGCGCCTCCTCGACGGCGCCGGTCTGGGTGACCGCGTGCATGCGGAGCGGATGCAGCACCGCCGCCTGCGCCCGGTCCAGGCGGGCCAGCAGGTCATCCTCGGCGAAGGCGTTCATCAGGAACCCCACCGAGCCGCAGTTCATTCCATAGACCGGCGTCGCCGCATGGTGAGCCATGATGCGGTGAAGCGTCTCCAGCATGAAGCCATCGCCGCCCAGGCAAACGACGACATCGGCGTCCTGCACGGGGCAATTTCCATGCAAAAGCGTCAGGCGCTCGCGGCTTTCCGTCGCCAGGACCGTCGGCGATGCGACGAACGCGATGCGCCGGACCGGGCTGGAGAAATACGGTCCGGGCGTGCCGGGCATCCCGAGCAGCGGCCCGGCGTCCGACATCAGGCCCACCGCCATGCGGCAACGCTGTGCCCCTGCGCCCTCATGCCGGCTGCATCCCCTTCGGGTCGAAGACGCCGGGGCGATCAGCCCCTGCGGCGCCAGGGTTCATCTGTATGACGCTCACGCGCATCGGCGACCACTCCGCATCATGTCGGGCGTATCAAGCACTGCGCTCCGATCCCGGCGCAAGCGGCAGTTCAGTAAAGCCGCGGCTCGGTGCGGGAGCGGGACGGGCCGGCCGGCGGGCGGCGGTCCTGCGGGGCGGGTGGGATCGGCGGACGCTGGCGACCGTAATCGTCGAAGCCGGCGTCGGCATACCGGCTTGGGCCGGCATGGCCGGCGAGGTCCGTCCGGCCCGCCACGGCCAAGGCGTCGCCCGGTCCTGGCTCCGGCAGGCGCAACGCGAGGCTGCGGATTTCGCCTTGGATTTCATCGAGGCGCGCCTCCATCAAGTCCAACCGTCCTTTGACGCCGAACACGGCAAACGGCATCAGCAGGAACATGAGGCCAAACAGCAGGGCGGCAATCAGGAGAGCCAGTTGGGCCCACCAGGGAAACCAATCCGGCAGCGGCAGGGGCGATGTCATGCAGCGGTTCTAGCAAGAACCCGCGCCCTCTGCGATGCTGGAACCCACAGCACGCGCGCGCGACGCCTCGGTCCCGCGACCCACCCTCAGCGCAGGCCCATGCCATCATGCTCCTTCTGATCCCAGGACCGGTCACCACCCATCCCTCCGTGCGTGCCGCTGCCGCCCTGGACTATGCGCCCTGGGATCTTGAGTTCCGCGACATCCTGGCCCGGGTGCGAAGCCGCGTGCTCGCCATTGCCGGCGGCCGGACGGGAGAGCACGCGGCATTGCCGTTGCCAGGCTGCGGCCACTTCGCGATGGAGGCCGCGATCCGCACCTTCGTGGCGCCGGGCGGGACGATCCTGGTTCCGCTGACCGGTCAGTACGCCGACCGGCTGGTGCGACTCGCGACCGAGGCAGGGCGCCGAGTCGTCACGCTGCCGGTGCCGCCGACGGAGCGGGTCGATCCCGCCGCGGTGCAAGCGGCGCTGGCGGCCGACCCGACCATCAGCCACCTGGCCATCGTCTATAGCGAGACCGCGACGGGCATCGTGCACGACGTGCCGGCCTTGGCCGAGGCCGCCGGGCAAGAAGGCCGGCGGGTGCTGATCGACGCCGTGTCCGCGTTCGGGGCCATGCCGTTGGACATCGGCCGCCTGCCGATGGTCGATAGCCTCAGCTTCACCTCCAACAAGTGCATCGAAGGGTTGCCCGGCATGGCATTGACGGTGGCCCGGGTGGACAGCCTGCGGGCCGGCGCCGGGCGGGCGGCAAGCTGGTCGCTGGACCTCGCTGACATTTACCAACAGGGCGAGCGGTGGGGCCTGGGCACCCACCGTTTCACCCCGGCGGCGCAGGCGGTCGCGGCGTTCGCCGTGGCGCTCGACCGGTTCGATGCCGAGGGCGGGCAGCCGGCGCGGCTCGCGCGGTACACCGCGAACATGCGTGCGCTTTACGACGGCGTCCTCGGCCTCGGCTTGCAGCCGTGCTTGCCGCCAGCCGTCCAGGGGCCAGTCGTCGTCAACGTCGCGGCGCCGGCCGACCCCGCTTGGACCCTGCAAGGCTTCGTTGACCAATTGAAAGCGCGTGGCGTGCTGATCAGCAACTTCTACAACACGCCGCAACCGAGCTTCCGGGTCGGCTGCATCGGCGCGATCACGCCCGATGACATGCTGGGCGCCGTGCGGGCCATGGGAGACGCCATGGCCGCCCTGGGCCTGCGGACCCGAGAGGCCGCCTGATGCTCAGCGATTTGGAGATCGCCCGGGCCGCGCGGCTGCGCCCCATCGGCGAGGTGGCGGAGGCCGCCGGCATCCCCGTCGAGGCGTTGGAGCCGTACGGGCGGTTCAAGGCGAAGATCGGCCTCGATTTCATCCAGGCTCAGGAGGACCGGCCGGATGGCGCGCTCGTGCTGGTGACGGGCATCAGCCCGACCGCGGCGGGGGAGGGCAAGACCACCACCACCATCGGATTGGGCGACGCGCTGAACCGCGTGGGGCGCCGGGCGATGATCTGCCTGCGGGAGCCGTCGCTCGGCCCATGCTTCGGCGTGAAGGGCGGCGCCACCGGCGGCGGGCGGGCGCAGGTGGGGCCGATGGACGAGATCAACCTGCACTTCACCGGCGACTTCCACGCGATCACGGCGGCGAACAACCTCCTGGCGGCGTTGCTCGACAACCATCTGTATTGGGGCAACGCGCTGGGGATCGATCCGCGCCGGGTCACCTGGCGGCGTGCGCTGGATATGAACGACCGGGCGTTGCGCGGCATCGTGAACGGCCTGGGCGGCCCGGCCAACGGGTCGCCGCGGGAAGACAGCTTCGACATCACCGTCGCCAGCGAGGTGATGGCCGTGTTCTGCCTGGCGCGCGACCTCGGTGACCTGCAAGACCGGCTCGGACGCATCCAGGTGGCCTCGCGCCGGGACGGATCGACGGTGAGCGCGCGGGATTTGCAGGCGGACGGCGCCATGGCGGCCCTGCTGCGGGACGCGCTGGCGCCCAACCTGGTGCAGACGCTTGAGGGGTCGCCCGCATTGATCCATGGCGGGCCGTTCGCCAACATCGCGCATGGCTGCAACTCGGTGATGGCCACCCGGCTCGGGCTGAAACTGGCCGATGTCGTGGTGACGGAGGCCGGGTTCGGCGCCGATTTGGGCGGCGAGAAGTTCCTCGACATCAAGTGCCCGAGCGCCGGGTTGGCGCCGCGCTGCGCGGTTATCGTGGCGACTCTGCGGGCACTCAAGATGCATGGCGGCGTCGCCAAGTCCGATCTGGGACGGGAGGACATCGCGGCCGTGGGCCGTGGCCTGGCCAACCTGGCCCGGCACATCGAGAACCTGCAGAAGTTCGGCCTGCCCGTTGTGGTCGCGCTGAACCGGTTCGTTTCGGACACGCCGCACGAGTTCGAGGTCGTCCAGGCCGCGATGACGGCGCGCGGCATCGAGACGGTGCTGTGCACGCATTGGGCGGACGGCGCATCGGGGGCCGAAGCGTTGGCCCATGCCGTCATGGCCCGCATCGATGGCGGCGAGGGGCAATACAGGCCGCTCTACTCGTCAACGCTGGGATTGGCGGACAAGATCAGGACGGTGGCGCAACAGATATACCGCGCCAGCGACATCGCCCTGCTGCCTGCCGTCGCGAAACGGCTACAGGCTTTTGAGGCGGCGGGCTATGGCGGCTTGCCCGTCTGCATCGCCAAGACCCAATACAGCTTCAGCGCCGACCCGGCCGCGATGGGCGCGCCGGACAACCATGTCCTGCCCGTGCGCGAGGTGCGGCTGTCCGCAGGCGCCGGCTTTGTCGTCGCGGTGTGCGGGGACATCATGACCATGCCGGGCCTGCCGCGCGTTCCGGCTGCGAACTCCATCCGCTTGGACGCCGATGGCATGATTGAAGGACTGTTCTGAGGGTTTCGTCTGGACGCGGGCAGGCTGTCAATCGGTCCGATGAAACGACGCGGGTGGCGTCAGACAACCGTGCCTGGCTGTCCCGCCGATACGGCAGGACATTCGGCCGTCAACGGGTCGGACGCGGCGGCGTGACGGTGTAGTCGTAGAAGCCGCGCCCGGCCTTGCGGCCCAGCCAGCCCGCCTCGACATACTTCACCAGCAAGGGGCAGGGACGATACTTGCTGTCCGACAATCCCTCATACAGCACCTGCATGATGCTGAGGCAGGTATCCAGCCCGATGAAGTCGGCCAACTCCAGCGGCCCCATCTTGTGGTTGGCGCCCAGCCGCAACGCGCTGTCGATTGCGGTCACGTTGCCGACGCCTTCATACAGGGCGTAAACCGCCTCGTTGACCATCGGCACCAGGATGCGGTTGACGATGAAGGCCGGGAAGTCCTCGGACACCGCCGTCGTCTTGTCGAGCTTCGCGGCCAGGGCCTGCACGGCCTGGAACGTCGGCTCGTCCGTCGCGATGCCGCGGATGACTTCGATGAGTTTCATGACCGGGGCCGGGTTCATGAAGTGCATGCCGATGAACTTTTCCGCCCGGTCGGTGCTGGCGCCCAGGCGGGTGATGCTGATGCTGCTGGTGTTGCTCGCCAGCATGCAGGACGGTTTCAGATGCGGGGTCAGTGCGCGGTAGATGGCGCGCTTGACCTCCTCCTTCTCCGTCGCCGCCTCGATCACCAGGTCGGCGGCGGCAAAGCTGGCGTAGTCGCTGCTGGGCGTGACCAGCGCCAGCCCGGCCGATTTCTGTGAGTCCGTGATGGCGCCCTTGGCGACCTGGCGCTCCATGTTGCGCGCCATCGTCGCCATCGCCTTGTCGAGCGCATCCGGCTTCATGTCCAGCAACACGACCGGCAGCCCGGCCAGCGCGCAGACATGCGCGATGCCGCTGCCCATCTGCCCGGCGCCGACGACGCCGACCACCTTCACCTCGGCCGGGACGGCCTGGAGATCGGCCTTTCCCGGCGTCGGTGACAGGTTGACGTTCAAGATGCGCGGCCCAATTCCGCTTCAAGCTCCGGCAAGGCGGTGAACAGGTCGCCGACGAAGCCGTAGTCGGCCACCTGGAAGATCGGCGCGTCCTCGTCCTTGTTGATCGCGACGATGACCTTGCTGTCCTTCATGCCCGCCAGATGCTGGATGGCGCCGCTGATGCCGATGGCGACATACAGGTCCGGCGCCACGATCTTGCCGGTCTGCCCCACCTGGTAGTCGTTCGGCACATAGCCCGCATCGACCGCCGCGCGCGACGCGCCGACGGCGGCGCCCAGCTTGTCGGCAATCGGCTCCAGCAGCTTGAAGTTCTCGCCGTTCTGCATGCCGCGTCCGCCGGAGACCACGATGCGCGCCGCCGTCAACTCCGGGCGCTCGCTCTTGGACAGTTCGGCCGAGACGAAGCGCGACGTGGCCGTTGCCTCGGGGGCGGAGACCGGCTCGATCACGGCGTTGCCGCCCTCCGTCGCCACGGGGTCGAAGCTCGCGGCGCGGACGGTCACGACCTTCTTGCTGTCGGACGACACGACGGTGGCCAGGGCGTTGCCGGCGTAGATCGGCCGGATGAAGGTGTCGGCGTCGACGATCCCGGCCACGTCGCTGATCGGCTGCACGTCCAGCAGAGCAGCGACGCGCGGCATCACGTTCTTGCCGGTGGCCGTGCTGGCCGCCAGGATGTGGTCGTGGTGCCCGGCCATCGACACCAGCAGCGCTGCCAGCGGCTCCGCCAGGCTGTGCGCGAAGGCCGGGCTGTCGGCGACGTGGACCTTGGTGATGCCGGGCAGCTTCGCCGCGGCGGCCGCCGCATCGGCGATGCCCTCGCCGGCCACCAGCACATGCACCTCCCCGAGCTTGGCCGCGGCGGCGACGGCGCTGCGGGACGGCTGCTTGATCTGGCCGTGGTCGTGGTCGAGCAGGACGAGCGATGCCATGTCAGATCACCTTCGCTTCGGTTCGCAGTTTCTGCACCAGCTCGGCCACCGAGCCGACCTTGACGCCGGCAACGCGGCGCGGCGGCTCCGCCACCTTCACCAGGCGCAGCCGGGGCGCCGGGTCCACGCCGAGGTCGGCGGGCTTGATGGTCTCGATCGGCTTCTTGCGCGCCTTCATGATGTTGGGCAGGCTGGCATAGCGCGGCTCGTTCAGCCGCAGGTCGGTGGTGACGATGCAGGGCATGTTCAGCTCCAGCGTTTCCAGCCCGCCGTCGATCTCCCGCGTCACCAGCAGCTTCTCGCCCTCAATCGTGACACGGCTTGCAAACGTGCCCTGTGGCCAGCCGAGCAGGGCCGCCAGCATCTGCCCGGTCGCGTTCATATCGTCGTCGATGGCCTGCTTGCCCATGATGATGAGGCCGGGCTGCTCCTTATCGGCGAGCGCCTTCAGCAATTTGGCGACCGCCAGCGGCTGAAGCTCCACGTCCGTCTCCACCAGCACGCCGCGGTCGGCGCCCATGGCCAGCGCCGTGCGAATCGTCTCCGCACAGGCGGCGACGCCCATGGAGACTGCGATGATCTCGGTGGCGATGCCCTTCTCCTTGAGGCGCACCGCCTCCTCGACGGCGATCTCGTCGAAGGGGTTCATCGACATCTTGACGCCCGCCGTTTCGACGCCGGAGCCGTCCGCCTTGACGCGCACCTTCACGTTGTAATCGACGACGCGCTTCACGGGAACGAGGAGCTTCATGGAATTGCCATTGGGTTATGGGTGAACCGGGTGCACGCCGGACAGGATCAGGTCCGGCAACCCTCCGCGGCGCGGCGGAAATCGGCCGAACCTTATGGGGCAGGCCATCGGGATGTCAAACCTGGCAGGGCGTATCATCAGCTCCGCCAAAGCGAAAGCAGGATGATGAACAGGACCAGCGCCACCGCCTGCAAGACGACGCGCCAGCGCATCAGGGTGTTCGACAGTTGCGCGTTCTCCCCGCCGCGCGCGAGGCCAATCAGCCCAGCGAACAGCACGCCCACCGTCCCCAGCATCGCCAACCCGACCAGAACCGTCAGCAACGTCCTCATAGGCAGCATCCGACCATCCCATGAAACTGGGCTTTTTATCGGCGATGTCACCCCCGCCACGCCACGCGGCCATCCGCCCCGGCGCCGGCGCCGGCTCGATGGCCGGCATTGACAGGGTTTCCCCACGGGTGTTCGACCCTCCGCATGCATCCGCGCCTCCTGCCCATGATCCTGCCGGCGGCCCTCATGCTGGGCCTCGCGCCGCCCGGGTACAGCCAGACCCCGTCCCCCGCCGCCCCAACGCAAGCGGCCCCGGCTCAAGCAACGCCAAGTCAGGCGGCCCCGGCGCTGGCGCCCGCGCAGGCCCAGCAGGTTCTGGATCTGTTGCGGGACGACAAGCGCCGGGCCGAGTTCGCCACGGTGCTGGAGAGCTTGGCGAGAACCGCGCCCGTCGCCGCGGACGCCGCTGCTCCCACGGCCCCGGCACCCACGGCCCCGGCCGCGCCTGCCGTCGCGCCGAGCCAGATCCTGCCGCTCCGGCCCGACAGCCTGGGCGCCCAGGTCGTTGACCAAACCGCGACCGCAATCGCCAAAACAGGGTCGCAGCTCGCCACGGCGATCCACTCGGTGAACGACCTGCCGCTGCTGTGGCGCTGGATCGAGACCCAGGCCAGCAACCCGGATTTCCGCGGCCGCGCGCTCGATGCGCTGTGGCGGCTCGCCGTCGTGATCGGCAGCGGGATCGTCGTCGAGCTCGCCGTCATCCGCCTGCTGCGCCGGATGCGCGTCGTCCTGGGCGTGTGGACCCCCGCCGTCGCGGACCCCATCGACGCGCCCTTGCCGCTGCCCGAGTCCGGGCTTGCCGCGGCCGAGGCCGGGGAAACTGAGCAGGACCAAAGCCGCCAGCTGAGCCGGGCGGTGGGCACGCTGCGGCGGCTGCCCTATCTGGCCGGCCGCCTGCTGCTGGATCTGCTGCCCATCACCGCCTTCGCCGCCATCGCCATCCTGCTGCTCGGCACCGGGCTGGGCGAGCCTGCGATCACCCGGCTCGCCATCCAGGAGGTGCTCGACGCCTACGTCCTCAGCCGGGTGGCGCTGAGCGTCACGGCGATGCTCGTCTCCCCGTCCGCGTCCCGGCTGCGGCTGCTGCACGTGTCGGATTGGGCGGCGGGGTTCCTGACCCGGTGGATACGCCGGGTCCTCGCCGTGGGCGTCACCGGCTACGTGCTGGCCGAGGTCGGGCTGCTGTTCGGCATGTACCAGACCGCGCATGACGCGCTGCTGAAGCTGTTCGCGCTCGTCATGCATGGCTGCCTGATCGCGGCCGTGCTGCAATCCCGGTCGCACGTGGCGGCCGTGATCCGTCCGTCCGGGCTGGCGCAGGGCGTCTGGGCGTCGCTGCGGAACCGCCTGGCCGACGTCTGGCACCTGATCGCCGTGTTCTTCCTTGCGGCGCTCTGGCTGGTCTGGGCGGCGGAGCTGCGAAACGGCTACGTCCGGCTCATCCACTTCTGCTTCATCACCTTCGCCATCATGCTGGCGTCCCGGCTGGCCGGGATCGTGCTGGTCGGCGGCCTCGACCGCGCGCTGCGCTTCAACCCGGCGCTGCTGGCCCGCCATCCGGGATTGGCCGAGCGCGCCGCGTTCTACCAACCCCTGCTGCGCGCCGCCATCGTGGGTACGCTGACCGTCGCCACGATCCTGGGACTGCTGGAGGCATGGAACCTCGGCGTGGCGGACTGGCTGGTGCGCAACGGCCTGGGCGGGCGCGTGGCGTCGGCGTTCACGGTCATCGTCGTCACGGTCACGCTCGCGGTGCTGGTCTGGGAGGGCGTGAACGCCGCAATCGCCCAGCACCTCGCGCGCCTGTCGGCAGAGGCGCATCTGGCGCGGGCCGGGCGGCTCCGCACGCTGCTGCCGATGCTGCGCACGATGCTGATGGTGGCGATCCTGCTGGTGGTCGCGCTCATCGTGCTGAGCGAGCTTGGCGTCAACGTGGCGCCGCTGCTGGCCGGCGCCGGGGTGATCGGCATCGCGGTCGGCTTCGGCTCGCAAAAGCTGGTGCAGGACCTGATCACCGGCCTGTTCCTGCTGCTGGAGAACGCCATGCAGGTCGGCGACATCGTGACGCTCGGCGGCCTGACCGGCACGGTGGAGGCGCTGTCGATCCGCACCATCCGCCTGCGGGCGGTGGACGGCTCCGTGCACATCGTGCCGTTCAGCGCGGTGACGACCGTCACCAACCAGACCCGCGACTACGGCTACGCGCTGCTCGACATCAGCGTGGGCCTGAACGAGGAGCCGGCCGACGTCATCCCGGTGGTGCGCGACCTCGCCGCCGAGATGCGGCGCGACCCGAAATGGGGCTCGCTGGTGCTGGAGGAACTGGATGTCATGGGCATCGAGAAGTTCGTCGATGCCGCCTGGGTGCTGCGCGTGCGCATGAAGACGCAGCCCGCCAGCCGCTGGTCGGTGGGCCGCGAGTTGAACCGCCGGGTGAAGCTGCGCTTCGACGAGCTTGCGATCGAAAGCCCGCTCACCTCATATCGCGTGTTGAGCGCGGCGCCCGGGCCGGCGCCCGGCGTGACGCCAGATCCGGCGCCGGCCGTCCCAGTTCAGGAAAAAGTGGCATGAGCGGTTTCGACCCCTGGGCGGCGGCGCTGCGCCGCGACGGCTTCGCCTTCGTGCGGGCGCCGGCGATGGCGGAGGCGTTGCGGGCGGCCGGGCTGTCCGATTGGGACGGCTTCGCCGGGACCTGGGACGACCTGGGCCTCGACACCTACATGGCCGACGGAGGGCGCTACCGAAAGCGCCGGCACGCCGCGTTCGCCGTGAGCCGGGCGGGCATCGCGCGCAAGCCGGACCAGCCGCATTACCAAAGCCGCGACTACAACGCGCTGAACGGCGGCATCGCCCGCTGGTTCGACCCGGTCACCGCCGCCGCCGCCGAGTCCGCCGCGTTCCAGGCGATCCTCCGCACCTGCCACGCCTTGTTCGACGGCCTGACCCCGGCGCCCGCCTGGCACGTCGAGGCGCACCAGTTCCGCATCGAGGCCCGCCCCGGCCAATCCGGCCAGCCCACGCCCGAGGGCATGCATCAGGATGGCGTGGATTGGGTGCTCGTGCTGATGGTGGGCCGGGTCAACATCGCGTCGGGCACCACCAGCATCCACGGCCTGGACCGCACGCTGCTCGGCAGCTTCACCCTGGAGGCGCCGATGGACGCGGCGCTGGTGGACGATCACCGCGTGTTCCACGGCGTGACGCCGGTGCGGCCGCTAAATCCGGAACAGCCCGCCCACCGGGACGTTCTGGTGGTCACCTTCCGGCGCGAAACCGCGCTTCCGGGCCTCTGACGTGTAGAAGGACGATTGCCGGCTGGCCGGCAGCGTCAGCAGCGCCTGCAGCCCCGGCGATGCGTCCAGGAGGCGGATGGCGCCGCCATGCAGCCCCGCCACCGCCCGCACCAGCGTCAGCCCAAGGCCGAAGCCCGGCGTGCTGCGCGCCGCCTCCCCCCGGAAGAACCGGTCGGTCGCGCGGGCCTGGTCCAGCGGCGGGATGCCGGGCCCCTGGTCGAGCACAGCGATCTCCAGCGCCTCCGGCCAAGCGCCGGGGACGCGGCGCGCCCGCAGCGTGACCGTGCCGCCCAAAGGGGAGAACTTGATCGCGTTGTCCAGCAGGTTCGCCACCGCCTGCTGGATCAGCTCCCGGTCGCCCCAGGCCGGCATCGGATTGGCGGCTTGCAGCGCCAGGGTCAGGCCACGCTCCTCCGCCACTGCGCCGTAGAGTTCGGCCAGGTCCGTGAGCAACGGGCCGACATCCAGCGTCGCGAAGGCGTGGCGCCCGGCGCCGGCCTCGATCTCCGCGATGCGCAGCAGCGCCTGGAACACCGCGGTGACGCCGTCGAGGTCCATGACCGCACGCTCCACCGCGGCGCGCAACTCCGCGGCACTCTCGGCATGCGCGGCGGCGTCCTCCAGCCGGGCGCGGGCGCGGGTGATCGGAGTACGCAGGTCGTGCGCGATGGCGTCGGACACCTGGCGCACGCCGTCCATCAACCGGTTGATGCGGTCCAGCATGTCGTTGAACGTCGCCGCCAGCCGGTCGAACTCGTCCCCCCGGCCCGACAGCCCGATGCGCGGCGGCAACTCGCCGGCCGAGATCGCCGCCGTGGTCTTCGTGACGTGCCCCATCATGCGCGTGAACATCCGCCGCACCGTGAGCGCCCCGGCCAGGCCGAGGATGCCGACCGGCGCCAGCGCCCAGGCCAGCATGTCGGTCAGCAGGCGCTGGAGCGCGGCGCGGGCCTGCACGTCGCGGCCCACCAGCAACGCCGTGCCGTCGGGCAACGCGAAGCGGCGCAGCCGGGCCAGGCTGGCCTCCCCGTGACGCCGGGTCGGCAGTTCATAGACGACGCCCTCCTTCGCCACCTCCGCAGGCCACGCCGGAAGGTTCCCGCCCAGGCGCTCCCCCGACGGGTCGAGCAGGAGATAGACGGCGTCGTCGTCGGCGTCGCCGGCCAGGCGCGTTTCGATGTTCGCCAGCAGCGCCGCGCTGCCGCCATCCTGCCACCGATTGGACAGAAGCTGCGCGTCGGCGCGGATGGTGGCGTCCACCTGGCCGTTCAGCAGGCCGATGGTGGCCCACCACAGGAACAGCATCAACGTCAGCACGCTCAACGCGAACAGCCCGGCATAGGCCAGCGCCAGGCGGACGCCTGCCGAGCGCGACACGCGGCGCAGCCCGGCGACGTTGGGCCGCACCGGGGCTACTCGGCGCGCAGCATGTAGCCGGCGCTGCGCACGGTTTGGATGGAGGCGGCGTCGAACGGCTTGTCGATCTTCTGGCGCAGCCGGGACACGTGCACGTCGATCACGTTGGTCAGCGGGTCGAAATGGTAGTCCCAGACGCCCTCCAGCAGCATGGTGCGGGTCACCACCTGCCCGGCGTGCCGCATCAGGAACTCCAGCAGGCGGAACTCCCGCGGCTGCAGGTCGATCTTGCGCCCGCGTCGGCGCACCGTGCGGGACAGCAGGTCCATCTCCAGGTCGCCGACCGCGAGCCGCGTGGCGCCCTGCGCCGGGCGGCCCCGGCGCATCAGCGCCTCGACCCGGGCAAGCAGCTCGCTGAACACGAACGGCTTGGTCAGGTAGTCGTCGCCGCCGGCCTGCAGGCCCCGCACGCGGTCATCCACGCCGACCATGGCCGACAGGAACAGCACCGGGGTCTGGTTGTCCTGGGCGCGCAGCGTCTCCAGCACGCGCAGGCCGTCCAGCCCGCCGGGCAGCATGCGGTCCAGGATGATGGCGTCGAACGGCTCCCGGGTGGCGAGGGACAGGCCGTCCACGCCGTTGCCGGCCTGCGCCGTCTCATGCCCGGCCTCCCGCAGGCCCTTCATCACGAAGCCCGCCACTTCGGTGTCGTCCTCGACCACCAGGATGCGCATGGCTCAGCTCGGCGCCTCCTGGACGCGGCGGGTGACCGTGACCGGCAGCTCGAAGCTCTGGTTGCTGCGGCGCACGAACAGCTTGACGGCGCTGCCGGGCTGGACGGCGGCGACGGCGCGGATCAGGCTGCGGGCGCTGTCCACCCGCTCGCCGTTCACCGCCAGCACCACGTCGCCGGGCCGCAGGCCGGCGCGCGCCGCGGGGCCGGTGCGGTCGATGCCCGCAATCTCCACGCCGCTGTTCGTGGCCCGGCTCGGGACGTCCTGCACGGACACGCCGAGCCACCCGCGGTCGATCCGCCCCTTGTCCCGCAAATCCGCCACGATGCGGATCGCGATCTCGCTCGGCACCGCGAAGCCGATGCCGACCGATCCGCCGGTCGGCGAGACGATGGCGGTGTTCACCGCGATCACCTCGCCGTCCAGGTTGAAGGTCGGGCCGCCGGAGTTGCCGGGGTTGATCGGCGCGTCGATCTGCAGGAAGTCGTCGAACGGCCCGGCGCCGATGTCCCGCCCGCGCGCCGACACGATCCCCGCGGTGACCGAGCTGCCCAGCCCGAACGGGTTGCCGGCCGCCAGGATCCAGTCGCCGACCTCCACTGCGCGGCTGTTGCCCCATTTCACGAAGGGGAGCGGGGTCGGGCTGCTCACCCGGATCACCGCGATGTCCGTCAGGTCGTCCGAGCCGATCAGCCGCGCCGGCAGCTCGGTCCCGTCCGACAGCGCCACGGTGATGCGGTCGGCGCGGCCGACGACATGGTTGTTGGTGACGATCACCCCGCTCGGGTCGATGATGAAGCCCGAGCCTGCGCCCAGCACCTGCTCCCGCCGGCTGCGGAACCGCTCGCGGAACTGCCGCTCGAACGGCGTGCCGCGCAGTTCCGGCGGCATGGCGGCGATGTCGGTCGGGCTGCGTCCCTCCGTCACCGCGATGTTGACCACGGCCGGCACCACACGCTTCACCAGCGGCGCGAAGCTCAGCGGCGCGGTGCCCGCGGCGCGGAGCGGGTTCAGCGACTCGGCCCGGGCCGGATCGTTCGAGCAACCGGACAGCACGAGCGCCGTCGCAGCCAGGGCAGCGCAAATGCCGGTTTTCATGAGAGGCTCCTTGAAAACGACTCTGGAGCTAAGATGGGGCGAAAGCGCCCGTTGCAAAAGCTCAATCGCCAGAGGGCCGTTCCGGCCAGTCGTGCCGGGGATAACGGCCGCGCATGTCCTTGCGGGCGTCGGCCCAGGCGCCGCGCCAGAAGCCCGCGAGGTCGGCGGTGATCGCGATGGGCCGCCCGGCGGGGGACAGCAGCGCCAGTTGCAGCTTCACCCGCCCGCCCGCCAGGCTCGGCGTCGCCGCCAGGCCGTAGAACGCCTGCGCCCGCGCGCTCGCCAGCGGCACCGGCTGCGCGTAGTCCACCGCGGCCCGCCCGCCCGGCAACGCCAGGTGCGTCGGCAGGTCCCGGTCCAGCCGCGCCGCGCGCTGCCCGCCCAGCACGCCGCGCAGGATGCCATGCAGGTCGAGGTTCGCCACGTCCGCCAAGCGCGACAGCCCCAGCAGATGCGGTGCGAGCCATTGCGCCACGCCCGCGGCCAGCACGGAGTCGGACAGGTCGGGGGTGTCCGGGTCCAGCTCCCGCAGCCGGGCGGCACGGGCCTGCAACTGCCGGGCGGTGTCGGTCCAAGGCAGCGCGTCGAGGCGGCGGCCGACCGCCTCGGCCAGCGCGGCGGCGGTGGCGGCCGGGTCGGCGGCGACGGTGCGGTCCTCCAGCACCAGCGCCCCCAGCCGGCGCCGGCGTCGGGACAGCACCGCGCCGGAGGCCGAGTCGAAGCCGCTCTCGACGGTCTCCGTCACCTGCGCCTCGACGCTGGGCGGCAGGGCGGCCGGGTCGAGGGGGGCGGCGAGGCGGATGCGGGCGGACGCCTTGAGGTCGAGGCTGGCCACCACCAGCAGCGGCGCGTCGGCCAGGCGGTCGTTGCGCGGCAGCCGGGCGCCGCCGCCGCCGGACAGGCGGAACGACCCCGGCTCGCCCCGCCGCTGCGCGATCCGGTCCGGGAACGCCGCCGCGAGCAGTGGGCCGGGATCGCCGGCGGCGCCCTCCCTCGTGCCGAGGCGGCGGCGGTAGGCGGCGGATTGCTGCCGGATGCGGCTGACGGCGCCGCGGTCCACGTCGCCCCCACTTGCGCCGTTCGGGCCCCCGGCCAGCGCGTCGAGCCGCAGTTGCAGGTCGGCCGGCGCGTCGCGGCCCCGCAGTGGGTCGCGCTCCTCCAGCAGCGCCGCGAGGTCCGCCGCCAGCGCCGCCGGGCCGGGACCCTCGGCCGACAGCATCATCGCCGCCAGCCGGGGGTGCGCGCCGAGCGCCGCCATGCGCCGCCCCTGCGGCGTGATGCGCCCGGCCGCATCGACCGCGCCCAGCCCGGCCAGCAGCGCGCCCGCCGCGGCCAGCGCCCCGGCGGGCGGTGGGTCGGGGAACGGCAGGTCGCCCGGTGCCGTGCCCCAGGCGGCGCAGTCGAGCAGCAGGCCCGACAGCTCCGCCTCCAGGATCGCCGGCCGGTCGTAGGGAGGCAGGCCGCGATGCAGCGCCGTGGTCCATAGCCGGATCGCCACCCCCGGCGCTTCCCGCCCGGCCCGGCCGGCCCGCTGGTCGGCGGCGGCGCGGCTGATGCGGAGCGTGGCAAGCCGGGTCAGGCCGGTCGCGGGGTCGAGCCGCGGCGCGCGGCGCCAGCCGCCGTCCACCACGATGCGCACGCCCGGCACGGTCAGCGAGGTCTCGGCGATGCTGGTCGCCAGCACCACCCGGCGGCCCTCGGCCGGGCGCAGCGCCAGGTCCTGCTGCGCAGGCGGCAGGTCGCCGTGCAGCGGCAGCACCAGCGCGCCGCACCCGGCGAGCGCCGACTCCGCCCGGCGGATCTCGCCCATGCCCGGCAGGAAGGCGAGGATGTCGCCCTCATGCTCCAGGAGCGCCGCCCGGACCGCCCGGGCCGTCGCGTCGGCCAGGTCGCGCACGTCCGCCACGTCGCGGGCGGCGTGGCGCACATCGACCGGGAACATGCGCCCGGCGCTCTCAATCACCGGGCCGTCCAGCAGCGTGGACAGCCGCGCCCCGTCGAGCGTGGCGGACATGGCGAGCAGGCGCAGCTCCGGCCGCAGCACGCGCTGCAGGTCGAGGCAGAGCGCCATGGCGAGGTCGGCCTCCAGCGCGCGTTCGTGCACCTCGTCCAGCAGCACGGCGGCGACGCCGTCCAGCGCCGGGTCGCCGAGCAGGCGGCGGACCAGCAGGCCCTCGGTGATGACCTCAATCCGCGTGGCGGCGGAGATGGCGCTGTCGAGCCGGGTGCGGTAGCCCACCGTCTGGCCGACCGGCTCCCCGATCAGGAACGCCATGCGGGCGGCGGCGGCACGGGCGGCCAGGCGGCGCGGTTCCAGCACCAGGATGCGCCCGTCCCCGCGCCATGCGGCGTCCATCAGCGCCAGGGGCACGGTCGTGGTCTTGCCGGCGCCGGGCGGGGCGACCAGCACGGCATTGGGCCGGCGCGCCAGGCTATCCAGCAGGGCCGGCAGCGCCTCGGCGACGGGAAGGGCAGGGAGCATGGGCGGGGACCTTCTGGCAGACGGGGAAGCCGCTCCTTATAAGAAGATGTGGGGCCAGGCGATGGCGAGGAGGACTGGATGATCCGTGCCGGAACGGTGCTGGCGCTGCTGACCGCGATGCTGGCGCCCGCCGCGTATGGGCCCGCCGCGCAGGCGATGGAGAGCGCGGCCGTGTCGAGTCCGCGCCTCACGGCCACGCTGGTCTCCGACACGGACGCGGCGGCGCCCGGCACGCCGCTGCATGTGGGGCTGCGGCTGCGGATCGCGCCGGGCTGGCACACCTATTGGCAGAACCCGGGCGATGCCGGGGCGCCGCCGGACCTGACGCTGACGCTGCCGGACGGCGCCAGCGCCGGGCCGATGGCCTGGCCGACGCCGCGCCGGATGCCGGAGGGTCCGCTGATGACCTACGGCTACACGGGCGAGGTGCTGCTGCCGCTCGTCGTGACGCCCGGCGCCGGGCCGCTGCGGATCGAGGCGGCGGCCACCTGGCTGGTCTGCGAGCGCATCTGCGTGCCGGAGGAGGGCCGTTTCACCCTGGACCTGCCCTCCGGCGCCCCGGCCCTGTCCGCCGAGGCGCCGTGGTTCGCCGCCGCGGCCGCCAGCATCCCGCGCCCGTCGCCGTTCGAGGCCCGGATCGCCCCGGATGGCACGCTGTCCCTCGCCGGGGCCGGGCTGTCGGCCGCCACGGTGCGCGACGCCTGGTTCTTCCCGGCCACGGCGGACATGGTCGAGCCTGCGGCGCCGCAGCCGCTCACCGTCCAGGAGGGCGTGGTCGCCCTGGCGCTCAAGACCGCGCCCGGCACCGGGTCCCTGGCCGGCGTCGTCGTGCTGCAGGACCCTGGCGGACAGGAGAGCGCGCTCCAGGTGGATGCGGCCCCCGGGCCGGCGGCGGCGGCCCCCGCGCCGCTGCTGCGGACGTTGCTGCTGGCGGCGCTCGGCGGGCTGATCCTGAACCTGATGCCTTGCGTGTTCCCGGTGCTGGCAATGAAGGCGATGGGCATCGCCCGCCTGTCCGGCGCCGAGCGTGGGGCGGTGCGGGGGCATGCCCTATCCTACACCTTGGGCGTCCTGCTGGCGTTCGGCGCGCTGGGCGCGGCGCTGGCCGGCGTGCGGGCGGCGGGCGGCGCCGTGGGCTGGGGGTTCCAATTCCAATCGCCGGCGTTCGTGGCCGCGTTGGCCTGGGTGCTGTTCGGCGTCGGGCTGAACCTGTCGGGCGTGTTCGGCGTCGGCGCCCGGCTGGCCGGGGCCGGCCAGGGGCTGGCGGCGCAGGGCGGGCACGCCGGCAGCTTCTTCACCGGGCTGCTGGCGGTCCTGGTGGCGACGCCGTGCACCGCGCCGTTCATGGGGGCGGCCATCGCAGCCGCGCTGGCCGCGCCGCCGGCGGTGACGCTCGCGGTGTTCCTGGCGATGGGGCTGGGCCTTGCCGCACCCTACGCCGCCCTCGCGGTGCTGCCCGGCATGGCGCGCCTCCTGCCGCGGCCCGGCCCCTGGATGGACGTGCTGCGGGGCGCGCTGGCCTTCCCGATGTATGGGGCCGCGGCCTGGCTGGTCTGGGTCGTCAGCCTGCAGGCCGGGTCCGACGGCGTGTTGGCGACGGGCGTGGGCCTGGTGCTGGTGGCGCTCGCCGCCTGGTCGCTGGGCCTGGCGCAGGCGGCGGGGGGCCGCGGGCGGCGGCTGGGCGGCGGGGTGGCGCTGGCGGCGGTGCTGGCCGCCGCCGCCGTGCTGGCCGGCATCGGCGCGGCGCCCCCAGCGCCCGCCCAGGCCGCGGCCGAGGGCACGGAGCGGTTCTCCGCCGCACGGCTGGCCGCACTTCGCGAGGAGGGCCGCCCGGTATTCGTGAACATGACCGCGGCCTGGTGCGTGACCTGCCTGGTGAACGAGCGCGTGGCGCTTTCGCCGGCCAGCGTGCGCCGGGCCTTTGCCGATCACCGCGTCGCCTACCTGAAGGGCGACTGGACTCGGGGGGATGCGGAGATCACGGCGTTCCTGCGCGGGCACGCCCGGGACGGCGTGCCGCTATATGTGCTCTACCCCCCGGGTTCAGCCGCCCCCTTCGTGCTGCCGCAAATCCTGACGGAGGGTGCAATGCTGGAGCAGCTCGGCAAGCTCCGGGGTTGAACCGAGACTGTGGATGGCGGGCCGGCGGGCACGGATTCTCTTTTCACTCCCGCCTTAAAATTGCCATGCATGCCGCCTAGGTTATGGAGTGTTGGGGTGTCAGGCCCCGTCACGAACTTCAGGTGTTAGCATGACCCGCACCGGTCGCTTCCTTTTGACGCTTCCCATCCTCGCCACCATGGCGCTCGCGCCCACCGTGGCGAATGCCCAGTATTACAGCCGCGGCTATGGCGGTTATCGCGGCGGATACGGGTATGGCCATCGCGGCTTCGGCGTCGGCCCGCTCATTGGCGGGGCCGTGCTGGGACTTGGCTTGGGCGCCGTGATCGCTGGCGCGCCGCGCTACTATGCGCCGCCGCCCGTCGTTTACGCGCCGCCGCCGGTTTACTACCCGGCCCCGGTCTATGCGGCGCCGGCCTATCCCGCGCCCGGCTACTACGCGCCGGGCTATTATCCTCGCTAAGTCGAGTGGCCGGATCCCGTGATCCGGCCTTCGCCTTCAAGCGACGCCGACCCGCACGCTGCCGACGCCCTCCACCATGCCTTCCAGGAGGTCGCCGCGTTGCACTGACGCGACCCCTTCGGGCGTGCCGGTGAAGATCAGGTCGCCGGCTTCGAGCCGGACCAGCTTCGACAGGTAGGCAATCGTCTCCGGGATGCTCCAGATCAGCTTCCCGACGTCGCTGGATTGCCGCACGGTGCCGTTCACCCGCAACTCGATGCGGCCCGGCGTCACCCCTTCGGCCCGAACGATGTCGCCGATGGGCGCCGAGTGGTCGAAGCCCTTGCTCATGTCCCAGGGACGGCGCGCCGTCTTCGCCATGTCCTGCAGGTCGCGCCGGGTCATATCGAGCCCAGCCGCGTAGCCCCAGACGTGGCGCATCGCCCCGGCCTCCGCGATTTCCGTGCCGCCGGAGCCGAGTGCCACGACCAGTTCCATCTCGTGATGCAGGTCCGTGGTCATGCTGGGATACGGCATGTCCTTGCCGCCGGTCACCAGGGCGTCGGCAGGCTTCATGAAGAAGAAGGGCGGTTCGCGGTCCGGGTCGTGGCCCATTTCCCGCGCATGCTCCGCGTAGTTGCGGCCGACGCAGTAGACGCGCCGCACCGGAAAGCTGCCGCCCCCGACGACCGGCACGGCGGCCTGGGCGGGCGGAGCGATGACGTGATCGGGGACGTGATCGGGCATGATGGCATCCTGGCGTTGCGACGCCGCAGCCTACCCGGCCGGGCCCGCGTTAAAAAGGGTCGCCAACCCCGCACGCATCCGGTATCGCCAGGCACGGTCGAGGGAACGTCGCATGGTCGTCACAGGGTCAAAATCACTCTACATCCAGGTCCTGGCGGCCGTGGCCGCCGGCGTGGCGCTGGGACACTACTATCCCGAGCTTGCCGTGCAGATGCAGCCTTTGGGCGACGCCTTCGTCCGGCTGGTCCGGATGCTGATCGCGCCGATCATCTTCCTCACCGTCGTCGTCGGCATCGCCAAGCTGACCAGCACCGCGGGCGTCGGGCGCATCGGCCTGAAGGCCATCCTCTACTTCGAGGTGCTGACGACCGCCGCCATGCTGATCGGCCTGTTCGTCGGGCATTTCGTCGCTCCGGGCGCCGGCGTGAACGCCGATCCCAAGAGCCTCAGCGCCGGTTCGGTCGCGCGCTACATCGACCCCAAAGCCAGCCCGACCACCACCGAGTTCCTCATCAACATCATCCCGGACCAGATCTTCAACGCCTTCGCCAAGGGCGACATCCTGCCGGTGCTGTTCTTCGCCGTGCTGTTCGGCGTGGCGCTCGCCAAGATGGGGGAGCGGGCGTCGGGCCTGGTCCGCGGCCTGGATCAGGCCAACGCCGCGTTCTTCGGCATGGTCTCGCTCATCATGCGCGTGGCGCCGCTGGGGGCGTTCGGCGCCATGGCCTTCGCCATCGGCCGCTACGGCATCGGCACGCTCGGCAACCTGGTGTACCTGATGCTCGCCTTCTACGCGACCTGCATCCTGTTCGTGTTCGTCGTGCTGACCGCCGTCATGGCGTATTGCCGCCTCAGCCTGTTCCAACTGCTGCGCTATCTGAAGGAGGAGTTCTTCATCGTGCTCGGCACCTCCTCCTCCGAGGCGGCGCTGCCGACCTTGATGGAGAAGCTTGAGGCCCTCGGCTGCTCCCGCCCGCTGGTGGGGCTCGTCGTGCCGCTCGGCTATGCCTTCAACCTCGATGGGACCAGCATCTACTTCACCATGGCCATCGCCTACATCGCGCAGGCGCTCAACATCCCGCTCAGCCCCGCGGAGTGGGGCGGCATCCTGCTGGTCCTGCTGCTGACGTCGAAGGGGGCCGCGGCGGTCACGGGCGGCGGCTTCATCACGCTGGCGGCGACGCTCGGCACGCTGGCTGGCAAGATCCCCGTCGAGTCCATCGCGCTGGTGTTCCCCATCGACCGCTTCATGTCGGAGGCGCGGGCCATCACCAACCTGTTCGGCAACGCCGTCGCCACCATCTTCGTCGCCCGGTGGGAAGGTCAGCTTGACCACGCCCGCGCCCGCGCCGTCCTCGCCCAACACACCGCGCCGGAGGTGCTGAGCCGGGCCTAACCCCGCGAGGCCGTGAACGCGACCAGCAAGTTGTTGGCGGGCATCGCCGTGACGGCCGGCGGCCCGAATCCGGCCGCTGCCGCCAAGGCCGCCAGGTCCTCCAGCCGGCGCAGACCCCAGGCCGGGTCGCGCGCGCGGAGGCCCGCGTCGAACGCCGTGTTGCTCGGAGCGGTGGGAACATCGTCTTGCAGGAACGGCCCGTATAGCACCAGCAGCCCGCCCGGGCGCAGGACGCGGCCGGCGCCGGCGACCAATCCCTGCGCCGCCGCCCAGGGCGCGATGTGGATCATGTTCACGCACAGCACGGCATCGGCCCGCACGGCGGGCCAATCCGGCGCAGCCGCGTCCAGACCGAGCGCCGGGCGCACGTTCGGCAGGCCGCCGCACCAGGCGTCGATGCTGGCCTGCGCCTCCGGATGGGGGTCGCTCGGCTGGAACACCAGGCCCGGCAGCGCCGCCGCGAAATGCGCCGTATGCTCGCCGCTGCCGCTGGCGATCTCCAGCACCAGTCCGGTGGGCGGCAGAAGCGGGCGCAGCGCCGCGAGGATCGGCTCGCGGTTGCGCTCCACGCTGTGCGACGACCGCCTGGGGTCCATGGGCACCCTCGAATCTTGGTCGCGGACCTTGTGCCGGCCCGGCGGCGCGTGTCAAACCGTGGCATGACCCCCATCCTTGCCATCCACGGCGGCGCCGGCACCATGCAGCCCGGCGGCATGGACCTGGACGCCGAGCACGCCCACCGCGCCGGGCTGCATCGCGCCCTGATGGCCGGGCACGCGGTCCTTGCGGCGGGCGGCCCGGCGATGGAGGCCGTGACCGCCGCCGTCGTCGCGCTGGAGGACGACCCGCTGTTCAACGCCGGCCGTGGCGCGGTGTTCACCCGTGACGGCCGGCACGAGATGGACGCGGCGGTGATGGACGGCGCGACTTTGGCCGTGGGCGCCGTCGCCGGCCTTTGCGGGCCGCGCAACCCCGTGCTGGCGGCACGCGCGGTCATGGAGCGGTCGCCGCACGTCTTGCTGGCCGGCCCCGGCGCGCTCGACTTCCTGCGCGCCCAGGGGCTGGCGTTCGCCGAGCCTGAGTATTTCGACACGCCCCGGCGTCGGGAGGCCCTGCGGGCAATGCTCGCGGCCGAGGCGGACTTCAGCTCCAACCTCGATGACGCCGACCGCCATGGCACGGTGGGGGCTGTGGCGCTGGACGGCGCCGGGCGATTGGCTGCCGCGACCAGCACCGGCGGCATGACCGGCAAGCTGCCCGGGCGGGTCGGCGACACGCCGCTCGCCGGCGCCGGCACCTGGGCGGACGCGGCCTGCGCCGTGTCGGCGACCGGCCATGGCGAGAGCTTCATCCGGATCGCCGCCGGGCATGAGGTGTCCGCGCGGCTGCGGCTGGCGCACGAGGACCTCGACGCCGCCACGGCGGCGGTGATGGCGGCGCTGGGGGCAATCGGCGGCACCGGCGGCCTCATTGCGGTGGACCGCTCCGGGCGCGTGGCGCTGCCGTTCAACACGCGCGGCATGTATCGCGGCGTCGTGGACGCGAACGGCGCGGCGCGCACCGGCCTGTACCAGGAAGCGTTGCAGCCCTTCGCCGGGGAATAACCGGTTCCTTCGCCGCCCGCGCTGCGTTATCCTGCTGCTTCGTTCTGGTTAAGATACAAACAGGCAGGGGTTGAATGATGGGCTATCGGGTCGCGGTTGTCGGCGCCACCGGAGCAGTCGGGCGCGAGATCCTGAAGACCTTGGCCGAGCGGGACTTCCCCGTCACGGAGGTCGCCGCCGTCGCTTCCGCCCGGTCCGCTGGGCAGGAGGTCAGCTTTGGCGACAAATCCGTGCTGAAGGTCAAGAACCTTGACACGTTCGACTTCGCCGGTTGGGACATCGGGCTGTTCAGCCCCGGCGCCAGCGTGTCCGCCGTGCACGCGCCGCGCGCCGCCGCCGCCGGGTGCCTGGTGATCGACAACACCAGCCAGTTCCGCATGGAGCACGACGTGCCGCTGGTGGTGCCGGAGGTGAACCCGGAGGCGCTGCGCCGCATCCGCCGCGGCATCGTCGCCAACCCGAACTGCTCGACGATCCAGATGGTGGTGGCGTTGAAGCCGTTGCACGACCGGTTCCGCATCAAGCGCGTCGTGGTCTCGACCTATCAATCCGTGTCCGGCGCCGGCAAGGAGGGCATGGACGAGCTGTGGGCGCAGTCCCGCGCCATGTACGTGAACGACCCGGTGACCGCGCAGGAGTTCACCAAGCCCATCGCCTTCAACTGCATCCCGCACATCGACAAGTTCATGGAGGACGGCTCCACCAAGGAGGAGTGGAAGATGGCGGTGGAGACGCGGAAGATCCTGGGGTCCGACATCCTGGTGCAGGCGACCTGCGTGCGGGTGCCGGTGTTCATCGGCCACAGCGAGGCCGTGACCGTCGAGTTCCATGAGGCTGTGTCCGCCTCCGACGCCCGCGCCATCCTGCGCGAGGCGCCCGGTGTTGTGGTGATGGATACACGCGACGACGGCGGCTACATCACGCCCGCCGATTGCGCCGGGGAGGACGCGGTGTTCGTGAGCCGCATCCGCCGCGATCCGACGGTGGAGCACGGGCTGTCGTTCTGGTGCGTGTCGGACAACCTGCGCAAGGGCGCCGCGCTGAACGCGGTGCAGATTGCGGAGGTTGTGGTGGCCCAGGGGTTGCTCAAGCAGGCGGCCTGACCGACAGGAGCGAGGCTTCAGGGCCGCAGCAGGTTTTGTATGTGGAGTCGGCGTGGGGGCGCAGGCAGATGGGTTGCAGGCCGTGGTCGGTAGCAGCGACCCGGCAACGATCCCCCGAACCGGAGCGGCGCTGGAGCTCCTGCCCTCGCCAGCAATGCGAACGCGACCGGGGCGGGCCACTTGCTCCCTGCCGCGAACAGCGCTTCGTTCGATGGCCTTACACCCAGCCTATTTGGCGTGCCAGCCGCTGATGGCCAAGTTCAACACCAAGACTTAGTTGTCTTAGCTAAAATATCGAACTCAGCCGATCCAAATACTTGGTATGTAAATCCTGGTAGTGCTCAAATGCGTTTATTTGATCCTAGTGGAAAGCCAGCTTTAGACTTGGACTACGATCATCCACATGACGGCATACGGCCGCACATGCACATCTGGCTTGATGGTATGCGTGGACCAGGTATTGCTGTCCCAGACAATTTTTAATCATTGGCAGCATATAGTCATGTCAAACAAAATCCAACTTTCTAAATATCATGATGCTGACTTAATAGGACTAAAATGCTCCGATTTAGAGAATGGACTTGAATTATCTTTCAAGCTGATGAATGGTATAGAAAGCACAATCCTTTTTCCAGGCTGCAAGTTTTATCGTATTGATGGAATGTAGAAACAAAATGTTGTTTATAGAATAAGGAGCACGTTAACAGAATCTATAAACTACAACGAGATTTTAAAAACATTATACAGCATGGTTCGCAACGATAATCAGATGCCCAGCTTACCCACAAGTCAAATTGATTTTTGGATGGCCAATATAGTTAGCAGTGATCTAATTTTGTCTATAGTTGAACCAAGTACTGGTGCCGATTTCATGGTAGTTTCCAGAACCATGAAAGAGGTAATATCGCATGATTAGAGTATTCTCCGCTCGATCCACATCGCGACGGTTGCCCGATGCAAGCGTGGTCTGATCCGCCCTGTTGGCTGGGTTGGACGCCAGCAAGGATGGCGAGGACCTCGCGACGGTGATCACCTGGATGCGGGCCTGGCGCGAGAAAGGGCGCGGCACGGCCAAGCCCAAGGGAGGCGACACCCACTCGCACCGGATCGAGGCCCATCGCGAGACGACTCATGCTGCGGCCGGGACGCAGCCGGGCATGGCACCTGGCGAGCCGGCCGCGAGGGCCGGGCAATGCGTGACGGGCCATACTACGTGGTCAAGGGACGTTGCTATGACCTACACGAGGGAGGCAGGGCACTACCCAGTGCAGGGTTCCCGTCTCATGACACTCGAGCGCGGCGCCTTCCGTGCTTAGGGCATCTATAACAGCTGAGGCGACACACCGGACGCCGAACAGCGGTTGGACCGCGAGGGAACTGCTCAAGACCAACAGCGCGCATTGAGGGGCCAATGACGATCCGGCGTGCCCTGTTTGTTGAAGCAGAGGTGAGCATCGTAGCCTTGGCCCGTGGCCCCGTTTGCGCTCTGGCCGAAGTCGCAGCCTTGCCGTGGCGGCGGCGCTCGGTTGACCATCCGTTGACCCTGCCCACCTCAGGCCATAGGAACACGCATTCTATCGCTCGGAGCTGACCACCCCATGGCCGCATTATGAAGGATGTCCGGGACGCGCTGATGGTGGCGTATACCAGCGAGGGCAAGACGGTGCGCCGCCCGCTGTCGCCGCATCTGCAGATCTACGCGCCGCAGATCACGTCGATCCTGTCGATCATGAACCGGGTGACCGGGATCGCCGTCTCCGTCGGCACCCTGTTGCTGGTGTGGTGGCTGGTGGCCGCCGCCAGCGGGCCGGGCGCGTTCGCGACCGTGCAGGGCTTCATCGCCTCGCCGGTCGGGCTGTTCGTGCTGTTCGGCTGGACGGCGTCGCTGTTCTTCCACTTCTTCAACGGCATCCGGCATCTGGCCTGGGACGCCGGCTTCGGCTTCGACCTGCCGCAGACCTACGCGAGCGGCTGGGCCGTGGTCATCGCCACGGTGGTCAGCAGCGTCCTGGTCTGGGCCATCGGCCTTTGGCTGCTGTGAGGGGCTGAGCGATGCGGGAAGACATCTCCATCAATGTGCGCCGCAGCCAGCTGGGCCGGGCGCGCGGCGTCGGCGCCGGGCACTCGGGAGTCGGGCATTGGCGCACCGAGCGGATCACCAGCATCGCGCTGGTGCCGCTCACCCTGTGGTTCATCTACGCGATGCTGCATCTGGTGGGCGCGTCGCAGCCCAGCGTCGCGGCGTGGGTCAGCAACCCCATCAACGCCACCCTGCTGCTGGTGCTGATCGTCATCACGTTTCAGCACATGCATTTGGGCCTGCAGGTCATCTGCGAGGATTACGTCGCCAACAAATGGCAGATGGCCTTGATGATCCTGGGCGCCAAGGCGGTCTCGCTCGTGCTGGGATTGCTGGCCAGCATTGCGGTGCTGAAGCTGGCGCTGGCCTAACGGATGGCTGGCCTAATCCACGTTCGACTCCATATCGACTGATATCTCTTCTGAGGCGAGCCAAATGAACGCGATCACCATGCCATCGGCCCGGGCCTACAATGTCATCGACCACACCTATGATGTCGTCGTGGTGGGCGCGGGCGGCGCCGGGTTGCGGGCGACGCTCGGGATGGGCGCCGCCGGGCTGCGCACCGCGTGCCTGACCAAGGTGTTCCCGACCCGCAGCCACACGGTCGCGGCGCAAGGCGGCATTGGCGCGGCGCTGGGCAACATGGGCGAGGACGACTGGCGCTGGCACATGTACGACACCGTGAAGGGGTCCGACTGGCTGGGCGACCAGGACGCCATCGAGTATATGTGCCGCGAGGCGATCCCCGCCGTCTATGAGCTGGAGCACTACGGCGTGCCGTTCAGCCGGACCGAGGATGGCCGCATCTACCAGCGCCCGTTCGGCGGGCACATGAAGGAGTACGGCAAGACCCCGGCGATGCGCGCCTGCGCCGCCGCCGACCGCACGGGCCACGCGATCCTGCACACGCTGTATCAGCAGAGCCTGAAGCATGAGGTCGAGTTCTTCGTCGAGTACATTGCACTTGACCTCATCATGGACGAGGAGGGCGCCTGCCGCGGCGTCATGGCCTGGTGCCTGGAGGACGGCTCCATGCACCGCTTCCGCGCGCAGACCGTCGTGCTCGCCACGGGCGGCTATGGCCGGGCGTATTTCAGCTGCACCAGCGCGCACACCTGCACCGGCGACGGCAACGGCATGGCGATCCGCGCCGGCATCCCGATGCAGGACATGGAGTTCGTGCAGTTCCACCCGACCGGCATCTACGGCTCCGGCTGCCTGATCACCGAGGGGTCGCGCGGGGAGGGGGGATACCTCACCAACTCCGAGGGCGAGCGGTTCATGGAGCGCTATGCGCCGACCGCCAAGGACCTGGCGAGCCGCGACGTGGTGTCGCGGTCCATGACGCTGGAGATCAACGCCGGGCGGGGCGTGGGCGCCAACAAGGACCACATTCACCTGCACCTTGAGCACCTGGGCGCCGAGTTGCTGCATGAGCGCCTGCCGGGCATCAGCGAGACCGCCAAGGTGTTCGCGGGCGTCGATGTGACCAAGGAGCCGATCCCGGTGCTGCCGACCGTGCACTACAACATGGGCGGCGTGCCGACGAACTACCGGACCGAGGTGCTGCGCCCGACCGCGCGCGATCCGGACGCCGTGGTGCCCGGCCTGATGGCGGTGGGCGAGGCCGCCTGCGTGTCGGTGCACGGCGCGAACCGGCTCGGCACCAACTCGCTGCTGGACCTCGTGGTGTTCGGCCGCGCCGCCGCGCACCGGGCGGCCGAGATCATCAAGCCCGGTGCCAGCCAGGCGCCGTTGCCGACGCGCGCCGGGGAGGCGACGCTCGACCGCTTCGACCGCACCCGCAACGCGAGCGGCGGCACCAAGGTCTCCGCCATGCGGTTCGAACTGCAGAAGGTCATGCAGTCGCACGCCGCCGTGTATCGCAACAGCGAGAGCCTCAAGCAGGGCGTGTCGAAGATGCAGGGCCTCTGGTCCGGCATGGCCGACATGCAGGTGAGCGACCGCTCGCTGATCTGGAACAGCGACCTGGTGGAGGCGCTGGAGTTCGACAACCTGATGGGCAACGCCATGACCACGATGGTCAGCGCCGAGAACCGTCAGGAAAGCCGCGGCGCCCACGCCCATGACGACTTCCCCGACCGCGACGACGGAGAGTGGATGAAGCACACCCTCGCCTGGTGCGACACGCAGGGCAAGGTGGAGTTGGGCTACCGCGAGGTGAAGATGCAGACGCTGACCAACGAGGTCTCCGTGTTTCCCCCCAAGAAGCGCGTCTACTAGGCGAGAGAAGCAGAAACGATGGCCACCTTCACGCTGCCCAAGAACAGCAAGATCGGGCAAGGGCAGACCTACAAGGCTGCACCCGGCGCGACCCGGACCAAGGAGTTCAGGGTCTATCGCTGGAACCCCGACGACGGCGCCAACCCGCACATCGACACCTACGAGCTCGACCTAGACAAGGTGGGGCCGATGGTGCTGGACGCGCTGATCTACATCAAGAACGAGGTCGATCCGACGCTCACCTTCCGGCGGTCATGCCGGGAGGGGATTTGCGGCAGCTGCTCGATGAACATCGACGGCGGCAACACCCTGGCGTGCCTCAAGGCGCATGACGAGGTGAACGGCGCCGTGCGCATCTACCCGCTGCCGCATATGGCCGTGGTGAAGGACCTGGTGCCCGACCTGTCCCAGGCTTACGCCCAGCTTCGCAGCATCGAGCCGTGGCTGAAGTCCGACACGCCGCCGCCGCCGGATGCCGAGCGGCTGCAGAGCAAGGAGGAACGCGCCGCGCTGGACGGCATGTGGGAGTGCATCCTGTGCTTCTGCTGCACCACCTCCTGCCCGAGCTATTGGTGGAACGGCGACCGCTATCTCGGCCCGGCCGTCCTGCTCCAAGCCTATCGTTGGATCGCCGACAGCCGGGACGAGTACACCGGCGACCGGTTGGACGCGCTGGAGGACCCCTACAAGCTCTATCGCTGCCACACGATCATGAACTGCACCAAGACCTGTCCCAAGGGACTCAACCCCGCCAAGGCGATTGGTGAGATCAAGCAACTGCTGGTGGACCGCAAGGGCTGAGGATCGGGCGGGGCCGAATTGGCATTCAACGGGTCGCTGGACACGAGGCTCGGCCGCACCGACGCTTGGCGGGACAGCCTTCTGGTCGATCATGCGGTGTTCCGCACGGTCTGGACCAATTTTGCCGAGGTGATTCCGGGGCGGCTCTACCGGTCGAACCATCCGACGCCGGGCCATTTGGCGGCGGCGGCCCGGCGGTTCGGCCTGCGTACCCTGGTCAACCTGCGCGGGCAGCGGAAATGCGGGTCGGATGCCCTGTCGCGCGCCGCCGCAGCCCGGCTCGGCCTGGTTCATGTCGATATGGCGTTTGAAAGCCGTGGCGCGCCGCACCGGGACCGCATCCTGCGCTTCGCCGACATTTACCGGACGCTGCAAACCCCGGCACTGATGCATTGCAAGTCCGGCGCGGACCGGGCCGGCTTGGCCTCCGGACTCGCGATCATGTTCGAGGGCGGCACGGCGGCCGAGGCGTCGAAGCAGCTTTCGTGGCGGTTTGGCCATTGGCGCCGGGCACGCACCGGCGTGCTCGACGCCTTTTTCTTGCGCTACGCTGCAGAGGCCGAGGGCCGCCTGCCGTTCATGGAGTGGGTCCGCACCGAGTACGATGAGGCCGCGTTGAAACGCGACTTCGTGGCGGGCGGCCTGAGCAGCTTTATCAACGACCACATGCTGCGGCGGGAATAAGCGAGCGACGGTCCTTCACTCCTCCCGAAATGCCTGTTTTGGCACGAGGTCGGCGATGCCAAGGTCGGACAGCCGCTCTCTTGCTGCAACGCTCTTTGTCCGTACTTCGGGGTTCTCCTCCACGGCCCGTCCATACCAATAATGGGCTGATACGGGCGGCATCATTGATCGACCTGTGTGCGGCTGCTGATGGGTTTCACCCATCCTACGCGATCCATACCGTAGGATGGGTGCAACCCATCGGCGGATGACGGTCATTCAACCAAGCCGTCTGTATGAGTATGGGTCTTGAAGCGCCTCGTAGCACTCACCGATTCTCTCACTTAAGTAGCCGCCGTCGAGAGATGGATCCCCATCTGCCATGAACAGGTAGATGCAGAGTGCTTCTTTCCATTGAGAAGCCTCCTTCAACTGACGCGCCCGCTGTTCGAGCAAATTGAAATCTATTCTCGTGCCGTGTTCCACATTCGCCCGAGTTGTTCGGTCAGCGCAGCAGCCAATTGCCTTATGCCGCGCGGGTCAGCCGCTTCATGAACGCCGAGACCTTGTGCCGCCGCAACTCGTACCGCGCCTTGTCGTCCGTCGTCATCCAGTTCAGTTGGATGACGTAGCGGCGGCCGACGAACTGCTTGTGGCCGTGCCAGGTGGTCGGGCCGTTCGGAAACACCAGCAGGGTGCCGTTCACCGGCGGCACCTCGACCGCATAATCCTCGATGTCGTCGGGGCCGCGCAGCAGCCGCAGGCAGCCCTCCTGCTTGGCCCAGGCTTCGGTGTCGGGGTTGAGATAGAGCAGCACCGTGACCCGCTTGGCCGTGCTGTCGCAATGGATGCGGCCGTCCTTCTCGCGCGATTGGCCGCGCAGCGTGACCATGACGGGCGCGTCGTCCAGGGCCAGGCCGAACTTCTCGGCGACCGCCATGCGGAAGCGCTCGCCCTCCAACTCGGCCATCAGGGCGCGGGCGGCGTCGCCGAGGCGCAGGCCCTCGGTCGGAAACGATCCCCCCTTGGTCAAGGCCGGCAGTCCCTGCACCACCTGCCCCAGCATCGGCGCCGGGACGAACTGCGGGACGACGACGTGGGTGAACGGGTCGGCGGCGACGGGTGCGGCGGCAAGGGCCGCATAATCAAGTGCGTTCATTCAACGAACCTAAGCGGACCGGTCTCCCGGTTCAACCGCCATGGCGGGCCGCGTCATGTGCGCGGGTCGCGCACCGCCTTGAGCACGCCGCCGGTCGCCAGGAACTGCGCGCATTTCAGGCTGCCATCGCAGCACCGCTCCGGCACCACCCGTGCGGAGACGCGCGTCAGGCCCTGCGCCGCGCAGGTGAAAAGTTGCTTTGTCGCCGGAGTGCGGTATTCGACCGCGGAGGCCGAGCCGATGAGGGTCACGCCCAATGCGAGTGCCGCCAAAACCACCTTCATGGCTCGTCTCTCCTTGAGGTTGCAATTCTCGGACAAACGGCCCGCCTAATCTATAGATTGATTACCAACTCGCAATTTCTTGATGCGTGGCTTTAATGCCGCACCCATCCCTGCGTTCGACCCGGAGCCATCGCATGACCCCGCCCTTGGATGCCGCCGCCGGCGGGCCGCTCGCCTCGTATCGCGACCGGCTTGCCGCGGGCGACCTGACCACCGACCCGGCGCAGGCCCTGGCGGCCGAGCGCCTGCAGGCGCTTTGGATGCGGCTGCGCGGCTATGCGGCGGAACAGCCGGCCGCGCCTGGCTTCTTCGGCCGCATGTTCCGCCGGCGAGACGACATGCCCGAGGATTTCCCGCACGGACTCTATCTGGTCGGCGACGTCGGCCGGGGCAAAAGCATGATGATGGACCTGTTCTTCGACGCCGCCGACGTGCCGCGCAAGCGCCGCATCCACTTCCACGAGTTCATGCAGGAGGCGCACCGGCGCATCTACGCCTGGCGCCGCGCCCCGCACCGCCTGGCCGATCCGCACTCCGACGACCCGATCCCGCCACTCGCCGAGGCGATCGCCGCGGAGGCGTCGCTGCTGTGCTTCGACGAGTTCCAGGTGAACGACATCGCCGACGCCATGATCCTGGGCCGGCTGTTCAAGGCGCTGTTCGCCCGCGGCGTCGTCGTGGTCGCCACCAGCAACACGCGGCCGGACGACCTGTTCGCCGGGCAGCCCGGGCGCGACGCCTTCCTGCCCTTCATCGCGTTGCTGAAGCGGCATCTGGATGTGCTGGTCATGGCCGGCAGCCGCGACTGGCGGCGGCAGCGGCTGCGCGGCATGCCGACCTGGCATGTGCCCGTGGACGACCGCGCCGACCGCGCGTTGGACGAGGCGTTCCGTGAACTGACCGCCGGCGCCAAGGCCCGGCCGGAGCGGCTGATGGTGATGGGCCGCGTCCTCGCCGTGCCGCTCGCGGCGCAGGGGGTGGCGCGCTTCGACTTCGACGCGCTGTGCGGGCAGCCGCTGGGCGCCGGGGACTACCTGGCGCTGGCGACGCATTACCAGGCGTTGGTGCTGGACGGCGTGCCGCGACTTTCGCCGGACAACTACGACCTCGCCCGGCGCTTCATCGTGCTGATCGACGCGCTGTATGACCACCGGGTCAAGCTGGTCGCCAGCGCCGACGCGACGCCGGACCAGCTTTATGAGCGGGGGGAGGGCGCCCGAGCCTTCGAGCGCACCGCCTCCCGGCTGGAGGAGATGCAAAGCCGCGAGTACCTGGGCCTGCCGCATCTCACCTGACCCGCGTCTCGCGTGATGAGGTGTGGCGGATCGGTCGCAGCGCGACGCCGTCATCGCCGCGACACCAGATTGTAATCCCGCCGTTAATCTCCCCGGGCCATACGTCGCCGCGCGTCTGATTGCAGGTAAAGCATGTCTCGAGTCTTCGTCCGTTTCCTTTTGGCCGGCACCATCCTGTCGGCCGCCGCCCCGGCGCTGGCGCAGGAGGACCCCCGCCTCGCCGCCATCGAGGCGCAGATCCGCGCCTTGCAGGCCGAGCTGGGCCGGGTGCGGCGCGACCTCAACGCCAGCAACTCCGAGCTTCGCGCCACCCGGCAGGCCCGGACCCGCCCGGCCGAGCCGGGCGCGCCACCAAGCCAGGCCGGGGCGCCCGGCGGGACGCAGCAGGCCAGCGCGCCAGGCCCCGGGTCCAACGGGGGCGGGCCGTCCAGCAACGTCGCCCCGCCCTCCACCAGCGCCCCGGCAGCCGCCCCCGAGGCCGGCGGCGTGAGCTTCCCGGCGGGCCGGCCGACCCTCTCATCCAGCGACGGACGCACCTCCCTCGCGGTGGGGTTGCAGCTGCACTACGACGTCGGCGGCTACTTCCAGGGCAACCGCACGCCGGACACGCGGCTGGTGCCGCGGCTGAACAGCTTCGGCGAGAACCTGCGCCGGGCGCGGCTGCCCTTCGTGTTCAAGTACGAGGATTTCACGGTGAACGTGACGCCGGACTTCGGCGGCTCCCCCGACGGCACGGCGACGCTGTACGAGGCGAACATCAACTACGCGCCGATCAAGGCCCTCACGCTGACAGGCGGCTACTTCAAGCCGTGGCTGACGCTGCAGGACAGCATGAGTTCGAACGATTTCTTGTTCCTGGAGCGGCCGAGCATCGTCGAGGCGGCGCGCAACATCGCGGCCGGGGACGCACGCTCCGCCGTCGGCGCGCGCTGGGCGGGGGACCGCTATTTCCTCGCGGCCTACCTGACCGGCGCCAGCTATGGCAGCCAGACCGCGGGGAACGCCACGCCGCAGCAGACTGGGGCGACGCTGCGCCTGGCCGGGCGGCCGGTGGCGACCGACGAGCTGGACGTGCATGCCGGGTTCTCCGCCTCCGACGCGTTCCGCATCCAGCGGAGCAGCACCGGGCAGACGCTGACAGTGCAGGACCGGCCGGAGCTGCGCATCGACCAGAACCGCCTGGTCAGCACCGGGGCGCTCAATGCCCGCAGCGCCTACACCTACGGCCCGGAGTTCGGGCTGCGCTGGCGCAACTTCATGCTGCAGGGGGAGTACATCCGCATCGGCGTGGACCGGACCGACGGCGGGGCCGCCGTGCGGACGCCGGGGCTGGAGTTCAGCGGCGGCTACGCGGAGGCGAGCTGGGTGATCACCGGCGAGCCCCGGCGCTACGTCAGCAGCGAGGGCGCCTTCGGCAATCCGCACCCGGCCCGGCCGTTCTCCCTCCGCACCGGCGGCGCCGGCGCGTTCGAGGCGGTGGCCCGCTACAGCCACATTGACCTGAACGACCGGGTGACCCGCGGCCGGTCCGCCGCCAGCACCGGGGGCGTGTATGGCGGGACGCAGGACACCTACGCCGTGGGCGTGAACTGGTATCCGAATGACCATCTGCGGCTCATGCTCGACTACGACATCATCAACGTGGACCGGCTGAGCGCCACGGGCACGACGCAGGTGGGGCAGCGGGTTCAGGCGGTGGCGCTGCGGGCCCAAGCCGCGTTCTGATCCGGCGTTCCGACGCGCCGCGCGTATTGCTTGGCCGCACGGGATGGGTTATCGCACCGGGCTCAGGTCGCCGGGCAGCTTGGTTGGGGTTGCCTGGACGCGCCGGCATACCGTCCAACCAGGAACCCCTCCATGGCACGCAATAAGATCGCCCTGATCGGCGCCGGCAACATCGGCGGCACGCTCGCCCACCTGATCGGGTTGAAGGAGCTGGGCGACGTCGCGCTGTTCGACGTGTTCGGCGGCGTGGCGGCGGGCAAGGCGCTCGACATCATGCAGTCCGGCCCCGTGGACGGCTTCGACAGCCACATGGTGGGCGGCAGCGACTACGCGGCCATCGCCGGCTCCGACGTGGTGATCGTGACCGCCGGGTTCCCCCGCCAGCCCGGCATGAGCCGCGACGACCTGGTGGCCAAGAACGCCGGGGTGATCGCGACCGTCGCGGACGGGATCAAGACCCACTGCCCCGGCGCCTTCGTGATCGTCATCACCAACCCGCTCGATGCCATGGTGTGGGTGATGCAGAAGAAGTCGGGCCTGCCGCCCAACATGGTGGTCGGCATGGCCGGCGTGCTCGACAGCAGCCGCTTCCGCCTGTTCCTGGCGCACGAGTTCAACGTGTCGGTGGAGGACGTGACCGCCTTCGTGCTGGGCGGCCACGGCGACACCATGGTGCCGCTGGTGCGCTACAGCACCGTCGCCGGCATCCCGGTGCCGGACCTCATCAAGATGGGCTGGACGACGCAGGAGAAGATCGACGCCATCGTCGCCCGCACCGCAAATGGCGGCGGGGAGATCGTGAAGCTGCTGGAAAAGGGCAGCGCCTTCTACGCCCCGGCCGCCAGCGCCGTCGCCATGGCCGAGAGCTTCCTGCGCGACAAGAAGCGCGTGCTGCCGGCGGCGGCGCATCTGTCCGGGCAGTACGGCGTGAACGGCCTGTATGTCGGCGTGCCCGTCGTGATCGGCGCGGGCGGCGTGGAGCGCATCGTCGAGATCGCGCTGGATACCACCGAGCAGGCGGCGTTCGACAAAAGCTGCGCCTCGGTCCAGGAACTGATCGACGCGAGCCGCAAGCTGGTGGGCTGAAGGCGCCGCCGACCGGTGCGCCGTTCTTCCATGCAGTGCGGGCAATCCTGACAGCGCATCGGGGCGGATGAACCACGCCTATATCATGAACGGCGCGTCCCGGCGCCCAGTGACGTCAATAAGGAACCATGCATGCCCGGCGTAGACCTGCTCGCCCAAGCATTCAACGGCGGCAACGCCGCGTTCGTCGCCGACCTGTATGCACGGTGGGCCGCCAACCCGGCCAGCGTCGATGCGAGTTTCGCCGACTTGTTCGGCGCCCTGAGCGACGAGGCCCGCGGCATCCTGATGGACGCCAGCGGCGCGTCCTGGGCGCCCCAGCATTTCGATGTGGCCGAGCCGGAGCCGGCGAAGCCCGTGGCGAAGAACCCGGCCGCGCCGCCCGCGCACAGCGTGGCGGGAGCCGCCCCGGAGCAGGTGCGCGCGGCGGCGCTCGACAGCTTGCGCGCCCTGATGCTGATCCGCGCCTACCGCGTGCGCGGCCATCTCGAAGCGAAGCTCGACCCGCTCGGCCTGCAACTGCCGAAGACCCATGCCGAGCTTGACCCGGCCAGTTACGGCTTCGGGCCGGGCGACCTGGACCGCCCGATCTTCATCGACAACGTGCTCGGCCGCGAGAGCGCCACGGTGCGGGAGATCATGGGCATCATCCGCGCCAGCTATTGCGGGCCGATCGGCGTCGAGTTCATGCATATCCAGGATCCTGAGCAGAAGAACTGGATCCAGCGCCGGATCGAGGGCGCGCCGTGGGCGGAGGGCTTTGACCCCGCCGCCAAGCGCACCATCCTGGCGCAGCTGACGGAGGCGGAGGGGTTCGAGGCGTTCTGCCAGAAGCGCTACGTCGGCACCAAGCGATTTGGCCTGGAGGGCGGCGAGGTCACCATCCCGGCGCTGCATGCGATCATCGACACGGCGGCGCGCGGGGGCGTGCGGGAGATCGCCATCGGCATGCCGCATCGCGGGCGGCTCAACACCCTGGTCAACATCGTCCGCAAGCCGTTCACCGCCATCTTCAGCGAGTTCGGCGGCAACAGCGCGCAGCCGGACGACGTGCAGGGGTCGGGCGACGTGAAGTACCACCTCGGCACCAGCACGGATGTGGAGGTGGCCGGGCACGACGTGCACATCTCCCTGCAGCCGAACCCGTCGCACCTGGAGGCCGTCGATCCCGTCGTGGTCGGGAAGGTGCGGGCGCGGCAGGACATGGCGGGCGACACCAAGGGCCGCCACAGCGTCATGGGCATCCTGATGCACGGCGACGCCGCCTTTGCCGGCCAGGGCCTGGTGTACGAGACGCTGGCGATGAGCCAGTTGATCGGCTACCGCACCGGCGGCACCATCCACCTGATCGTCAACAACCAGATCGGCTTCACGACGGTCCCCGCCCACGCCTATTCCGGCCTGTATTGCACGGACATCGCCAAGTCGGTGCAGTGCCCGATCCTGCACGTCAACGGCGACGAGCCGGAGGCGGTGATCTTCTGCGCCCGCCTGGCCGCCGAGTTCCGTCAGACGTTCGCGACCGACTTCGTGCTCGACGTCGTCTGCTACCGCCGCCACGGCCACAACGAGACGGACGAGCCCGCCTTCACCCAGCCCATCATGTATCGTGCGATCAAGGAGCGGCCGACCACGCGCACGCTGTATGCCGAGCGCCTGGCCGCCGAGGGCAGCGTGACCGCCGAGGACGCCAAGGCGATCTGGGACGGTTTCCAGGGCACGCTGGAGGACGCCTACAAGGCGGCGCAGGCATACAAGCCGAACAAGGCCGATTGGCTGGAGGGGCATTGGGCCGGGCTGTCACGCTCCGACCAGCAGGACGAGCGGCTTGAGGAGACGACGGAGCTGTCCACCGAGCAGCTTCGCCAGGTGGGCCGGGCGCTCTATACGCCGCCGGACAACTTCGACCTCAACCCCAAGATCGCCCGGCAGCTTGAGGCCAAGCGCGCCATGATCGAGACCGGGGAGGGCATCGATTGGTCCACCGGGGAGGCGCTGGCGTTCGGCGGCCTGCTGACCGAGGGAAGCCGGGTCCGCCTGTCGGGTGAGGACTGCCAGCGCGGCACATTCAGCCAGCGCCACGCGGTGCTGACCGACCAGACCAACCAGAACGAGTACGTGCCGCTCAACAACATCCGGCCCGACCAGGCGAAGATCGAGATCTACAACTCGCTGCTGTCGGAGCAGGGGGTGCTGGGCTTCGAGTACGGCTACACCCTCGCGGACCCCAAGGTGCTGGTGCTGTGGGAGGCGCAGTTCGGCGACTTCGCCAATGGTGCCCAGGTCATCATCGACCAGTTCCTGGCGAGCGGGGAGACCAAGTGGCTCCGCATGAGCGGCCTCACCCTGTTGCTGCCGCACGGCTATGAGGGGCAGGGGCCGGAGCACAGCTCGGCACGGCTGGAACGCTATTTGCAGCTTTGCGCCGAGCGCAACATGACCGTGTGCAACCTGACCACGCCGGCCAACTACTTCCACGCGCTGCGGCGGCAGTTGAAGCGCAACTTCAGGAAGCCGCTGGTCATCATGACGCCGAAGTCGCTGCTGCGGCACAAGCTCGCGGTGAGCAGCCTGGCCGACATGGCGGAGAACAGCCATTTCAGCTTCGTCCTCAACGAGCTGGACACGCTGGTCGCGACCGATGAGGTCCGGCGCGTGGTGGTCTGCTCCGGCAAGGTCTATTACGACCTGCTGGCGGAGCGGCGGGAGAAGGGCGTGAAGGACGTGGCGATCCTGCGGCTTGAGCAGATCTTCCCGTTCCCGGAGCAGACCCTCGCTGCCGCGCTGAAGCCCTACATCAACGCCGACGTGGTGTGGTGCCAGGAGGAGCCGGCGAACATGGGCGCCTGGAGCTTCGTGGACCGCCGGATCGAGCGGGTGCTGGCGGCCAATGGCGGCCGGGCGACGCGGCCCAGCTATGCCGGCCGGGTCGATGCCGCAAGCCCGGCCACCGGCCTCGCCAAGGTGCACGCCGCGGAGCAGATGGCGCTGGTGCGCGACGCGCTCGGCATGAACGCGTAAGGACAGCAAGCAGATGGCCACCGAGATCAAGGTCCCGACCCTGGGCGAGAGCGTCACGACCGCCACCGTGGCGCGCTGGCTGAAAAAAGCGGGCGAGAGCGTGGCGGCGGACGAGCCGCTGGTCGAGCTTGAGACCGACAAGGTCACGGTCGAGGTCAACGCGCCCGGCGCCGGAACGCTCGGCGTCATTTCCGCCGCCGAAGGGGCGGAGGTGGAGGTGGGCGCGGTGCTCGCCACCCTGGAGGCGGCCGGCGCCGCCGCGGCGCCCGCGCCGAAGCCTCCGGTGACGGCGGGCGCGCCGACCGCGACCGCGTCCTCCACCGCCGCCAATCCAAGCCCCGGGGTGAACCCGCCGCCGCGTCCGCTCGGCCCGGTGGCCCGTCCGGCCGCGGTGCTGACCTCGCCTGCCGGGTCAGAGGCGCCGCCGGCCCCGGCCCATGCCCCCATGCCGTCGGCGGCCAAGCTGATGGAGGAGAAGGGCCTGGTGTCCGCCGAGATGGACGGCACCGGCAAGGACGGCCGGATCACCAAGGGCGACGTGCTGCAATTCCTCGCGCGCCCGCCGGCCGCTGCCCCCCCCGCACCGAAGCCGGCCCGCGCGGCGGAGGCCGGGGAGGAGCGGGTCAAGATGACCCGGCTGCGCCGCACCATCGCCCAGCGGCTCAAGGACGCGCAGAACAACGCCGCCATGCTGACCACCTTCAACGAGGTGGACATGACCGCGGCCATGGCGATGCGCGCCGAGTACCGTGATGCCTTCGAGAAGCGGCACAAGGGCGTGCGCCTCGGCTTCATGTCGTTCTTCGTCCGCGCCTGCGTGGCGGCGCTCAAGGAGTTCCCGGCGGTCAACGCCGAGATCGACGGCGACGAGATCGTCTACAAGAACTTCGTCCACATGGGCATCGCGGTCGGCGGCCCGAACGGGCTGGTGGTGCCGGTGCTGCGCGACGCGGACCGGCTGGGCTTCGCCGGGATCGAGCGCGGCATCGGCGACTTCGGCCGGCGGGCGCGGGACGGCGCGTTGAAGGTGGACGAACTGTCCGGCGGCACCTTCACCATCACCAATGGCGGCGTGTACGGCAGCCTGATGAGCACGCCCATCCTGAACGCGCCGCAGTCCGGCATCCTCGGCATGCACAAGATCCAGGAGCGCCCGATGGCCATCGGCGGCAAGGTCGAAATCCGCCCGATGATGTACCTGGCGCTCTCCTACGACCACCGCATCGTGGACGGCAAGGAGGCGGTGTCGTTCCTGGTCCGCGTGAAGGAAGGCGTGGAGGACCCGCGCCGCCTGCTGCTGGACCTCTGAGCGCGCCGCGCCATATCAGTGGCGTGAAGCTAAGGACTCGAAATGCCTGACTCCTACGACGTCATCGTCATCGGCGGCGGACCCGGCGGCTACGTCTGCGCCATCCGCGCCGCCCAGCTCGGCCTACGCACCGCCTGCGTGGAGAAGCGCGCGACGCTGGGCGGCACCTGCCTCAACATCGGCTGCATTCCCAGCAAGGCGCTGCTGCAATCGAGCGAGAACTTCGAGGAGGCGGGCCACTCCTTCGCCGACCACGGCGTGATGATCGCGGGCGTGAAGCTCGACCTCGCGCGCATGATGGCCCGCAAGGACGAGGTGGTCAGCGCCAACGTGAAGGGCGTGGAGTTCCTGTTCAAGAAGAACAAGGTGGATTGGCTGAAGGGCAGCGGCCACGTCGCCGGGCCGGGCCAGGTCGATGTGGACGGCACCCGCTACGCCGCGAAGCACATCGTCATCGCCACCGGCAGCGAGAGCATCGCGCTGCCCGGCGTCGAGCTGGACGAGACCGCCATCGTCAGCAGCACCGGCGCGCTGGAGCTGGACCAGGTGCCGGGGCACCTCGTGGTGATCGGCGGCGGCTACATCGGGCTGGAGCTTGGCAGCGTGTGGAAGCGGCTGGGCGCCGAGGTGACGGTGGTCGAGTACCTCGACCGCCTGGTGCCCGGCATGGACGCGGAGATCGCCAAGACATTCGAGCGCGTGCTGGGCAAGCAGGGCCTCAAGTTCCGGCTCTCGACCAAGGTCACCGGCGCGGTGCGCGGCAATGACGGCGTGACGCTGACGGTCGAGCCGGCCAAGGGCGGCGAGGCCGAGCAGATCAAGGCGGATGTCGTGCTGGTCGCCATCGGCCGCCGCGCCTACACCGGGCATCTCGGCCTGGAGGAGGCCGGCGTGGCGCTCGACGAGCGCGGCCGGGTGCAGGTGGACGCGCACTATGCCACCAATGTCCCGGGCATCTACGCCATCGGTGACGTGATCGCCGGCCCCATGCTGGCCCACAAGGCGGAGGAGGAGGGCGTGGCGCTGGCGGAGCGCATGGCGGGGCAGGCGGGCCACGTCAACTACGACGTGATCCCCGGCGTGGTTTACACCTGGCCCGAGGTCGCCAGCATCGGCAGGACCGAGGACGACCTGAAGCGCCAGGGCATCTCCTACAAGGTCGGCAAGTTCCCGTTCACCGCGAACGGCCGCGCCCGCGCCATGGGCAGCACGGACGGCTTCGTGAAGCTGCTGGCCGACAAGGAGTCCGACCGGCTGCTCGGCGCCCACATCATCGGTCCCGACGCCGGCACCCTGATCGCCGAGCTTGCCACCGCCATGGAGTTCGGCGCCAGCAGCGAGGACGTGGCGCGCACCTGCCACGCCCATCCCAGCCTGAGCGAGGCCGTCAAGGAGGCTGCGTTGGCCGTTGACGGCCGCGCGTTGCATATCTAAGCGCACGCATGGCCCTAGCCCCCGACCGCGACCACGCCTACGTCGTCACCGTCAACTGGACGGGCAACCGCGGTACCGGCACGTCCGGCTACCGCGGCTATGCACGGGCGCATGACATCGCGGCGCCGGGCAAGCCGTCGATTCCCGCCTCCTCCGACCCGGCGTTCCAAGGCGACCGGACCCGCTACAACCCGGAGGAGCTGCTGGTCGCCTCGCTGTCGTCCTGCCACATGCTCTGGTACCTGCATTTGTGCTCCGCCGAGGGCATCCTGGTGCAGGCGTACGAGGACATCGCGGAGGGCGTGATGACCGAACGCCCGGACGGCGGCGGCGCCTTCGTCGAGGTCGTGCTGGCGCCGGAGATCACCTTGAGCCCCGGCTCGAACCTGGAGCGTGCCCGGGCGCTCCATGCGGACGCGCACCGGAAGTGCTTCATCGCCAACTCCGTGAACTTTCCCGTGCGTCACGAACCCGTCTTCCATGTCGGGTAGCGCATGCTCGCGCTGACCATGGGCGACCCGGCCGGGATCGGCGGGGAACTGACGGTCAACGCCTGGCGGGCGCTCCGCCACACCGGTCCGGCCTTCACCGCCATCGACGACCCGGCGCGCCTCATTGGCATCCCGGTCCGTGCGGTCCGGACGTTGGCCGAGGCCGCCGCGGTGTTCCCCGATGCGCTCCCCGTCCTGCCGCTGGCCCTGGCCGCCGCCGTGGTGCCGGGCCGCCCCGACCCGGCTAACGCCGCCGCCATCATCGAGAGCATCGAGCGGGCCGTGCAGTTGGCCCGGACGGGCGAGGCCGCGGCCGTCGTCACCAACCCGATCAGCAAGGCCGTGCTCTACGCGGCCGGCTTCCCGCATCCCGGCCATACCGAGTTCCTGGGCGCCCTGACCCGCTGCGCGCATCCCGTGATGATGCTCGCCAACGACTTCCTCCGCGTGGTGCCCGTGACGGTGCATGTCGGCCTGCGCGCCGCGCTGGACCGCCTGACCACCGCCGCCATCGTCGCCACGACCCGCATCACCGCGGCGGCGTTGCGCGAGCAGTTCGGCATCCCGGCACCGCGGCTGGCAGTGGCCGGGCTGAACCCGCATGCCGGAGAAGGGGGCGCCATGGGCGATGAGGAAGCGCGGCTGATCGCCCCGGCCATCGCGGCGTTGCGGGAGGACGGCATCGCCGTCACCGGGCCGCACCCGCCGGACACCATGTTCACCCCCGCCGCCCGCGCCGCCTATGACGTGGCGATCTGCATGTATCACGACCAGGCGCTGATCCCGTTGAAGACGCTCGACATGGCGAGCGGCGTCAACGTGACGCTCGGCCTGCCGATCATCCGCACCTCGCCGGACCACGGGACGGCGTTCGACATCGCGGGCCGGGGCGTCGCCGACCCCGCGAGCCTGATCGCCGCCCTGCGGCTCGCGGCAACCCTCGCTGGAAGGCGAAGCGCATGAACCCCGCCCCAACGCCACGGCTCGGCGTCAACATCGATCACGTCGCGACCGTCCGCAACGCCCGCGGCGGCTCGTATCCGGACCCGTTTGCCGCGGCGCTGCTGGCCGTGGGCGCCGGCGCGGATGGCATTACGGCGCATTTACGGGAGGATCGCCGCCACATCCGCGACGACGACCTGGAGCGGATTGCCGGCTCTCCGGAGATGCGCCTCAACATGGAGATGGCCGCGACCGACGAGATGGTCGGCATCGCGCTGCGCCTTCGCCCCCCGGCGTGCTGCCTGGTGCCGGAACGCCGGACCGAGGTCACGACGGAGGGCGGGCTGGACGCTGCCGGGCAGGCGGCGACGCTGGGGCCGCGCATCCGCGCGCTGCGCGACGCCGGCATCCGCGTGTCGCTGTTCCTCGATCCCGACCCGGCGCAGCTCCATGCGGCGCAGGCCCTGGGCGCCGAGGTCGTCGAGCTGCACACCGGCGCCTATGCCGAGGGGCATCCCGGCGAGTTCGAGCGGCTTCGTGACGCCGCGGCGCTCCTGGCCGAGATCGGGCTGGAATGCCACGCCGGCCACGGCCTGACCTACGCGAACGTTCGGCCTGTGGCGCTGTTGCCGCAGGTCGAGGAGCTGAACATCGGCCATTTCCTGATCGGCCAGGCCATCATGGACGGCCTACCCAACGTCATCGCGACGATGAAGGCGCTGATCGCCCGCCCCTAAGCAACTTTAGCCATAGATGACTGGGCCAACCTGGACTTGTAGGGCGCATAAGCGGAGCGTCATGCGCCAACGGGCGGTGCCAACGAGAGGCGGATGGCGCTTCGCTTATCCGCCCTACGATCCTGCTGATCACCCGGCCCTAGAAGCCGTTCAGTCCTGCCCCCGCGGGTGGGCGCGCTGCCAGACGGCCCGCAGCCCACCCGCATCGACGCTCGTGTAACGCTGCGTCGTGGACAGGCTGGCATGGCCCAGCAGCTCCTGGATGGAGCGCAGGTCGGCGCCGCCGGCCAGCAGATGGGTCGCGAAGCTGTGGCGGAGCGCGTGCGGCGTGGCATGCGCCGGCAGGTCGGCCAGGGACCGGAACGCCTCGATGGTGCTCCGGGCGACCCGCGCGTCGAGCCGTTTGCCCTTCGCGCCCAGGAACAGCGGCGACTCCGGCCGACGCTCCGGATGCACGCGCATCCAGTCGGCCAGCGCCCGGCGCACCGCCGGCAGCAGCGGCACCAGGCGCTGCTTGCCGCCCTTGCCTTGGATCAGCAGCGTGTCCGCGCCGGGCCGCACGCCGCCGAAGTCGAGCGACAGCGCCTCGTTGATCCGCAGCCCGGCGCCATACAGCAGCGTGAACAGGGCGGTGTCGCGGGCCTGCAACGCGGCGTCGTCCGTCGCCTCGCCGATGTCGTTCGCAACCGCCAGCGCCTGCGCGGGCGTCAGCGCGCGGGGCACGGGAGGGCGGGCGCGCGGCGTTTGCAGGAGGCCCGGCGCCGGATTCACCACGCCGCGGTGCCGGGCCAGGAAGCGGAACAGGCTGCGGACGGCGGACAAATGGCGGGCACGGGTCGCGTTCACGGTGTCCCGGGCGGCCTCATGCGCAAGCCAGGCCCGCAGGTCCGTGAGGGTCAACGCGCCCAGGTCGGTCAGCCACGGCTCCCGGCCCAGATGGTCTGTCAGGAACGCCAGGAACGCGCCGAGGTCGTGGCCATAGGCGGCGATGGTCAACGGCGAAGCCTGCCGCGCCCGTGTCAGCCAGTCGAGGAACCCGGCCACCGCGGCGGATGCAGGCTCCGCCGCCGTCATGCCCGCGCCACCGCCACCGCGATGGCCTGGCCGAGGAAGGCCAGCACCGGCGTCGCGGCCCCGGCCAGCGCCCGGCCGTCCCGGCACGCCAGCGCCAGCAGCGCCGGGGCGTCCGGCAGCGGCACCCGCACCAGCGCCTCCCGCCCGGCCAAGGCCGCGGCCTCCCCATGCAGCAGCGGCGTGCGGACGGCGTCCCGCACCACGGCGCGGCGGCGGCCGAGCGTCGCGGCCACCGTGCCGGGCGGCACCCGCGTGGCACCCGGGATGGCGGCCGGCCCGTCGCGCTGCCCCACCTCGGCGCACAGCCGGACGCCGTCGAGCCAGAGCAGGCCCGGCAGGTCGTGCTGCAGGCACCAGGCCAGGTCCTGCGCGCCCATGACCGCCAGCACGGCCTCCTGCACCCGCTCGGCGAAGCTGTCCGCCGCCCGCCGCTCCTCCGTCGCATGCGCCAGCGCCGCGGCGCCGGCCCGGGCGCGGTCCAGCATGGCCGCCATATGGTCCGCCATCCGCTCCCCATGCACGCGGACCGGCGGATGCAGCGCGGCGTACAGCTCGGGGTTGGCCGCGAGCCAGCCGGGGTTGGCGCGCAGGAACGCCGCCACGGTGGCCGCGTCCGTCTCCCCGGCCTCGGCCGGCGCAGGTTGCATTCCGGGGCGCGGTTCCTCATCTCGCAAATTGTTCACTCTCCGTTCATCCGCCGGTCGGAACCGGTCAGCATCGCGATTGGGCACATGCGAGCCAGCCGGCGCAAGATCGAGCATGATGTCCTCATGCCGGGCCATCCCATCCTACTCCCTGCCGCTCCGCCCCGGAAGCGCGTTGCCGTACTCCTGCCGCGCCCGTTCCAGGGCACCTTTGATTACGCGGTGCCGGCCGAACTCGATCCCCGGCCCGGCGACGTGGTGCTGGTGCCGCTCAACCGGCGGGAGGAGGTCGGCGTGGTGTGGGACGCGCCGGCGGGTCCGTCGGTCGCGGACGCCAAGCTGAAGCCGGTGACGGCGGTGCTCGACACCGCGCCGATCCCCCCGGCGCTGCGCCGCTTCATCGACTGGGTCGCCGGCTACACCCTCGCCGCGCCCGGCGAGGTGCTGGCGATGGCGTTGCGGGTCAACGCCTTGCAGCCGGAGACGCCGGCGGCCGGGTGGCGCATCGCGGACGTCCCGCCCGGCAAGCCGATGACGGAGGCGCGCGCCCGGGTGTCGGCATGGCTTGCGGACGGCGCGCCGCAGACGACCAGCGCCATCGCGCGCGGCGCCGGCGTCGGCGCCGGGGTGGTGCGCGGCATGGCGCAGGCGGGGCTGCTGGTCCCGGTGGCGCTGCCGGCCCGCGCGCCGTTCGGCCCCCCCGACCCGGCCCATCCCGGCCCCATCCTGTCCGGCGCGCAGGCCGCCGCCAGCGAGACCCTGCGCGGCGCCGTCGCCAGCCGCCGGTTCAGCGTCACGCTGCTGGACGGCGTGACCGGGTCGGGCAAGACCGAGGTGTACCTGGAGGCCGTCGCCGAGTGCATGGCGCAGGGTCGCCAGGCGCTGGTGCTGCTGCCGGAGATCGCGCTGTCGTCGCAGTGGCTGGAGCGGTTCGAGGCGCGGTTCGGGGTGCGGCCTGCGGTGTGGCACTCGGACCTCGCCTCCCGCACCCGGCGGCTCACCTGGCGCGCGGTGGCGGACGGCGCGGCGCCGGTCGTGGTCGGCGCCCGGTCGGCGCTGTTCCTGCCGTTTCCCGACCTCGGTTTGCTGGTGGTCGATGAGGAGCACGAGACGGCGTTCAAGCAGGAGGACGGCGTCGTCTATCACGCCCGCGACATGGCCGTGGTGCGGGCGCGGCTGGCGCAGGCGCCGGCGGTGCTGGTCTCGGCGACGCCCAGCCTGGAGACGCTGGCGAACGTCGAGGCCGCGCGCTACCGCCGCCTGACGCTGGAGAGCCGGCACGGCGGGGCGGCGCTGCCGAAGGTCGCGGCCATCGACCTCCGCATCGCCCCGCCGGAGCGCGGGCGCTTTCTCTCGCCGCCACTGGTCGCCGCGGTGCACGAGACCCTGGCGCGCGGGGAGCAGGCGATGCTGTTCCTGAACCGCCGCGGCTATGCCCCGCTCACGCTGTGCCGGGTCTGCGGCCACCGGATGCAGTGCCCGAACTGCACGGCCTGGCTGGTGGAGCACCGGGCGCGGCGCGTGCTGACCTGCCATCACTGCGCGCACACCGAGCCGATCCCGCCGGCCTGCCCGCATTGCGCCGCCGAGAGCAGCCTGGTGCCCATCGGACCCGGCGTCGAGCGCATCACCGAGGAGGTCGCGGCCGTCTTCCCCGAGGCGCGCCGCCTGGTGATGGCGAGCGACACGCTACCGGGTCCGCACGCCGCCGCGGAGGCCGCGCACGCCATCGAGCGGCGGGAGGTGGACCTGATCATCGGCACGCAGATCGTCGCCAAGGGCTGGCACTTCCCGCACCTGACGCTGGTGGGCGTGGTGGACGCCGACCTGGGCCTCGCGGGCGGCGACCTGCGCGCGGCGGAGCGGACGGTGCAGCTCCTGCATCAGGTCGCCGGGCGCGCCGGTCGGGCGGAGGCGCCGGGCGCCGTGCTGCTGCAGACCTTCAGCCCCGACCACCCGGTGATGCAGGCGCTGATCGGCGGCGACCTGCAGGCGTTCATGGCGGCGGAGGCGGAGGGGCGCAAGCCCGGCCACTGGCCGCCCTATGGCCGCCTCGCCGCGCTGATCGTCAGCGCCGACACGGCGCAGGCGGCGGACGAGGTGGCGCGCGACCTGGGCCGCGCCGCGCCGCGGGTGGAGGGCGTGCTGGTGCTGGGTCCCGCCCCGGCGCCGCTGGCGATCCTGCGCGGGCGGCACCGGCGCCGGCTGCTGCTCAAGACCCGGCGCGACATCGCGGTGCAGCCGCTGCTGCGGGACTGGCTGGACCAGGTGCGCGTGCCCGGCTCGGCGCGGGTGGACGTGGACGTGGACCCGGTGTCGTTCCTTTGAGGCTTGGGACGGCGCCGCGCCCGTTGCAGCACGCGGAACCCCATGGTAGAGGCCGTGCGCCTGCGATGCGAGCGGGCGACCTTATTGAAAGTGGGCGCGTGGCTTCTGGCTCGAACTCCTCCGGCGGCACCCTTGCCGGCCGTTACGCGGCGGCGTTGTATGCGCAGGCCGACGAGACCCGTGCGCTCGACGCCACGGTGGACGAGATGCAGGCGCTGGGCCGCCTGATCGACCAAAGCCCCGAGTTCCGCCGTTTGCTCGACAGCCCGCTGATCGACGTGACGCAGGCCCGCACGGCGGCGACCGCGGTGCTGGCGGAGCAGGGGTTCAGCAAGCTTATCCAGGACTTCGTGGGCGTGGTGGCCAACAACCGGCGCCTGAACGCCTTGCGCGGCATCGTGGCGAGCTTCGCCGACCTCGTTGCCAGCAAGCGCGGCGTGGTCGTGGCGCAGGTGCTGAGCGCGCACCCGCTGTCGGATGTGCAGCGCGAGCAGTTGCGCGCCCGCATGATCGAGGCCGGATACGGCACCGTGAACATCGAGGACCGCGTCGATCCCAGCCTGCTGGGGGGCCTCGTGGTCCGCGTCGGCGCACGTTTGTACGACACCAGTTTGAAATCCCGGCTGCAGAGATTGCAGTATGCCATGAAGGGTGCCGCCTAAGATGGAAATCCGCCCCGCCGAGATCTCGGAGATCCTCAAGAAGCAGATCGCCGCGTTCGACACCGAGCAGAACGTCGCCGAGACCGGGCAGGTGCTGTCCGTCGGCGACGGTATTGCCCGCGTGTTCGGCCTGCAGAACGTGCAGGCCGGCGAGCTCGTTGAGTTCCCGTCGGCCGGGATCAAGGGCATGGCGCTGAACCTTGAGACCGACAACGTCGGCGTCGTGGTGTTCGGCGACGACAGCCGCATCCGTGAAGGCGACACCGTGACCCGCACGGGCGACATCGTGTCGGTGCCGGTGGGCCGCGGCCTCTTGGGGCGCGTGGTGGACGGCCTGGGCCAGCCCATCGACGGCAAGGGGCCGCTCGCGGACGTGACGCAGAGCCGGGTCGAGGTGAAGGCGCCGGGCATCATCCCGCGCCAGTCGGTGCATGAGCCCATGCAGACCGGCCTCAAGGCCATCGACGCGCTGATCCCCGTGGGCCGCGGTCAGCGCGAGCTGGTGATCGGCGACCGGCAGACCGGCAAGACCGCCGTGATCATCGACGCGATCATCAACCAGAAGGGCGCCAACGCCGGCACGGACGAGGGCATCAAGCTCTATTGCATCTACGTGGCCATCGGGCAGAAGCGCTCGACGGTGGCGCAGTTGGTCCGCACGCTGGAAGAGAACGGCGCGATGGAATACTCCATCGTGGTCGCCGCCACCGCCAGCGACCCGGCGCCGATGCAGTTCCTGGCGCCCTACACCGGCTGCACCATGGGCGAGTACTTCCGCGACAACAAGATGCACGCGATGATCTGCTATGACGACCTGTCGAAGCAGGCGGTCGCCTATCGCCAGATGTCGCTGCTGCTGCGCCGCCCGCCGGGCCGCGAGGCGTATCCGGGCGACGTGTTCTACCTGCACAGCCGCCTGCTGGAGCGGGCGGCCAAGATGTCGGCGGCCAACGGCTCCGGCAGCCTGACGGCGCTCCCGATCATCGAGACGCAGGCCGGCGACGTGTCGGCCTACATCCCCACCAACGTCATCTCGATCACCGACGGCCAGATCTTCCTGGAGACCGAGCTGTTCTTCCGCGGCATCCGTCCGGCGGTGAACGTCGGCCTGTCGGTGTCGCGCGTCGGCTCCTCGGCGCAGATCAAGGCGATGAAGAAGGTCGCGGGTTCGATCAAGCTGGAACTGGCGCAGTATCGCGAGATGGCGTCGTTCGCGCAGTTCGCGAGCGATCTCGACGCTTCCACGCAGAAGCTGCTGGCGCGCGGCGCGCGGCTGACTGAGTTGCTGAAGCAGCCGCAATACAGCCCGATGCCGGTGGAGGAGCAGGTCATCAGCCTGTATGCCGGCACCAAGGGCTACCTGGACGGCATCGCCATCGGCAAGATCGGCGAGTTCGAGCGCCGGATGATCTCCGAGCTGAAAGTCAAGGAGCCGAGCGTGCTGGACGGCATCCGCGACAGCCGCGAAATGAAGCCCGACGTGGAGAAGACGCTGGTGTCCTTCATGGACGGCTTCACCAAGAACTTCGCCTGATGGCGAGCCTCAAGGCGCTCCGGGCGCGGATCAACAGCGTCAAGTCCACCCGCAAGATCACCTCCGCCATGAAGATGGTGGCGGCGAGCAAGCTGAAGCGGGCGCAGACGCAGGCGGAGGCCGCGCGGCCCTACGCCGAGCGGATGCAGCGCATGTTGGCGGCGTTGGCGGTGAGCGCCGCCGGGTCGCCGAACGCGCCGCGGATGCTGATCGGCACCGGGCGCGACCAGGTGCAGTTGCTGGTGGTGGTGACGGCCGACCGCGGCTTGGCGGGCGGCTTCAACACCAACGTCGGCCGCGCCGCGCGCGCCGCGATCCTGCGACTTGAGGGCGAGGGCAAGACGGTCCGCGTCATCACCGTGGGCCGCAAGGGGCGCGACTACCTGCGCCGCGAGTATGCGGACCGGCTGATCGGCGAATACAGCTTCGCCGGCAAGAAGCGCGTCGAGTTCTCCGACGTGGACGAGGTGGCAGCGCGCATCACCGCCATGCTCGCGGCGGGCGAGTTCGACGTCTGCACCGTCGTGTACAACCGGTTCGTGTCGGTCATCAGCCAGGTGCCGACGGAGGCCCGGCTGGTCCCGCTGCCCATGCCGGAGGCCGCCCCGGCCGAGAAGCCGGCCGGTCCGCAGGCGCAATACGAGTTCGAGCCGGACGAGGAGGCGATCCTCGCCGCCTTGCTGCCGCGCAACATGGCCATCCAGCTGTTCCGCGCCTTGATCGAGAGCGCGGCCGGCGAGCAGGGGGCGCGCATGTCCGCGATGGACAACGCGACCCGCAACGCCGGCGACATGATCAACCGCCTGACGCTGAACTACAACCGCACGCGCCAGGCGAACATCACCAGGGAATTGATCGAGATCATCTCGGGCGCGGAAGCGCTTTAGGGGTGGTCAGGGAAGGAATGTAAACATGGCGAAGAACAACGTCGGCAGCGTGACGCAGGTGCTGGGCGCCGTCGTGGACGTGCAGTTCGAAGGCGAGCTGCCCTACATCCAGAACGCGCTGCATGCCAAGAACGGCGACGCCACGCTGGTGCTCGAAGTGGCGCTGGAGATGGGCGAGAAGACCGTCCGCTGCATCGCTATGGACAGCACGGACGGCATGGTGCGCGGCAGCGAGGTGATCGACACCGGCGCGCCGATCAGCGTGCCCGTCGGGCCGGAGACGCTGGGCCGCATCCTCAACGTCATCGGCGAGCCCATCGACGACCGCGGCCCGGTGAACGCCGCGATGCGCTACCCGATCCACCGCATGGCGCCGTCCTTCGAGGACCAGGCGACCAGCTCGGAGATCCTGGTGACGGGCATCAAGGTGGTGGACCTGCTGGCCCCCTACCTCAAGGGCGGCAAGATCGGGCTGTTCGGCGGCGCGGGCGTCGGCAAGACGGTGCTGATCCAGGAGCTCATCAACAACATCGCCAAGGCGCATGGCGGCGTGTCGGTGTTCGCCGGCGTGGGGGAGCGCACCCGCGAGGGCAACGACCTGTATCACGAGATGATCGACGCGGGCGTCATCAAGCTCGGTGAGAACACGACCGAGGGCAGCAAGGTGGCCCTCGTGTACGGCCAGATGAACGAGCCGCCGGGCGCCCGGGCGCGCGTGGCGCTGTCGGGCCTGTCGCTCGCGGAGTATTTCCGCGACGAGGAGGGGCAGGACGTGCTGTTCTTCGTGGACAACATCTTCCGCTTCACCCAGGCGGGCGCGGAAGTGTCGGCGTTGCTCGGCCGCATCCCGTCGGCCGTGGGCTATCAGCCGACGCTCGCCACCGACATGGGCGCGTTGCAGGAGCGGATCACCAGCACGAAGAAGGGCTCCATCACCTCGGTGCAGGCCATTTACGTGCCGGCGGATGACCTGACCGACCCGGCGCCGGCCACGAGCTTCGCGCATTTGGACGCGACGACCGTGCTGAACCGCGCCATCTCCGAGAAGGGCATCTACCCCGCCGTCGATCCGCTCGACTCCACTTCGCGCAGCCTCGATCCCCGCATCGTCGGGCAGGAGCATTACGAGGTCGCGCGCGAGGTGCAGCGCGTGCTGCAGACCTACAAGAGCCTGCAGGACATCATCGCCATCCTGGGCATGGATGAACTGAGCGAGGACGACAAGCTGGTCGTCGCCCGCGCCCGGCGCATCGAGCGGTTCCTGTCGCAGCCGTTCCATGTCGCCGAGGTGTTCACCGGCAGTCCCGGCATCTTCGTGCCCATCGCCGACACCGTGCGCAGCTTCAAGGCCATCGTCGATGGCGAGTACGACCACCTGCCGGAGGCCGCGTTCTACATGGTCGGCACCATCGAGGACGCGGTGAAGAAGGCCGAGGGCATGAAGGTCGCCGCCTGATGCCCACGACGCTGCTGGAGATCGTCAGCCCCGACCGGTTGCTGCTGTCGCAGCCGGTGGACATGGCCGTGATCCCGGCGGCCGAGGGGGAGATGGGCGTGCTGCCGGGTCACGCGCCGATGATCGTGCTGCTGCAAGGCGGCACGATTGCCCTGCATGAGGGCGGACGGGTCACCCAGCGCCTGTATATCAGCGGCGGCTTCGCCGAGGTCACGCCGGAGCGCTGCACCGTGCTGGCCGACGAGGCGGTGGCCGTCGCCGAGGTGTCCCGCAGCGCCGCGGAGGCCCGCTTGGCCCAGGCGGACGCCGCGTATGCCGCCGCGGACAAGGCGGACATCCCCGCGCTGGATGTGGCGATGCAGCGTCAGCAGGCCGCCCGCGCCATGGTCGCCGCGGCCGAGGCCGCCTAAGCCTGTAACCTCGCTGCAACATCATGGTCCGCAGTGCCGCCGTATCGGCAACCCGATGCTGCATCCCCTGTTGAAATGGCTGTCATGCCGGCCTGTTGCGGCCGTCAAACATTATTGAGACAGCTCACGGATGAAGCATTGGCGAATTGCGGATGTGGCCTGGGATCGTTTCGACCCGGCTCTGGTTGACCCTGGCATTGTCCCGCTTGTCAAGGCGGCGGCCATGGTCGAGCGCAATGGGATGGATTACGCGGTCTATCTCGGCCGCGTCTTCCGGGACGACCCTGATTTTCGCGGCGCCACCGACAACTGGGCGGTCGAGGAGGTCCAGCATGGCGATGCGCTGGGCCGATGGGCGATGCTGGCCGATCCCGCTTGGGACTTCGAAGCCGCTTTCTTGCGTTACCGCACCGGCTACAAGCTGCCGCTCGATGCCGACGCCTCGGTCCGGGGATCGCGCACCGGGGAACTGATCGCGCGCTGCATGGTGGAAACAGGGACCAGCAGCTACTATACGGCGTTGGCCGAGGCCACTCGGGAGCCCGTGCTGCAAGAGGTCTGCCGGTTGATTGCAGCCGACGAGTATCGGCATTTCAAGCTATTCTACGACCATATGCGCCGCTACTTGGTCCGGGAGAACCTCAGCCTGTTGACCCGGCTGCGCATCGCCGCCGGCCGGATCACTGAGAGCGAGGATGACGAGCTGGCTTACGCCTTCCATTGCGGGAACGAGCCGGAAAGCCTGGCCTATGCGCATGACCGCTGCATCGCAGCCTACATGGGCCAGGCGATGGGGTTCTATCGCCTACGCCATATCGAGCGCAGCATGGGAATGGTGCTGAAATCGGTGGGCCTTCCGCCCCGGGGACGCCTCTCCGTGCTTGGCACCAAGCTCGCCTGGACGCTGATGCAGCGCCGGCTGCGCAAGTTCACGGGCCACGCTCCGTTGCCGGCCTGAGGCGGCGTAAGCTGACGGACGCCGCCGAGGTTGGCAGGGGGCGTCCCGGTTGCTACACCGTCGAGGTGCGCCGGGTTAGCTCAGATGGTAGAGCACCTGATTTGTAATCAGGGGGCCGCGGGTTCGATCCCTGCACCCGGCACCGTCATTATGGGTGTGTTGTTCGACCTCAGCAAATGCCACCTTGGCTGCGGCAAAGCGGTGGGCGGATAGAGCCGTCGATGAATGCGGCGATAGGGGAACGTCACTTTCCTATTGTGCCCAAATAGCTGGCGAGGTTGGTGAACACCAATCCGAGCTTGGTTTCGAGCGCACTGAACGCGGTGACAATCGTTCCTGCAATGATTGCCGCAATCAAGCCGTACTCGAGCGCAGTCACGCCTGTTTCGTCACGTTTCAGCACCATCAGCATCTTTGGCCGCTGCAACATGGTTTCTCGGACTCTCTATTGGGGTGGGCACCTCGAATAAGATATTAACCTTTGCAAAAATACCAAAAAGCTTTTGTCATTTGTAGGTAAAAACTGTCATAAGGATCGACGGCTCAACCCGCCTTTAAGCATTGGGCGAAGCGGCAGCCGTCCTCGTTCTAGGCGTCTGGCACCATGGCGGCCCGAACCACCATCCGAACCCGTCAGTGCCGCTTCGTGTCCACGTCCCGCGCATTGGTGGCGCGGATGACTGCGGCGAGCAGACGGAGGGCATCCGGACCGCCTTGGTCGGTCAACGATCCCCCCTCCATCTCGGTTGCCAGGCTCTCGGCATGCCCGGCGATTGTTTCGGCGGCGTGGTGCAACGCCTGCTCGGCCAATGCCAGCTGCAGGTCGTCGGACAGGGTGGTCCATTGAATACGGCGCTTGGTGGCGGGAACGGTGGACATGGCGTCAATTCCAAGTGGCGGTTGCCGCGCATTCTCGACGATATAAGTTAAAACAATCCTTATTAAGCTACACCAGAGACAAAGTAACCGCCGGCAACGGGGCGAAGTGCACCGTGATCTCCGCCGGGCCATCCAGCCAGATCGGCGGGCAGACGCTGCCGAGCATCACGACCTGCCCGGCACGCAGGCCGCCGAACGCCGCGACCTCCTGCGACGCCGCAAGCCAGGCCAGCGCGGCGATGGGGTCCCCCAGCAGGTCGGCGCCGCGCCCGGCGCCGCGCTCCCGCCCGTCCACTGACACGGTGCCGGCCAGGCCCGGGAGATCGAGGTCGCGCCAGCCCAGGCAGGGCGCACCCAGGACGGCGCCGGCGTGATACACCTGGTCGGCGACCAGCGTGGGGGTGCCGAGCCCGTCGAGCGGGCCGTAGCGGTTCTCGACCACCTCGATGCCGGCCATCAACTCGCCGACCGCCGCGGCGGCCTGGGCGTTGCTGCACGGGCCGGGCGGGAGGTCCTGGGCCAGGACCACGGCAAGCTCGCATTCGACGCCCACTTGCAGGAACGACGCAAAGCTGAGCGTGCTGCCGCTGCCATGCAGCCCGGCCTCGGCAACGAAGCCCGCCAAAGGCCCGGGCAGGCCCAGATACTCCTGCATCCGCCGTGAGGTCGCGCCGATCTTGAACCCGGCGGGCGGGTGGGCGCCGCACAGGCGGGCGACGGCGACCTGGGCCGCGATCCCGTCCGCCAGCCTACGCGGCGCGATGTCGGCCGGCAGGCGGTCCAGCACGCGCCGGGTCCGCCGCGCGGCGATCAGCGCGTGGGCCGCACGCTCCGCATCGAACGGAGCCGTACTGGACATCAGGGAACCCGGCTCAGTTCGTAAAGCGCCACGGTCGCAGCGGCCGACACGTTTAGGCTTTCCATCAAGCCCGGCATGGCCAGGCCGGCGATCTCGTCGCAGGTGTCCCGCGTCAGGCGGCGCAGGCCGGCGCCCTCGGCCCCCAGCACCAGCACCACGCGCCGCTCGGCAAACGGCGCGCCGCGCAGCGGGGCGCCCCCGCTGTCCAGCCCGATGACCCACAGCCCCGCCGCCTTCAACGCCGCCAAGGTCCGGGCCAGGTTCACGGCGCGCAGCAGCGGGATTTGCTCCAAGGCGCCCGAGGCGGCCTTGGCCAGCACGCCCGTCTCCTCCGGCGCGTTGCGGTCCTGGGTGATGACGCAGGCGGCGCCGAACGCCGCGGCGCTGCGCAGCACGGCGCCGATGTTGCGGGGATCGACCACCTGGTCCAGCACGAGGACCGGCCCCGGCCGCTCCAGCACGGCCGACAGCGCGGGCGGTGCCAGCAGATCCGCCAGCAACGCCGCGCCCTGGTGCACGGTGTCCCGGCTCAGCAGGTGGTCCAGTTTGGCACGGTCCACGCGCTCCGTCGCCAACGGCCAGGGCTGGGGCAGGCGGGCCAGCAGCGTGGCTTCCGCCTCCTCGGTCAGCAACAGGCGCTTCAGGCGGCGGGCCGGGTTGGCGAGCGCCGCCGCGACGGGATGCAGCCCGTGCAGCCAAACGCTGCCCCGCGGCGCCGCCGGGCCATGCGTTGCGGGCGGCGGCGCGGGACGGGCGGCGGGCGGCACCGCCGCGCGGAGGATGCTGCGTTCGGGGGCTGCCGCAGGGGCCGGCGCCGGCAGGGCGCGCGGCGGGCGCGGCTGACCCAGGCGCGGCTTCAGGGCTGCGGCGGCGCGGGCCTCCGGCGTCGGTACCCGGCTGGGACGGGGACCGGACGAGCGGTCCGGCGCGGGCGGTCGTGCCGGCTTGGCCGGGCCACGGACCGGCTCACGCGGCGGGGTGCGCTCGGCGTCCCGGAGGTGGCCGGGGCGGGCAAAACCGCTTCCGGACCGTGCCGAGCCAGAAGGTTTCGCACCGGCGGGCCGGTCGGGATGTTTGCTGCGCATCCTAACCCTATACAGTCGGGCGGCGCCGAATAACAGCCGGCCCGCATCGTCCGGGGCCGCCCGACGCCGCCATCGGCCCTGCGCTGGTTGACAGCCATCCCACTTCGGCGCTACCCCGCCCGTCCTGCGGCCCTGCCATGGCCCGGCGGAGGGGTGCCCGAGTGGCTAAAGGGGGCGGACTGTAAATCCGCTGCTGTAACGGCTACGTTGGTTCGAATCCAACCCCCTCCACCACTCAGGCCGTCGCCGGCGGATGCAGCCCCGTATTGGCCGTGCATTCCGTTCGACATCGATTTCACTTTCGCAAATTCCGTGTGCCTATCGGCTTACTTTGGTGTTATCCCACTGAGGCGCAGGATGAGGGCGCGTGAGACGAAGGGTGGCGTGGGCAGCATGGCGGTACAGGTTCAGGCGCCGCACGACGAGTTCACCGCCCGGCTCCGACAGCAGGAGCTGGTCGCCGGCTTCGGCATGTTTGCGCTCAAGGCCACGGAGTTGACGCCCGTCTTGGCAGAAGCCTGCCGCGTCGCATCGGTCGGATTGCAGACCGGGCTCGCCAAGGTGCTGCGGTTCCGGCCAGATTCCGACGACCTGCTCATCATCGCCGGGGTCGGCTGGCGGCCCGGGGTGATCGGCCACGCGACGCTCGGCGCCGGGCTGAGCAGCCCGGCCGGCTACGCCCTGCGCACGGGGGAGCCGACCCTGTCGAACAACCTCGGCGAGGAAGATCGGTTCCGGACGCCCGAACTGCTGAGGGAGCATGGAGTCCACAGCGCCATCAACGTGGCGATCGACGCCGCCGACGCCTCGCTCCCGTTCGGCGTGCTGGAGGTGGACAGCACGGCCCGCGGCGAGTTCGTCGCGGCCGACACGGCGTTCCTGCAATCCTTGTCGGGCGTGCTCGCGGCTGCGCTGGTCCGGCATGAGACGGAGCAGGCCAAGGACGCCCTGCTGCGCGAGAAGGACCTGCTGATGCTTGAGGTGCATCACCGGGTGAAGAACAGCCTGCAACTGGTGCGGGCCTTGCTGCAACTGCAAGCGCGGTCCGCAAGCGACGAGGCCCGGACGCAGCTTGAAGCCGCGGCCGGACGGATCATGACGATCAGCGCGGTGCACCGGCACCTTTACGAGGGAGGGTCGGCGACACGGACCGACGCGGCCGCCTACCTGCGCGCGCTGATCGGCGACATCCAGGCCATGGTCGATGCGCCCGAGAACCACCGCGAGATCACGGTCGAAGCCGCCCCTCTGAACCTATCGGCCGACCAAACCACGCCGTTGGGCCTCATCACGTCCGAGCTTGTGGCCAACGCCTTGAAGCACGGGGCCGGCCGGATCCTGGTCAGCCTGAGCGGCGTGCCCGGCGGCTTGCAGATCCGGGTCGAGGACGAGGGGCCGGGCTTCCCCCCGGACTTCGTGCCCCGGCTTTCGTCAAGCCTGGGCATGCGGCTGGTCACGGCGCTCGCCAAAGGCGACCCGGCGCAAGCCCTGGTCATCGACCAGTCGGTCGGGCATGGCTGCGTGGTCGCCACGTTGAAGCTTTAAGCCTCATGCCAGGTCGACGACGACCGGCACATGGTCCGACGGCTGCGGCTGTCCCCGCTCGTCCCGGTCGGGCTTCGCCGAGGTCAACCGTTCCGCCAGGTCCGGCGACAAGAGCACATGGTCGATGCGCAGCCCGCGGTCCTGCGGCCAGGCGCCGTGCTGGTAATCCCAAAACGTGTAGGCCGGCCCCGACGGCTGCAACGCGCGGACCGCGTCGGTCAGGCCAAGCCACTGCAGGGCGCGGAACCGCGCGCGGGTCTCCGGCCGCACCAAGGCGTCGGAGGGGGACAGCGTGCCGCGTGCGAAATCCTCGTCAGTCGGGCACACGTTGTAGTCGCCCGCGAACAGCACCGCCTGATCGTCCGCCAGCAAGGCCCCGGCCCGGTCGGCCAGCAACTCCATCCAGCGCAGCTTGTATTCATAGCCGGCGTCGCCGCCGGAATTGCCGTTCGGCAAATACAGGTTGCCGATGGTGACCGGCCCGGATGCGTCGCCGACGCGAACCTCGATGTAGCGGGCCTGCGCGTCGTCCTCCGGCAGGCCCGGCAGGCCGCGGCATGTCACCTCGGCCGGCACGCGCGACAGGACGGCCACGCCGTTGTAGGATTTCTGGCCGATGACGCTCGCCGAGTAGCCCGCCGCCTCGAACGCAGCGCTAGGAAAGCTCGCCGCCTCGCATTTGGTTTCTTGCAGCAGCAACAGGTCAGGCTGCACCCGGCGCAGCCAGTCGGCCACCAGATGCTCGCGCATGCGGACGGAGTTCACGTTCCAGGTCGCGATCCGCATCGGCGCCTATCGCCCAGGCGTTCGGATCGGCCTCAATCTATAGCGAAGCTGGCGCCGCAGCCGCAGCCCGACGTGGCGTTCGGGTTGCGGACCGTGAAGTGCGCGCCCATCAGCTCGTCGGTGTAATCGAGCTGCGACCCGGCCAGCAGGTCCAGGCTCACGGAATCCACCAGCACCCGGACGCCCTGCGCCTCGATGACGAGGTCGTCCGGCTGGACCGCCTCGTCCAGCTCGAACTTGTATTGGAAGCCGCTGCAGCCGCCGGCCAGCACGGCCACGCGGAGCGCCGCCGGGCGGGACTGCCCGGCCACGATCTCGGCCACGCGCTCGGCGGCGCGGTCGGACACGGAGAAGCGCGTGATGTCGCTGATGCTGTTCATATGGAAGACATAGCGCGTCCCGCCCCCAGATTGAAGATGCCGATGCGGCATCAGCCCCGTAACCCTTTATAGTCAGGTCCATGTCCCACGCCCCCTACGCCGTCCGGCCCGAGACCTCCCGCGGGCGCCTGCATCCGGAGCCGGAAAGTCCGGGCCGCAGCCCGTATCAGCGGGACCGCGACCGGGTGATCCACAGCGCGGCCTTCCGCAAGCTGCAATACAAGACGCAGGTGTTCGTCAACCATGAGGGCGACTACTTCCGCACCCGGCTGACCCACAGCCTGGAGGTCGCGCAGATCGCCCGCTCCATCGCCCGGGAGCTTGGCCTCGACGAGGACCTGACGGAGGCGCTGGCGCTGGCGCACGACCTGGGCCACCCGCCGTTCGGCCATGCCGGGGAGGACGGGCTGAACAACCGCATGAAGCCCTATGGCGGCTTCGACCACAACGCGCAGAGCTTACGCATCGTGACCAAGCTGGAGGACCGCTATGCCGCGTTCGACGGGCTGAACCTGACGTGGGAGGCGCTGGAGGGCCTGGCGAAGCACAACGGCCCGCTGCGCCACCCGCCGCCCTACATCGCCGAGTACAACGCGCGCCACCCGCTCGACCTGCACACCCAGGCGGGCGGGGAG
>CAXULX010000018.1:0-68685 GCA_964252005.1 uncultured Acetobacteraceae bacterium | reverse complement strand
GGGTGCTGATCGACGCCGGCGACATCGTCGTGCACCTGTTCAAGCCGGATGCGCGCGTCCTGTATGCGCTGGAGAAGATGTGGGGGCCGGACCTCGATGAGCACGCAGAGGCGCCGGCCGCGACGTAGCGCCTCAGTGATGCCGCCGCGGCGCGTGCGGGCGCAGGTCGACGGCGGGCGCCGGGCGGGTGTTCGCATAGGCCGCGCCGGTCCAGGCATAGTGCTCGGCGTTCGCCGCCAGGTCCGCCATCCCGCCATGCCGGGTCGGCAGGAGCGCGATCCGGCCGCTGGCGTCGTCCAGCACCTTGGCCCAGCGCCCCTTGATCCAGGCATAGACCGAGGTGCTGCATCCCCTTGAGCCGCACTGCCGCGGCGATTGCAGTTGCACGAACAGCGCCGGCCGCTCGCTCGCTGTGCCCAGGGGCACGGAGCCGATCAGCACCAGCGGCCGGTCCCCGGCCCGCCGCGCCTCGGCCAGGTCCTGGGCGACCAGGCTGCGGGCCGTCCGGTCGAGCGCCGTGCCGGGCTGCGGCGTCATCACCACCGGCAAGCCTGCGGGCGATCCGGAACGGTCGGGCACCGCCGCCGCGCCAGCCGGCATCATCACCGGCAGCATCAGGAGGAGGCAGGCGAGCATTCGATGCGATACGGCCATGACCTGCTAAGCGCCTCGACCCTGGATTGGGTTCCGCCGAATTTGCCCGTTCCGTGCGCCTGATCGCAATAGGACGGCTGCGCCCGGGGCCGGAGGCGGCGCTGTTCGACCGCTACAACGCCCGGCTGCGGCCGAAGCTCGCGGTCAGCGAGGTCGCCGAGGGCCGCGGCGCACCCGTGGAGGCCAGGCGGCGGGAAGCCGAGGGCCTGCTGGCCGCCCTGCCCGCATCCGCGCTGGCCGTGGCGCTCGACCTCGGCCCGGCGGCACCCGGCAGCGACGGGCTGGCGCGGCTGCTGGAACGTTGGCTGGGCCAATCGCGACCGCTGTGCTTCGTCATCGGCGGCGCCGAGGGGCTGGACGCCGCCGTGCTCGCCCGCGCCGACCACGTGCTGTCGCTGGGGCCGATGACCTGGCCGCACATGCTGGTCCGCGCCCTGCTGGCCGAGCAGTTGTTCCGCGCGCAGTCCATCCTGTCCGGCCATCCCTACCACCGTACCTCCAGGCCCTAGCCGATTTAAGCTCTGGCTTGCCGCGGCCCGGCAGTTTCGCCATACCGGCATGTCCGCAGGAGGAACATGCCGTGCCCGATCCGTCCCGACCCGTGATGCTGGTGATCCTGGATGGCTGGGGATGGCGGGGCGACGCGGCCGACAACGCGGTCGAGCAGGCGGACACGCCCGTCTTCGACCGGCTGATGCAGGGGCCGCACGCCTATCTCAACACCTCCGGCCTGGATGTCGGGCTGCCGGCGGGCCAGATGGGCAACTCGGAGGTCGGCCACCTGAACATCGGCGCCGGGCGCGTGGTGATGCAGGAACTGCCGCGCATCGGCCTCGCGGTCGCCGACGGCAGCCTGGCGCAGAAGCCGGAGCTGCTGGCCCTGATCGAGGCGCTGCGGCAATCCGGCGGTGTGTGCCACCTGATGGGGCTCGTGTCGGCGGGGGGCGTCCACGCGCATATGGACCACGCCATCGCGCTCGCGCGCATCCTGGCCGCCGCCCGGGTGCCGGTGCGCCTCCATGCCTTCACCGATGGGCGGGACACCGCGCCGCGGTCCGGCGGCGACTGCATCGCCCGGCTGCAGGCGGCCCTGCCGGACGGCGCGCGCATCGTCACCGTGATCGGCCGCTACTACGCCATGGACCGCGACCACCGCTGGGACCGGGTGGAGAAAGCCTACCTCGCGATGGCGGAGGGCCGCGGCGCGAACTTCGCCGACGCCGCCAGCGCCATGGACGACGCCTACGGCAAGGCCGTCACCGACGAGTTCGTCGTCCCCGCCACGGTCGGCGGCTATGACGGCATGCGGGACGGCGACGCCGTGCTGTGCTTCAACTTCCGCGCCGACCGGGTGCGGGAACTGCTGGGCGCGTTGCTCGACCCGGGCTTCGCCGGCTTCGCCCGCCCCCGCATGTATCGGTTCGCCTCCGCCCTCGGCCTGACGCGCTACAGCGACGCGCTGGCGCCGTTCATGGGGGTGCTGTTCCACTCTCAGCCCATGGGCAATCTGTTGGGAGAGGTGGTGTCCAAGGCCGGGCGGCGGCAGCTTCGCATGGCGGAGACGGAGAAATACCCGCACGTCACCTATTTCCTGAACGGCGGGCAAGAGGTCGCCTACCCCGGCGAGGACCGGACCATGGTGCCCTCCCCCAAGGTCGCGACCTACGACTTGCAGCCCGAGATGTCGGCGCCCGAGCTGACCGACCGCGCCGTGGCGGCGATCCAGTCCGGCACGTACGACCTGATCGTGCTGAACTTCGCCAACCCCGACATGGTGGGCCACACCGGCAGCCTTCCGGCGGCGATCAGCGCGGTGGAGGCGGTGGACGCCGGGCTGGGCCGCATCGCCGACGCCATTGCCTCCGTCGGCGGCACGCTGCTGGTCACGGCCGACCACGGCAACTGCGAGCTGATGCGCGACCCGGCGACCGGCGGCCCGCACACCGCCCACACCACCAACCCGGTGCCGGTCATGCTGGCCGGGCATGACGGCGCGCTGGGGGATGGCCGCCTGGCCGACCTGGCGCCGACCCTGCTGGCCCTGATGCGCCTGCCGCAGCCGGCGGAGATGACCGGACGCTCGCTGCTGGAAGACGGTCTTGCAGGGCGCGGGCCAAGGCCGGCCGGCGATGCGGCCCGCCCATCGGCTTAGCCTGCTGCTGATCGGCCTCGCGACCTGCGGCGCGGGGCCGGCGCAGACGATGCGGGAGGCCGAGCGCGCCCAGGCCGCCCAGGCCGCCCAGGCCGCGCTGCAACGCGACGCCGTCGAACGCGCCCGCGAGGCGGAGGCGGAGGAGCGCCGCCTGGCCGAGCAGCGTGTCGCCACAGCCGTGCGGATGCGCGCCGGGGAGGCCGCGGTGGCCGGCCTCGCCACCGAGATCGAGGGCCTGGCCGCGCGCCGCCGTGCGGCCGAGCAGCGCCTCGCCGACCGGGCGGCGGCCTTGGCGCCCCTGCTGCCGCTGATCGAACGCCTCGCGCTGTATCCCGCCGAGACCATCCTGGCCGCCCCGGCCACGCCGGTGGATGCGCTGCGCGGCCTCACGGTCATGCGGGGGCTGGCGCAACACCTCGAACAGGACGCGGCGGCGCTCCGGGCCGAGCAGGCAGCGGTCCAGGCGCTCTCGTCGCAGATCGAGGCGGCGCTGCCGGGCCTGCGAACGGCGCAGGCGGCGCAGGCGGCGCAGGCGGCGGAGCTGGACCGGCAGATCGAGGCCGCGCGCTCCGGCCGCCGCCGTGCGGAGGACGCCGCCGCGGCGGCGGCACGGCAAGCCGCGGCCGAGGCGGCGCGCGCCGACACGCTGCGCGGCGCCCTCGCCGCGATGGAGGCCGAGCGTGCGCGCGCCGCCGCCCAAGCGCGCGACGACGCCCTGCGCGCGGAGCGTCAACGCCAGGGCGAGGCCGCCGCGAACGCCCGACGCCGGCAGGCCGCGCTGTCCCGCCCGGCCGGGCCGGGCCTCACGGAGCCGCGCGGGCCGCTGCTGGCGCCGGTGGCCGGCCCGGTCGTGCAGGAATGGGGCGGCCCGAGCGACTCCGGGCCCGCCCGGGGGATATCGTACCGCACGCCGCCGCTGGCCCGGGTGGTGGCGCCGTGCGAAGGCCGGGTGGCGTTCGCCGGGCCGTTCCGCAGCTTTGGCGTCATGGTCATCGTGGAGTGCGGCGCGGGGTTCCACTTCGTGCTGGCGGGGCTCGACCGGCTGGACGCCTCGGTCGGCGAGGCGGTGCAGCGGGGCGAGCCGGTGGGCGTCATGGCCGGTTGGGACCCGCAATCCGGGGCCGCGCCGCCCGTGTTGTACGTCGAATTGCGCCGGGACGGCCTGCCGGTGAACCCGGCCCCCTTCCTACGCGCGCGCGGATAGCTATTTCTGCGTCTGAACTGTTAAGATTGCGGCAAGGTGTCCCGTGTCGGCTATGCGCGGCGTAAAGGAAAGTTGGGCATGAGGCTTCGTAGTAGCTTGCTTTTGGGCGCCGCCTTCGCGGCTGGGATCGCGGTCGGTCCCGCATCCGGTTACCTCGACCAGGCGTTCGGCGTCGGCTGGCCCATCGGCCATGCCCGGGCGCAGGACAACAACCGCGCCGAGACCTACCGCCTGCTCACCTTGTTCGGCGACGTGTTCGAACGGGTGCGCGCCGAGTACGTGGAGCCCGTCAACGACCGCGACCTGATCGAGAACGCGATCAACGGCATGCTGACCGGACTCGATCCGCACAGCAGCTACATGAACGTCAAGTCGTTCCGCGACATGCAGGTGCAGACCCGCGGCGAGTTCGGCGGCCTCGGCCTGGAGGTCACGTCGGAGAACGGCATCATCCGCGTGGTCAGCCCCATCGACGACACGCCGGCCGCACGCGCCGGGGTGAAGGCCGGGGATCTCATCACCATGCTCGACGGGCAGACGGTGCAGGGCCTGACGCTCAACGAGGCCGTGGACAAGATGCGCGGCCCCGCGGGCAGCCAGATCCACCTGACCATCAAGCGCGACGGCGTGAACACCCCCATTGAACTCGCCATGCAGCGGGAGGTGATCCGCATCCAGGTGGTCCGCTCGCATCTGGAAGGCGATATCGGCTACATCCGCCTGACCAGCTTCAACGAGCAGACCGACCCCGGCCTGCGCAAGGCGGTGCAGGACCTGAAGCAGAAGGCGGGGGGTCCCCTGCGCGGCATCGTGCTGGACCTCCGCAACAACCCCGGCGGCCTGCTGGACCAGGCGGTGTCGGTCTCCGACGACTTCCTGGAGCAGGGGGAGATCGTCTCCACCCGGTCGCGCCACCCCGAGGAAAGCCAGCGTTGGAACTCCAAGAACGGCGACATCACCGGCGGCCTGCCGGTCGTCGTGCTGATCAACGGCGGCTCCGCCTCCGCGTCGGAGATCGTGGCCGGCGCGTTGCAGGATCACCGCCGGGCCGTGATCGTGGGCACCCGCAGCTTCGGCAAGGGGTCGGTGCAGACCGTCATGCCGCTCCAGGGCAACGGCGCGATGCGGCTCACCACCGCGCGCTACTACACGCCGTCCGGCCGCAGCATCCAGGGCCTGGGCATCACCCCGGACGTCGAGGTCGCGGCCTCCCGCACGGAGACGCCGCACTTCGGGCCGGAGCGTGAGGCCGACCTGAACAAGGCGCTCCGCAACCAGGGCGGCGCGCCGCAGCCGGCGACGCCGCCCACGCGCACCGACCTGCCCGGCGTGGCCCGCGACATCCCGAAGCTGCCGCCCGAGGGCTTCGCGGCGTTCGACGCGGCGAAGCCGGACACAGACTTCCAGTTGCAGCAGGGCCTGGTGGTCCTGCGCGCGATGGCCACGCAGCGCCGCGCCGCACGCTGAGCGGCAAACCGGCACTGCCGCGCTGGCCGGGCGCGTGGCGCGGCCTGGCCTGGTTCTGGCTCGGGACGATGCTCGTCGTGTTGACGGGGGTCGTCACCTTGCAAGTCCTGGGGCCGGTGCCCCGTCCAGCGGTGCTGGCGGCACCGGCCGCGCTGGCGGTTCCCGTCCCCAAACTTGCGGCGAAGGCGGAGTGGGACGGCAGGATCGCCAAGCCCGACACAGCGTTGCTGGAACCGTCCCGCGCCTTTCCAACGGCGGGCCTGCCGCGCATCGGCGCCGATGGGCGTTTGCCGCGCCTGGTGTATCGCCGGCCTGCCGGCCTGCCCGGCGCGCGTCCGCGCATCGCGCTCCTGCTGGCCGGGCTGGGCCTTGCCGCCGCCGACAGCCGCACTGCGATAGACAAGCTGCCGGGCGTCGTGTCGCTCGCCTTCTCCGCCTACACGCCGAACCCGGAGGCGCTGCTGGACGCCGCCCGCGGTCGCGGCCATGAGGTGCTGGCGTCCGTGCCGATGGAGGCGAACGGCCATCCCTGGAACGACGCCGGGCCACGCTCCCTGCTGACAGGGAGCCCGCCGGCGGTCAATCGCGAAAACCTGGAATGGGCGATGAGCCGCCTGCAGGGCTATGTCGGCCTGACCGGCGCTTCCGACGGCTTGCGCGGGGAGCGGTTCGCCGAGCAAAGTAGCAGCTTCGGCCTCGTGCTGGACGAGGCGGCGCGGCGCGGCCTGCTGTATGTCGATCCGCGCCCCGGTGCCCCGGCCCCGCCCGGCGCGGGCCGGACGGTCGATGTGGTGATCGACGACCCCGCGACCCGCGCCGACATCGAGGCCAAGCTCATCATGCTGGAGCGCCTGGCGCGGGATCACGGGTCCGCCCTGGGCCTGGCCGGGCCGCTCCGGCCCGCGACCATCGAGCGCATCGCCGCCTGGACCCAGGATGTCGAGAAGCGCGGCTACGAACTCGTGCCCGTCAGCGCCTTGACCACGGAACCCCTGCAATGACCGACCTGCCCTACCGTCCCAACGTCGGCGCGGTGCTGTTCAACCGTTCGGGCCAGGTCTTCGTCGCCCGGCGGGCCGACCTGCCGAACGCCGAGGGCGCCCCGGGCGGCTGGCAACTGCCCCAAGGCGGCATCGACGCCGCGGAGGACCCCCGCGCCGCCGTGCTGCGCGAGTTGGAGGAGGAGATCGGCACCGGCGCCGCCACCATCGTCGGCGAGCATCCGGACTGGCTCACCTACGACCTGCCGCCGGACTTGCTGGGCAAGGCATTAGGCGGCCGATACCGCGGGCAGCGGCAGCGTTGGTTCGCCTTGCGCTTCGAGGGGCGGGACAGCGAGGTGCGCCTCGACCTCGACCCACATCCGGAGTTCGACGCCTGGCGATGGGCGCCGCTGGCCGAGCTTCCGGCCTTGGCCGTCGGGTTCAAGCGGCCGATCTACGAGGTGCTCGCCAAGTCATTCCAGCGGTTCGCCGTCCCTGGCGGGGCCGGGTAGCTTGGCGTTGTCAAGCTGACGGTCCCGCAAGGCACGGGTTTGCGCTTGCGCCAGGCGCTCCGCCTTGGTGCGCCCATGGGCGGCCCGCGCCGCTTGGGCCTCCGTTTCCGCATCGTCGCGCGCCCGGCGTTTTCTGACGCGCCGCAGGTTGATGATTTCAGCCATGTCGGCACAATCGGGCGATGATCACCCTGCTCGTCCTGATCGTCGTCGTGCTGCTCGTCAGCCTGGGGCAGTTGACCCTGTTCGACATCGACCTCTCGGCGTTTCCCGGCGGCATCGTGGGCGTGCTCGTGCTGATCGTGGTCGCCCTGCTGGTGACGCGGCGGATTTAGAGCACCCGGCCGGCCACCGCGTCCAAACGCGCCAGCAACGCCGGGTCGCGCTGGTCGGGCGCGGTGACGATGGCGTGCTCCAACGCACGGTCGCAGCCGGCCGGGCAAGCACCACGGGGCGCGCCCAGCCGCGGGATCACGGCGCTTACCAGCCTGCGGGCAGCGTCGGCGTTGTCCTGCATGACCTGCACGACCGCATCGACCGTTACGGCCTCATGCCCGACGTGCCAGCAGTCGAAGTCCGTCACCATCGCAACGGTTGCGTAGCAAAGCTCCGCCTCCCGCGCCAGCTTGGCCTCCGGCATGTTCGTCATGCCGATCACGCTGCACCCCCAGCTCCGATACAGGTGGCTCTCGGCCCGGGTGGAGAATTGCGGGCCTTCCATCACGAGGTACGTGCCGCCCCGCGTCACCGGCACGCCGATCTCCTGTGCCGCCGCCTCCGCCATGTCGCCGATGCGCGGGCAGACGGGATCAGCCACCGAGACATGCGCCACGCAGCCCGCGCCGAAGAAGCTCTTCTCCCGCGCGAAGCTCCGGTCGATGAACTGGTCCACGATCACGAAGTGGCCCGGCGGCAACTCCTCCTTCAGGCTGCCCACCGCCGACAGCGACAGCACATCCGTGACCCCGGACCGTTTCAGGGCATCGATGTTGGCCCGGTAGTTCAAATGGCTCGGTGACAGCCGATGGCCCCGGCCGTGCCGCGGCAGGAACACGCAGCGCACGCCGCCGAGCTCGCCGAACAGCAACTCGTCGGACGGGTCGCCCCACGGCGTTTCGACCCGGCGCCACCGCTTGTTCTCAAGCCCGGCGATGTCATACAGGCCGGAGCCGCCGATGATGCCAATCACCGGTGTGATGTCGTCCGCCATGCCGCCCCACAAAAAATGCCGCGCGGAGTTACCGCGCGGCGTTCATGTCGTCCAGATGGATACCGTCCAGAGGAGACGGTCAGTGCACGTCTTTCCAGACCTTCTTCTTCACGGCATAGGTCAAGCCCGTCATCAAGGCGAGGAACAGCACGACCTTCACTCCCATGCGGTTGCGCGTCTCCAGTTCCGGGTTGGAGGTCCAGGTCAGGAACTGCACCACATCGCGGGACATCTGATCGACCGTGGCCGGAGTGCCATCGGCATAGGTCACGGCGCCCTCCTGCAACGGGGCTGGCATAGCGAGCTGGTTGCCCGGGAAATACTCGTTGTAGTACTGCCCCTGACCGACCTTCACCCCGGGCGGCGCGTCGCGATAGCCGTTCAGCAGGGCGTGCACGTAGTCGGGGCCGTTCTCCCGTGCCTTGATGATCAGCGACTGGTCCGGCGGCAACGCGCCGCCATTGGCGGACCGGGCGGCCTTGTCATTGGCGAAGGGCGAGCGGAAATGATCGGACGGCAAGGCCGGGCGCTCCACCGGTTGGCCCGAATCGTCCGTGCCACCAGGGACCGTGGCGCTCGCGGCGATCGCCTTGACCTGCTCCTCGCTCAGGCCGATCGACGTGAGGTTGCGGTAGTACATCTCCTTCATCGAGTGGCAGTTGGAGCAGACTTCCTTGTACACCTGAAAGCCGCGCTGCGCCGACGCGCGGTCGAAGGTGCCAAACGGGCCGTTGAAGCTCCAGGGCTGCTTGGGCGCCGTGACGGCCTCGTGCCCCTGTGCGAATGCACAGGGGGCCAGGGCCGCGCTCGCCAGCAGGCCGAGAGCGAAGGCGGAAGCGAGGCGCATCACGACTTCTCCATCGGCTTTGCCGTGGCGCCTTGCGGCAACGGACCACCGCCGCCGCCGGGCGGAGGACGCCGCACGACCGGCCGGGCGATGCTCTCCGGCAGCGGCAACGGCTTCTCCAGCTTACCGAGGATCGGCAGCAGCACCAGGAAGTGCAGGAACCAGTAGGCCGTAGCCACCCGGCCGAGCACGACGTAGATGCCCTCCGGCGGCTTCCCGCCGACGTAGCCGAGCACCAGGAAGCTCACGACCATCACCAGGATCAACTGCTTGTAGATCGGCCGGAACCGGGCGCTGCGCACCGGGGATGTGTCGAGCCAGGGCAGCACGAACAGCACGGCAATCGAGCTGAACATCAGGATGACACCGCCGAGCTTGTTCGGCACCGACCGCAGGATGGCGTAGTACGGCAGGAAGTACCATTCCGGCACGATGTGCGCCGGCGTGACCAGCGGGTTGGCCGGGATGTAGTTGTCGGGATGGTTCAGGAAGTTGGGCGCGAAGAACACGAGGCCCGCGAACACCAGCAGGTAGACGCAGATGCCGATGCTGTCCTTGGCCGTGTAGTACGGGTGGAACGGCAGCGTGTCCTGCGGGGTCTTCACGTCGATGCCCAGCGGGTTGTTCGACCCGGTGATGTGCAGCGCCACGATGTGCAGGAACACCACGCCGGTGATCATGAACGGCATCAGGTAATGCAGGCTGAAGAACCGGTTCAACGTCGGGTTATCGACGCTGAAGCCGCCCCAGAGCCAGGTCACGATGCTGTCGCCCACGAGCGGGATCGCCGAGAACAGGTTGGTGATGACGGTGGCGCCCCAATAGGACATCTGGCCCCAAGGCAGCACGTAACCCATGAAGGCGGTCGCCATCATCAGCAGCAGGATGACCACGCCCAGCATGAACAGCAGCTCACGCGGCGCTTTGTACGACCCGTAATACAGGGCGCGGAAGATGTGGATATACACGACGATGAAGAACATCGACGCGCCGTTGGCGTGGATGTAGCGCAGCAGCCAGCCGTAGTTCACGTCGCGCATAATGCGCTCGACGCTGTCGAAGGCGAGGCTGGTGTGCGCGGTGTAGTTCATCGCCAGGAAGATGCCCGTGGCGATCATGATCGCCAGCGATATCATCGCCAGGGCGCCGAAGTTCCAGAAGTAGTTGAAGTTCTTCGGCGTCGGGAACGACCCGTACTCCTTCTGCATCATCGTGAAGATGGGCATCCGGGTGTCGATCCAGTTGACGACTGGGTTCTCGAACTCTGATTTGTGTAGGCCGGCCATCTGCTTGCTCTCCTCAGCCGATCTTGATCTTGGTGTCGCCCGCGAAGGCGTAGGGCGGCAGGCCCAAATTCGCCGGCGCCGGGCCGTGCCGGACCCGGCCGGACGTGTCGTACTGGCTGCCGTGGCACGGGCAGAACCAGCCGCCGAAATCCCCGCGCGGGTCGGTCACCTTGTTGCCCAGCGGCACGCAGCCGAGATGCGTGCAGATGCCGATCACCACCAGCCACTTCTCCTTGCCCGCCTTTACCCGGTCGGCATCGGACTGCGGGTCGATCAGCTGGTTGAGCGCCACGCCCTCCGCGCTCTTGATCTCCTCGGCCGTGCGGTTGCGCACGAAGATCGGCTTGCCGCGCCAGACGACGGTGATCGCCTGCCCTTCCTGGACCGGCGCCAGGTCCACCTCGATGCTGGACAGCGCCAGGATGTCCTTGGCCGGGCTCATGCTGTCGATGAACGGCCAGACGATCGCGCCCACCCCGATCACGACGGCGCTGCCGGTCAGCAGTTTCAGGAAGTCGCGCTTGGCAGGGTCGGCGGCCCCGACCGTGGTGATGGCATCGCGAACAGTCGCGCTGGCAGTATCGGCCATGGGTCCCTCTATCTCACTGCGCCGCACGGGCATCTGACCGCACGGGCGCTTGTCGGTGTCGTCGCTCTCCCGCCGTCATAGAGAGGCGCGTAGCCCCCTGCAACATGCGGCTGGAACGCACTACTTTGCTCCCAGCAGATTGGAAGGTTTGAATATGCCGCAAGGGCAGACCGCGCAGATGCCAGCCCCCATGCGTCCGGAGCACGGGCGGCCGGAGCACGAAGGTTTGAAACAGCCGGCGCAAGCCTGGTTCGAGGCGCTGCGCGACCGGATGACGGCCGAGTTCGAGGCCATCGAGGAGGCGCCGGGCGCGCCGCTGTCCGACCGCCCCCCCGGCCGGTTCGTCCAGGAGCCGTGGTCCCGCCCCACCACGGACGGCTCCCCCGGCGGCGGCGGCGTCATCAGCGTGATGCGCGGCCGGGTGTTCGAAAAAGTCGGCGTCAACGTCTCGACCGTGTGGGGCGAGTTCAGCCCCGAGTTCCGCCGGCAAATCCCGGGCGCCGAGGAGGACCCGCGCTTCTGGGCGTCGGGCATCAGCGTCGTGGCGCACCCGCAAAGCCCGCGCGTGCCCGCCGCCCACATGAACACCCGGATGCTCGTCACCACGCGCGGCTGGTTCGGCGGCGGCGGCGACCTCACGCCCATGCGGCCCGACGCGCCGGAGGCCATGGAGGACGCCGCCGCCTTCCATGCCGGGTTCCAGGCCGCCTGCGACGCGCACGACCCGGCCTACTACCCCAAGTTCAAGGCGTGGTGCGACGAGTACTTCTTTCTGCCGCACCGCAACGAGCCGCGTGGCGCCGGCGGCATCTTCTACGACCATTTGTCGAGCGGCAGCGCCACGGAGGACTTCGCCTTCACGGGGGACGTGGGCCGGGCCTTCCTGTCCTCCTACGCCGCCATCGTGCGCCGCCGGATGCGCGAACCCTGGACGCCCGCGGAGCGCGACCACCAACTGCTGCGCCGCGGCCGCTATGTCGAGTTCAACCTGCTGCACGACCGCGGCACGCTGTTCGGCCTCAAGACCGGCGGCAACGTGGAGGCCATCCTGATGAGCCTGCCGCCGGAGGTGCGCTGGTCGTGACGCCGCGCTTGCGAGCGGCGGTTCGGCTGTGCCTACATCGTGGTTCGTTGCCATGGAGGGTACGATGAAGACCACACTGCGCCTCGCCGCCGCGCTGCTCGCCTTGCTGGCCCTGCCGATCACCGCCACAGCGCAGACCCCGGCGCCGGCCGCCCCCCGCAGCGTGCCCGCGCCCACCGCGCCGGCCGTCCCCCGTCCGGCGCCGCCCGCCGCCCCGGCCGCCATGGGCAAGCGCGTGGACATCAACTCTGCCGCCGCGCCGCAGCTTGAAAGCCTGCCCGGCATCGGCCCGGCCCGCGCCGCCGCCATCGTCGCCGGACGGCCCTACGCCGAGTTGGGCGACCTCACGGCCAAGAAGGTCCTGACCCAGGGCGTGCTCGACGGCATCAAGGACCGGATCGCGCTCGCCAACATCAACACCGCCAGCGCCGCCGAGATGGTGAAGACGCTGAAGGGCATCGGCGAGGTCCGCGCAAAGGCCATCGTCGCCGGGCGGCCCTACGCCGCGCCGCAGGACCTGGTGACGAAGAAGGTCCTGACCCAGGGCGTGCTCGACGGCATGAAAGACACGATCACTTACTGAGCCGCCCGCACTGACTAAGCCGCCAGCGCCTGCGCGTTCACCAGCCGGGCATACAGCCCGCCCTGCGCCAGAAGCTCCGCATGCGACCCCTGCTCCACCGCGGCGCCGTCGGCCATCGCCACCACCAAATCGGCGTCGCGCACGGTGGACAGCCGGTGCGCGACGACGATGGTGGTGCGCCCGGCGCGGAGCCGCCCCAGCGCCTCCTGCACCGCGACCTCGCTCTCGGCATCGAGCGCGCTGGTCGCCTCGTCCAGCAGCAGGATGCGCGGGTTGCGCAGCAGGGCGCGGGCCAGGGCGACGCGCTGGCGCTGCCCGCCCGACAGCCGGCCGCCGCCGAAGCCGACGCGGGTCGCGAACCCCTGCGGCAGGCCGGCCACGAACCCGGCGGCGGCGGCGTGGGCGGCGGCCTCCACCTCCGCATCGGTGGCGGACGGGCGGCCCATGCGGATGTTGGCGGCTACCGTGTCGTCGAACAGCAGCGTGTCCTGCCCGACATAGGCGATGGAGTCCCGAAGGCTCGCCAGCGCCACGTCCCGCACGTCCGCCCCGTCGATGGTGATGCGGCCCGCCCCCACGTCCTGTAACCGCGGAATGAGCGCCAGCGCCGTGCTCTTGCCGGCCCCGGACGGGCCGACGAGCGCGACCGTGAGGCCCGGCGCCGCCTCGAACGACAGGCCGCGCAGCCCGGCGCGCCCGTCGGGATAGGCGAAGGCCACGCCATCGAACCGCACGCGCCCCCGGCCCGGCGGCAGGGCGGGCGCGCCGTCCCGCTCGGTGATGCCTGCGGGCTCGTCGATCACGTGGAACACGCGCGACAGCCCGGCCAGCCCCTCCTGCAACGCCGCGTTCATCGAGCCGAGCGCGCGGAGCGGCTGCGACGCCAGCAGCAGCGCCGCCACGAAGCCGGTGAAGTTGCCCACGCCGCCGCCGCCCTGCGCCGCCCGCCACCCGGCGAAGCCGATCACCGCGGCGACCGCCGTGCCGCCCAGCACCTCCAGCAGCGGGTCCAGCCGGGCGCGGCTCCGGGTCATGCGCAGCAGGGCGCGGTACAGGTCGTCGAAGGCGTGCGCCGCCCGCGCCGCCTCCGCCCCCTCCAGCCGGTAGGCGCGCACCGTGCGGGCCTGGGCGAAGCTCTCATGCAGCAGCGCCGCGGTCTCCCCCATGCGCTCCTGCATGCCCCCCGACGCCCGGCGGATGCGCTTGCCGAGCCGCTGGATCGGCACGGCCGCCAGCGGATAGAGCGCCGCGGCGATGGCGCTCAGCACCCAGTCCAGCCACAGCATGCTGGCGACCAGGCCCAGGACGGTCACGGTGTCCTTCACCCCGTTCACCGCACGGGTCAGCGCCTCCCGGATGATGGCGGCGTCGGTGGTGAAGCGGGCGGCAAGCTGCGCCGGGGCCTCTCGCTCGATCTGCGCCAGGTCGGCGTGGGACAAATGGGTGAACATGCGGACCTGCAGCTCGCGGATCACCAGCAGCACCGCCTGCTGCACCAGCACGTTCTGCCCGTACTGCGCGGCGGCCTTCGCCGCGGTCACGATCACCACCAGCACGGGGATCTGATACAGGATCCGCTGGTCCCGCCCGGTGAACATCGAGAACGCGCGGTCGATCACCACGGGATACAGCGCCGTCAGCCCCGCCATCGCCACCGTCAGCAGCAGGATCAGCAACAGGCGTCCGCGGTGGCGGCGCATATGCTCCCGCCACAGGCGGCCCAGCAGCACGCGGGTGCTGTCGGCATTCGAGGGCGCGGGCAGGGCATCCATGCCGCCGGGTGTATCAGCCAGCCACCCGCCTCGCCAGTTCGGCCCGGCAGGCGGCGGCACCGGCCCGGCAGCCGCCCTCCATCCACCAAGCCCGCACCCCGCGCAGCAACGCTCCCACCGCCGGGCCGGGCGGCACGCCGAGGACGAGCGCATCGCGCCCCTCCAGCGGAAAGACCGGGCGCGGCAGCGCCGCGATCCGGGCACGGAGCGCCGCCCAGTCCGGGCCGGCATCCCCCGCGAGCCACGCCCGACCGGTCAACGCGCCCGGCGGCGCATCGGCCAGCAGGCGGCGCAGCGCGTCGTCGTCCATGCCCGGCGCCGGCGGTGGGCCGGCCAGGGCCGCAAGCCGGTCGCGCTCGGCCACCGACATCCGCAGCCGCGCCGCGAGGTCAAGCCCGGCGCCGGGCAGCAGCGCCGCCAGCCGAAGCTGGGGGTCGGCCGGCCCGCCCGAGTCCAGCAGGCGGTCCAGGCGGGCCAGGTCGAACGGGCCGGGCAGCACCGCCGGCAGCACGCCCAGCTCCTCCATCAGGCGCACGGCCCCGCGCGGGTCGGTCGTCGCCAGGATGCGCTTCAACTCGCTCCACACCCGCTCGGGCGACAGCCGCGCCAGGCCCGGCACGCCGTCCCGCAGCGCATCGAGCGCCGCCGGGTCCGGCTCGCCGTGGCCGTAGCGGGCGTGGAAGCGGAAGAAGCGCAGGATGCGAAGGTAGTCCTCGCCGATCCGCGCCGCGGGGTCGCCCACGAAGCGGACCCGGCCCGCGCGCAGGTCCGACACCCCATCGAAGTAGTCGTACACCGCGCCGTCCGGCAGCATGGACATGGCGTTCATGGTGAAGTCCCGCCGGGCCGCGTCCTCCCGCCAATCGGCGGTCCAGGCGACCTGCGCGTGCCGGCCGTCGGTGGCCTGGTCCCGGCGCAGCGTCGTGACCTCGAACCCCCGACCGCCGCTCACCGCGGTGACGGTGCCGTGGTCCAACCCGGTGGGCACGGCGCGGAGTCCCCCCGCCTGCAAGGCGCGGGTGACGGCATCGGGCGGGCTGGGCGTCGCGAGGTCGATGTCGGCGACGGCGCGCCCGGCGATGGCGTCCCGCACGCAGCCGCCGACCAGCCGGGCGCCGGGCAGGACGGCCAGCACGGCCTGCAGCGCCGGGTCGGAGAGGAACGCCGGCGGCGCGATGCGCAGCGCCGGCTGCGGGGTCATCCGGCGTGCCCCGGCACGATCTGCCCGTTGCGCAGTTCGGCCGGGATGTAGCGCGTCCCGGCGGGCAGGCGCTCATGCACCCCGAACCAGGCCAGCCCGCCGCCGAACACCAGCAAGCCCAGGAGGATGACGGACAGGACCCGCGGCGACGGCCCGGCCTGTCCGCGCGCGGCCGTCACGCGCCACAGGGCGTAGGCGGCGATGGGCGCGAGGAACAGCGAGAGTTCGGCCGCGCGGATCATTGCGCCGCCACGGCCATGGCCTGCGTGTCCCGCGCATCATGGGCGCGCAGGCGGTGGGCCAGGTGCACCAGGATGGCGGCGGTCGCGCCCCAGATGTAGTGGTCGGGATGCGGCCACACCCAGAACTCCCGCATCCGGCCGCGGAACGGCGCCCGCCGGCGCTCGGGCGCTGCGGGATCGAGCAGGACGGACAGCGGCAGGGTGAAGATCGCCTCAACCTCGGCCTCCGCCGGCGTCAGCGCCAGGCCGTCCGGCAGCAAGGCCAGCACCGGGGAAATCCGGAAGCCGGAGCCTGTCAGGTAGTCCGGCAAGCGGCCGACGAGCTCGACGTCCCGGGACCGCAGGCCGACCTCCTCCTCCGCCTCCCGCAACGCCGCGGCCTCGATGGACGCATCCGTGCGCTCGATCCGGCCGCCGGGGAACGCGACCTGGCCGGCGTGGGACCGGAGCGTCGCCGAACGCTTGGTCAGCAGGACGCCGGGCTGCTGCCCGTGCACGATGGGCACCAGGACCGCCGCGGCCACCACCGGGCCGCGGCTGAGATCCTGGGCATCGTCGGAGGTGGCGAGGGCGGCGATGGCATCCGGAGGAACGAGGGCCAGGCGCTCCCGCAGCGTCAGGAGGTCCAAACGGTCAAGCCCCGCAATCGCCGTCGGCGCCGTGCGGCAGGTCGCCCAGCGAGAAGAACTGCCCCTGGCTCCACACGCCCAGCACGCGGCGGCCCGCGACCAGTCCGGGCACGGCCAGCGCCACCAGCTCGTAATACACGGCGCGGCCGATCCGGGCCTCAAGCGCGACGTTCTCGGAGGTCCGGATGGTGATGTAGGGGGTGGGCTCGCAGGTCAAGTAATCGTGCTTGACCCGGATCGGGTGCTCCGCGCCGGCGGTGACGACCTGATCGACGTTGGTGCGGAAGGACAGCACCTGGTCCCGGCCGTTGCCGGACCAGTCCATTTCCACGGCGAGCCAGGGCGCGTCCTCGACCTGGATACGGCCGCGCTCCACCGGGGTTTCGAGCCAATAATCGCCGTCCGCGCTGCGTTTCAGCACGCTGCTGAACAGGCAGACCATCTCCTTCCGGCCGATGGGGCTGCCGCGGTACATCCACGTGCCGTCGCGCTTGATGAGGAACGGCAGGTCGCCGCACTCGACGCGGGACGGGCGAGGTCGGGCCGGCTTCGCGGCGCCCGGGCAGGCGGCGATTTGCGGCGAAAGGTTTTCATGTCTAGCTGTGTGCCGCTCGGGCATGGCATCGTCCACGTCTGCGTCTCCGGGCAACGCCCTGCGTCCGTCGCCGCTAGCGATATAGGTAGCCTCCCCCCGTTGATGAAAGCCCCGGCGTGGGCAGATCATGGGGGTCCACGTAGCAGCCATCCCTTGGAGGGTACGCCGTTGCCGATAAGCGACACACAGGGTTTGGTCACGGAGATCGAGGCGCTCGGCGCCCGGGCGGCGGCGGCGCGGGCGGAGATCGGCCGGGTGATCTTCGGCCAGGAGAACGTCATCGAGGAGGTGCTGGTCACCCTGCTCTCCGGCGGGCACGCGCTGCTGGTCGGCGTGCCCGGCCTCGGCAAGACGCTGCTGGTGGAGACGCTGGGCACCGTGCTCGGCCTGGCGCCCAAGCGGGTGCAGTTCACCCCGGACCTGATGCCCGCCGACATCACCGGCAGCGAGGTGCTGGACGACGACAAGGAGGGCCGCCGCAGCTTCCGCTTCGTGCCCGGCCCGGTGTTCTGCCAGCTGCTGATGGCCGACGAGATCAACCGCGCCAGCCCGCGCACCCAGTCGGCCCTCCTGCAGGCCATGCAGGAGGGCCGGGTGGCCTATGGCGGCGTCGATCACCCGCTGCCCCGGCCGTTCCACGTCCTGGCGACGCAGAACCCGCTGGAGCAGGAGGGCACCTACCCGCTGCCGGAGGCGCAGCTCGACCGGTTCCTGCTGCAAGTCGATGTGGGCTATCCCGACCTCGCGGCGGAGCGCACGATGCTGCTGGCCACCACCGGCGCCGCGATGGAGCGTGCCCGCCCCGTGCTGACCGCGGAGGAGCTGATGGCCGCGCAGACACTGATCCGCCGGGTGCCGGTGGGGGAGAGCGTGGTGGACGCCATCCTGAGCCTGGTGCGCGGCGGCCGGCCGGAGACGACCGGCGTGGACACGGTGCGGCGCCACGTCGCCTGGGGTCCCGGGCCGCGCGCCGCGCAGTCCTTGATGCTGGCCTGCCGCGCCCGCGCCGTGCTGGACGGCCGGCTGTCCCCCAGCCTCGACGACGTGGCCGCGCTGGCCCAGCCGGTGCTGCGGCACCGCATGGCGCTGAACTTCTCGGCGCGCGCCGAGGGCGTCGGCCTCCCCGACGTGATCGACGGCCTGGTCGGCCAGGTGGTGTGACCCGATGAAGCCCGCCGTCGCGGCAGGCCAGGCGCGCCGGGCGGAGGCGCTGGGGTCGCGGCTGCCGCCGCTGCTGGTGGCGGCGCAGCGGGTCGCGGCGACGGTGGCGCAGGGGGTGCACGGCCGGCGCCGGGTCGGCCAGGGCGACAGCTTCTGGCAATACCGCCCCTTCCTGCCCGGCGACGCCCAGACCCGCATCGACTGGCGCGCCAGCGGCAAGTCCGACCGCGCCTTCGTGCGCGAAACCGAGTGGGAGGCGGCGCAGTCCGTCTTCCTCTGGCGCGACGGCTCTCCCAGCATGGCCTGGCGCTCCGGCGCCGCGGTGCCCGACAAGCGGGAGCGGGCCGAACTGCTGCTGCTCGCCCTGGGCGCCCTGCTGCTGCGCGGCGGCGAGCGGGTGCGGCTGCTGGGCGGACCGCCCCGGCTGCGCGGCGGGCGCGCGGCGCTCGACGGCCTGGCCGACGCGCTGGCGGACCTGCCCGCGGGCGGCGGCATGCCGGACGCGGCGCCCATCCCGCGGCACTCCTGCGTGGTGCTGATCGGCGATTTCCTGTCGCCGCTCGACGAAATCCGGGCGGTGGTCGCGGGCCTCGCCGCCCTTCCGGTGGCCGGGCATCTGCTCCAGGTGCTGGACCCCGCCGAGGCACTGCTGCCCTACACCGGCCGCGTCCGCTTCCAGGGCATGAGGCAGGAGCTTGACGCCGTGGTGCCGCGCGTCGAGGGCATCCGCACCGGCTATGCGGAGGCGCTGGCGAAGCAGCAGCGCGGCCTGGCCGAACTGTGCTTCACCGCCGGGTGGAGCTTCGGCACGCACCGCACCGACCATCCGCCGGAGTCGGCCCTGCTCGGCCTGTTCACCGCGATGGGTCCCGCTTGATCTTCGCCGCTCCCTGGCTCCTGCTGGCGCTGGCGGCGTTGCCTTTGCTGTGGTGGCTGCTGCGCGTCACGCCCCCCTCCCCGCGCACCCAGAGCTTCCCGGCGATCCGGCTGCTGGCGGGCCTGCGCGCGGACGAGCACACCGCGTCGCGCACGCCATGGTGGCTGCTGGCGCTGCGGCTGCTGGCGGCGGCGCTGGTGATCGTCGGCCTGGCCGGGCCGGTGCTGGACGCGGCGGGCGGGCTGCCGGGCAGCGGGCCGCTGCTGCTGGTGATCGACGACGGCTGGGCAGCGGCCTCCGATTGGACGGCGCGGATGCAGGCGGCTGGCGCCGTGCTGGACCGGGCGGAGCGCATGGGCCGCCCCGTGGCGCTGCTGACCACGGCGCGGACCGAGGCCGACGGGGCGCCCCGGCTGTCCCCCGCGATGGCCGTGCCCGACCTGCGCGTCCGTCTCGCCGCGCTGCGTCCGAAGCCCTGGCCGCCCGACCGCGTGGCCGCCGCGGCGGCGCTCGATGGGGCGGCGGCCGGGGCGGTCGCCTACGTCGCGGACGGGGTCGCGGTGGGCGGGGACGCGGCGTTCGGCCAGGCCCTGGCCGGCATTGGCCCCGTCAGCGAAATCCGTCCGGACCTGCCGCCCGTCCGCCTCGCCCGGCCGCCGCAGGCCGAGGCCGGACGCCTGATCGCCCGCATCTCCGCCCTGCCGCAGCCGGCGGAGCGCCTGGTCGCCGTGCTGGCGCAAACCGGCGACGGCCGCACGCTGGCGCGGGTGGAGGGCACCATCCCGCCGGGCGCCGCGTCGGCGGACCTCCCCATCCCGCTGCCGCCGGAGTTGCGCAACCAGTTGACCCGGCTGGTGCTGGACGGCGCGGCCGGGGCCGGGTCCGTGGTGCTGCTCGACGAGCGGTGGCGCCGGCGCCCGGTGGGCCTGCTGGCGCCGGAGGAGGGCGCCGACACCCCGCTGATCGGGCCGCTGTTCTACGTGCGCCGGGCGCTGGCCCCCACCTCCGAGCTGCGGGAGGGGAACCTGGCGGCGCTGCTGTCGCGGGAGGTGTCGGTGCTGGTGCTGGCCGACCTGCCGCTCGATGGCGGGGAGGCCGCGGCGCTGGCGCGTTGGGTGGAGGCGGGCGGGCTTCTGGTGCGCTTCGCCGGGCCGCGCATGGCGGAGGCGAGCGGCGACCCGTCCTGGCGCGACCCGCTGCTGCCGGTGCGTCTGCTGGCGGGGGACCGGCAGTTGGGCGGCGCGCTGTCCTGGAGCCAGCCGGCGCCGCTGGCCCGCTTCCCCGCCACCTCGCCGTTCACCGGCCTGGAGATCCCGGAGGAAGTGCTGGTGACGCGCCAGGTGCTGGCCGAACCCTCCGCGCAACTGGCGGAGCGGAGCTGGGCGCTGCTGGCGGACGGCACGCCGCTGGTGACGGCGGCCTCACGCGGCGCCGGGCGGGTGGTGCTGTTCCACGTGACGGCCAACGCCGACTGGTCGAACCTGCCGTTGTCCGGGCTGTTCGTCGATATGCTGCGCCGCCTCGTGGACCTGTCGGCCGGCGTGGCCGGGGCGCCGGACGACGCGGTGCTGGCGCCGGCGGAGGCGCTGGACGGCTTCGGCGTGCTGGGCGCCCCGCCGCCGGCCGCCATCGGGCTGACCGCCGCTGACCTCGCCTCGCCCGCCGTGTCGCCCCGGCATCCGCCCGGCACGTATGGGCCGGAAAGCGGCCGGCGCGCGCTGAGCCTGGGCGCCGCGTTGCCGGAGTTGGCCGCGGCGCCGCCGGTGCCGGGCGCCGCGCAGGCGCCGCTGTCGGGCATGGCGCGGGAACGGGCGCTCGGCCCGGGGCTGCTGGCGGCGGCGGTGGGCCTGCTGGCGCTCGATCTGCTGCTGTCGCTTTGGCTGCGCGGGCTGCTCCGGCTGGGGGCGGCGACTGCGGCCGTGCTGCTGCTGGCGGCGGTGCCGGCGCGGGCCGAGGACCTGCCGGCGCTCGCGACGCGGCTGGCCTACGTGGTGACGGGCGACGCGCAGGTGGACGGCGTGTCGCGGGCGGGGCTGCTCGGCCTGTCGGCCTACGTGAACCGGCGGACCGCGGCGAGCCTCGCCGACCCGGCCGCCATCGTGCCCGGCCAGGACGACCTGTCGTTCTACCCCCTGCTGTACTGGCCGGTCACGGCCGACGCCGCCCTCGCGCCGGAGGCCATCGCGGCGCTCAACGACTACACCAGCCGCGGCGGCATCATCCTGATCGACACGCGCGACGGCGGCAGCGGCCAAGGGTTCGCCCCGGGCGCCGAGGCCGCGTTGCGCCGCGCCGCCCAGGGCCTCGCGGTGCCGCCGCTCACGCCGCTGTCGGGGGAGCACGTGCTGGCGCGCTCGTTCTACCTGCTGCAGGAGTTTCCCGGGCGGTTCGCGGGCGACACGGTCTGGGTGCAGCGCGACCAGGACCGCAGCAACGACAGCGTCAGCCCGGTGATCATCGGGGGGCATGACTGGGCGGCTGCCTGGGCCGTGGATGGCGCGGGGCGCAATCCCTACGCCACCATCCCCGGCGGCACGCGGCAGCGCACCCTGGCCTACCGGTTCGGGGTCAACCTCGTGATGTATGCGCTGACCGGGAACTACAAAGGCGACCAGGTGCACGTGCCGGCCATCCTGGAGCGCCTGGGCCAATGAGACTCGAACAAGCCTACGCCGCGCTGCGCTTCGACCCGGCGCTGCCCTGGGCGGCGTTCGCGGCGCTCGCTGGGCTGTGCGTCCTGGCGCTGCTGCCGGCGGTGGTCCGCCGGGCGCGCGGCGCGGGGTGGCGGGCCCTGGCGTTCGGCGTGCTGCTGCTGTGGCTGGCCGGACCGCGGCTGGTGCAGGAAACGCGGGACACCCTGCCGGACATCGGCCTGATGGTCGTGGACGAGACGGCGTCCATGCAGGTGGGCGCGCGCGCCGCGCTGCGCGACGCCGCCCGGGCCGCGCTGACCGGGCAGGCCGCCCGCATGCCGGACCTGGAACTGCGCACGGTCGTGGTGCCGGAGGGCGGCCATGACGGGACCCAGCTGTTCGCCGCGGTGAACCGGGCGCTGGCGGACGTGCCGCAATCGCGCCTGGCCGGCATCGTGGCGCTGACCGACGGTCAGGTGCATGACATGCCCGTGGGGGCGCTGCCGGCGCCGCTGCACGTGCTGATTCCGGCGCGCGGCGAGGAAACCGACCGCCGGCTGCGCATCGTGGAGGCGCCGTCCTTCGGCCTGGTCGGGCACAGCGTGACGATCCGGGTCGCGGTCGATGACCTCGGCGTCGCCCGTGCGGCGGGGACCGCGCGCCTGACGCTGCGCCGCGACGGGGAGGCGCCGCAGGCCATCGCCGTGCCGGTCGGCCAGGAGGTCCCCATCGACCTGCCGATCACCCGGCCCGGCCCCGTCCTGGTGGAGTTGCAGGCCGAGCCGCTGCCGGGCGAGGTCTCGGACCTCAACAACCGCGCCGTCGTCGAGATCAACGGCGTGCGCGACCGGCTGCGCGTGTTGCTGGTGTCCGGGGAGCCGCATGCCGGGGAGCGCACCTGGCGGCGCCTGCTCAAGGCCGACCCGGCGGTGGACCTGGTGCACTTCACCATCCTGCGCCCGCCCGAGCGCGACGACATGACGCCGCTGAACGAGCTGGCGCTGATCGCCTTTCCCGTGCGGGAGCTGTTCCAGGTCAAGATCCGCGACTTCGACCTCATCATCCTGGACCGCTTCCAGAACCGCGGCATCCTGCCGCCCACCTACCTTCGCAACATCGCCGACTACGTGCGGAACGGCGGCGGCCTGCTGCTCAGCGCCGGGCCGGAGTTCGCCAGCCCGGCCAGCCTGTCCGCGACCCCGTTGGGCAGCGTGCTGCCGGGACGTCCCAGCCTGACCGGGGCCGGCGTGACGGAGGGCGGGTTCCGCCCGCAGGTCACGCCGCTCGGCAGCCGCCACCCGGTGACCGAGGGCTTGCCCGGCTGGCACGCGCCCGGCGTCGAGCCCGGTTGGGGGCAGTGGTACCGCCGGGTCGATGTGGCGTCCCCCGGGGGCCAGGACCTGATGAACGCCGACGATGGCGGGCCGCTGCTGCTGCTGGATCACGTGGAGCAGGGCCGGGTGGCGCTGCTGCTGTCGGACCAGATTTGGCTGTGGTCCCGCGGGCATCAGGGGGGCGGCCCGCAGGCCGAGCTGCTGCGCCGCATCGCGCACTGGCTGATGAAGGAGCCGGCGCTGGAAGAGGAGGCGCTGCGGGCGCGCATCGAGGGCGGACGGCTGCTGATCGAGCGCCGCTCGATCCAGGACGGGCCGTTGGGCGAGGTTGCCGTGACGTCGCCGGCGGGCGTCGTGACCCGGCTGCCGCTGCGGCCCGACGGGCTGGGCCGCGGGACGGCGGAGGCGCCGGCCACGGAACTGGGCGTCTGGCAGGTCGCGGACGGCACCCGGACCACGTTCGCCGCGACCGTCAACGCCAACCCCCGGGAGACCGCGGACCTGCGTGCCACCGGGACCGTGCTCGCCGCCGCGGCCCATGCGTCGGGCGGCAGCGTCCACTTCATCGGCGGCGGCACGCCCGACCTGCGGCGCGTCGAGCCGGGACGGGAGGCATCGGGCGCGGGCTGGGTCGGACTGGTCCGGCGGCATGACCACATCGTGACCGGAGTCGACGCCATCCCACTGCTGCCGCCCTGGGCCGCGCTGCCGCTGCTGCTCGGCCTGGTGCTGCTGGCTTGGCGGCGGGAAGGGGCGGGTTGAGCTTTGCAGAACGGCGCGCTGCGCCCACATAGGCTTCCAGCAGAGGAGGGCCGTGCTTTCCAGACGTATGAACCCCCCTCCCGCCGTGCGGCGCGCGGCAGCCTCCTGGCGCTCATCGGCTTTGTCGGGCTTTCGTTGCTGGTGTGGGCCGCCAACGGCGCCATCACGGCCGGGAGCATGCCGGCCTGGTACCGGTCGCTGACGGCGCCGCCGGGCACGCCGCCGACCTGGCTGTTCGCCCCGGTGTGGACCACGCTCTACCCGGTGATGGGCGTGGCGGCGTGGCTCGTCTGGCGGCGCATCGACGTGGGCGCCGAGCGCAAGCGGACCGCCCTGCGAAGCTGGGGCTGGCAGTTGCTGGCCAACTCGTTGTGGTCGCCCGCGTTCTTCGGCTTGCACAACCTTGCCTTGAGCCTGGTCGCCATCGTCCTGTTGCTGGCCTCGATCCTGCTGACCATCCGCCGCTTCGTGCCGTTGCAGCCGGCGGCCGCGGCCCTGATGTCGCCCTACGCCGTGTGGGTGGGCTACGCGGCCTATCTCAATGCGGGGTTTTGGTGGCTGAACCGCGGTTAGGCTATAGTCGGGCGATGAAGCGCACCCTCCCCCTCCTCATGGTCCTCGCCGCCTTGCATGCTCTGCCGGCGTCCGCGCAACCCACGAACCCCGGCTCGATCCAAACCCCGGGCTACCGGACCGGCCAGGGTCCCAGGAACGAGAGGGCGGTCCGCGGTCCGGCGCCGCCGCCGGCCTTGCCGGGGTCCCGCGCCGAGCCGGACGCCGTTGCCCCGGCGCAGCGCACCGCGACCGACATGCCGCCCACGGAAGCCTTGTTCGACAGCGTCAACCGCGGCGACCTGCCCGGCGCCCGCGACGCCATCTCCCGCGGCGCCGACTTGCAGGGGACAAACGTGCTGGGGCTGACTCCGCTCGAATTGTCGGTCGATTTGGGGCGCAACGAAATCTCGTTCCTGCTGCTGTCGCTGCGCGGCGGTTCCGGCTTCAGCGCGAGCCGCCCCGCCGACGCCGCGGCCGCGCCGAAGCCGCCGACCCGGGCGGAGCGTCTGGCGACCGCCCAAGCCGAACGCGCCCGCCGGTCCCAAGTCGCGGCCCGGCCCGCAACCAACCCGGCCCCGCAAGCGCCCCGGCTGTTCAGCGGCAATGGCGGCACGCCGAACCCGCAGGCGGGCTTCCTCGGGTTCGACGCCGCCCGTTGACCGCTCAGTCGCGGACGGGCGTCGAGCGCAGCCGCTTGACCTCGCCCCGCAGCACCTTGGCGTCGGTGCGCCGCCGCCGGGCCGCCTTGGTCGGCTTGGTGTCCCGGCGGATGACCGGCCGGACCGCCGCCTCCCGCAACAGGGCCACGATGCGCTCCAGCGCGTCCTGCCGGTTGCGGTCCTGCGACCGGTGGCGCTGCGCGGTGATGACCAGCACGCCCTCCGCCGTGACCCGGCGGCCCGCCAACGCCTCCGCACGCTCCCGCAACGCCTCCGGCAGGGTGCCAGGGCGGCGGAGGTCCAGGCGGACCTGCACGGCCGAGGATACCTTGTTGACGTTCTGCCCGCCGGGGCCGGACGCGCGGATGAAGCTCTCCTCGACCTCCCGCGGGTCAAAGGCGATGCCGGCGGCGATGGGGATCAGCATTCAGCCGATCGCCATGAGGTTGGCGTTGCCCCCGGCCGCCGCCGTGTTGATGCTGATGGAGCGTTCCCGCACCAGGCCGTCGCGAGGTCCACGCCCCGGCGGATCAGCGGCTCCCCGCCCCGCCCGATCAGCCGGGCCAGGGCGGCGGGCAGGCCAAGCTGCGGCGTGCTGGCCGTGAGCCTGCCGGTGACGACCAGGCCCCAGGTGGCGGCGTTCACGAACAGGGAGGAGGAATGCCCGACATGCGACTGCCAATCCCTGGCGCTGATCTTGTCGCGGATCAGCGCGTCCCGCGTGGCCGCGTCGGGGATGCGCAGCAGCGCCTCCGCCAGGCACATCAGCGCGACACCCTCCTGGGTGGACAGGGCGTATTCGCGGATCAGGCCCTCGACCGTGCCCCGCGTGCCCTTGGCCCGCAGCGCACGGACCAGGCGGGCGGCCAGCGCCTGCGCCGCCTGGACCACGTGTTCCGGCAGGGCGGCGGCGGCGATCAGCGGCGGCAGGCAGTCCGGCTCCGGCCGGCGGTAGGCGGCGGTGATGGCGGCGCGCAACGGGGACTGCGGCGGGATCGGGCCGGCGAACTCAGCGAAGGGCTGCGGCATGGCGGCGGGTTCCCGACGGGGGGTTGGGGCGGAAGGATTCGAACCTTCGAATGGCGGATTCAAAGTCCGCTGCCTTACCGCTTGGCGACGCCCCATCACCGGCCGTTCCTGTCAATAGGGGGTGCGGGACCCGTCCGTAAAGCCCCATCAGCCGCGTCCCATCGCGCCGCCCCAGGCCCACCAGGACCCCGGCGCCCGCGCGGCGACCGCCGCGGCGGCCTCCGGATCGGCGAACAGCCCGAAGCAGGTGGCGCCCGAGCCGCTCATGCGCGCCAGCAGGCAGCCCGGCTGCGCGCGCAGCCACTCCAGCACCACGGCGATGGCCGGGCAGAGCGCCATGGCCGGGGCCTCCAGGTCGTTGCCGAGCCGGGCCAGGCCCGCCGCCAGGGCGGCCGCGTCGGGCCAGGCGTCCGGCAACGCGGGCGTCTCGGAGAACCCGCCGCTTCGTGCGCGGAACACGTCGGGCGTCGCGACCGCCGCTCCGGGGTTCAGCAGCGCCATCCCGCATTCCGGCAGCGACGGCGCCGGCTGCAGATGCTCGCCCACACCCCCCATGCGGGCCGGGCGGCTGTCGAGGCAAACCGGCACGTCCGCGCCCAATCCCTGCGCGATGGCGCGCAGCCGCTCCGGAGACGGGCGCACCTCCCAAAGCCGGGCCAGCAGGCGAAGCGCCGCAGCCGCGTCGGCCGATCCGCCGCCGATCCCGCTGGCCACCGGCAGCCGCTTGTCCAGCACCAGCCGCGCGCCGGCCTCGACGCCCGTCGCCGAGGCGAGCGCCCGGGCCGCCCGCAACACCAGGTTGTCCGGCCCGGCCCCCAGCCCGGCGACGCCGGGACCCACGACCTCCAGCGTCAGCGCACCCGCAGGCGCGGCGGACAGCCCATCGGCCGCGCCGGGGAACACCGCCACGCTGTCCAGCAGGTGATACCCATCCGCCCGCCGGCCTACGACATGCAGGTATAGGTTGACCTTCGCCCGCGCCGCCTCGGTCAGCACCGTTCAGGGCGCACCGCGGCCGGGGGCAGGGGCGGGGTCGGTCTGGGCCGTGGGCGCGGCCTCGGCGTCGCGCAACTTGCGTTCGATGCGCGCCCGGTCCTCGGCCTCGGGGTTCAGGTTCAGGGCGCGGCGCCATTGGAACTCCGCCTCCCGCCGCCGGCCGACGGCGTCCAGCGCGTCGCCGAAATGCGCGTTGATGACCGGGTCCTCCGGCTGCAACTCCACCGCACGATCCAGGTTCTTCAGCGCGCCCGCGGTGTCGCCTTGCCGCAGCTGCACCCAGCCGAGGCTGTCGATGAACGCGCCGTCGTTGGGCCGCTGCTCCACCGCGCGCTCGATCATGCGGCGGGCACGGTCCACCTGGTGGCCCTTTTCCACCCAGGCGTAGCCGAGGTAGTTCAGGACGTTCGGCTGTTCCGGCGCCAATTGCAGGGCATACTCGAAATCGGCCTCGGCCTTGGGCCACTGGCCGTCACGCTCGAAGGCGATGCCGCGCTCGTAGAACAGCGGCCAGTTGGCCCGGCTGGGCGTGGCGATGCGGGCCACCGCGCGGTCATATGCCGCCGCCGCCTCATGGAAGCGGTTGCGGCGGCGCAGGCTGTCGCCGATCTGCACCAAGGGCTCGGGCCGGTCCGGATACCGTTGGGACAGGTCCTCCAGCATCCGGGCCGCCTCGTCCTCCTGGCCCATGCCGTCCAGCAGGTTGGCGCGGCGCAGCGCCACGACCACCGCCAGCGGGTCCGAATCCGGCACGCGGGCGAGGGTCTCGACCGCCGCGCCGGCCTGCTTATTCACCTCCTGGATGTCGGACAGCAGCAGCCGCGCCGCGGTGAAATCCTCCCGCATGTCCAGCGCCAGGCGCAGCAGCACCTGTGCCGAGTCGTTGGCGTTCTGCTGCCGGAGCGTCGCGGCCATGGCGAGATAGGTCTCGGCGATGCCGTCCGTCGCGTTGCGGACCTGGCGGCTCGCCACGTCGCGCTCCAGCGCCTCGCGGGCCAGCGCCGTGTCGCCGTTCACGCCCACCATGTCGCGCACGATGCGCCGCGCCTCCTCCTCATTGCCCTGGCGGGCCTGCCAGCTTGCCAGGACCTGCCCAAGCCGGAGGTTGAGGCCGCCGTACTCGGTCCGCGCCACCGCGTACAGCCGGGCCGCGTCGGGCACGAACCCGCCCAAGTCGGCGATCAGCGCGGCGTGCAGCGCCGTCACCCCGCGCAACCGCTGCTCCTCCAGCACCGGTTGCAGCCCGGCGAGGGCGGCGGTGGTGCGCCCGGCCCCCTGCTGCGCCCAGGCGGTCAGCAAGGGCCGCAGGATTTGCGTCAGCCCCTGCTGCGGCAGGGCCGCGAAGCGTGCCTCCGCCTGCTCCCAGTTCTCGTTCTTGGCATCCCGGTCGGCCAGCACGAGCTGGGCCACGGCGTTGTCGGCGACGCCCGTGGCCAGCCGCGTGGCGTCCGGCCGGCCAGCCAGGACGGCGGCGACGAACGCCTGGTTTGCCACCTCCGCCACGCCGGCATCCAGGGCCAGCGCCGAGCGCAGGCGGTCGGCGGCGATGTCCAGGTCGCCCTGCTGCTCCGCGAGCCGCCCGGCCATGTAGTCGCCGAACGCGCCCTTCGGCTCGAACGTCGAGACTCCCGCCGCGTCCTCCAGGCCGAAGTCGTTCGCGGCGCCCCCGGCCAGCATGGCCAACACTAGCAGCGCGGATCGCCAGATGCGCCGCATCGGGCTACATGCCGCCGGGGTAGTTGGGACCGCCGCTGCCCTCCGGCACCGCCCAGTCGATGTTCTCCGTGGGGTCCTTGATGTCGCAGGTCTTGCAGTGGACGCAGTTCTGCGCGTTGATCTGCAGGCGCGGCTCGCCCTGCTCGACGCCTACGGCCTCGTAAACGCCGGCCGGGCAGTAGCGGCTTTCCGGGCTGGCGAACTGCTCCCAGTTCACCCCCTGCCAACGCCCGGGTTCGCGCAGCTGCAAATGCGGCGGCTGATCCTCCGCGTGGTTGGTGTTGCTGATGAACACGGAGGACAGGCGGTCGAAGGTCAGCGTGCCGTCGGGCTTCGGATAGGCGATGCGCGGCGCCTCCTTGGCCGGGCGCAGCCCCTCATGGTCCGCATGGGCATGGTGCATCGTCCACGGCGCCCGCCCGCGCAGCAGGAAGGTGTCGAGCGCCGAGTAGGCGATGCCGCCATACAGGCCGAGCTTGGCGAAGGATGGCCGGATGTTGCGCGCCCCGTGCAGCTCCTCATACAGCCAGCTCTCGCGGAAGCGGCTTTCGTAGCTCTCCGGCTCGGCCGGGCGGTTGTGCTCCAGCGCCTCCGCCACGGCCTCGGCCGCCAGCATCCCGGACTTCATCGCGGCGTGGGTGCCCTTGATCTTCGGCACGTTCAGGAACCCGGCGGTGTCGCCGATCAGCGCGCCGCCGGGGAAGGTCAGCTTGGGGATGGATTGCAGCCCGCCCTCGCTCAAGGCCCGCGCGCCGTAGCTGATGCGCCGCCCGCCCTCGAAGTGCTTGCGCATGGCCGGATGCGTCTTGAACCGCTGCATCTCGTCGAAGGGCGACAGCCACGGGTTGTGGTAGTCCAACCCGACGACGAAGCCATACGACACCAGGTTCTCGCCCCAATGGTACAGCCAGGACCCGCCATAGGTGTTGCGGTCCAGCGGCCAGCCGACGGTGTGCTCGATCAGGCCGGGCTGATGCTGCGCCGCGGGGATTTCCCACAGCTCCTTGATGCCCAGCGCGTAGGTCTGCGGGTCGCGTCCCTCGCGCAGGTTGAACGTCGTGGCGACCTGCTTGGTGAGCGAGCCGCGGCACCCCTCGGCGAACAGCGTGTAGGAGGCGCGCAGCTCCATGCCGGGCTGGTAGTTGGCGCCGTGCCCGCCCTCCTTGGTGATACCCATGTCGCCGGTGGCGACGCCCACCACGCGGCCGTCCTCCATCAGCACCTCGGCGGCGGCGAAGCCCGGGTAGATCTCGACCCCCAGCGCCTCCGCCTGGGTGCCGAGCCAGCGGCACACGTCGCCGAGGCTCACGACGTAGTTGCCGGCGTTGTGCATCTGCGGCGGGGTCGGCAGCTTGAAGGCGCGGGTCTCCGTCAGGAACAGGAAGCGGTCCTCGCCGGCCGGGGTGAGCAGCGGCGCGCCGTCGCTCTGCCAGTTCGGCAACAGCTCCGTGAGCGCCCGCGTCTCGATCACGGCGCCGGACAGGATGTGCGCGCCGACCTCGCCGCCCTTCTCCACGACGCAGATGCCGGCGTCGGGCGCCAGTTGCTTGAGGCGGATCGCGGCGGCCAGGCCGGCCGGACCTGCGCCCACGATCACGACATCGAACTCCATGGCCTCGCGGGCCACCTCACGTTCCGGCATTCGTCCCTCCGTCTAAGCTCTCTCAAGTGGGGACGGGCGCGGGTTGCGCAAAACCCGCACGCGGCACATTTTCGCTGGTATGCTTCCTGGCATGCAACCCAAGCCCACGCGGCCCAAGCCTGTGCGACACCCAGCAGCTCTCGCCTGATGGACAGCTTGGCAGCGTTGCGCCTGCAGGTCGAGTGGGGCGCGGACGAGGCGCTGGACGAGCAGCCGCGCGACCATTTCCGGTCTGTGCCGGTCACTGCGCCCGTGCCCGCGCTCGTGTCCACGCCCTTGCCGGCGTCCGGCCGCCAGCCTTTGGCGGTTCCGCCAGCCCGCCCGGCGCCGGCCGCGGCGCGCAGCCAGGCCGCCGCGACCGCGGCCGGCACCCTCGCCGACCTGCACGCGGCGCTCGATGCGTTCGACGGCTGCGCGCTCCGCGCCACGGCGACGACGACGGTGCGGCCCGACGGCAACCCGGCGGCGCGGCTCGTTCTCGTGGCGGAGGCGCCGGGCGCCGATGACGACCGGGCCGGCACCGCGTTCGCCGGGCCGGCCGGGCAGGCGCTCGACCGGGTGCTGCGGAGCATCGGGCTTGACCGGAGCGGCCTGCTGCTCACCCATCTAGTGCCCTGGCGCCCGCCCGGCGGACGCGCGCCGACCGAGGCCGAAATCCAGACCTGCCTGCCCTTCGTGCTCCGCCTGCTGCACTTGGTCCGGCCGGACCGACTCCTGCTGCTGGGGTCCGCCCCGGCCAGGGTGCTGACCGGCAGCAACGACACCATCCGGCGCCTGCGCGGACGCTGGCTTGAGGCAACGCTGCCCGGCGGTGGCCGCATCGCCGCCTTGCCGATGCTGCCGTGGGACCAATGGCTCCGCACCCCGGCGGCCAAGCGGGACTGCTGGGCCGACCTGCTGGCGCTCCGGCAAAGCCTGGACCCGGCGCTTCAAGACAATTCGTGAATGAAGGAGCGGCGACATGCCGATTGACGAGAGCCGACGATTCATCCCCGTGAGCATCGCCGTGCTGACGGTCTCGGACACGCGGAGCACGGCCGACGACCGCTCCGGCGACACGCTGGCGGCGCGGATCGCCGCGTCCGGGCACCACGTCGCCGCCCGCGCCATCGAGCGGGACGACGCGGACGGGATCGAGGCCCGGCTGCGCGGCTGGATCGCCGACCCGACCATCGACGCCGTGATCACCACCGGCGGCACCGGCATCACCGGCCGCGACGTGACGCCCGAGGCGTTCGACCGCGTGCTGGAAAAGCGGATCGAGGGTTTCGGCGAGCTGTTCCGCATGCTGAGCTACCAGAAGATCGGCACCTCCACGATGCAGTCCCGCGCCCTCGCCGGCGTAGCCGGGGGCACCTACCTGTTCGCCCTGCCCGGCAGCACCGGGGCGGTGAAGGATGCCTGGGACGACATCCTGATGTGGCAACTCGACAGCCGGCACCGCCCCTGCAACCTGGTCGAACTCATGCCGCGGCTTCAGGAGCACCTGCGCGCCGCGGAGTAGCCTCGTGTTCCCATTGCGTTCTTGACACCGCGCACCGTGACGGGGCAAGCTGCTCTGGAACGTATCAGGAACTTGCGGGATGCCGGACGGCGATGCGCGGCCAGGGTTGCTGCATGGCGCCTTGGATATGGAGGCGCTCGCGGCCTTTGAGCTGGCTGGGGCGCCGGAGGCTGAGCCGGCCAAGCAGCGGTCCCTGGCCCGCCGCGGCCGGGGCGCCGCAACCAACCCCGCCGCCCGCTACGACCGGCACAGGGCGGAGCCGTTCGAGGACGGGTGGGCGCCGCCCGGCGCGGAGCTGACGGACCTGCCGCCCTTGCCGACGACGCTGACGCGGGACGCCAGCAAGACGGCCATCAGTTGGAACGGCAGCCCGGACATCGGCTTCGACCGTGCGGTCAACCCGTATCGCGGGTGCGAGCACGGCTGCGTCTACTGCTACGCCCGGCCCAGCCACGCCTATCTCGGCTACTCGCCGGGCCTCGAGTTCGAGACGCAGATCGTCTTCAAGCCCGACGTGGCGGCCCTGCTGGAACGGGAGCTGCGCCGGCCCGGCTATGCCGCGCGGCCGATGGCGCTCGGGTCGAACACCGATCCGTATCAGCCGGTGGACCGCACCCTGCGGCTGACCCGCGCCGTGCTGGAGGTGCTGGACCGGTTCAACCATCCCGTCAGCATCGTTACCAAGTCGGCCGGCGCGCTGCGCGACCTGGACATCTTCCAGCGCATGGCGGCGCGCGGGCTGATCCGGGTCTGGATGTCGGTCACGACGCTCGACCCGGCGTTGGCGCGGCGCATGGAGCCGCGGGCAGCCGCCCCCTCGCGGCGGCTGCAGACGGTCGCCGCCTTGGCCCAGGCCGGCGTCCCGGTCGGCGTCCTGGCCGCGCCGATGATCCCCGGGCTGAACGACATGGAGCTGGAGGCGATCCTGGCCGCCGCCCGGCGGCACGGCGCGGACCATGCCGGCTTCGTGCTGCTGCGCCTGCCGTCCGAGCTGCGGGAGGTGTTCACGGCCTGGCTGCACGAGCACGTGCCGGACCGGGCGCGGCGCATCCTGGCGCTGATCCGGGACACGCGGGGCGGCGTGCTGAACGACAGCCGCTTCCATCACCGGTTCAGCGGCGGCGGGCCCTACGCCGACCTGCTGGCGCAGCGTTTCGCCCGCGCGCGGCGGCAGCTTGGCTTCCTGGACCGCGAGGCGCTGGACTGTTCGCAATTCAGGTGCCCGCCGGCGCCTGGGGATCAGCTCCCGCTGCTGTAGGACGGGCCTGCCGCCCTGCTGGCATCGCCTAGCCTTGAGGTGCCGCCTGTCCTACGGTCCTCGGCTCCATCCCCACGGAGCCAAGGCATGTTCGCCCGCACAGCACTGACCACCCTGACCCTTGCCGCCCTCGTTGCGGGGGCGCCGGGCGCCCGGGCGCAGCAGGCCCAGGACGGGGCGGCGTCGGGTGCTGCGGCGCCGGGCACGGCCGTGCGGACCGTCGATACCATGAACAAATTGTGGGGCCGCCATCCCGGCCTGCGCGCCAACCATGCCCGGGGCGTCGTGGCCGAGGGCAGCTTCACCCCCACCCCGGAGGCCGCCGCCCTGAGCGCGGCCAGCATCTTCGCCGCCAAGGCGGTGCCGGTCACGGTGCGCTTCTCCGACGCGACCGGCCTGCCGGACCTGGCGGACGGCGCCGACGCGGCCAACCCGCATGGCATGGCGATCCGCTTCCGCCCGGAGGGCAGCACGTACGTGGACGTGGTGATCGTCTCCCTGCCCTACTTCCCGGTCGCCACCGGCGTGGAGTTTCAGCAGCTGCTGGAGGCGGCGTCCGAAAGCGGGCCGGATGCGCCGAAGCCCACCAAGATCGAGCAGTTCCTCGCCGCCCACCCGGCCGCCGCCCAGGCCGGCAGCACCGTCAAGACGCCCACCAGCTTCGCGCGGGAGACCTATAACGGCGTTGACGCCTTCATCTTCGTGGACAGCAAGGGCAACCGGCAGCCGTTCCGCTTCCAGTTCCAGCCGGTCGCGGGCGGGGAACACCTGGAAAAGGCGGACGCGGACAAGATGCCGCCCGACTTCCTGCTCACCGAGCTGCCGGCCCGGCTGCAGAAAGAAAAGGCCGAGTTTCGCGTGATGGCGCAGCTCGCCAACCCCGGCGACCAGACCCGCGACCCGACGCAGCCCTGGCCCGCCGACCGCCGGATGGTCAACCTGGGCACTCTGACGCTGACCCGGATGGCGCCCGACCAGGACAAGGCGCAGCATGACCTGAAGCTGCTGCCCAACCATCTGACCCCGGGGATCGAGGTGTCCGACGATCCCCTGATCGACGCGCGGGTGCGGTCCTACGTCATCTCCTTCGGCCGGCGCGGGTAGCGCCGCCGGGGCCGGCATGGGCGCCATGACCCCTGATTTCACGCGCGAGTCGCGGCATGGCGGCCGGGTGGCGGGCGTGGACGAGGCCGGGCGCGGGCCGTTGGCCGGGCCGGTGGTCGCCGCCGCCGTCGTGTTCGCCGCCGGCGTTCCCCCGTGGATCAGGCCGCTGCTCAACGACTCCAAGAAATTGACCGCGGCGGCCCGGCAGACGGCGTTCGACGCCTTGCGTGCCGAGGGCCGGATCGAGGTCGGCGTCGCCGCCGCGTCGGTGGAGGAGATCGCCCGGCTCAACATCCTGCGCGCCTCCCTGCTCGCCATGCGCCGCGCGGTGCTCCGGCTGCCGCGCCTGCCGGACCTCGCCTTGGTGGATGGCAACCAGGCGCCGGACCTGCCCTGCCCCCTGGAGTGCTGCGTCGGCGGCGATGCGTCGTCGCTGTCGATCGCGGCGGCGTCCATCGTGGCGAAGGTGGTGCGCGACCGGGCCATGGCACGGCTGGCGGCGCGCTACCCCGCCTATGGCTGGGGCGCCAACGCGGGATACGGCACGGCGGCGCACCGGGCGGCGCTGCGCCGGGTCGGGCCGTGCCGGCATCACCGGGCGGCGTTCGGCACCGTCAGGATGCTGCGGGACCAGGGCGGCGGGCCCGGCGCGGATTGACGCGGCTTCCGGCGGATCGGCACCATACGTCCGGAACAGCCGGTTGGACCCAGTGGACATAGCCCGTGAACTGCCGTTGGACCAAGTGCTGCTGGGCGATTGCATCCCGTTGATGGGCATGCTGCCGGCGGCCTCGGTCCACTGCATCTTCGCCGACCCGCCGTACAACCTGCAGCTTCGCGGCGAGCTGCGGCGGCCCGACGACAGCGTGGTGGACGCGGTGGACGAGGACTGGGACCGGTTCGACGACTTCGCCGCCTACGACGCCTTCACCCGGGACTGGCTCAGCGAGTGCCGGCGGCTGCTGTGCAAGGACGGCACGATCTGGGTCATCGGCTCCTACCACAACATCTTCCGCATCGGCGCCATCCTGCAGGACCTGGGGTTCTGGATCCTCAACGACGTGGTGTGGCGCAAGGCCAACCCGATGCCGAACTTCCGCGGGCGCCGCTTCACCAACGCGCATGAGACGCTGATCTGGGCGGCGCGCGGCCGGGACAGCCGCTACCGCTTCAACTACCAGGCCATGAAGGCGCTGAACGACGACCTGCAGATGCGCAGCGACTGGTTCCTGCCGCTGTGCACCGGGGGGGAGCGGCTGCGCAACCAGCACGGCCTCAAGCTCCACCCGACGCAGAAGCCCGAGGCCCTGCTGCATCGCGTGCTGCTCGCCAGCACCTCGCCCGGCGACATCGTGCTCGACCCGTTCCTCGGCACCGGCACGACGGCGGCGATGGCCAAGCGGCTGCACCGCCACTTCATCGGCATGGAGCGCCACCCCGCCTATGCCGAGGCGGCCATCGGCCGGGTGTGGCGGGAGCGCCCGGCGCCCATCGAGGGCATGGCCGCCAGCCCGACGAAGCGCGAAGCCGTGCGGGTGCCGTTCGGCAGCCTAGTGGAGCGCGGCGTCATCGCCCCGGGGGCCGCGCTGTTCGACAAGCAGCGCCGGGTCAGCGCCACGGTGACGGCAGACGGCACGCTGGTGTCCGGCGCGGTGCGGGGGTCGATCCACCAAGTCGGCGCCGCGTTGCAGAACGCGCCGAGCTGCAACGGCTGGACCTTCTGGCACTTCGAGCGCGACGGCGCCCTCTTGCCGCTCGACACGCTGCGGGCGGCCTCCGCGGTTTAGCTCACGGCGCCGCGGACAGCGCGGGCGCCGGCGCCACCACCTGCGCCGTCTCCGACGCGGCGTGCGCGGCGGCCAGGCAGGCGTTCACCGCGTCCCGCAACGTGGTCACGTAGTCGTCCGCCCCCACCATGGCGCGCAGCCGCTCGTCGCCCAGCAGCGCCCCGTCCGCATGCCACAGGCCGACCAGGATGGGCGCGCCCGGAAGCCTCTGACGCAGCCGCCGCATCATGTAGCGCAGCGGCGACGGGCTGCCGCTCGCCTCGATATAGGATACGCACACCATCGCCACCCCGGACACGTCGAGCGACGCGATGCGCCCGCGCGACGCCGCGTCCTGGCTGACGACCCGGGCCTGCAGGCCGTGCTTGCCCAGCAGCTGCACCAGCATGGTGCAGGCAGCCTCGTCCAAGGCGCCGCGGCCGGCCACGCACAGGACCGGCGCGGAGCCGGCCCATTCGGGCGGCAGGTCCCGCGCCGTGTCGGCCGGCGCCGGCAGGATCGGCGGCACGGCCGCCGCCTGCGAGACCGGCGAGTTCGCGTCGGATTTGGATTTCGACACGTCGGCGTCGTCATGGTCGGCCAGGTCAACCACCACCCCGTCGATGGCGTCCTGGATGTTGCGGAGCTGGTCCTCCGTCAGCACGCCGCGCAGCGAATCGTTGGCTGCAAGCTGCAAGCCCCGCAGCGCCACCTCATCGTAATAGGACGACAGGGCCCGGTCCCGCAGCAACGCCTCGGCCTGGTCCAACGCCTCGTCCGTGTCGCCGGCGAGGATGCGCTGGTAGAAGCTCTCGGCGGGCGTCAGGGCCGGCTGGTCGCTCAGCAGCACGTCGATGAACTCCAGCCGGTCGATGTGGCGGCCCATGACCACCAGGCACAGCGTGAGCGGCGTGGACAGGATCAGCCCGACCGGACCCCATAGCCAGGCCCAGAAGATGGCCGAGATGACGACCGACACCGGCGACAGGCCGGTGCTGTGGCCATAGACCAACGGCTCCACCACCTGGCCGGTCAGCGGCTCGACCACCAGGAACAGCGCCACCGTGGACAGCGCCATGGTCCAGCCCGGGTCCACCGCGGCGGCCATCGTGATCGGCAGCACCGCCGAGGCGATCGCGCCGATATAGGGCACGAACCGCATCAGGGCGGCGATGATGCCCCACAGCACCGGGTTCGGCACGCCGATGAGGAGCAGGCCCACCCCGATCACCACCCCGAACGCGGCGTTGAGCGCAAGCTGGGTCAGGAAGTACTTGCTGAGCCGCGCCGCCGCGTCGTCCATCGCGGCGGTGGTCCGGTGCAGGTCGCCGGACCCGAACAGCCGGATCATCCGGTCGCGCAGGTCCTCCCGCTGCATCAGGATGAACACGGCCACCAGCAGCACGATCCCGATGGTGCCGAGCGGCGACAGGATCGGCGACAGCACGCGGGTCGCGATCTCGAGCGGGGTCGGGTCCGGCTGATGCACCTCCACCGGCACGGGCTTCGGCGTGTCGGAGGGCGGGGCGGCCGGCGCCGCTTTCGGCGGGTCGGCGGGCGGCGTCATCTGGCGTCCCAGCGCGCCCGTCATCGCCGTGACCCGGCCGATGGCATAGGCGCGCACAGCATCGACCTTGCGCTCCACCGTGGCGGCGTAGCGCGGCACGTCATCCGCCAGGCTCGCGACCTGCGAGCCGATCACGCCCCCCAGCATCAGCAGCACGCCCAATGCCACGAGCACGGCCATCACCACCGCCGGCACGCGCGGCAGGCCGATCCGGCGCAGCAGCGCCACCAGCGGCGCCAGCACGAACGACAGCAGGATCGCCAGCGTCATCGGGACCAGCACCTCCCGCGCCAGATAGAGCGCCGCGACGACGACGACCGCGACCGCAAGGGTCGTCAGCCCCTGCAGGCCCGGCAATTCCGCCGGGGGCACCTTGGTCTTGAGACGGGACGGGATCGGCATGACGTCAGCCATCGAATGGAGTCCTCAGCGGGCACCGCGCCCATACATCGCAACGTTCGACGGCGGCAATCGCTCCGTTGAACGAAGCAGGTATTCTCGCATCGGCACGGCAGCGGGCCGTCGCATGTCCCTGGGCCGGGGCAGCCCGTCACGGCCATGTGTTGAGCTTGCGGCGCCGCCGACCACATGCAGCGGTCATGACGCAGCCCGCCGCCCGCACCTTCGACGCCATCATCCTCGGCGCGGGCGCTGCGGGCATGATGTGCGCGATGGCGGCGGGCGGGCGCGGGCGCCGGGTGCTGCTGCTTGACCACGCGGACCAGGCCGGCGCCAAGATCCTGATCTCGGGCGGCGGGCGCTGCAACTTCACCAACGAGCACGCGGCGCCCGACCGGTTCCTGTCGGGCAACCGGCACTTCTGCGCCTCGGCGCTGCGGCGCTACACCGCGCAGGACTTCGTCGCCCTGGTGCGGAAGCATCGCATCCCGTTCCACGAGAAGGCGCTCGGCCAGTTGTTCTGCGACGGCTCGGCCCGCGCCATCGTCGCCATGCTGCTGGCCGAGTGCGCGGCGGGGGGCGTCGACCTGCGCCTGCGCCACCGCGTCACTGGGCTGTCGCGCGCGGGGACCTTCCGGGTCGAGACCGATGGGGGCGAGTTCTCCGCCCCGGCGCTGGTGCTGGCGACCGGCGGGCTGTCGATCCCCAAGATGGGGGCGACCGGCTTCGCCCACGACGCAGCCCGGCGCTTCGGCCTGCCGCTCACGACGATCCGGCCGGGCCTGGTGCCGCTGACCTTCGCCGGCGCGGACCTGGCCCTCATGCAGCCGCTGAGCGGCGTGGCGCTGCCGGTGACGGCCGCCGCCGGGCGCCAGGCGTTCCAGGAGGCGATGCTGTTCACCCATCGCGGCCTGTCCGGCCCGGCGATCCTGCAAGCCTCCTCTCTCTGGGAGCCTGGCGCGCCGCTCCGGATCGACATGCTGCCGGGCACCGACGCCTATGCCGCACTGCTCGACCGCAAACGCGCCCGGCCGCGGGCGGAGGCGCGGACCGCCCTGTCGGAGCTGCTGCCCGCGCGCCTGGCGCAGGCGCTGGCGGCGGCGCACCTCCCGTCGGTCTCCATGGCGAACCTGCCGGACCGCACGCTCCGCGCCCTGGCCGCACGACTGAATGATTGGCGGCCGACGCCCACGGGGTCAGAGGGCTATGCCAAGGCGGAGGTCACCCTGGGCGGCGTCGATACCCGCGCCTTGTCGTCGAAGACGATGGAGGCCAACGACGTGCCGGGCCTGTTCGTGATCGGGGAGGCCGCGGACGTCACGGGCTGGCTCGGGGGCTACAACTTCCAGTGGGCGTGGTCGAGCGGCTGGTGCGCCGGCCAGGCGATTTAGGGCCAGGCTTCATTGGATGCCCGACGCTCCCATGACGAATGGCGTGCAAGACCCGGCAAGGGCTTCAACCAGACGGCCCCGTGCGCGACGACACGCGCAGATGAACCGGACGTGAACATAAATTTGCAACTTCGCCATGGGGCATTCGTAGAGTGCGGGCACCATCGGACGGAGGAGCTTCAACATGCCGCAGATGTTCGACTGGATCTTCTATGCTATCGTCGTCCTTCCCTGCGTTTTCCTGGTCTGGGACTGGTATAGAAACCGCCAGGGTTAGGACCCACCGGCGCTTGACACGAGATGGCGTGACCCTGGGCCCTTCTTCCCGCCCTCACACAATATTCTGCGAGTGACCTGAACCAACCTGTGGTTGTGAGGAAGCAAAGCCGCCATGCCGGGTCGAAACCCATCTGCGGACCTTACAGGCCGCTGATGGTTCCTTGCCTGCGCAACTCCTCGATCTCCGCGTCGGTGTAGCCGAGGCCCCGCAGCACCTCCGCTGTGTGCGCCCCCGCATCGGGCGTCGGGCTGCGCACCGCCTTCGACACGCCGGACAGGGTGAGCGGCGAGGCCACCACGTCGAACCGGCCCAGGCGCGGGTGCTCGACCGGGGTGGCCATGCCGAGGTGGCGCACCTGCGGGTCGGCGAACACCTGGTCGATGGAGTAGATCGGCCCGGCCGGGATGCCGTTGCGTTCGAACAGGTCGATCCAGTGCGCGGCGGGCCGGGTCCGCGTGACCTCGGCGATGGCGGCGTTGACGGCGGCGCGGTCGGCGCTGCGCCCGGCCTGGGTGCGCCAGGCCGCGTGCTCTGCCCACTCCGCATGGCCGATGGCCTCGCAGAACCGCGTCCACAGCCGGCCGGAGCTGGCGGCGATGTTGATGTGCCCGTCCGTCGTCGGGAACACGCCGGTCGGGATGCCGGTCGGGTGGTCGTTGCCCGCCTGGCCTGCCACCTCGCCGCGCATCAGCCAGCGTGCGGCCTGGAAATCGAGCATGAAGGTCTGTGCCTCCAGCAAGGAGGTCGTGACCCAACGGCCCACGCCGGTCCGCTCGCGCTCGAACAGCGCCACCATGATGCCGAGCGCCAGCAGGTTGCCCGCCGTGAGGTCCGCAATCGGGATCCCCGCCCGCACCGGCCCCTGGCCCGGCAGCCCGGTGATGCTCATCAGGCCGCTCATGCCCTGTGCGATCTGGTCCACCCCGGCGCGCGCGCCATACGGCCCGTCCTGCCCGAAGCCGCTGATGCTGCCATAGACCAGCCGCGGGTTGACCGCGTGCACGTCGTCCCAGGCAATGCCCAGCCGGTGCTTCACCGACGCACGCATGTTCTCCACGATCACGTCCGCGCCCTGCACCAGGCGCATGAACGCGGCCAGGCCGTCGGGCGACTTCAGGTTCAGTTGGATCAGGCGCTTGTTGCGATGCAGGTTCTGGAAGTCCGGCCCGTCGCGGTCGCCGGCGATGTCCTCGGCACCCTCAGTGCCCGGCGGCTCGATCCGGATCACGTCGGCACCCCAATCCGCCAAGTGCCGCACGCAAGTCGGCCCGGCACGCGCCAGGGTCAGGTCGAGGACGACCAGGCGGGCGAGCGGCAGCGGCGCGGCATCGGGCATGCCGGGAGCTTCCCACGCGCTGCCTGCCGGCGCAACGCGGGACCCGCCGCCATGCCTATGAATGCGGCAGCAGGAGGCGGACGGACGCGGCCGGCACCGCCAGCCCGCCGGCATCGTTCACGTTGCCGGCGATCTGCACGCCCACCACGCACCAATCCCCGCCCGGCGCCTGCATCAGCACCGGGCCGCCGCTCGTGCCCCGGGTGCCGGCGCAGTCGTGCACCAGCAGGGGTCCAGCCGGCCCGGCCCGGTAGCCCAGGGCCATGCAGGACACGTCGGCCATCAGACGTTCGGCGCGGTCCTGGCTGAACCCGCCGGCCATCAGCCGGGCGCCCCGGGGAGCCGGCCCGTCCGCCAGCGCCAGGATCTCACCGAGGCCGGCGACGGCTTTCGCCAACGTGACGACCGCCAGATCCGTGCCCTGCCCCGCCGGCTGCAACGGCGCGTAGCCGTCGGCCACCTGGAACGAGGACGCCAGGACGTGCTGCGCGTAGTCGCCATCGGCGTAGCCCAGCAGCACATGCACGGACGAAGGCGGCATGAAATGGCCGAGGCGGCGGCCATACAGGCAATGCGCCGCCGTCACGGCGGTCTGCGGCCCGATCAGGAACCCGGTGCAGCGCGAGACGCCCGGCACCTGCACCCGGACCACTGCGGCCCACGGCGCGGCCTTGCCATCCACCGGACCCCTCGCCTCCCGCGGCCCGAGGCCGGGCAGGCCGGCGGCGCCGGTGGCGAGAAGAATGCCCAGCGCCGCGGCAGCCCTGTATCGGCCGCCGCGCCGCCGGGCCGGGATCACGCCGTCAGGCAGCCTCGACCGAGACCGCCTCCGGCCCGCGGCGGCCGTCGGCCACCTGCATCTTCACGGTCTGGTTCGGCTCGAGGCCGCTCAGCCCGCCGCGGTTCAGCGCGGAGATGTGCACGAACACGTCCTTGCCGCCGCCATCGGGCATCACGAAACCGAAGCCCTTCTCGGCGTTGAACCACTTCACCGTGCCGCGCAGCTCGACGGCCATGCTGGCATCGACCGGCGTGCGGGCCGCCGGGCGCGGGCGCTCGGCAGCGTAGGATGGCACGGATTGCGGCGGCGCCGAACCCTCGTCCACACGCAGGACCTCGGCGATCTGCGGGCCCTTCTGCCCCGGGGAGACCAGGACGCGCAGCGCGGCGCCGGGCTGCACGGTCTGATGGCCGGCGCGGGACAGCACGCTGATGTGCAGGAACGCATCGCCGCCGCCTTCGAGCTCGACGAAGCCAAACCCTTTCTCGGCGTTGAACCACTTGACGACGGCGCCGGTCTCCGGCCCGGTCGGCGCGGCGCCGCGCGGGGCGCCGAAGCTGGACGGCGCACGGTCGCCGCCCCGGGGGACGAAGGCGTCGCGGGGCACGTAGGGCTCGTCGCGTCCGCGTGACGGCGGAAAATCATCGTTTCGTTCACGCCCGCGGCTTCCGCGGCGGGGGCTGTCGAAGGAACGGCGGTCTGGTGTGCGCATATCAGGTCTCAAACGGTATGAACGGAACGGAACATGGGACGCCGACGATGCGGGCCAACCCATCAGTTAACTTTAGCAAGCTTCACACTAGCGGTTTTCCTCGGGCGGAGCCAGCGGTCCCTTCGTCACCCCGGCGCCACGCCGCAGCGGGCCCGCGCCGGGGCGGCCATGTAGGAGCCGAGCACGGCGGCGACCTGGCAGGCGCTCAGGCGCCGCGGCCCGCGGGTGGAGGGTTGCCGGCGGACGTTGATGCGCAGCACCCCTCCCCCGGCCAGCGCGATCCGCAGGCTGCCCTGCCGGATCGCGCGCAAATAGAGCGGCATCCTGAGACCCACCGGCGGCGTCCGGCCCTCGGCGATGGCCGTCACGCGCTCCCGGTACTCCGCGGCCAGGACCGGCGTGCGGGAATGGTAGAAGCCCACAGCCGTCGTCCAGTCTCCCTGCGCGTCGGCGCGCAGGCGGAGCAGGAAACGGGCGGCGTAGTCGGCATTGGCCGCCGGGTCGAAGGCGTCGTCGAGGTCGCGGAACGCCTCGGGATGCGATTGCAGGTTCACCTGCATGCAGCCGACATCGACCTGCCGCACGCCCCGCGCCAGCGCCAGCCGGGTCCAGGTGACGGCGGCGGGCTTGCTGTCGAAATACATCGCGGCGCCATCGGCGTTGACCGCCCAGGGCCAGGGCTGGAGACCCGGCAGCGGCGGCACCGGCCGGCCGCTTTCGGCCTTGGCGATGGCGGACAGCAGGCCCGGCGCGGTGCCATGCCGTGCCTCTGCGCTGCCCACGGCGGCGCTGCATTGCGCGCTCTGCGCCTCCGCCCAGCTCTGGGCGTCCTGCGCGGCCGCGGGCGCCGGCAGGCCCGACGCCGCGAGGAACGCCGCCGCTGCGATGTGCAAGATGCGCCAAGCCGCCATGGCCCGAAGCTATCGCACGATCCGCGGCCGTGCCTAATAGGTCGCCCAAAGTCCGGGACCCGCGACCTCCAGCGAATGCCCGTCGGGGTCGCGGAAATACAGGCTGAGGCCGCCGAAGCTCTGCGTCACCCGGCTTTCGATGGCGATGCCGAGCGTGACCAGATGCCGCTCCCAAGCGCCAAGCTCCGCCAGCGGGACGGCGAAGCACAGGTGCAGCGTGCCCTGCCCGTCATGCGGCGGGATGGTGCCGCCGGGCATTGGGCTGGGCGCCACCGACCCGCCGCGGCGGAACAGCAGCAGCACGCTGCCGCCGGGCACGGCAAGGCCGACCATGCGGTCCTCCTCCAGCAGCACCTCGAAGCCGAACACCCGCTCGTAGAACGCGCGGGACCGGGCGAGGTCGGCCACGTACAGCGACGATTCAAGCTGCCGGCTGACGCGGGGCGCCGTGGCGGCCCCCGGCGCGCTCCCGCCCGGCACGGCTTACCGCCGCACCGGGCGGACGGCCCGCACGGCGCCCGCCGCCCGCGCGGACGGCCCGGCCAGCATCGCCAGCCCGACCAACCCCACCCCGACCGCCAGCCCCACGGCGCCGCGGTTCTTGTTGGCCCACATCTGCAGGCTGCTGCTCAGGCTCTCGCTGTCGAACGGCCCATGGGTGGAGGACGGCCGCTGGCCCGGCCCGTTCAGGTTCGGGTCGCGCATCGTCACCGCGCCGCCCTGGTCCGACTGCTGCGCCGCGACGCCGAACTTGCCGGCGAAGTAGTCGAGCACCCCGGGCGTCAACTTGTTGGCGATCGCGAAGCCCAGGGTCGAGCCGGTCACCTTCACCTCCCGCCGGCGCGTCGTGGCCGCGAGGTAGATGGCGTCGGCCACCAGCTCCGGCTGGTAGACCGGCGGCGGCGGGCGCACCGGCTTCGGCATGTGGGACACCGCGTGGTTGTAGAACGGCGTGTTCACCGCGGGCGGGTGCACCATCGTCATGTGCACCGCGCTGTTGTCGTTCGCCAGCTCCGCCCGCACCGCCTCGGTGAAGCCGCGCAGCGCATACTTGCTGCCGGAATACGGCGATTGCAGCGGCACGCCGCGGTAGCTGATGGCCGAGAGGATCTGCACCACCGTGCCCCGGTTGCGCGGCAGCATGCGCCGCAGCGCGACGCGGGTGCCGTTCACCGTGCCGAAGTAGTTCACGTCGGTCAGCCGGCGGAACTCGTCCTCGGTGATGTCCATGAACTTGCCATAGACGCTGACGCCGGCGTTGTTCACCCACACGTCGATGGGGCCAAGCTCGTGTTCGATGTGCGCCGCCGCCGCCTCCAGCGCCGCGCTGTCGGCCACGTCGGCCACGGCGACCGAGGCGGTGCCGCCGGCGGCCACCACATCCTTGCGAGTGGCCTCCAGGTTGCCGGCGCTGCGGGCGATCAGGCCGACGCGCCAGCCCTGCCGGCCGAACAGCGCGGCGGCGCTGCGGCCGATGCCGGACGAGGCGCCGGTGATGACGACGACACCGGCGGCGGATGAAGGGAGAGTGGTGACGGACATTCGGGCCTCAGAAGTTGCATCGGGTGCCGCCCCAACGCAGCGGTGGCCGAAGGTTTCCTGGCCCGGCGGCCGGGCGCCTGCCATGGCGGCATCCCGCGCCGGCGCCTATGGTGACGGCACATCATCGGGAGAACCGTCATGCCCACAGCACTCATCATCGGCGCGTCCCGCGGGCTGGGCCTCGGCCTGGTGCGCGAACTCGCCGGACGCGGCTGGACCGTGACCGGCACCGTGCGCGCCGAGGCCGGCCGGGCGGCGGTGGAGGCGGCCGGCGGCTCGGCGGCGCTCGCCGACGTGACGGACCCGGCCTCGGTCGCCGCACTGCCGGACGCGCCGCTCGACCTGCTGTTCATCAACGCCGGCGTGTCCGGCCCGGCGCATCAGGACGCGGCGGAGGCGACGGCAGAGGAGATCGGCGCGCTGTTCATGACCAACGCCGTCGCCCCGGTCGCCGCCGCTCGCGCCCTGCTCGGCCGGGTGAAGGAGGGCGGGGTGCTGGCGTTTATGACCTCGCGCCTCGGCAGCGTCGCCGCCAACGACAGCGGCCACATGGAGCTGTACAGCGCCAGCAAGGCGGCGCTGAACTCCTTGACCCGCAGCCTGGTGGCGACGCTCGACCGGAAGCTCGCCGTGCTGTCGCTGCATCCGGGCTGGGTGCGGACCGACATGGGCGGGGACGGCGCGCCGCTGGACATCGAGACCAGCGCCCGGGGCCTGGTGGACACCATCCTGGCGCATCGCGGGGAGCCGGGGTCGGCGTTCTACGACTACAGCGGCGCGACTTTACCTTGGTAGGACCGTAGGGCGCATAAGCGGAGCGCCATGCGCCACCTGACGGTGCCAACAGAAGGCGCATGACGCTCCGCTTATGCGCCCTACAAGTCCGGTTTGGCACCGTCATCCGTAGCCCAGGCTGCAAAGGGCTGCTTAGACCGGCTCCAGCCCGCACCACCCGGCGATCAGCAACGCCAGCACGCGGGTCACGTCGTGCATGGCGTCCAGCCCCACGCTCTCGTCGATGCCATGGATGTTCTCGGCGTCCGGGCCGTAGCAGGTCGCCTGCGTGCCGCCATGCAGGGCGTAGAACCGGGCGTCGGTCAGCCCGGTCGCGTTGTAGTGGCGCAGCGTCGTGCCCGTCACCTCCTGATGCAGCGCCGCCACGCCCTGCGCGACCGGCTGCTCCGGCGGGAACACGCAGCCATCGGCCATGAAGCCCTTGAACTCCACCGCGAGCCGGGCGCCGCGCAGCCGCGGGTCGGACCCTGCGTCCTCCACCAGGCGCTCGATCTCCGCCCGCACGTCGTGGCAGCTATGGCCCGGCATGACGCCCACGCGCACGCCGAGCCGGGCGCGCGTCGCGACGCTGCTGTTCCACTCGCCGCCGGTGAGCGTGCCGAAGTTGACGTTGATCGGGTGGTTGTCCCCGGCAAAGGCCGGGTGCCGCCGCTCCGCGCGGTTCATCGTGTCCTCGTAGGCGCGCAGCCGCTCCATCAGCACGTAGGCGGCCTCGATGGCGTTCACGCCCGCCTGCATCTCGCGCACATGGGCCGGCCGGCCGGTGACCGTGACCCAGGCCCAGACCACGCCGACCTCCGCCACGTACAGGGCGGGGAAGCCCGGGCCGGGTTCGGGGATCAGGCAGGCGTCCGGACGCGGCAGCGCGTGCATGACCGCGAGCGCGCCGTTGCCGGTGCACTCCTCCTCGATGACGGCCGCCAGCTGCAGCTCCGCCGCCGGCTGCACGCCCGCGCGGCGCAGCGCCTCGCAGGCCATGACGATGGACACCAGGCCCGCCTTCATGTCGCCGGCGCCCCGGCCGTACATCCGGCCGCCCCGGACGCTCGGCTCGAAGGGCGGCGTGGTCCACAGGTCGGCCGCGCCCTCCGGCACCACATCGACATGGCCTTGCAGCATCAGGCTGCGCCCCCGGACGTCACGCGGCCGGTGCAGCGCGGCCACGTTGTCCCGCCCGGCGTAGGACATCAGCGGCGGCGAGAAGCCGGGCACGCTGCCCAGCGCCGCCACATCGACCGGCACCCGACGCGGCGCCAAGCCCAGCCCGGCGAACGCGTCGGCCATCGCGTCGAGGCAGCCGGCCTCCTCGCCCAGCAGGCTGCGGTGCCGGACCAGCTGGGCCAGCAGCGCCGTCGAGTCGTCGGCCAGGCCGTCCACCGCGTCGAGGATGGCGCGGCGGGCGCCGGGGTCGATGGGGAGCAAGGCAGCGTCGGGCATGGCGGTTCCATCACAGGGTGCGAACGCCAGTGTAGTCCCGCCGTGGCGGCGCGTGCTAGGCAGGCCCGTGCCAGACCGCATGCCCCTGCCCGACCGCCTCACGCTCCCGCCGGCCGCGCCGCGGGTCCGCCTGCTGTCCGAGGGCATGGTCAACCGCATCGCCGCCGGCGAGGTGATCGAGCGCCCGGCCGCCGCGGTCAAGGAACTCGTGGAGAACGCGCTCGATGCCGGCGCCGCCCGGGTCGCGGTGACGCTTACGGGCGGCGGCATCGAGCGCATCGAGGTCGAGGATGACGGCCGCGGCATGGACGAGGCCGACCTGGCGCTGGCGGTGCAGCGGCATTGCACCTCCAAGCTCGCCCCGGACGGGCGGGACCGCGAGGCGCTGGTGCGCATCACCACGCTGGGGTTCCGCGGGGAGGCGCTGCCGAGCATCGGCGCGGCCGGGCGCCTGCACGTCATTTCCCGCCCGCCGGGCGCCCCGCACGCGCACGCGATCCGGGTGGAGGGCGGGCAGGTTACCGGCCCCGAGCCGGCCGCCGGTCCCCCCGGCACCCGCGCCGTGGTCGCCGACCTGTTCTACGCGACGCCGGCCCGGCGCAAGTTCCTCAAGCACCCGCGCACCGAGGCCGAGCACGCCGAGCACGCCGTCCGCCGCCTGGCGCTCGCCGCCCCGCACGTCGCCTTCCGCTGCGTGACGGAGGGCCGCGTCGCCTTCGACCTGCCGGCGCAGGACCGTGCCGCCCGGGTGGCGGCGCTGCTGGGGGCGGAGGCGGCGGCGGCGCTGCTGCCGCTCGATGAGGGCCGGGGTGAGTTGCGGCTCAGCGGCTTCGCCTGCGCGCCCACGGTCACGCGGGCCACGGCGGCGGCGCAGAACTTCGTGGTGAACAACCGCCCGGTGACGGACCCGGTGCTGCGGACGGCGTTGCGCGTGGCCTACCGCGAGGTGATCGCCGCCGGGCGGCATCCGGTGGCGGCGCTGTTCCTCGACCTGCCGGCCGACGCGCTGGACGTGAACGTGCATCCCGCCAAGACCGAGCTGCGCTTCCAAGACCCGGCCGCCATCCGCGCGCTGGTGATCGGCGCCGTCACGCGCGCCCTGGCCGGCGGCGCCGGCGCCACGGTGCCGCGGCTGGACCTTGCCGGCCGGCCGCCGATGCGGCTTGTGCCCCAGGGCCACCGCCCGGGACCGCGCTATGCCGGCTTCGCGGAGGCGCAGCTGCCGTTCGCCGCCCCGCCCGCCGCACGCGCCGCCTTCCCGCCCAGCCCGCCGGCCGCAGCCTCCGCAGGCGCTGGGTACCCGCTGGGGGCCGCGGTGGCGCAGGTGCTCGACACCTACATCCTGGCGGTCGCCGCCGACGGGAGCTTGGTCGTGGTGGACCAGCACGCCGCGCATGAGCGGCTGACGCACGAGGCGCTGCGCGCGCAGCACCACGCGGGCGGCGTGCGCGCCCAGGCGCTGCTGCTGCCGGCCGTCGTGGACCTGCCGGAGGCCGACGCGGCGCGGCTGCTGGCCCATGCCGACGCGCTGCGCCCGCTCGGGCTGGAGATCGAGGGCTTCGGCCCCGGCGCCATCCTGGTGCGCGCGTTGCCGGCTGCCCTCGGCGGCCCGGACCCGGCGCCGCTGCTGCGCGACCTCGCCGACGAGCTGGCCGAGAGCGGCGAGGCCACGGCGCTGCTGGCCCGGCTCGACGCCGTGCTGGCCCGCCTCGCCTGCCACGGCAGCATCCGCGCCGGCCGCCGCCTGGGTCAGGCCGAGATGGACGCGATGCTGCGGCAGATGGAGACGACGCCGCGCGCCGCCACATGCAGCCACGGCCGCCCCACTGTCCTGAAGCTCAGCCGGGCCGAGATCGAGCGGCTGTTCGGCCGGCGCTGAGGCGTGGGCCGGCTCAACGCCGGCCGATGTCCCATGAGCGGCGCGACGCCTCCATCAGCGCCTCGCTGCGGCCGATGCCGATGTCGGCCAGCATGTGGTCGTCCATCTCGGCCAGCAGCCGCCGGGTGCGGCGGGCGCGGCGCATTTCCATGAATGTCGCCCAGGCTTGGCGCAGGACGCCTTGGCGCAGGACGGCGCGGCCAGAATGGCGGGGAAGGAAGTGAACCTGGGTCGTCATGCCGCGAGCGGCCATTGCAGCCTCCATCAATATCGGACCAAAGCGGTCGACAGGGACATGGGATGGCGACCGGGATCATGGAAACGAATTGCCATGATATGACAGATCAGCGATACTGATGAGTATGACCCTCCCTGCCGGCCTCGACCCCGACCTGTTGCGCGTCTTCACCTACATCGCCGAGGAGGGCAGCTTCACCCGCGCGGCGCAGCGGGTCGGGCGTACGCAATCGGCGGTGTCCATGCAGGTGCAGCGGCTGGAGGCCCTGCTGGGCCAGCGCCTGCTGTCGCGCGGTAAGGGCGGCTCCGTGCAGGTGACGCCGCACGGCCAGTTCCTGCTGCAGCGCGCGCGGGAGCTGCTGGCGCTGAACGACGAGATCTGGACCAGCTTCCGCGCGCCCACGGTGAGCGGGACGGTGCGGCTCGGCACGCCGGACGACTACGCGCTGCGCTACTTGCCGCAAATCCTGAAGCGCTTCGCCGACAGCTACCCGGCCGTGCAGGTCGATGTGCTGTGCCTGCCGTCGCACGACCTGCTGCAACGGCTGCGCGAGGGCGAGCTGGACCTCACGCTCTGTACGGAGGGGACCGGAAAGGTGATGGGGCCGGCGGTGCCGCTGTGGCGTGGGCCGCTCACCTGGATCACCTCGACGGTCTATGCGCCGCACCGGCTGGACCCGCTGCCGGTGGCGCTGGCCGCGGACCACTGCACCTGGGCGGCGGCGGCGCTCCGCGCGCTGGACGGCATGGGGCGGCGCTACCGGGTCGCCTACCGGTCGGCGACGCAGCTGGGCACGCACGCCCCGGTGCTGGCCGGGCTGGCCGTCACGGTCTCGACCGTCTCGTGGCTGCCGGACGGCCTGCGCCCGCTGCGGCCCGAGGAGGGGATGCCGCCGTTGCCCGACTTCGGCATCCTGCTGCTGCGCAACCCCGACGCGCGTCAGCCGGTGACCGACGCGCTGGCCTCCTACATCACCGAGACCTTCCAGACCGAGACGCTGCGCGACCGGGCCGCCGCGTGACCGGTGCGAAGGGAAGCGGCTAGAGGTGGGCCAGCACGCTCTCCGCCGTGCTGACGTCGAAGCCGCCGGGCGACTCGATGCCCAGATGCGTCACCTGGCCGTTCTCGACGACCATCGCGTAACGCTGGCTGCGGATGCCGAGGCCGCGGGCCACGAGGTCCAGTTCCAGGCCCAGCGCCTTGGTGAACGCGCCGGATCCGTCGGCCAGCATGGTGATCCGGCCGTCCACGCCCTGGTCCTTCGCCCAGGCGTCCATCACGAAGGGGTCGTTCACCGCGATGCACGCCACGCTGTCCACCCCCTTGGCCCGCAGCGTGTCCATGTTCTGCAGGTAGCCCGGCAGGTGCCGCATGCTGCACGTGGGGGTGAAGGCGCCGGGCACGGCGAACAGCACGACCTTCTTGCCCCCGAACATCTCCTCGGTCGAGACCTCCTTCGGCCCGTCGGCCGTGGCGGCGGTCAGCTTCATCGGGGGTACGGCATCGCCGATCTTGATCATTTGGCAGTCCCTGTGATGCAACATGCGAAGTCGTAGCCGCCCGGCGCCGCCAAGTCACGTCCCGGACCCCTGAACGGGTTTGCCAGAGTATGGGGCCACGGGACCGCCGCATCTGCGGCCCCTGCGCGATCTTGCTCCAGCGCCGCCGCAGGCCAACTTGATGCCCATGACCGACACCGACGAGACCTCCCTGACTGGCCAGCTGCTGATCGCGATGCCGGCGATGGACGATCCGAACTTCGCCCACAGCGTGATCCTGCTGTGCGCCCATACGAACGAGGGCGCCATGGGCATCGTGCTGAACCAGCCGTTGGCCAAGCCGAGCTTCGACGCGCTGCTGGCCCAGCTCGACGTGCAGCCGGTGCCGCCGGCCCGGCAGATCCAGCTGTGCCAGGGTGGCCCGGTGGACCATGGCCGGGGCTTCGTGCTGCACACGTCGGACTGGACCTCGGACAGCAGCCTGAGGGTCGATGACCGCCTGGCGCTGACCGCGAGCCTCGACGTTCTGCAGGAGATCGCGCAGGGCGGCGGTCCCAGGGAGGGATTGCTGGCGCTGGGCTACAGCAGCTGGGGACCGGGCCAGCTCGACCGGGAGATGCAGGAGAACGTCTGGCTGTCGGCACCGGCCAAGCTCGACCTGCTGTTTGACCCCGACCACGACAGCAAGTGGCGCCGGGCGCTGGCGATCCTGCGGGTGGACCCGGTGCTGCTGTCGAGCGTGGCCGGGCGGGCTTAGGCCGGGCGCGACATCTCTGGCGGCTGGGTGCTATGGTAAGGTCCGGAGGTCCGCATGGGCGTGGTTCAGCGATCCGACGAATTGCAGCGCGTGATTGTGCGGCAGGTGGCGGAGGCCGGTTTGGCCGATATCGAAGCGGGCCGCTACACGACCGTGGCCACGCCGGAGGATAGCCGGCTCTTGCAGGAACGACTGATGGAACGATTGCAGACTCGCCTGGCCGTTGACGGGTAGTTGGCCTACCGGCTCACCAGGGCAGCGGACAAGCAGATCGACGCCCTTCTTCTCGATAGCAGCAACCAGTGGGCGACCGAGTACAGGTATGGGGCCTGTTTATGAGCTTTGGAATGACGTTGGTCAATTTCCGCAACGGTCAAAAGGTTCCTATCCCGCAAACGACCATCGTCAGCATCCTTGTGCGATATGGATGTTGGATTCCTGAACTTCGAGAAGGATTGAATGAGGTCGGGCTGCCCCATGAAACGGAATACTATTCTCCTGTCGGCGAGTTTGCGCTTCTCGTTGTTGAGAATAACGAAGTGATTGAATTCGGGTTGCACCGTCCACAGGCTACGACACAGTGCAGGACACTATTGTTCTCGCTCATTGATGAAATCAGACTCACGATGTTCCCCGACTACGGAATAGACTTATATGCCCGGGAGGATGTGTTTGAGGACGTTCTCAAAGAGGTGTTGGCCCAGTTTTCAAACCTCATTGTGGTGAAGCGACCTGAGGATTGCTTTTAGAAGTCTCAGCGCTGGAATAGCTGCGAGATAGATGATGCTATGGCTTTCAGGTCGCCGTTTTGCCTCAGATCAGATTATCCATCAGCGCCCTACCAAACAAAATGCGAAATCGCTGCCACCGGGAACAGCCCGGCCGCCGTCGCCTCGGCCGTAACCGCCGCGTCGCCGCCCCGATGCGCCCCGTGCAGCCCGCCCAGCACCCAGCACGCATCCAGACCCACCGCCGCGGCGCCCGCGATGTCCGTCCGCAGCGCGTCGCCCACCGCGAGCACCCGGGCGTGCGGCACCCCCAGCATCGCCAGCACGGGCGCGTAGATCGCAGGATCTGGCTTGCCGAGCGAGCGCACGTCGCCGCCCATGGCGACGTAGCGCACCGCCAGCGTGCCGGCGCAGATCACCCGGATGCCGCCGCGGATCACCTCCAGGTCCGGGTTGGCGCAGATCATCGGCAGGCCCCGCGCCGCGCAGTCCCGCAGCACGTCGTCATAGGCGGCCGGGTCGGTCGGGTTGAGGTGGTCGTCCGGCCCGGTGTTGAGCATGAACCCGGCCCCGTCGGGGGTGTCGCAGATGTCGAGATCGAGGCCGTGCAGCACGTTGCGGTCACGCTCCGGGCCGAGGTGGAACACCGCGCGCCCGAGCGCCCGGTACCACGGGTCCGGACGGTCGCGCAGCATGAGGTACGTCGCCTCGCCGGAGGTCATCACGCCGTCATACTCGCTCGCGGCGATGCCCATCTTGCGAAGCTGCCCCTGGATCGCCCCGGCCCGCCGCGGCGCGTTCGACAGCAGCACCACCCGCTTGCCCGCCTGGCGCAGCGCCGCCAGGCATTCGGCCGCGCCGGGGTAGGGCGCAACGCCGTCATGGATCACCCCCCAGAGGTCGAGGATGAAGCCGTCATACGCTGCCGCGAGTGCCGCGAACCCGGCCAGGCGCCTCATGCGTCCACGCCCACGGCGTCCATGACGCTGCGGAACCCCTGGGCGCGCAGCGCGGCGGCGAGCTCCCGCTTCATCCGGGGGATCAGCGCCGGGCCGCCATAGCTGAATGCGGTGTAAAGCTGCACGAGATGCGCGCCGGCCCGGAGCTTCTGCAACGCATCGGCCCCCGTGGACACGCCGCCGCAGCCGATCAGCACCAGCCGCCCGGCCGCCAGGCGATAGGCGCGGGCCAGCAGCCGCGTGCTGGCCGCCAGCAGCGGCGGGCCGGACAGGCCGCCGCCCTCGTTTGCCGCCTGGGAGCGCAGCGTGTCCGGGCGGGCCGTCGTGGTGTTGGACACGACCAGGCCCTCGACGCCGTGCCGCACCGCGGTCTCGACGATGGCCTCCAGCCCGCCCTCCGGCAGGTCGGGCGCGATCTTCACCAGCAGCGGCGGGCGGTGCGGCACCGCGTCGCGCACCGCGGCCAGGATGGCGGCCAGCCGCGCCTCCCCCTGCAGGTCCCGCAGGCCCGGCGTGTTCGGGGAGGACACGTTGATCACGATGTAGTCGGCGTGCGGCGCCACGGCGGCGATCAGCGCGGGGTAGTCGCGCTCCGGGTCGGCGCCGTCCTTGTTGATGCCGACATTGGCCCCCACCGGTACGCGCCCGCGCTGCAGCGCGGCCAGGCGGGCGACATAGGGCGCGAGGCCGCGGTTGTTCAGCCCGTAGCGGTTGATCACCGCCCGGTCCGCCTCCAGCCGGAACACCCGGGGGAGCGGGTTGCCGGGCTGCGGCAGCGGCGTCACGGTGCCGGCCTCGATCAGGCCGAAGCCCACGCGGCGCAGGCCGCGCAGCGCCAAGGCGTCCTTGTCGAACCCGGCGGCGAGGCCGATCGGGTTGCGGAACACGAGGCCGAGGGCGCGGACCTGCAACGCCGGGTCGTCGGGGGTGGCGTCCTGCCCGGCCAACCCCAGGCGCAGCGCGGTGATGGCCAGCCGGTGCGCGCGCTCGGCTTCGACACGGCGGAGCAGCGGCATGAAGGCAGAGGCGATGCTGGGCGTCATGCCGCAGGTGTCTGCCTGATCCCCGCCGCCTTGAGAAGTGCGCGCCCCGCCGCCAGGTGAGGCAGCATGTGGAACGAGCCTTATCTGGAGACCTGCTGCCGGTCGGCGCTGCACCGCCTGCTGCTGTGCGGCGCGCCGGGCCGGCCGGGCGGCTTGAAGGACGGGCCGTGCCTGGAGCGCCTGTCCGGCATGGGCCTGGCCGCCGAACGTGACGGCCGCTTCCACGCGACCGAGGCTGGATGCGTCCGGCACGATGCGGAGATCCTGAAGCAGCCGGCTTAACGCTCCGTGCCGCCGAACGTGCCGCCGGCGACGAATCCGCGGACGCGCAGCGGCCAGTCCAGCCGGCCCAGCGCCTCGCGCCACAGGCCAGCGTCGCAGCGTTCGCGCGGCCAGGCCGGGTTGGGCGCCATGCCGCGCCAGCCCCAGAGGCGCAGGATGCGGACGTGCAGCAACTCGACCCGGCGCTGGCGGTACAGCGTGTCCAGGCATTTCAACACGTCCTCCGGCCGGCACGGGCCGGGACCGGGCGCGGGACCGGCCTCCTGCCGCGCCCGGAGGCTGGCGGCGGTCCAGAACCATGCGGCCTCGACGGAGGCGAACGGCGCAGTGCGGCATGGGGCGAGCAGGCGGGTGTCGGCATGACGGGTGGCGGCAGGGCGGGTGGGGGCGCGAGGGGCAGGCTCGGTCGGCATGGCGCATCTCCTTGCGGGGCAGAATGGAACATAATAAGAACATTCTGCCGTTCCCATCGCAAGCGTGCCAAGGTGCAAATTCCTAGTTGAACCGGCGCTAATTCCTAGGCACGATGCCGGCCATGAAACACGACGACATCTGGCGCGCGCTCGACACCTTGGCGGCCGAGTATGGGCTGTCCGCCTCCGGCCTCGCCAAGCGGGCGGGGCTGGATGCCACGACGTTCAACCCGAGCAAGCGCCGCATGCCGGACGGCCGCGCCCGCTGGCCCAGCACAGAAAGCCTGGCCAAGGTGCTCGACGCGACGGGCGCCAGCCTGGAGCTGTTCACCTCCCTGGTGACGGGGGCGGCGACGGTCACCACGGCCCGCCCGCCGCGGCGCATCCCGTTGCTGGGCCTCGCGCAGGCCGGGGGCAACGGATTTTTCGACGACGCCGGGTTCCCGGTGGGCGGCAGTTGGGATGAGGTCAGCCTGCCGGAGATCGGCGACCCGCACGCCTATGCGCTGGAAATCTCCGGCGACTCGATGGAGCCGGTGTTCCGCGACGGCGACATGGTGGTGATCTCCCCGGCCGCCCCCATCCGGCGGAGCGACCGCGTGGTGCTGCGGACCACGGCCGGCGAGGTGATGGCGAAGCAACTGGCCCGGCGGTCGGCGAAGCGGATCGAGCTGAAAAGCCTCAACCCCGAGCACCGCGACCGCAGCTTCGACCTGATGGAGGTCGCCTGGATGCACCGGGTCATCTGGGCCAGCCAGTAGCGGTAAATTGCGCTTGGCCGCGGGGCCATAGCCTGAGAGCATGACCGCCAACGGAGGTGGCCCATGCGTTCGCTGATCCTGTTGCTGCTATTGGCTGAAGCCGGGGCAGGCGCCGCGCGGGCGGCCGAGCCGGTCGATATGACGCTCGTCCTGGTGTCCGACGTGTCGCGCAGCGTCGATGACAGCGAGTTCCAGATGGAAAAGGCCGGCTATGCCGCCGCGCTCAACGATCCGCGCGTGATCGCGGCGATCCGCGGCGGCGCGGTCGGCGCCATCGCCGTCGCCTATGTGGAGTTCGCCGGCTCCTACGAGGTGAACACGGTCCTGCAGTGGCACGTGGTGCGCGACGCCGCCTCCGCCCGGCAGTTCACCGAGGCGCTGGATGGCGCGCCGCGCTCCTTCTGGGGGCGCACGAGCATCAGCGCCGGGATCGACCGCGCGATGCGGCTGCTGGACGAAAGCGGGTTCGAGGCGCAGCGCCGGGTGATCGACGTGGCCGGGGACGGCACCAACAACTCGGGCCGGGAGGTGGCGGCGGCGCGCGACGACGCGGTGGCGGCGGGCGTCACGGTGAACGGGCTGGCGATCATCAACGAGCACCCGGTCAGCTACACCTATGCCCATGTGCAGCCACCGGGCGGGCTGACGGAATGGTACCGGCAGAACGTCACCGGGGGCTCCGGCAGCTTCGTGCTGGAGGTGCGGGAGTTCGCGACCTTCGGCGAGGCGATGACGCGCAAGCTCATCAACGAGATCGCGGCGTTGCCGGCGACGCACGCGCCGCTTTGAGGGCGCGCCCCGCCTGACCGACTGCGGCCCGTCGCCGGCCGGCACCGGCCTCACAAGGCCGTGACTCGGCGAACCCGAGCCTCGCTCAGCCGTCATCTGGTCTCACCAGCAGTACGGACGGGCCTGGACCATGCAGTCGAACGAACTCGCCGAGGTGATCCCGGTCATCCAGGAAACGTTGCGCGTCGAGAAGCGTGAGTTCGAGAGCGGCCGGGTCGTGGTCCATAAAACCGTGACCGAGCGTGACGAGGTGGCCGAAATCCTGCTGCGACAGCAGGATTTGATCGTGGAGCGGGTGCCCATCGGGCGTGCCGTCTCCGAAGCGCCGCAGACCCGGCAGGATGGCGACACGCTGATCGTGCCGATCCTGGAGGAGATCCTGGTCGTTGAGAAGCGGCTGATGCTCAAGGAAGAGCTGCATATCCGCAAGCATTCCAGCGAACGGACCGAGCAACGCAACGTGCGCCTCCGCACCGAGCATGTTGAGATCGAACAAACCGGGCGCTTGTCGTCCGACCAACCCATGACACCCCTTAAGGAGATGCCAGTATGAGCGGTTCCTACATGAACGAGCCCGGTTCGGCCGGCCTGAACCAGAACGCGGCGCATGAGACCGGGCTTTACGACCCGTCCCTCCACGACAACCAGATCGTGGCGTTGTACGACACGCTGGCCCATGCCGAGTCGGCACGCGAGAAGCTTCTGGCAGCCGGCGTGGACAGCGGCGCGGTGCAGGTGATGGACAAGGGCGCCGACCAGATGGCCGGCGGCGTCGATTACGAGGCGGGCAACCAGGGCCTATGGGGTTCGATCAAGAGCCTGTTCATCCCGGACGAGGACGCCCATGCCTACAGCCACGCCGTGGGCGCCGGCCACGCCATGATCGTGGTGACGCCGAACGCGACGGCGAACCGCAGCCACATCATTGAGGTCCTGGAAAGCACCAACCCGCTGGACTTCGATGCGAAGCTGGAGGAATGGCGTCAGACGGGCTACAACTACACCCCGGGCACGGCGACCGGCATCGCCAGTACGGCGGCCGCCGGCGGCGCTGCGGTCACGGGCGCGGCAGTCGGGGGCGCCGCGACGGCCAGCACCACGACGACTGGCACCGCGACGACCGGCGTCGCTGCGCCCACCAGCACGGCGCGCGTCGGTGACGCTGAGACGATCAAGGTGATGGAGGAGCGGCTGCGGGTCGGCAAGCGCGAGGTTGCCGGCGGCGCCGTCCGCGTGCGCAGCTACGTCATGGAGCGTCCGGTCGAAGAGCAGGTGCGCCTGCACGAGGAGCGCGTCTCAATCGAGCGCCACCCGGTGGACCGCGCCGTCACCGGCGCTGACGCCGCGGCGTTCCAGGAGCGCACCATCGAGGCGCGCGCCACCAGCGAGGAGGCTGTCATCGGCAAGGAGACCCGAGTCGTCGAGGAAATCGGCTTGCGCAAGGAGGCGTCCGACCGCACCGAGACTGTCCGCGACACCGTCCGCAGCACCAAGGTCGAGGTGGAGGACGGCACCAAGGTCGTGCCGGGTGCCGCCACGACGCCCGCCAGCACCACGACGACCACGACCACTCCCGGCAGCATGGGCACCGGCGGCACGACGCCGAACTCCACCCCCGGCGCCACGACGAGCGGCATGAACACGCCGCGCAAGTAGTCGGCCGTTACGGGCGAAACGAAGGGGAGGCATCGGCCTCCCCTTTTTCTTATACGGGCGGCATCATTGATCGGCCCGTGTGCGGCTGCTGATGGGTTGCACCCATCCTACGCGATCCATACCGTAGGATGGGTGCAACCCATCGGCGGATGACGATCATTCAACCCAGCCGTCCGTATTAGGCATCGCACATGTGTTGGGCCGTGTTGGCATTGGTCATGGGGTTGCTCGGCTGCGGCGAAGCCCTGCCGGTCGGCAGCTTCCGCCCCACGGCGCCGGCCATCGACCCCATCCGGTTCTTCACCGGCCATGTCGTCTCCTGGGGCGTCCTGGAAAACCGCTCCGGCGAGCCGACCAGCATCGTACAGACGGATTGCGTGGGAGAGGCGGGCGACGGCACGCTGCGCATGACGCAGAAATTGACCATCGGCCAGGACGCGCCGGTGACGCGCGTCTGGCAGATGCGGCGGGCCGGGCCGGGCCGGTATGAGGCGACCGCGAACGACATGGTCGGCGTGGCGGCGGGCGAGGCGGCCGGCCGGGCGTTCCATTGGACCTGGACCTTGGCGACCTCGCCGGGCAACCCGTTGAAGAATGTCGCCATGGACCAATGGTGGTACCTGCTCGATGACGGGTCGATGCTGAACCGCACCACCATCCGCAAGCTCGGCGTGATCGTGGCCGAGGTTTCGGAGCATTTCGCCCGCGCCCCATGAGCGCATTCCGCCTGTAACCCATGCGCGAGCATGCAAACCCGGCGGGTGCCGACGCATTGAAGCAGGGTATCATACGGACGGCTTGGTTGGATGACCGTCATCCGCCGATGGGTTTCACCCATCCTACGGTATGGATCGCGTAGGATGGGTGAAACCCATCAACAGCCGCACACGGGTCGATCAATGATGCCGCCCGTATCAGATAGGGGAACCAGAGAATGCTGACATCGGTGATGCGCTCGTTGGGCGAAGCGTTGCGGCCGGTCCGGCCCGGCGTGGCGATGCTGTCGGGCGGGAAGTTCTCCGGCTTTCTGGGCTATGCCCTCACCGTCAGCAGCCCGGCCTTTGCCGACAATCAGCCGATGCCGGTGCGCTTCACCCAGGACGGCGAGAACCTCTGCCCGCCCTTGCGATGGGATGGCCTGCCGGCGCAGACGCAATCCGTGGTGCTGCTGGTGGAGGACGCCGACATCCCCCTGCCCCGGCCGCTGGTCCACCTGATCGTGCATTCGATCCCGCCGGACAAAACCGAGTTCGACGAGGGTGAAATCCCGTTGCGGCTGGTCGGGGCGGCACCCGGCGGCTGGTCGTGCGGCCGCAATGCGCTGGGCCGGCCCGGCTGGACGGCGCCGACGCCGCCGCCGGGCCATGGGCCCCACCGCTATGCGTTCCAGGTGTTCGCCCTGGATGCGCGCCCGCATTTCGCCTACCCGCCGGGACGCGCGATGCTGCTGCGGACGATCCGCCCGCATCTGATCGCGCAGGGCCGGCTGATCGGGACCTATGAGCGCCGGTGAGCCGCCGGTGAGGGCGGACCTGGTTCACCCGCGCAGGTCACGCAGCACCCCCTGGGTCCAGCGTCGAAGCCTTGGTCAGGCGGGGGCCGTCAGGCTGGCGACGAAGGCGGCCAGGCTGGGCTGACGGGCGATGACGCAGCGGGCGGCGTGCAGGATGCCCCGCACGTCCGCCACCACGGTGTCCAGGTCGCGGTTGACCAGCACGTGGTCGAACTCCGCCCAATGCGCGATCTCGTTGCGGGCGGCGGCCATGCGTCGGGCGATCTCCTCGGGCGGGTCGCTGCCCCGGCCGTGCAGGCGCGCCTCCAAGGCGGCGTAGGACGGCGGCAGGACGAAAACGCCCACGACATCGCCCGGCAGCGCCGCCCGCAACTGCCGGAACCCCTGCCAGTCGATGTCGAACACGACATCCTGCCCGGCCGTCAGCGCCCGCTCCACCGGCGCCCGGGGCGTGCCGTAACTGCGGCCGAACACGGTGGCCCATTCCAGCATGGAGTCCCCGGCCACCATGGCGTCGAAACCGGCCTGGTCGCGGAAATGGTAGTGGATGCCGTCCCGCTCGCCGGGACGCGGAGGCCGGGTGGTGGCGCTGATGGACAGCGACGCCTCCGGCTCGGCCGCCAGCAGGGCGCGGGTGATGGTGCTCTTGCCCGCGCCGGAGGGCGCCGCGATCACCAGGCAGACGCCGCGGCGGCGCAGGGTCTCGGCCGGGCCGCTACTCAACGTTTTGCACCTGTTCGCGCATCTGCTCCACCACCGCCTTGAGCCGCAGCCCGGTGGCCGTGAGCGGGATGGAGGCGGACTTGCTGCACAGCGTGTTCACCTCCCGCACGAACTCCTGCACCAGGAAGTCGAACTTGCGGCCGATGCCGGCGGCCTCCCGCAACAGGACACGCGCGGCCTCGATGTGGCTGGCGAGGCGGTCCAGCTCCTCCCTTACGTCGGAGCGGCTGGCGAGCAGCGCCACCTCCTGGGCGATCCGCTCCGCCGGCAGGCCCGGCTGGTCGCGCAACAGGCCGGCGAGGGTTTCCATCATGCGGGCGCGCTGCAACGCCGGCTGCTCGGCGGCCTCCTGCGTGGCGGCGGCGTGCAGGGCCGCGACCTCGTCCAGTTGCAGGCTCAGCAAGGCCGCAAGCCGGGCGCCCTCCGCCTGGCGGGACCCCGCCAGCGCGGCCAGGGCGGCCGTGTATCCGGCGCGGACGGCGGACAGCGGTGCCGTGGTCAGGCCGTCATCGGCCGCGGCGGCGGGCCGCAGGACGCCGGGGAGCGCCAGCAGCGCCTCGGCCCGCGGGGCGGGCGCACCGGGGATGCGCGCGGCGACGTCGAGGGCCAGGCGCAGCACCTCATCGAGCACAGCCGGGTCAACCGCCAGGCGGGCGCGGTCGTCGCGTTTCGCCGTCAGATTGGCCGTCACGTTGCCCCGGCGGAGCACCCGCCCGGCCTCCTCCCGCAAGACGGGTTCCAGGGTGTCGAAGCCCGGCGGCAAGCGCAGCTTCAGGTCGAGGCCGCGACCGTTCACGCTGCGGAGCTCCCACGCCCAGGCCAGGCCGTCCGCCACGCCATCCGTCCGGGCAAAGCCCGTCATCGACGCTAAGGCGGGGGAAGCAGGGGGGGCCGGAATGGGGTGCGGGTCGGTCATGCGCAGGACGCTCAATGCTCCGTAGGCGTCGGCGCCATGGCCTGCCGCGCCCGCTCGACCCCGCGCCAGCGCGCCACGTTGCGCTGATGCTCCTCCAGCGTCTTGGCGAACACGTGCCCGCCGGAGCCGTCGGCGACGAAGAACAGGTCGTCCGTGTCCGCCGGCTGCGTCACCGCCCGGAGCGAGCCGAGGCCGGGCATGCTGATCGGACCGGGGGGCAAGCCGTTGATCTTGTAGGTGTTGTAAGGATCGGCCCGCTCCAGTTCCGCCCGCGTCAGGCCGTGCTCCAGCACGCCGCTGCCGCCGCTCGCGCCGTATACCACGGTCGGATCGGATTGCAGCTTCATGCGGCGGCGCAGGCGGTTCAGGAACACCGCCGCGACCCGCGGGCGCTCCTCCGGCTTGGCGGTCTCCCGCTCGACGATGCTGGCCAGGATCAGGGCGTCGCGCGCCGTGTCCAGCGGCACGGCCGTGCTGCGCGCGGCCCAGTTGCGTTCCAGCGCCCGGTCCATGGCCACCCGGCCCCGCTCGATCAGCGCGGCGCGCGGGGTGCCGCGTTCGTAGGCGTAGGTCTCCGGCAGCAGGCGGCCCTCCTCCGGCACGGCCGGATCACCCTCCAGCGCCGGGGCGCGGTCGATCAGGAGCGCCACCTGCGTCGCCGTGAGGCCCTCGGGGATGGTCAGGCGGTGCTGCACCGGGCGGGCAGTGCGCAGCACGGCCAAGACCTGGCGCAGGCTGGCGGCGGCCGGGAACTCCAGCTCCCCGGCGCGGACGGCGCCCTGGCCCCGCGTCGCCACCGCGGCGGCGCGCAGGGCGAAGGCGCTGCGCACGACGCCCTCCTGCGCCAGCGTGTCCGCCACCTGGTCCAGTCCGCCGCGCGGCACGAGCACGACGTTGCCGGCCGGCAGCGGACCCGGCGCGTCATAGGTCCAGAAGCCGTAGGCCGCAGCGCCGCCCCCCAGCATCATCAGCAGCCCGACGATCAGCAGGAAGGACCGCATCCCGCCCCGCCCGCGTCAGGCCGCCCGCTTGAACAGGATGCTGGCGTTGGTGCCGCCGAAGCCGAAGCTGTTCGACAGCGCCACGTCCACCCGGCGCTCCTGCGCCACCAGCGGCACCCGGTCGATGACGCTGGCCCGGCTCGGCTCCTCAAGGTTGAGGGTCGGCGGCACGACGCCGTCGCGGATCGCCAGGAGGGAGAAGATCGCTTCGATGGCGCCGGCGGCACCCAGCAGGTGCCCGGTGGCTGATTTGGTGGACGACATCGCCAGGCCCTTCGCGTCGTCGCCGAAGAACCGCTCGACCGCTTCCAGTTCCAGGTCGTCGCCCAGGGGCGTGCTGGTGCCGTGCGCGTTCACGTACTGCACGTCGCCCGGGTGCGCGCCGCCGTTGCGGAAGGCGTTCCGCATGGCGCGGAAGGCGCCCTCATGCCCTTCCGCCGGGGCGGTGATGTGGTGGGCGTCGCCGGACATGCCGTAGCCGCCGACCTCGCCGTAGATCTTGGCGCCGCGGGCGCGGGCGTGCTCCAACTCCTCAAGCACGACGATCCCCGCCCCCTCCCCCATGACGAAGCCGTCGCGGCCGCGGTCCCAGGGGCGCGACGCCGCGGCCGGCCGGTCGTTGAAGCTGGTGGACAGCGCACGGCTCGCGCAGAACCCGGCCATGCCGAGCTCGTTCACCGCGCCCTCCGCGCCGCCCGCCACCATCACGTCGGCGTCGCCCAGGATGATCAGCCGCGCCGCGTCGCCGATGGCATGCACCCCGGTGGCGCAGGCGGTGACGACGGAATGGTTGGGGCCTTTGAAGCCGTACTTGATGGACACGTGGCCGGAGGCGAGGTTGATCAGCGCCGACGGAATGAAGAACGGCGACAGGCGGCGCGACTTGCCCTGCGCCACCAGCACCGACGCCTCATAGATCGTGCCAAGCCCGCCGATGCCGGACCCGATCATCACGCCGGTGGCGCAGCGCGCGTCCTCGTCGGGCGGGACCCAGCCGCTGTCCTCCACCGCCTCGCTCGCCGCGACGACGGCGAGGTGGATGAAGCGGTCCATCTTCTTCTGGTCCTTGACGGGGATCCACTCACCGATGTCGAGCTTGCCCTCGGCGCGGGGGCCGACCGGCACCTGGCCGGCGATCTTGGCCGTCAGCTCCGACGTGTCGAAGGACTGGATGGCGTTGATGCCGCTCTCGCCGGCAATCAGGCGCTTCCACACCCGCTCGACGCCCAGGCCCAGCGGGCATGCGATGCCCATGCCCGTCACGACCACCCGGCGCATCGCCCCCCCCATCTGCGTCGCCCTCCCCGGTAGCGTCGCCGGCTCAGGCGGCCTTTTGCTTCTCGATGAAGTCGATGGCGTCCTTGACGGTGCTGATCTTCTCGGCGGCGTCCTCCGGGATTTCGACGCTGAACGCCTCCTCGAACGCCATCACCAGCTCGACCGTGTCGAGGCTGTCGGCACCGAGGTCGTCGATGAACGACGCCTCCGGCGTCACCTTGCCCTCCTCGACGCCCAGGTGCTCAACCACGATCTTCTTAACCTTGTCGGCGATCTCGCTCATCTTGTCCTCGGTTCCTGTCGTCTGTCGGTCGTTGTCGGTTGTTTTGGGCGAACACAGGCCGGCCTCGGTTCGATCGGCCGCACGAAGCTGGGGCCGCTTAGCATGGTTTCCGGCCGGCCGCCAAGGCGAGCCGGCGCGGACGCCGGTCAGAGCATCGCCATCCCGCCATTCACGTGCAGCGTCGCCCCCGTCACCCAGCCGGCCTCGTCCGACGCGAGATAGAGCACCGCCGCCGCCACGTCCGCCGGCCGGCCCATCCGGCCCAGCGGGATGGCGCCAGCAAGCTTCGCCCGCTGCTCCGCCGAGAGCGTGTCGGTCATCGGCGTCTCGATGAAGCCCGGCGCCACCAGGTTCACCGTGATCCCGCGGCTGCCGACCTCCTGCGCCAGCGCCTTGGTCATGCCGGCCAGCCCGGCCTTGGCGGCGGCGTAGTTCGCCTGGCCCGGGTTGCCGGTGTGGCCCACGATGCTGCTGATGCCGATGATCCGGCCTTGGCGCCGGCGCACCATGCCGCGCAGCGCCGCGCGCGCCAGGCGGAACGGCGCGGAAAGGTCCACGTCCAGCACCGTCTGCCAGTCCGCGTCCTTCATGCGCAGCGCCAGCATGTCCCGGGTCAGCCCGGCGTTGTTCACCAGGATGTCAATTGGCCCGCACGCCCCCTCCGCAGCCGTCATCAGCGCGTCGGCGGCGGCTGGGTCGCGGAGGTCGGCCGGGCAGGCATGGGCGCCCTCCCCCAGTTCCGCCGCCAGGGCGTCGAGCGCGTCGGCCCGCGTGCCCGACAGCGCGACCCGGGCGCCCTGCGCCAGCAGGGTGCGGGCGATGGCGGCGCCCAGGCCGCCCGAGGCGCCGGTCACCAACGCGACCTTGCCATCCAGGCGGAACATGCCGCTCACAGCAGCCTCAGCATGGCTTCAATCTCCGCGGGCGTCCCGGCCGAGGCGGCGGCGCTGTCCGGGCTGATCCGGCGCACCAGGCCCGACAGCACCTTGCCGGCGCCGAGTTCCAGGAAGCTGTCCACGCCCATCGCCGTGCAGGCCAGGACGCCCTCCCGCCAGCGCACGGTACCGGTCACCTGGCGCACCAGCAGGCCGCGGATCTCGTCGGGGTCCGTCGCACGCTCCGCCGTGACGTTCGCGACCAGGGGCACGGCGGGCGGGCGCAGGTCGGCCGCGCCCAGCGCATCCGCCATCACCTCCGCGGCCGGGGCCATCAGCGCGCAGTGGAACGGCGCCGACACCGGCAGCAGCATCGCCCGGCGCACGCCGCGCGCCCGGGCCAGCTCGACCGCACGCTCCACGGCGCCGCGGTGGCCGGAGATCACCACCTGGCCGCCGCCATTGTCGTTGGCGGCCTCGACGACCTGGCGCTCCTCCGTCCCGTCCTCCCGCACCAGCACGGCGGCGTCGGCGCAGATCGCCGTTGCCTGCTCAAGCTCGGTGCCCAGGAGCGCCGCCATCGCGCCTTCGCCGGGGGCCACCGCGTCCTGCATGGCCGTGCCCCGGCGGCGCAGCAGCAGCGCCGCGTCGCGGAGCGTCAGGCTGCCCGCCGCCGCCAGCGCGCTGTATTCGCCGAGGCTGTGCCCCGCCACCAGCACGGCCTTGTCCGCCAGGCGGAAGCCGCCCTCCGCCTCCATCACGCGCAGCACGGCCATCGACATGGCCATCAGCGCCGGCTGGGTGTTCTCCGTCAGCGTGAGCGCCTCCGCCGGGCCTTCGAACATCAGCTTGGAGAGCTTCTGCCTCAGCGCCTCGTCCACCTCCCCGAACACCTCGCGGGCGGGGGCGAAGGCGGCGGCGAGGTCGCGGCCCATGCCGACGACTTGGCTGCCCTGGCCGGGGAAGATGAAGGCGTGGACCGGCATTTACCATTTCCTCAGAAGTGCGGCGGTATTGTCTCCGCGCGGGGCCGTGTCAATCCGTTGCCTGGCGTTGCCCGGTTCGGCAGGACCTGGATCGCCTGATCCTTGCCGCCTGTCGCATGCAGCCTGTAACATCTCTGTCATCCACCACCCGAGGTGCCCGATGTGCCGCTTCCTCGCGTTCCAGGGCGAGCCGATCCTGTTGGAGACCCTGGTGGCGGCACCCTGCCACAGCCTGATCCACCAGTCGCTGCATGCGGCGGAGGCGAAGACGGAGACCAACGGCGACGGCTTCGGCGTCGGCTGGTACGGGGAGCGTGAGACGCCCGGCCTGTATCGGGAGGTGCGGCCGGCCTGGTCGGACGAGAACCTGCTCAGCATCGCGGGCCAGGTGCGCAGCGGCCTGTTCTTCGCCCATGTCCGGGCCGCGACGGGCACGGCGACCAGCCGGGCCAACTGCCACCCGTTCTCGCAGGGGCGGCACCTGTTCATGCATAACGGCCAGATCGGCGGCTGGGCCAAGGTTCGGCGCCGGGTGGAGGCGATGATCCCGGACGCGCTGTATGCCGCGCGCGCCGGCACGACGGACAGCGAGGCGATCTTCCTGGCGGCCTTCGCCCGCGGGTTGGAGCGCGACCCCATCGGCGCCATGGCCGCGACGCTCCGTGACGTGAAGGCGCACATGCGGGAGGACGGCATCGAGGAGCCGCTGCGCTTCACCGCGACGCTCACGGACGGGCACACGCTCTGGGCGTTCCGCTGGGCCTGCGACGCGCAGCCGCCGACGCTGTATTACCGGGACGGAACGGCCGGGCTGCTGCTGGTGTCGGAGCCGATCGACGAGGACCGGAGCCGCTGGCGAGAGGTGCCGCGGGGCGGGGTCCTGATCGCCGTGCCGGGCCAGGCGCTCCGCCTGGAGCGGATGGATGCGGGGAGGGCGCTGGCGGCCTGATCCCACCCGGCCCGGTCCATCCAGGCGAGGCCAACCAGCGCCACGAGGCCGCCATGCACCAGCACGGCCCCGGCGCCGACGTGGCCGAGCTGCCAGATCAGCCCGGCGCCCGCCGCCATGCTGGACGCGCCGGCGATGTAGCCCAAGCCCATCGCGGGGCGCGTTGGCGAGCCGAACCGCCATCCCAACAAGGCCGCGGCGCCGAGCGCCATGCCCGCCTTCACGACGGCCATGAAACGCAGCAGCGTGGCAAGCTCCGGGTCGTGCGGGCCGGCTTGGGTCGCCAGCGCAAGCGCCCCGGCGCCCAGCACGCCCGCGGCGAGGGCCAGGCGCCAGCGGGATTGCGCGGCCAAAATCGTCGGTGAGCGTTGGAGGCTTGGCATGCCGCCATTGAACGCCCTTTGAGCGCCACGCGCAATCAACACCGGCTCCGTTCAAGGGTCGGCGACGGGCGGCAGGCAGCCCTGCCTGAGTTGCTCCCGCCTCCTCAGGAGGAACAGGGCGGCGGACCAGGACACCGAGACCAGCAACGCGATGGCGAGGGCAGTCACGGGTCCCCAAGGCCGGATGGCAAGATGCAGGGCGAGCAGCATGACGCCGAACCCCAGCATCGGCCGGAGCGCATTGGCCGCGAGCCGCGACGATGCCGGGCCGCCGATCCGTGGCCGCAGGATGACAAACAGGCTGGTGAGACCAATCGGATACACGGCCGCGATCCCGGTCGCCTCGGGACCGAGCGCCGCGCTGATCGCGACGACAAGCGACACGAAAGCGGCGACCGCCATGGCCCGGGCGGGAAGGTCGAACCACCGCCGCCGGGCGGGAGGGGCCGGGCGAGGTTCCTTGCTGTGGACCGGGTTGAACAAAGCGAGGCCGAGGCCGTAGGTGCCGAGGTTCAGCAGGAACGCCGTCCATGGCGTCCAGGCGACCTGCTGCGTCGCGAGGCTTGCCGCCAGCCAGACCAGCACGGCGGCACCGAGGCTGCTCCATGAAGACGCGCTCCGGGCCAAAGCCCCGTATGTCATCAGGAACAATCCGGTCGCCGCATTGGCCGCAAGGCTGCTGAGCGCGCTGGCCGCGACGAACTCCGCTCCGTGCTGCATGGACAGGAACACGTATGCGGGTCCGGTCGATACCGGAAGGCTGGCGATCAGGGCGCCCCAGAACGGCCCGAGCGTTTCGGCGGCGGCGGAGGCCGACACGACGAGCAAGGCTGTCGTCAAGGCTCTGACCAGAGGCGGCAACCATACCGTGGCAGTCATATGGGCAAGACCTTCCGCCTGCCGGGCGGATCATCCAGGCCGACCTTCGACGGGACCCGACGGCCAGGTGTCAGGCCGGAGGGCATTCCACATGCTTCGCCTGGGGCCGTGATGCGGGAGCGGCCATTTCGTGTCAACGCGGCGAAGCCAGCGTAGCATCTCGTCGCGGCGGCGTAGCAGGGCGCCCCCATCTCTCCGCAGCCGCTCCCGCTTGCAATCCCCACCCAACGGCGTATACCCCGCCGCTTCCCTGCCGGGGCGGCGGCATCCTCCCCGGCTATGCCCATTTCGGGCCGACAACAGCCATAGGGGTGACAATGCCGCTTTATGAATGCGTGCTGATTGCACGCAACGACGTCACGCAACAGCAGGTCGAGACCGTCGCCGACACCATCGCCGCGGACCTTGAGACCGATGGCGGCGCGGTGAAGAAGCGCGAGTACTGGGGCCTCCGCAGCCTGGCCTACCGGGTCAAGAAGAACCGGAAGGGCCATTACATGCTGCTCGGCCTGGAGGCGAAGCCCAATTTCGTGACTGAGATGGAGCGCCTGCTGCGTTTGAACGAAGATGTGCTGCGCTTCATGACCATCCGCGTCGATGAGATCACGGAGGAGCCGAGCGCCATCCTGTCGCGCAAGTCGGACGACCGGGAGCGCGGCTTCCGCGGGCCGAAGCCGGCCGGCCGGTTCGAGAGCGGCCGCAAGCGCGGCTTCGACGACCGCGAGGAATACCGCGCCC
>CAXULX010000017.1:0-71656 GCA_964252005.1 uncultured Acetobacteraceae bacterium | reverse complement strand
GAGCTGAAGCGCCTGGGGCACCGGGTGGACGAGGCGCTGCGCTTGGTCGGGCTGGACGGGTTCGACACCGCCTACCCGCACCAGATCTCGGGCGGCATGGCGCAGCGCGCTGCGCTGGCCCGCGCCCTGGTGAACGACCCGGGCCTGCTGATCCTGGACGAGCCGCTGGGCAAGCTCGACAGCCTGACGCGCCTGCAGATGCAGGGGGAGCTGGTCCGCATCTGGCGGGACCGCGGCTTTACCGCGCTGCTGGTGACGCACGACGTGGAGGAGGCGTTGCTGATGGCCGGGCGCGTGGTCGTCGTCACCGACCGTCCCGCCGGCATCCGCGCCGACCTGCCGGTGCCGCTCGCCTATCCCCGGCACCGCGACGACCCGGAGCTGGTCCGGCTGCGGCGCGAGGTGCTGGGGCTGCTGGGGTTGGGCGCATGAGCACGCGCAGGCGCCTGCTGGCGGGCCTCGCCGCCTCGCCCCTGCTCGGCGCCGCCGCCTGGGCGGAGGGGGTGCTGCGGGCCGGCGACCAGAAGGGCGGCACGCAGTCGGTGATGAAGGCGGCGGGCGTGCTGGACGGCCTGCCCTACCGGCTGGAATGGAGCCAGTTCGCCGCCGCGGCGCCGCTCCTGGAGGCGTTGAACGCCGGTGCGGTGGACCTGGCCTTTGCCGGCGACGCGCCGACGACCTTCGCGATGGCCGCCGGGCTGCAGGCGCGGATCATCCAGCCCGTGCGGACCACCGGGGCCGGCACCGCCATCATGGTCCCGGCCGCCTCCCCGGTGCGCGAGGCGGCCGGCCTGCGCGGGCGCAGCATCGCCACCAACCGCGGCTCCATCGGGCACGCCCTGGTGCTCGCGGTGGCGGAGGCGCAGGGCTGGGGGGCTTCGGACGTCAAGCTCGTGAACCTGCTGCCCAACGACGCCAAGACGGCGCTGAGCACCGGCGCCGTGGATGCCTGGTGCTCCTGGGGCGTGTACGTCGCGCAGGCGCGGCTGGTGGACGAGGCGCGGGTGGTGGTGGATGGCGGCCGCGGGCTGCTGACCGGCCTGTCCTACCTGGTCGCCAGCGACGAGGCGATTGCCCGGCGGCGGGACGCCCTGATGGACTTCTGCCGCCGCCTCGCCGTGGCACGCCGCTGGGCGGAGGCGCACCGGGACGAGTACGCCCGGGTGCTGGCCGCCGAGATCGGCGTCAGCCAGCCCGTCGCGCGCCTGGTGTTCGAGACGGAGACGCCCGTGCCGGTGCCAATCGACGCGCAGGTGGTGGCGGACGAGCAGCGCACGGCCGACCGTTACCTGGCGGCGGGCGTCATCCGCGCCGGGCTGGACGCCGCCCGGCTGTTCGACGCCTCGTTCAACCCGGCTGTGGCAGGGTGACGGCCCTCCAGGCGGACGTGCTGGTGCTGGGCGGCGGGCTGGCGGCCACCTGGGCCGCCTCCGCCGCGGCGCAGGCGGGGGCGGAGGTCGTGCTGGCCGACAAGGGCTTCTGCGGCACCAGCGGCGTGACGGCGACGGCCGGGCCGGGCCATTGGTGGGTGCCGCCGGAGGGGCGCGACGACGCGATCCGCGGGCGGGAGGCGCTGGCCGAGGGCCTGGCCGAGCGGCGCTGGATGGCGCGCGTGCTGGACGAGACCTGGCGCACCCTGCCGACGCTCGCCGCGCATTACGCCTTTCCGCGCAACGAGGCCGGGGTGGTGCAGTACCGCAACCTGCGCGGCCCCGAGTATATGCGCGCCATGCGGCGGCTGGCCCTGCGGTCCGGCGTCCGCATCCTGGACGGCCACCCGGCGCTGGAGCTGCTGCTGCACGCGGACGGTTCCGCCGCCGGCGCCGCCGGGATCGACCGCGTGACCGGCGCGCCCTGGACGGTCAGGGCCGGCGCGGTGGTGCTGGCGACCGGCGGCTGCGCCTTCATGAGCCGCCTGCTCGGCTGCCACACCAACACCGGCGACGGCGCGCTGATGGCGGCGGAGGCCGGGGCCGAGCTGTCGGGCATGGAGTTCAGCGCCTACTACACCGTGGCGCCGGCCTTTTCGACCATGACGCGCTCCATGGCCTATGCCTTCGCCACCTACACCGACGGCGGCGGGCGGGTGCTGGACATCCCCGCCGGGCGGGACGCGGCGCCGGCGCTGGCGCGGGCGATGGAGGCCGGGCCGGTGTTCTGCTGCCTGGACCGGATGCCGGCGGACATCCGGGCGCGGCTGCCCTCCATCCAGCCCAACCTGATGCTGCCCTTCGTGCGGCACGGCATCGACCCCTTCACCCAGCGGTTCCCGGTGGCGCTCAGGGGCGAGGGCACCATACGCGGCACCGGGGGGCTGCGCATCGCCGGGGATGACTGCGCGACCACGGTGCCCGGCCTGTTCGCCGCCGGCGACGCGGCGACGCGGGAGCTGGTGGCGGGCGCCGTCTCCGGCGGCGGGGCGCAGAACTCGGCCTGGGCGCTGTCCTCGGGCCGGTGGGCCGGGCAGGCCGCCGCGGCGCGCGGCCATGCGCTGGGGCGTCGGGCCGACCGCCCGGCGGCTGCGGCCGGGGAGGCCGGCCTGCGTCCGCGCCGGCGCCGGGCCGACCCGGACCTGCCGCGGGCCGCCGTCGCGGCGGTGCAGGCGGAGATGCTGCCGCCCCGCAAGGCGCTGTTCCGCTCTGGCGCCGCCCTACAGGCGTCGGCCGGCCGGCTGGACACGCTCTGGACGGGCCTGCGCGACCATGCCGGGGCGGACGGCCCGGCGGCGCTGCGCAGCCGGGAGGCCGCCGCCCTCATCGCCCATGCCCGCTGGTGCCTGCGCGCCGCGCTGGCGCGCACCGAGAGCCGCGGCATGCACAACCGCACCGACGCGCCGGCGCGCGACCCGGGCCTGGCGCACCGGCTGGTGATCGCCGGGCTGGACCAGGTGGATGCCCGGCCGCATTGGGCGCCCGCGGAGGCAGCCGCCTGATGATCGAGCTGCTGGTGGCCGCCCGCTGCACGTCCTGCAACATCTGCGTGCAGGTGTGCCCGACCAACGTCTTCGACGCCGTGCCCGGCGCCCAACCGGCCATCGCCCGCCAGGCGGACTGCCAGACCTGCTTCATGTGCGAGCTGTACTGCCCGGCCGACGCCCTGTACGTGGCGCCGGACTGCGACGGCCCCGCCGCGGTGGACGAGGCCGCGGTCATCGCCGCGGGCTGGCTGGGCCAGTACCGGCGGGACAGCGGATGGGGCGCCCACCGCAACGACCCGGCGCATGCCAACGAGAGCTGGCGCATGGACGAGGTGTTCGCCCGCGCCCGCGAGACCAACAAGGAGACAGGATCATGACCGTCGAGTTCATCGGCTATGTCGGCCACTTCAACTCGTCCGAGACGGTGCGGCGCACCACCGGCGCGCTCGACCCCGGCTTCATCGAGGCGGCGGCGAAGGCGCAGGAGCATGTCGGCTTCGACCGCGTGCTGGTGGCGTTCAACTCGACCTCGGCCGAAAGCATCCTGGTGGCCCAGCACATCGCCTCCGTCACGGAGCGGCTGGGGCTGATGATCGCGCACCGGCCGGGCTTCACGGCGCCCACGCTGGCCGCCCGGCAACTGGCGACGCTGGACCAGCTCACGAAGGGCCGGGTGGCGGTCCACGTCATCACCGGCGGCAACGACGCCGAGCTGGCGCAGGACGGCGACAGCCTCACGAAGGACGAGCGTTATGCGCGCACCAGCGAGTACCTGGACGTGGTGCGGCAGGAATGGACCTCCGCCACGCCGTTCGACTACGCCGGGCGCTATTACCAGGTCGCCCGCGGCTTCGGCGACGTGAAGCCCTACGCCGCCGCCGGCATCCCCGTGTACTTCGGCGGCGCGTCGGCGGCGGCGATCCCGGTCGCCGGCAAGCACGCGGACGTTTACGCGCTGTGGGGCGAGACGCATGACCAGGTGCGCAGCCTGGTGGCGCGTATCCGCGCCGCGGCGGCGCCGTTCGGCCGCACGCCGCGCTTCAGCCTGTCGCTGCGCCCGGTGCTGGCCGACACGGAGGAGGCCGCCTGGGCCAAGGCCGACGACATCCTGGCCCGCGCCAAGGCGCTGCGCGATGCCGGGGGCAACGGGCGGTCGCCGAACAACGCGCGGGAGGGCGTGCAGGCGCCGCCCAACGAGGGGTCGCGCCGTCTGCTGGCCGCAGCCGCGCAGGGGACCCGGCTGGACAAGCGGCTCTGGACGGGGATCGCGGCGTTGACCGGGGCGCAGGGCAACTCCACCGGGCTGGTCGGCACGCCGGACCAGGTGGCGGAGGCCATGCTGGACTACGTGGACCTCGGCATCTCCACCTTCCTGATCCGCGGCTTCGACCCGCTGGTGGACGCCGTGCAGTATGGCCGGGAGCTGATCCCGCGCGTCCGCGAGCTGGTGGCCGCCCGCCACGACGTGCCTGTCGCCGCCGAATGAACCCTGGGAGCACGACACCATGAACTATGTTTCGACATCGCCCGACGCCGCGGCCCCCGGGCCGGACTTCGTCAGCCTGCTGCAGGACACGGCACCCGTCCGGTCCATCGCGGAGGAGCGGCTGCACCGCAAGCAGCGCCTGGCTGCCACCTTCCGCCTGTTCGCGCGGCACGGCTTCGACCAGGGGCTGGCCGGGCACGTGACGGCGCGGGACCCGGAGCATACCGACAGCTTCTGGGTGAACCCGCTGGGCCGGCATTTCGCCCAGATCCGCGTGCGCGACCTGATCCGGGTGGACCACACCGGCGCGGTCGTGGAGGGGGACCGGCCGGTGAACCGGGCGGCGTTCGCGATCCACGCCGCCATACACGCCGCGCGCCCGGACGTGGTCGCCGCCGCGCACACGCACTCCACGTACGGCAAGGCGTGGTCCACCCTGGGCCGCCTGCTGGACCCGCTGACCCAGGACAGCTGCAAGTTCTACAGGGATCATTCGCTGTTCGACGACTTCACCGGCGTCGTGCTGGACACCAGCGAGGGTGATCGCATCGCGGGGGCGCTGGGGCCGCACAAGGCGGTGATCCTGCGCAACCACGGCATCCTGACCGTGGGCGAGACGGTGGAGGCGGCGGCGTGGTGGTTCCTCTCGATGGACAACGCCGCCCAGACGCAGCTGCTGGCGGAGGCCGCGGGCACGCCGGTCCCCATCGACCCCGACACGGCGGCGCTGACCGCAGGCCAGGTGGCCCGGCCCCGCTCCGGCCTGCTCAGCTTCCAGCCGTTGTGGGAGCTGGTGGTGGCGCAGGAACCGGACCTGCTGGATTGACCGCCGTGGCCTGCGTGCAGGACGGCGCGCGGGAGGTGGTGAACGGGCGCGACCTGATGAGCGCGCAGAGCTACACCGTCGCCAGCACCGAGGCAATTGCGGGCAGACGCGCGGCCCTCGAGGACTTCCTGCGCCGGCTGCGCGTGGCGCGGGATTGGGGCTTGGCCCACCCGGAGGAGCAGGCGCGGGTTTGGTCCGGCTGAGGCATTGTGTGGCATGGCGACGGGAGCGAGGCGCGTTCGCCACGCGAAACGCCAAGCCTGCTCGGGCCGGACGCGGCTCAGTCGCCGTGGGGGGAAGGAGGGTCGGTCTCCCGTCCGAGATCACGGATCAGAACCCGCAGGATCTCCAGAAGCTGCCGTTTCCTGTGCGGCCCGAGGATCCCGTCGAGCTTCGCGTCATGCGTCTTCGCGCACTCGGCGAGCATGGCGCGCTTCTCCTCTCCCGCCTTCGTCAGGATCAGCTTCCGACCTCGCCCATCCGCCGGGTCTGGTGTGCGGAGGACCAGGCCGCGCCGCTCCAGGTCCGCGAGGAGCGGCGTGAGGGTGCTCTTGTCCCGTCCCGCCGCGTGGCTCAGGGTCGTCTGGCTGATGCCGGGATTGTCGTTGATCAGCTGCAGCAACGCGTACCGGCCGGGCCGCAGGCCGGTGTCCCCTACCAGCGCGCTGAACGCCTGGAACGACATGGCCTGCGCGACCCGCAGGTTGTAACCGATCTCATCGCCAAGCGGCCCGAGGCGCACCTCGCCGGGGGCGGCGGGGACGTCGTCCCGCGCCCGCGAGCCCGGCCGCGGACGCGCGGCGGAGGTGGTCGCTTGGGGCAGCGGCTGCAACGCGGCGCCTCGGCGCTCAGGGGGGGCAGTGCGGGGCTTCGGCATTGATCGTGATCCGTCGCAGGTGCGTACATTCCATGATTGAGGCACGTCCCCCGAACCCGCGGTCGCCGCCGGACGGCCTCTGACCGGCGCCGGTCAACGACCCTTGCATCGACGGGGCGGGCCTGTCAAGTTGGTGTTGGCACCAACTGGTTTGACAACCCCGAACGGACGACCCTGAGCCGGGGACAAGCTCCCGGCCGGCGCCGGGCAGTCGCGTCGAGGGGGCCGAAGGAGGGTCGTATGGACGAACAAGGGTTGCGGGGCCGCCTCACCGAATACTCCGAGCGGATACGGCCATCGGGAATACGCGCCCTGGAGTTCATGGCGTCCCGGTCCAAGGACCTCATCACCTTCGGCCCTGGACGCCCGGACGACGGCTGCTTCCCGGTCGAGAGGATACGGGAGGCGTATGCCAGCATCTTCGGCACGCCCGCCGCCGCGTCCGACGCCCTGCAATACGCCCCGACTGAAGGCAGCCTGGCGCTCCGGTCATGGCTCGTCCGGCGCGAGCAGGCGTTGGGGCGCCGCTGCGAGCTGGACAACGTCCTGATCACGAGCGGGTCCCAGCAGGCCATCCACCTGATCACGAGGTTGCTGGCGGGGCCTGGGCGCGAGGTCCTCGTTCAGGCGCCGACCTATTCCGGCGCCCTGCAGGTCTTCCACGCGAACGGCGCCGACATCCGCCGGCTGGACGCGCAACCGGAGCCTTCCTCCCGGCCGGCCTTCATCTACGCGATGGCGGATTTCCAGAACCCGACCGGCGCCTGCCTGACGCTCGAGGAGCGCCACGCGCTGGTGGAACGCGCCCGGCGGCTCGATACGATCCTGGTCGAGGACAATGCGTATGAGATGCTCCGTTTCGAGGGCGATCCCTTACCGTCGCTCATGGACGTCGACGGCGGTTCGCCTGACGACGGCCGGACCGTCCACCTGGGCTCGTTCTCGAAGTGCGCCGCACCGGGACTCAGGCTGGGCTGGGTCGTCGGGCCGCGGGCCCTGGTCGCGCGTCTGGCCCTGATCAAGCAGACGGAGGACCTGCAAGCCTCCACCCTCTCCCAGAACGTCATGGCGCATCTCGCCGACTTCGTGTTCGACCGGCACGTGAGCGCGCTCCGCCAGAACTACAGGATGCGCCGCGACCTGACCCTCGACGCCTTGGAACGACACGTCGGCACCAAGGCGCGGTGGGAGCGGCCCGCCGGCGGGTTCTTCATTTGGCTGCAACTCGCCGAGGGCATCGACGCGACGGCCTTGCTGTCCAAGGCGATCGAGGCCGGGGTGGCTTACGTCCCCGGAGCCTCCTTCTTCCCCGACGGGTCTGGGTCGAACACCCTGCGTCTAAGCTACTCGGCGGTCAGGCCGGACCGGTTGGAGGAGGGCATCGCACGCCTCGGCGCGCTGCTTTGATGGCATGCAGGGCGCTTGCCGCCCGCGCGGTCCGAGCCTCCAGGGCCGGACGCCGGGAGCATCGGGTTCTTCGGCCGGGTTGAGGACCCCTTCGTGCTCCGTCCGACGCCGCGGCCCACAACCGCAGCCGGCGGCCCGCGTTGAGAACGGCTCGGTTGCATCAGGACAAAGGCACGCTTCCATGGAATACCGTCAACTCGGCCGTTCAGGCTTGCAGGTCTCGGCGCTCACGCTGGGGACCATGACCTTCGGCGGCACCGGGCCATTCCAGAAGGTGGGCGCCACCGATGTCACCGGGGCGGCACGGCAGATCGACCTTTGCATCGACGCCGGCGTGAACTTCATCGACACCGCCGACATCTACTCGCGCGGGCTATCCGAGGAGATCCTGGGGGAGGTCCTGCACGGCGGCGGGCGGCGCGAGAAGGTCCTGGTGGCCACCAAGGTGCGGTTCCGCATGGGGGAGCGGCCCAACGACGCCGGGCTGTCGCGGCACCACATCGTCGCCGCCTGCGAGGCCAGCCTCAAGCGGCTGCGCGCCAGCCACATCGACCTTTACCAACTGCACCAGTGGGACGGCCTCACCCCGCTGGAGGAAACGCTGGAGGCGATGGACACCCTCGTCCGCACCGGCAAGGTCCGCTATGTCGGGGTGTCGAACTACTCCGCCTGGCATCTGATGAAGGCGCTCGGCGTGGCGCAGCAGCATGGCTTCATCCGCCCGGTGGCGCAGCAGATCCACTACACGCTGCAAGCCCGGGAAGCCGAGAACGAGCTTGTGCCCGCAACTCTCGACCAGGGTCTCGGCATCCTGGTCTGGAGCCCGCTGGCAGGCGGCTTGCTCTCGGGCAAGTATCGCCGCGGGCAGGACAGTCCGGAAGGCTCGCGCCGCTTCGCCGGGTGGACCGAGCCGCCGGTGTACGACGAAGGCAAGCTGTATGACATCGTGGACGTCCTGGCGGAGGTGGGGGAGGCCCATGGCGTGTCTGCGGCGCAGGTTGCGCTGGCATGGGTGCTGGGCCGGCCCGGCGTGACATCCGCCATCATCGGCGCCCGCAACGAGGAGCAATTGAAGGACAACCTGGGCGCCGCGACCCTCGTGCTGACGGCCGAGGAGCGCGCGACGCTCGACGCGGTGAGCGCCCCGGTGCTGCAATATCCCTACTGGCACCAGGCGCAGACGGCGTCCGACCGGCTCGGGCCGGCCGATTTGTCGCTGCTGGCGCCGCACTTGCAAAAAGGCTGACTCCCTCTCCGGAGCTTGAGGGGCATCGAGGCGCGCGGCGACCTATCCGAAGGTGAAGGTGAACGCCTCGAACCCCGCCTTGGGAATGGACAGGGTCATGACGTGCTCTCCGTAGTCCCTGCTGTCGAACAGGGTATAGAGCCGGCTTTCCTGCACCGTCACGGGGGGCTGCGGCCGCCCGTCCACGATGACGCCGACGGTCACGGGGCGCTCGCTGCTCGCCACCATGAACACCTTGCCGGACTGGAACGCGAGGTGCACCACGCCACCATCCCGCGCCAGCGTCGCGTTCTCCGCCGCGAGCTTCCAGGTGCCCACCAGGGCGAAGTGGTTCGAGGGCAGCGGGCTGGGCGAGGAATACGTCGCCTCGCCCTCCCGCGGCCGTTCCGGGCTGGCGAGCATCTCCACCCGGGCGATCCCGAAATACATTTCGCGCGTCTCGATCCTCGACCGGTCCACGCCGTCGTCGCGCGGCACGGGCGCACCCGCCGCCAGCAGCGACCGGATGGCGTTCTCGGTCTCGTCGTAGCGTCCCTCGCCGAAATGCTTCAGCACCACGTGCCCGTTGCGGTCCACCAGGTATTCCGCCGGCCAGTACTGGTTGGAGTATGCGCGCCAGGTGGCCATGGCGTTGTCCTGCGCCACCGGGTAGCGGACGCCGAAGCGGCTGGCTGCCCTTTGAACGTTCGCGGTGGCCCGTTCAAACGCGAACTCGGGCGTGTGCACGCCGACCACCACCAGGCCGCGGTCCTTGTAGGCGTCATGCCAGCGCGTGACGTAGGGCAGCGCCCGCAGGCAGTTGATGCAGGAATAGGCCCAGAAGTCGATCAGCACCACCTTGCCGCGCAGCCCGGCCATGGTCAGCGGGGGAGAGTTCAGCCAATTGGAGATGCCGGCGAACTCGGGCGCCGGGCCGTAGTCGCCGATGGCGCCGTCCTCGGCACGGGACGCGCCAGGGACCAGGGCGCCCGCGGCGGCGGTCAGCACGGCGGAACGCCGGGTCAAAGCGCGCATGGTCACAATCCTACGTTGGCGTTGGGGGATACGTCGGAGAGCCAGGCCGTCACGACGGTGTCGTGCTGGTCATAGAGGCCGCGCCGCTCAGTCACCCGATGCGAGGAGGCTGGTGGCCACCGGCGCCGTCTGCCAGTGTTCCGGGAACAGCATCTGCAGGCTCCGCACCTTCGGGAGGTCGTTGGCCACGATGTAGGGGGCGTCGGGATGCCGCACGAGGTAGTCCTGGTGATAGGCTTCGGCCGGGTAGAACGGGACCGCCGGGTCGATGCGCGTGGCGATGGGGCGGCTGAAGGCGTGGGCGGCCTCAAGCTGCGCCACGTAGGCCCGCGCCGTCTGTTCCTGCTCCGGGCCGTCCACGAACAGCTCCGAGCGGTATTGCGTGCCGCGGTCCGGCCCCTGGCGGTCCACCTGCGTCGGGTCGAGCGCCACCGAGAAGAAGATCTGCAGCAGCGTGCCATAGCTGACGCGGGCCGGGTCGAACGTCACTTGGACCGCTTCCGCATGTCCGGTCGCGCCGGTGCTCACCTGCTCGTACTTCGGGGAGGGGACTTGACCGCCGGCATAGCCGGACACCGCCTGGGTCACGCCCGCCACGTGCTGGAACGCGGCCTGCACGCCCCAGAAGCAGCCGCCAGCGAACACCGCCGTCTGCAAGCCGGCGCGGACGGGCGCCACGTCCAGCGCCGGCGGCGGCAGCGCCCGGGCGGGTGCCTCCGCATAGGCCGGCGGCTGCATCATGCGCAGCGACAACGCCAAGGCGGCCGTGCCGACGACCGCGACGAGAGTGGGCTTGGAGACATGGGTCATGAGGATGCTTTCGCTCAGGCGGTTTCGGGACGGAACGACAGCGCCGCACCCGTTGCACGACACCCCGGTGCGCGTCATGAAGACGCTCTCTGCAACGCATCGCTGGTCTTTGCCGTGATCGTGTGCGGCTGCGCCCAAACGACCGCGTGAACCCGCCGGCTTGCGCTGTTTCCGTCCCGTCGTCATGCCCGGACGGATATAGCGCGCCGTATCCGAACGAGTCCAGCTTGGCCGCCGGGCTGCCCGCCGCGCGGTGCCGGAACGCAGGCGTGCTCGCCACCGCGGTCGAACCGGGCTAGGCTTGCCGCTCATCACCGGACCGGAGTTCTGTTTCAATGGCCGAGACCCGCCCCTCCGTCTGCCCGCACGACTGCCCCAGCACCTGCGCGCTCGATGTGGAGGTGCTCGACCGGTCAACGATTGGGATGGTGCGCGGGGCGGACAACCCCTACACGGCCGGCGTGGTGTGCAACAAGGTCGCCCGCTACGCCGAGCGGGTGCATCACCCGGACCGCATCCTCTATCCGATGCTCCGCGTGGGGCCGAAGGGCGGCGGCGAGTTCCGCCGGATCGGCTGGGAGGAGGCGCTCGACCGCGTGGTGGCCGGCTTCGCCGAGGCGGCCGCGCGCCACGGGAGCCAGGCGGTGTGGCCCTACAGCTCCGCCGGCACCATGGGGCTGGTGAACCGGGACGGCATCTTCCGCCTGCGCCACGCCATGCGCTGGTCCGGGCGCAAGGGCACGATCTGCAGCGCCATCGCGACGGCCGGCTGGATGGCGGGATGCGGCCGGGTGAGCGGGTCCGACTCGCGGGAGATGGCGGTGGCCGACCTGAACGTGCTCTGGGGCACCAACCCGGTCTCCACCCAGGTCAACGTGATGGCGCACGTCACCCGCGCCCGGAAGGAGCGCGGGGCGAAGCTGGTCGTAATCGACCCCTACCGGACGGGAACCGCGGCGGCGGCCGACCTGCACCTCGGCGTGCGGCCCGGCACGGACGCGGCGCTCGCCTGCGCGGTGATGCACTGCGCCTTCCGCGACGGGCATGCCGACCGCGCCTACATGGCCCGCTACGCCGACGACCCCGCCGCGCTGGAGGCGCATCTGGCCACCCGGGGGCCGGTCTGGGCGGCGGGGATCACCGGCCTGCCCGTGGCGGACATCGAGGCGTTCGCCGCGCTTTATAACGCCACCCCGCGCGCCTACATCCGGGCCGGGTTCGGCTTCACGCGCGGGCGCAACGGGGCGGCCTCCATGCACGCCGTCACCTGCCTGCCGACCGTCACCGGCAAGTGGCAGCACGAGGGCGGCGGCGCCCTGTGGAACAACAAGGGCATCTACACCTGGGACAAGTCGCTGATCGAGGGCACCGCGCTCCGTGACCCGGCGGTGCGCGAACTCGACATGAGCCGGATCGCCAGCATCCTGACCGGCGACGCCGACGCCCTGCTGGGCGGCCCGCCCGTCCACGCGCTGCTGGTGCAGAGCGGCAACCCGGCCTCCGTCTGCCCCGACAGCAACCGGGTGCGGCAGGGCTTGATGCGCGACGACCTGTTCACCGTGGTGCACGAGCACTTCATGACGGAGACCGCGCGCTATGCCGACATCGTGCTGCCGGCGACGATGTTCCTGGAGCATGACGACATCTACCAGGCCGGCGGGCACAGCCACATCCAGATCGGCCTGCAGGTGATCGACACGCCCGGGGAGGCGCGGTCCAACCACGATCTGGTCTGCGCCCTGGCGCAACGCTTCGGCCTGACCGATGCGGCCTTCTCGATGACAGGGCTGGAGCTTGCGGACGCCACCCTGCGCGCGTCGGGCTACCCCTCGGCGCAGGACCTCGCGGCCCGGCGCTGGGTGGACGTGCAGCTACCGTTCCACAAGGCGCATTTCCTGGACGGGTTCGGGCATGCGGACAAGAAGTTTCATTTCCGGGCGGACTGGCGGGCGCTGGGCGACGTGGAGGGCCGCCTGCCGCCTCTGCCCGACTGGGCGCCGCTCACGGACCAGGCGACCGACGAACGGCCGATGCGGCTGGTCGCGGCGCCGGCACGGCAGTTCCTGAACTCCACCTTCACGGAGACGCCGAACGCCCGGAAGCGGGAGGGACGGCCGCAGGCGCTGATCTGCCCGGAGGACGGCGAGCGGTTCGGCATTGGGGACGGCACGTTGATGCGCCTCGGGAACGGCCGGGGCGAGGTGGTGCTGCACGCCCGCCACGTGCCGGGGCAGACACAGGGCACCGTGGTGGTGGAGAGCATCTGGCCAGCCGCCGCGTTCGGCGGCCTGCAGCACGGCATCAACGCGCTGACCAGCGACGAGCCGGCCCTGCCCGCGGGCGGCGCCGTGTTCCACGACACCGCCGTCTGGATGCGGCCGGAGGCTGCCGCGGCGATGGCGGCCGAGTAGCCGGTGCCCCCGGGGGGGGCCAGCATGGATTGCGTGAGGCTCAACCGGCCTGGAGATGTCCCGCGTCAGCCTTGATGACCCTAATCCCCGCCCAGCACCTGCTCCGCCGGGCGGGCTGCATCGGGGGCGGGCGTGCCTGCCGCGGCCGGCGATTTGGCCAGGAAGTCCCGGTCGAGCGTGAAGGCGATGGGACGGCGCTTGCTGCGGCCGCGCTTGAGCAGCCCGCCCTTGGCCGCCGCCGCATAAACCGCCGTCTTGGCCCACACCGCGGGGCCCGACACGCTGCGCTGGGGCTTGAGCTTCAGCTTGTCCCGCAGCAGGCCGTTCGCCCCGTTGACGAACAGGTTGCGGCGGATGTCGGTGGTGAAGTACTCGATGGTCATGGAGACGCTGAGTTCGTCGGCGTTCTCGATCCGGTGGGGCATGTTGAGCGGCCACTGCGCCATCTCGCCGGGTCCCAGGTCGATGCGCTGGGCGTAGTCCTCATACCAGCCCTCGTACTTGATGCCGGTCTCGTTGTTATAAAGGATCACGTTCTCCAGGATCTCCGGCGTCAGGAACGGCGGCTCCTTTGGATACAGGTATACGCGCTTGCTCCCGGCGATCTGCCAGAGCGTCTGGCCCGCCGTGTCGAAATGGTAGTACACCTGGGCGCGCGGCGAGGAGATCAGGATGCCGTTGATGCGCTTGAACGTGGTGAAGCCGGGGATGCGGCCCTCCAGCTCCCCGAAGATCTCGTCCAGCAGCTTGCCGTATTGCGGGTCGATCTCGTTCACGCGGAGCAGGTTGAGCCAGATCCGGCCGCTGGCGATGGCGTCCATGACCTCCATGCCGCTGAGCGCGCCCATCTCGCCCTCCCGCCACAGCTTGCGCTCGTTCGGGCGTCCGGTCTCGATCAGCATGTAGTTCGACTTCGGCGCGGCCTCGATCAGGCGGGCCAGCGCCGGGCGGCTGAACAGCTCATGCTCGTGCAGCCGGTGCTTGAGGCGCAGCGGCACGTTGCCCCACAGCGCCGCGTGCTCGGGCTTCCAGGCGGTGAAGATCGAATCAGTCATGCCAAGCTCCAGGAACGGTCCGCGTGCGCCGCACATACACGAAAACGACCTGAAAAGCGAACAAACAGTGCCGGGCGCGCCATCCCCTCGATGGCTGCGTAACGTCCTGCGGCGCGGCCGAGGAGGCCCTTGCGGAAAGGAGCCGCGGTTGCAACAGTGGCGCAAAGGAGGACGAACATGTCGATGGTCCCGTCTGTGTCCAAAGGCGATGCGGTCCTCCAAGCGCGCGGGATCACCAAGCGGTTCGGCCATGTCGAGGCGCTACGCGGCGCCGACTTCGACGCCCATGCCGGCGAGGTCACGGCGCTGATCGGCGACAACGGCGCGGGCAAGAGCACGCTCGTGAAGATCCTCTCCGGCGTGTATGCGGCGACCTCCGGGCAGATGACGGTGGACGGCGCGCCGGTGTCGTTCGCCTCGCCGTCGGACGCCCACGCCATCGGCATCGAGACGGTGTATCAGGACCTGTCGGTGTGCCCGGACCTCAGCCCGTCCGCCAACATGTTCATGGGGCGGGAGGCGCTGCGGCCCGGCCTGCTCGGCCGGCTCGGCTTCCTCGACAACGCGACCATGCGGCGGGAGAGCGCGGTCGCGTTCCAGAAGCTCAAGGTCGCGCTGAAGGACATGGACGCGCCGATTGCGAGCCTGTCGGGCGGGCAACGGCAGAGTGTGGCGATCTGCCGGGCGGCGATGTGGGCCAAGCGCGTCGTGTTCATGGACGAGCCGACGGCGGCGCTCGGCGTCGTGCAGACGGCGCGCACGCTCGACCTGGTGCGACGCATCCGCGACACCGGGGTCGCCGTCGTGCTCATCAGCCACAACATGCGCGACGTGATCCAGGTGGCCGACACGGTGGAGGTGCTGCGGCTCGGGCGGCGGATCGCCTCGATGCGCAACCAGAGCCTCACCGTGCCGGACCTCGTGGGCGCCATGACCGGGGCGCTCGACGCCGTGCCCGAGTCCGAGCAAGGGGTCGCGGCGTGAGCGGGGATGCCGCGGCCACCCAGCCCGGCGCCGTAAGCGAGGCATCCGGGCTGCCGCGGCCGCAGGGCCTGGGCCGCAAGCTCAGGGTGGCGGTGTCGTCCTCGCCCTTCTACATGGGCGTCATCCTGCTGCTGCTGGTCGCGTTCTTCTCCGTCCTGCACCCGGCCACCTTCGCCAGCAGCTACAACGTCCGCAACATCTTCCTCGACGCTTCCGTGCTGCTCATCCTCGCGGTGGGCACGACCTACATCATGATCGCCGGCGGGTTCGACCTGTCCATCGGGTCGGTGCTGGTGTTCTCGGGCGTGGTCGCGGCGCAGGTGATGCTGCAATTCGGCACGGACAGCCTGTTCACGGTCGCCATCGGCTTCGTCGTGGCGCTCGCCTGCGGGGCGGCCTGGGGCGCGTTCAACGGGTTCTGCATCACCAGGCTGCGCGTGTCCGCGCTGATCTCGACGCTCGGCACGATGGGCGCGGCGCTCGGGGGAGCCTACCTGGTGTCGGACGGCAACGACATCCGCACCGTGCCGGACGCGCTGATCTCCCTCGGCCACGGTTCGGTGGGCGGCGTGCCGTGGCTTGTCGTCATCACCGCGGTCATGGCCGTCATCGGCGGCATCGTGCTGCATATGACGCGGTTCGGCCGGCACACCTTCCTCGTCGGCTCCAACCCGGAAGGGTCGCGCCGGGCCGGGATCAACGTGGCCGGGCACCTGCTGAGGCTGTATATGCTGAGCGGGCTGCTGGCCGGGTTCGCGGCGATGCTGTCGCTGGGCCGCTTCTCCACCACGACGCTTGAGGGCCACGCGAACGACCCGCTGGAGGCGATCACCGCGGTGGTGCTGGGCGGCACGACGCTCACCGGCGGGCGCGGCACCATCATCGGCACGGTGATCGGCGTGTTCATCCCGGCCGTGCTGGCGAACGGCTTCATCATCATGGGCATCCAGCCGTTCTGGCAGATGGTCGTCATCGGTTTCGTCGTGATCGCCGCCGTCTATGCCGACCAGATCAAGCGCCAGAAGGGCGAGGGCGTGTAGCCGTGCCGGACGCGCCCCGATGCCGTGCGTTTCGACAATCGTCGTCCCGACGTTTCCGTAAGGACCAACCATGCGCCTGACCGTTGCAGTCACCCTCCTGTTGTCAGCGGCGGCGCTGCCTCCTGCCGCGGGGGCGGAGAGGCCGCACAGGATCACCTACATCCAAGGGGTGACGGGCAACCCGTTCTACATGTCGGTGACGTGCGGCGGGGCGGAGGCGGCCAAGCGCTTGGGCGTCACGTTCGACGCGCAGGGTCCGCAGCAATACACCCCGGCCCTCCAGATGCGCGTGCTGAACGCGGTGATCGCGGCGCAGCCCGACGGCATCATGTTCACCGCCGACGACCCCGTGGCGCTCACGGCGACGCTGCTCGACGCCAAGGAGCGTGGGATCAAGATCCTCTCCATCGACGGCGACGTGAAGGATATGAGCATCGCCGTGTCCAACATCCAATCCGACAACGTGGAGGGGGGCAGGCAAGCCGCCAAGCAACTCGCGGAGTTGATCGGCGACAAGGGGGAGGTCATGGCGATGATGAACTCGCCCGCCGCCAACGTGGCCCAGCAACGCCTGCAAGGGTTCCAGGAGGAGATCAGCAAGCATCCGCAGATCAACTTCCTCGGCCCGCAATACAGCAACAACCAGACGGCGAAGGCGGCGTCGATCGTCACGTCCACCATCGCGGCGCACCCGGACCTCGCCGGCATCTTCACGTTGACCACCAACAACACAGAGGGCGCCGCCACCGGCGTGCGCGAGGCTCAGCGCGAGGGCAAGGTCAAGCTCGTGGGATTCGACACGTCCGATCCCATCGTGGAGGCGATCCGCAAGGGGGTCGTCTCAGCCGACATCGTGCAATACCCTTACCGTGTCGGCCAGCTCGGCGTCGAGATGATGGTGGCGGCGCTCGACGGCAAACCCATCGAGCGCCAAATCCACACGCCGTTCATCGTGGCAACCCCGGCGAACATCGACACGCCCGAGGTGCAGCAGTACATCTACCGGACGAACTGCCGGTAAGAGCCGGCAACGGCGTCCCAGCCTCGATCAGCTATGCGTGCCGGGGGCGGCGCGTTGGTCCAGGCGAGGCGCCGACGGCTGAGCGGGCGCCGGGGACGCCAGCTGCTGCGGCGCTTGCGGGCCGAGCTGCACCATGCTCCCGGTCTGGTTTTCCGCGCCGTAGCCGTAGCTGACGGTGGGCGGCGTCGCCGAGGGAGAGGTCTGGTCCGCATCCAGGCCATAGGCGCGCTTGTAGATCGGGGCCGGTCCCGGATAGGACACGCCATCACCGTTGCCCGCGCCGTATTGCCAGCTGACCTTGGTCGGGGCGGACGGGTCCACTGCGCTGCAGCCGACCAAAGCGATCATTGCGGAGATAGTAACCAAACTACGCATCGCAGCCCTCCTATATTGAATAGTGCTGGCTTCCAAGTCCCGCCAGCCTTATTTAGGAACGTGGCGACGCGCCTCGTTCAATTCCAATGATAGTTTGTCATATTGCGAATGAACGGCGCTCATCTATTGTGCGGGATCACGAAAAACGGCGATGACAAGCTTCTCCAACATGGATTTGAACCTGCTCCGCGTGTTCGACGCCTTGTTCGAGGAGCGGAGCGTCACGCGAGCCGGAAGCCGCCTGCACGTCACGCAGTCCGCCGTGAGCCACGCGCTGGCCCGGCTGCGCGACATCCTGGATGACGAGCTGTTCGTCAAAAGCCCCGACGGCATGACGCCCACCGCCAAGGCGCGGGCGGTCGGGCCGCGGCTGCGCGCCGGGCTGCTCCAAGTGCAGGCGGCGCTCAGCGTCGATGCGTTCGACCCGGCGACCACGGAGCACCATTACACCATCGCCGCCGACGCCTATGCCTGCACCGTCCTGCTGCCGAGCATCGTCGGGCGCATCCGCGCCGATGCGCCGGGGGTCGATGTCCGGATCGCCCCGGGCGTCGCCGACATCGGGGAGGCGCTCGACACCGGGCGGGTCGACCTTGCCATCTCGGCCTATGGCCGGGTGCCCGAACGCCTGGGCCTGCATGTGTTGCTGCGCGACCGGCTGGTCTGGGTGCTGCGCGCCGACCACCCGATGGCGCAGGGGCCGCTGACGCTGGAACGGCTGGCGAGCCTGCCGCACCTCGTCCGCGCCGTGACGGACGAGCGCACGGAGGCGATGGACGGCATGATCGTGGAGCATGGCCTGGAGCGCCGCGTCGCGCAGGACGGCGACGGCGCGCTGATCGACGCGCTGGCCGGCATCGGGCGGCGGCGCCAGGTGCGGCTGACGGTGCCCAGCACCCATGCCGCGCTGGCGGTCGTGGGGGAGACCGACCTGGCCGCCCTGGTGCCGTGGCGCATGGCCTCCGCATGGGCGGACCATTACCGGCTGAAATGGATGGAGCCGCCTTACCCCGGCCCGGAAACCCAGCTTTCGATGGTCTGGCACCTGGGGCACGGCGGCGACCCGGCGCTGAAATGGCTGCGGGACACCATTGCCACGGTGGCGGACCATCTATGAGGCGGGGGCTGGGGCCGGGCGACGCTCCGCGGTTCGTTCACGTTCTTGTGCGTTTGCATGGCCTTGGCCCGCTCGGTGCGTAGTGAGGAGGGCCGTTCTGGCCTGATACGCGGAGGCCCATGAAAACTTCCTACGCCTTGGCGCTCGGCGCCGTCCTGTTGATCGGCGGCGGCTATGGCGGGTGGCGTGTGTTCGCCGGGCACGGCAAGCAGGAGCAGCCGGCCCAGCCGCCGTCCGTTCCGGTGACGACGGCGCAAAGCAAGGCCGCCGACGTGCCGGTCTACCTGCGCGGGATCGGCACCGTGCAGGCGCTCAATGCGGTCGAGGTGCATCCGCAGGTCGGCGGCGTGCTGCTGGACGTGCCGGTGCGGGAGGGCCAGGAGGTGAAGCAGGGCGACACCCTGGCCGTCATCGACCCGCGCCCCTTCAAGGCGGCGCTCGACAAGGCGCAGGCGCAGCGGCAGCAGGACCAGGCGCAGCTTGAGAACGCCGAGGCCGACTTCAAGCGGTATTCGAGCCTGGCCCGCAGCGACTTCGCGTCGCGCCAGCAGGTCGAGACCCAGCAATCCTCGGTCGCCCGGCTGCAAGGCGTGATCGCGGCCGACGACGCCGCCATCGAGGACGCGGAGCTGAACCTCGGCTTCTGCGTGCTGCACGCCCCGATGGACGGGCGGGTCGGGCTGCGCCGGGTCGATCCCGGCAATCTGATCCAGGCCAACGGCTCCGGTGCCGGCATCCTGTCGGTGGTGCAGGTGCGCCCGATCGCCGTGCTGTTCACCCTGCCGGAGGGCGACCTGCCGCGGGTGCGGCAGGCCAGCGCGCGGGGGGCGCTCCCCGTGCTGGCCGATAGCTCCGACGGGCGGGACGAGTTGGCGCGCGGCACGCTGCTGACCGCGGACAACGTGGTGAGCGCCGCCAGCGGCACGATCCAGTTCAAGGCGGCCTTTGCGAACGACGACGACCGCCTCACGCCGGGCCAGTTCGTCAGCACGCGGCTGCTGATCGAGACCGCGCACGGCGTCACGGTCCCGCACGAGGCGGTGCAGCACGGGCAGCAGGGCCTGTACGTGTTCACGGTGAAGCCGGACAACACGGCGGACCGGCGCGACATCGAACTCGGCCATGACGACGGCAAGGTGGCGGTGATCGCCCGCGGGATCGAGGAGGGCGAGCAGGTCGTCGTCAGCGGCCAGACCCGGGTCAGCAACGGCGCCCGCATCAGCCCGAAAGAGCAGTCCCCGAACGCGCAGGCCCAGGGTGGGCCACCCTCAGGCGAGCAACCCCGGAGCGCACAGCGTTGAGCATCTCCAGCCCCTTCATCCGCCGGCCCATCGCCACCTCGCTCATGGTCGCGGCCATCTTCCTGGCCGGCGCCGCCGCGTATCCGTTCCTGCCGGTCTCGCCGCTGCCGGCCGTCGAGTTCCCGACCATCTCGGTCACCGGCTCCTACCCCGGCGCCAGCCCGGCCACCATGGCGACCGCCGTGGCGACGCCGCTCGAGACCCAGTTCGGCCAAATCCCGGGGCTCGCGCAGATGACGTCGGTGAACGTCATGGGCAACTCGCAGATCACGCTGCAATTCGAGCTGTCCCGCGGGATCGACGCGGCGGCGGTCGATGTGCTGGAGGCGATCAACGCCGCCGCCGGGCAGTTGCCGAAGGACATCCCGAACCCGCCGACCTTCCGCAAGACCAACCCGGCCGACGCGCCCATCCTCATCATCGCCGTCCGCTCCGACACGCTGCCGCTGCCGGAGGTGGACGCGGCGGCCGAGAACATCCTGGCGCAGCAGCTCAGCCAGGTCACCGGCGTGTCCCAGGTGCTGGTCGGCGGGCAGCAGACGCCGGCGGTGCGCGTGCAGGTGGACCCGGCCCGCCTCGCCGGCCTCGGCCTCACGCTGGAGGACGTGCGCACCGTGCTGACGCAGTCCACGGCGAACCAGCCGAAGGGCTCGGTCGATGGGCCGAACCAGTCGTACACGATCTACGCCAACGACCAGCGCACCCATGCCGAGGAGTACAACAACGCCATCATCGCCTATCGCGACGGCGGCGCCGTGCGGGTGCGGGACGTGGGCCGCGCCATCGACGGCCCGCAGAACCGCGAGCTGACGGCCTGGCAGGACAACAAGCAGGCCATCCTGCTCCTGGTGTTCAAGCAGCCCGGCGCCAACGTCATCGACACGGTCGATGCGGTCCGGGCCAAGCTGCCGCAGCTCGTGCGCAGCGTGCCGGCGGACGTGCACGTCGATATCGTGTCCGACCGCACGCAGACCATCCGCGCCTCGGTGAGCGACGTGGAGTTCACGCTGGCGCTGTCCATCGCGCTCGTGGTCGGCGTGATCTTCGTCTTCCTGCGCAGCGTCTGGGCGACGGTGATCCCGAGCGTCACCATCCCCATCGCGCTGGTCGGCACGCTGGGCGTCATGTACCTCTGCGGGTTCAGCCTCGACAACCTCAGCCTGATGGGCCTCACCATCGCGGTCGGCTTCGTGGTCGACGACGCCATCGTCATGCTGGAGAACATCGTCCGCTACGTCGAGGACGGCATGGCGCCGATGGAGGCGGCGCTGAAGGGCGCGGGCGAGATCGGCTTCACCATCGTCAGCATCAGCATCAGCCTGATCGCGGTGTTCATCCCGCTGCTGCTGATGGGCGGCATCGTCGGACGGCTGTTCCGCGAGTTCGCCGTCACCGTGTCCATCACCATCGCGGTGTCCGCCATGGTGTCCCTCACGCTCACCCCCATGATGGCGTCCCGCTTTCTGTCCTCCGAGAAGCGGGAGCACGGGCGGATCTACAAGGCGGTCGAGGCGGTGTTCGACGCGATGCTGCGCTTCTACGAGCGCACGCTGGACATGGCGCTGCGCTTTCAGTTCGTGACCCTGCTGGTGTTCCTCGCCACCGTCGCCAGCACGGTCGGGCTGTTCATCGTCATCCCCAAGGGGTTCTTCCCGGTGCAGGACACCGGCATCATCATCGGCATCACCGACGCGGCACAGGACGTGTCCTTCCAGGGCATGCAGCGCCTGCAGCAGAAGGTGAACGAGCTGGTCGGGCAGGACCCGGCGGTGGCCGGCGTCACCTCCTCCGTCGGCGCCGGCGCCGGGGGGCAGACGGCGAACAACGGCCGGCTGTACATCTCCTTGAAGCCCTGGGACGAGCGCAGCGAGACGGCGTCCCAGATCGTGGCGCGGCTCAGCCAGAAGATGCAGGGCGTCGAGGGCATCCGGCTGTTCATGCAGCCGGCACAGGACGTGAGCGTGGGCGGGCGGCTGTCGCGGACGCAGTACCAGTACACGCTGTCGGACCCCGACGGCGACGAGTTGAACAGCTGGGCGCCCCGGGTGCTGGACAAGCTGCGCGGCATCCCGAGCCTCGCGGACGTCACCTCGGACGCGGCGGGCGCTGGCCTCACGGCGACGCTCACCTATGACAAGGACGAGGCCGCGCGCTTCGGCGTGCAGCCCGGCACCATCGACGCGACGCTCGACGATGCGTTCGGGCAGCGGCAGGTGGCGCAGTACTTCACCGCCCTTAAGGCGTACTACGTGGTCCTGGAGGTGACGCCGAACCAGCAGGAGACGCTCGACACCCTGCGGCAGCTTTACGTCCGGACGGCTTCGGGCGGGATGGTGCCGCTCTCGACCTTCGTGCGGATCGACACGGCGCCGGTCCAGCCGCTGGTGGTGAACCACCAGAGCCAGTTCCCGTCGGTCACGATCTCCTACAACCTCAAGCCCGGCGCCTCCTTGGGCGAGTCGGTCAACGCCATCCAGCAGGCGACGGCGGAGATGGGCGTGCCGCCCACGGTGACGGGTGCGTTCCAGGGCACGGCGCAGGCGTTCCAAAGCTCGCTGCGGTCGCAGCCGCTGCTGATCCTGGCGGCGCTGGTGGCGGTCTACATCATCCTGGGCATCCTGTACGAGAGCTACATCCTGCCGCTCACGATCCTGTCCACCCTGCCATCCGCGGGCGTGGGCGCGTTGCTGATGCTGCTGGCGGCGCGCTACGACCTGACGGTGATCGCCATCGTCGGCATCATCCTGCTGATCGGCATCGTCAAGAAGAACGGCATCATCCTGGTCGATTTCGCGATCAACGCGGAGCGGAACGAGGGGGCGAAGCCGCTCGATGCGATCCGCCGGGCGTGCCTGCTGCGCTTCCGGCCGATCCTGATGACCACGATGGCGGCGCTGCTGTCGGGCCTGCCGCTGATGCTGGAAAGCGGCGCCGGGTCGGAGCTTCGCAAGCCGCTGGGGTTCGCGATGGTGGGGGGGCTTGCCCTAAGCCAGGTCCTGACGCTCTACACCACGCCGGTCATCTATCTGTACCTCGACCGGCTGCAACGCTGGTTCGCGCCGGCGCGGCAGAAGCGGGACATGCCGCGCTTGGCCGGCGCGATGCGGGCCGAGCCGAAGGGATCGGAGGTCTGATCGGCTCGGCGCTCAGAGGTAGGGCAGCATGAGCCGCACGGCGGCGTCGCGCAGCCGGGCCGGCAGGGTGCGGGCGTCAAGCTCTGCCTCCGTCAGCGCCGTGCCGCGAGCGGAGTGCATCAGCGCCATGAGCGCCCCGGCGAGCCCGCGGTCGTAGACCTCCACGCACAGCTCGAAGTTGAGCCGGAAGGAGCGGATGTCCCAGTTGCAGCTGCCGATCAGGCACCATTCGCCATCGACGACCGTGATCTTGGAATGGCGGAACGGCGGCGGGCAGCGCCAGACCCGCACGCCCTCCTTGAGCAGCGGCCCGATGTTGGCGCGGGTGGCCCAGTCCACGAAGGCGTGGTCGCTGCGCTCCGGGATCACCAGGTCGACCGCCACGCCGCGCATCGCCGCCAAGGCGAGCGCCGTCGTCAGCCGCTCGTCCGGCAGGAAGTACGGGGTCATCACCGCGATGCCCTCCCGCGCGCAGGCGACGGCCTGGAGCAGGGCGAACTCGATCTTCTCCAAATCCTCGTCCGGCCCAGAGTCGATCACCCGCGACGGCGCGGCGCCGTGGTGCGCCAGGTCCGGGAACCACGCCTCGCCCCCTAGGTCCTCGCCCGCGGCGAAGGCCCAGTCCTGCGCGAACGCCTCGGTCAATTGGCCGACGACCGGGCCTTCGATCCGGAAATGGGTGTCCTGCACCGGCGCCTCCGGCCGGGCGGCCATGACGTTGGCGTCCGAGATGTTCATGCCGCCGGTGAAGCCGACCGCGCCGTCCAGCACCAGGATTTTCTTGTGGGAGCGCAGGTTGAGGAACGGCATGCGCCACGGCAGCGGCGAATGCAGGAAACGCGCGGCCGGCACCCCCTGACGCCGCAGCCGGCGGTAGGCCGGCGACAGCAGCCAGCCGCCGCCGATGCCGTCGATCAGCACGCGCACCGCGACGCCCCGGCCCTGCGCCGCAATCAGCGCGTCGATGAATCGCCCGCCCCATGCGTCGTCCCGGAAGATGTAGGAGGACAGGCCCACGCTGCGCCTTGCCGCCGCGATGGCCGACAGCATGGCCGGATAAGCCTCGTCGCCGTCGCGGTAGATCTGCACGGTGTTGCCCGGCGTCACGGCCCGCCCGGTGATGCGCCCGATGCCGCGCTCCAGCGGGTTCAGGTGGTCGTCTTCGAGGGGGACGGCCAGGCGGCATGGCCGCCGCGCCGGTCGCCGGACGGCCGCAGGCGCCGGGCGCGGCGCTGCACCCGGTTCACGCCGAACAGGAAGTAGCTGACGCCGCCGATGACCGGCGCGAACCAGGCGAACCCGATCCAGCCGGCCGATGTCGCCACCTCCCGCTTGCGCAGCAGCACGTGCAGGGTGACGAGCAGCGCGGCCAGGAGGCCGCCCGCGAACGCCACGTCCGCGCGCACGCGGGCGAGGAGGGTCCAAAGCTCGCCCATCTCAGGCGCGCAGGCGCCCTCAGCCGTGATCCTCGTGCGCCGGGCTGCGGGAGAACAGGCGGTAGGTGCCCCGGCCGCCGGTCTTGGCCTGGTACAGGGCGCGGTCGGCGTTGTCGAGCAGCGCCGCTGCGGGCAGGCTCGGCACCGACAGCGCGATGCCGATGCTGACGCGGACCTCGACCTTGTGCCCCTCCAGGAACACGGGATGGCTGACGCCTTCGAGCACGCGCTGCGCCAGGAGCGCCGCCGCCGGCTCGGTCGCGTTCTGCATCAGGATCGCGAACTCGTCGCCGCCCAGCCGGGCCGCCACGTCGCCCTCCCGCACGCAGTTGCGGATGCGCTGCGCCACCGCGAACAGCAGGGCGTCCCCGGTCGCGTGGCCCAGGGTGTCGTTCACCTGCTTGAAGCCGTCGAGGTCGAGGTAGAGCACGGCGGACCGGCTGTCCCGGGCGCCCGCGCAGGCGTCCTCCAAGGCGCGCAGGAACACGATGCGGTTGGCCAACCCGGTCAGGCTGTCGTAGGACGCGAGGTACGCCGTGCGCCGTGCGTCCTGCGTCGCCTCCGTCACGTCCGCGCCGACCCCGCGGAAGCCGACGAAGCTGTTGAACCGGTCAAAGGTCGGGCGGCCCGTCAGCGACCACCAGCGCGGCTGCCCCGCCACATCGACCGGCACGACGATGTTGGCGAACGCTGCCCTCGCCTGGAGCTGCTGGATCACGGGTCCGGGGATGGCCGCCCCGGCCAGCAGGGTCTGCACCCGCAGCAGGTCGAAGATCGAGCGGTTCGCCAGCGCCTCGGCCGGCGTTTGCGCGATGTCGGCGAATCGGGGCGACACGTTCCTGAGCCGCATCGTGCTGTCGGTCTCCCACAGCCAATGGCTGCTGTCCGCCTCGAAGTCCCGCAGCAGGATGCCGATCACGTCGGCCTGGTCCTGCAGCCTGGCCTCATGCGTCACGCGCCGGACCAGGGTGCGGTTGATGAACAGCGCGGTGAACAGGATCAGCGGCGAGTAGCCCAGCAGGAGGCCGAAGATCTGCACGTCGAGGAAGCGCCCGGTCTGCAGCAGCATGGACGTGGCGCCGAACGTCACCGGCCCCCAGAAAGCGAGGGCGACGCGCACCGGCTGCAACACCGCCGCTGCCGAGATGAGGCCCACGGTGGTCGCGTACAGGATGCTGCGCTGGTCGCCGTCTGCCATGGAGTTCAGCCCGAGCAGCAGCGCGGCCCATAGCGAGCCAAGCAGCAGTACCGCCCCGATGTAGCAGCGCATGTAGTCCACGCACGCCTCCGCCCGCGCATGCGGGTCGCGCTGCCGGCGCCAGGAGTGTCCGATGGAGAGGATCACCCCATACACGACGACCAAGGCGCCAAGCGGGGCGATCCAGCCCATGGCGGGGGCATTGTTGGAGAACACCCAGTAAAGGAACGCCAAAGTATTCAGGCCGGCAAAGACCATGACCTGAAACAGGCGGGACAACATGTCCAACTGCTCGATGCGGAGGCGCTCGGCCGTATCGGCCAGGCCGAGGCCGTTGTGGTTGTCGTCCATCTCAGCTCTTCACGCGCATCAACCGACCGCCTCCGCCGCCATATGCCTAGAAAGGGACCGTGCCTGTTCGAGAGGCATCGCTGGCATGGTCCGCCCAGAGATCGTTATGCGCCATCAGAGAACCCCTTTAAGTGCAGCCACGATATAACATATCATGAATATAGGACGACACATTTGGCATCCACTACTCTCAGTTGCAAAGCGGGTCGCAAGCCAGAAGACCCAGGCGGAAGTAGGTCGGATGGCTTATGCAACGAAAAGCATGGCGCGCTGCCGGGCTGTTCGTCCGGGTCAGCCGTGGGCCGGGCGGCATGGGCGGTTCGGGCGGACGTCTCCCTGGTCATGGCAGCACTGCAACGGTCTCGCCCCGGCCCAAACGGCCGTAACGTTCCAGCCCTTCGCCTTTGACGTCAAGCGCCGGCACCATGCGGCGTACCATGTCGTACTGCTCGCGCATGCAGCCCAGCAGGTGGGTGGAGAACTTGAGCCCATGGTAAAGGCGTGCGCCGGCCAGCTCGCGGAAACGCAGGCGGGTGTAGAACGGGATATGGTTGCGCCGGACGCAGGACACGACCACGCCGGCGTCCTGCTGCAGGATCAGGTAGCCGGCCAGCCGGAACAGCAGGAACACGAGGGTCTTGTCCTCGGCCAGGTCCGGATGCCGGACCAGGCGGTTGATCTCGACGATGCTTGAGACCGGCGGGGCGGAGGCGGGTTGCAGCAGCGTCTCCACCTCCTCGGCGAACATGTGCTGGGCGGGGATGCCCCCGGACATTCCGCCGCCGGGTTCGCGTTTGAGGACGCAGACCCGGGTCGATGCGACGGCGCGGTCGCCTTTGTAGATCACCACGGTCTGCGAGTCGGGCTGGTCATCGTACTCGTCGCTGTAAGCCTTGCTGCGGCGCGGTTCGATGTAGCCCTCGGCGAAGTAGCTGAGGTAGCGCAGCTTGTAGCAGTCCTGCTTGGTTTTCCGATCCACCGCAAGCCGCGCGGTGAGCTGTGCCGGGTCGCTCCGGCGCTGGGCTTGGCCGTGCCGGGAGATCGGCGCGATGAAGGGCGTCTTTGTTTGGAGAAGTGTCAAAATATTTTTCCTTGCAAGCAACAAATAATAGACGAAACGACTCAACGCACATCGCAGGGAGTGACCTGCAATCAATCGTTACATGTTAGTAATATAGTGCCGATTTCGACAGTGCGTAGGCTTGCAGCTCACGCTTAAGGCGGTGCGCCTATTCTGGCGAAGGCGAAATATGACTGTCGAGGGTCTAAAACGATCTATACTGAGCTTGCCAAGATCAGTAGTTCGTTTAAACAAAACCATGTAATATATGCGGCGGTAATTCTACCGTAACGAAAGGCCGCCGCCGCCAAATGGATCGGCACCGTCGATGGAGGTGCCGGCATCCGTTCCCAGCCGCGTGCCGGGTCAACGGGCGGCAAGCCAGGGCGCAGCCTGCGTCATGGCAGCCGCACCGGCCCGGTTTGCTTCCGCGCTTTTGGGGTTCGGGATGGCCGCCTTGGCGTCAGCGACCGTGCCCGCGCGCCCCGGCTCGATCCGGCGGGGCGGAAGCATGGGGGCGCCGGGTGGACCCGGGGCGCCCGGCGCCGGTGGTCAGGTTGTGGTCACCACCTGGATGTCCCCGTCGCGCCGGATCACGCTCACCGCCACCTCGCCGGGCGTGCGGCTGATCAGCACGCTCACCCGCGCGCCGTCCAGCGACAGGTTGCGGAGCGTCAGGCTGTCCAGGAAGCCCGGCAGGTCCGGCCGGTCGAAGCGCACGGCGCGGGCGGACGGATCGAAGCTGAGGCCCAGGCTGGCCTGCACGAACGCCGGAAGCGTGGCGGCGGCCCAGGCTTGCGGCGAGCATGCGACGGGATAGGACGTGGGACCCTGGCCCGGCCGCCGCGGGAAGCCGCAGAACAGCTCCGGCAGGCGCCGCAGCTCCATGGAGTCGGCGCTCGCGTGGATGCCCTCGAACAGCCGCGCGGTCTCGGCCCGCAGGCCGATGCGGGCCAGGCCGAGCGCGATCAGCGCGTTGTCGTGCGGCCAGATCGAGCCGTTGTGGTAGGACATCGGGTTGTAGCGCGCCTCGTCGGCCGCCAGCGTGCGGACGCCCCAGCCGCTGAACAGGCGGGCCTCCAGCAGGCCGCGCCCCACCTGGGCCGCGCGTTCCGGGGCGGCGATCCCCGTCATCAGCAGGTGCCCGGCGTTGGAGGACCGCACCTGGCACTGCCGCCCCTCGCCGTCCAGCGCCAGCGCGTAGGTGCCAAGCCGCGGGCACCAGAACCGCGCCTCAAACGCCTGGCGCAGCTGCTCGGCCTGCGTGTCCAGCGCCGCCGCCTGCGCCCCCAGCCCCATCCGCCGGGCGATGGCCGCCCCGGCCCGGCGCGCCGCATAGACGTAGCCCTGCACCTCGCACAGCGCGATGGCCCCGCGCGCCAGGGTGCCGTCGTCGTGGGAGATCGAGTCGTAGCTGTCCTTCCAGCCCTGGTTGGCCAGGCCGTCCTCCGTGCTGCGCTGGTAGCGCACGAAGCCCTGCGCGTCGGCCCGGCGGTCCATCCAGCCGAGCGCCCGGTCGATGTTCGGCCAGAGCGCCCGCAGGCCCGCGAGGTCGCCGGTGCGGTCCAGGTAGGCGCCGGCGAGCATGACGAACAGCGGCGTGGAATCGACGCTGCCGTAGTAGCGGCGGAACGGCACCTCCCGCAGCGCCGCCATCTCGCCGCCGCGCATCTCGTGCAGGATCTTGCCGGGCTCGGCCTCGGACGCCGGGTCGAATTCGGTCGCCTGCTCCTGCGCCAGGAAGCGGAGCACGCCGAGCGCCAGCGCCGGGTCGAACGCCAGCGTCAGCAGGGCGGTGATCAGGGCATCCCGCCCGAAGGCGGTGCTGAACCAGGGAATGCCGGCATAGGGATAGGGGCCGGTCGCCTTGTCGGTCGTGAGCATGCGCAGGTCGCCGGCCGACTGGCGCATGGCCTGCTCGAACGCCGCGTTGGGCGAGGCGGCGGCGGCGGCGCGCGCGGTGCTGGCGCGCAGGCGGCGCTTCGCGTGCACGTAGGCGGCAAGGAACGCCGCGCGCGGTCGGTGCGCCGCCGCCGCCGGCCCGCAGGCGGCCTCCAGGAAGATCGTGGCCCGGCCGCCCGGCTCCAGGTCGAGGTCGAACACCGCGCCGCCGGCCGTGACAAGCTGCGGCATGGGTTCGAAGGCGAGGCGCGTCGTGCGGACCGCCGCGTCCAGCCCGCGATACGACAGGGTGACGCTGTCCTGCGTCAGGACCGCCGGCAGCCGTTCGCCCCGCCGCTCGCGGTGCATGCCGCGCACCTCGAACAGGTCGGCGAAATCCGCCTCGAAGCGCAGTTCGAGCCGCACCCGGTGGCGCGTGAAGCCGAAATTGCGCACGGCGACCCGCCCGTGGCAGGTCCCGTCGCCCAGGAACAGCGACCGTCGCAGGTGGATCACGCCCTGCTCCAGCGCCGACGCGCCCAGATCGGCCGTGGAGGCATTGGACAGGTCGGAGGTGAGCATCACGTTGTCGGCCCCCAGCGCAGCGCTGAGCAGCAAGGGCTGCACGCCCCCCAGCGTCAGCTCGAACCGCGACAGGTGCCTGGTGTCCCGGTGGTAGATCCCATCGGTGCCGCCCGGCACGGACAGGATGTCGCCGCTATGGTCGAACACGCCGAACGTGTCGCCGCTCTTGATGGTGCGGTAGCGCCGTTCCTGCAGCGAGACGGTGGCCGAGACGGAGAACGGCTCGGGCGTTTCGGCGCCGGCATCGGCGGCGTGGCTTGCGACTACGTTCATGGGCGGAGCCTCGGAAGATGTGGCAGGGCTGGGCAAGCGGTTTGACCAGGCGGGGCAGGGACGGCGGCGCTCGCTCTCAGGGCGGACAGACGCGATGGGGAACAGGTGGGCGTCGGTGGATGCTTGCATAGGCTTGGGGTCGCCCGGGTGCGGCCGTGGGGACCGTCACACGGCAGAGCATGTCGTCATGCCTAAAAATATCATCGCCGGGACCATAGTCATCTCTATCGATTCGGCCGAGCACATGTCTGATTTTACGAGGGCTTATCTTTGCTGATTCTATAAAGCGATGACGGTCGAAATATGACTTCTATGAACGACGTTGTTCCCCTTGTTGCCCTGCCTGCACTACTCCCACGGACGATCATCGGGTTCGCAATGGGCAGGATGCTTCATTGATTTGGGTTTTCAGCAACACGAAATGGTAGGAATCGTGATGCTGGGGTGGGTCCTGTTGTTCCGTCAGGGATAACGAACGCCGTGACGGCCTGTTTCTCTGGGTCGGTCGTGGTCTCACGAAACGGTGCAGACGGGCTCAACACCTTGTGAATCGAGAACGCCATCCAACGTCTCCAGACCAAAGGGGGAACGGCAGTGGTCTGCAATCGCTCAGAACTTTTCCGGCCTTGGCGGTTCGATCCCCGGGACATGGCCGTGATGGCGGGCTGGCTCGCCGTCGCCGCCCGCCGCGGCTACGACGCCGTGCTGGGGGTTTGCGACGATGGCACGGAGTGGGTGGGCGTGGCCTCGCCCCAGTTCCGGCCCGGCGACCTGTGGCAGATCATCCCCTCCCCGAGCGAAGGCGGCTTCGTCGTCCTGGATCAGCATGGGCAGCCTTGCTTCCAATCCTCGGGCATCCGGGCCGTCCTGCATTTCGTCGCGCCGTTGCCGCCGGACGCGCCCGAGCCGCCCTTGATCCCCGGTGGCCGGCTCCCGCTGGTCGTGCCGGGCGACGACCCCAACCAGGACGCGGAGCCGTCCGCCCCGCGCGAGCCGACCGTGCATTGACCAGCCGCCGCGGCGCCGCGAGGCGCCAGCCGCGACGGTCGCGCGTGCCGGCCCGGGGGGCATCCCCGCCCTAATTCCGCACGAGGGTCAGCGGCGGTACGAACGCCCGGCGCCGCGTCATGCTGCCATGCAGGCTGCGGGCGGTCCTGTCCAGCTCGGACCGCCGGGCCGCAGGCTCCGGGTGGGCCGCCACCTGGTCCGAAACCTCTCGGATCTTCTTCCGGTAGCACGCCGCCGCCTCGCCGCGGCTTCGCACGTCCCATTTGTCGAGGATGCTGTGCACGTGGTTCTTGACGGTCGGCACCGCGACCCGCAGCCGGTGTGCGATCAGCTTGTTGGGCAAGCCGTCTGCCAGGAGTTCGGCCACCTGACGCTCCCGCGAGGTCAGGGTGTGGATCCCTGTCCGGCTTGTGCGGCTGGCCGGACGGTCGGCGAAGCGGTTGAGCAGCAGCGCGGTGAGCCGGGGCGGGCACACGACCTCTCCCGCCCCGGCGCGCCGCACGGTGGCGACGAGGTCGTCGATCGAGCTTTCCGGCCCCAGGTAGCCGCGGATTCCCGTGTCGGCCCAGGCGAGGAAGTCTTCGTCCCGTTCCCGCATTGCCAGGACGACCACGCCGACGGTGGCGCAACGCCTGCGCACGGCGGCGACGACCGCCATCGCCTCGGGATGCGAGGAGTCGATGACGACCAGCCCGGGCCTGGCCTCGGCGACGGCGGCCTCGGCGGTCTTGGCAGAATACGCGCTGACCACCTGGATATCGTCGCAACCCTGCAAAAGCATCGCCACTGCTTCCCGCAGGAAATGCACATGGCTTATAAAGAGAACGACCATGTTGCCCCTCGTGCTGTTTTACGCTCTACGGGCAGAAGGTCGTTTTGGATGCAAAAGCTTCAGCGGAAATATGCGGTGGGGCATTTGCAGCTTACGATTCTATCGGTGATTGAACGCACTGCCAGAGTACAGGCGCCAAGTCACGGGGTTTCAGTACACTGTTATACTGGCAATGCGGCCGGCATTTGGGCGAAGCGCCGGACGGGATGCCCCTGTCCGACGATATCGCGCCATTGCACGGCCTCTGCCATCTCGTAGGTGGCCCTCATAACAGGGGTCGCCGCCCCTGGCATCGACCCGGCGCGATCACCTTGGCAACGAGCGTGGCTTTCTCACCATAGTGTTGCCGCATCCCCACAACCTCCCACGAACCGCCGCGTCCGGCGGGCGCGTCCAGCTTGGGCGGGGCTATCTCCCCGCCGCGAAACCGGTGCAGGATCACGGCCTCAGCAAGGAGGGTCTGGTGGACGACGCCCATGTTCCAGCACGGCGAGCCTCGCAGGTCGAGCGCCTGATCGAGCGGGTGATCTTCGGCAGCCGCTGGCTGCTTGCGCCGTTCTACCTCGGGCTGATCCTCGGCCTCGTGGCGCTGCTGGCGAAGTTCGCGCTGCGCGTCGTCGACCTCGTCGGCCATGTGCTCTCGGCCAGCAGCAACGAGGTCACCATCGGCATCCTGTCGCTGATCGACCTCTCCCTCATGGCCAACCTGGTGCTCATGGTCATCTTCGCCGGCTATGAGAGCTTCATCTCGCGGCTCGATGTCGGGGAGGGCGAGGTCCGGCTCGACTGGATGGGCCAGGTCGGCTTCGGCGACCTGAAGTTGAAGCTGCTCGCGTCCATCGTCGCCATCTCGGCGATCCACGTGCTCGAAGGCTTCCTGAGCGCCCGGCAGGAGAGCGACCGCACCCTGGGCTGGCTCGTGGGCATCCACATGGCCTTCGTCGTCTCCGCCGTGCTGCTCGCGCTGATGGACCGGCTTTCGGGCCGGGACCATTAGCCCGGTCCCCCGAAGGGAAGCCCGCATGAAGAAGCTGATCAACGATCCCGCCGCCGTGGTGCCCGAGATGCTGGACGGGCTCGTGGCCCTCAGCCCCGGCATCCTGCTGCTGGAAGGGGAGACGGTGGCGGTCCGCGCCGGCTGGGACCGGGCGGGCGTCGCGCTGATCTCCGGCGGCGGCGCGGGGCACGAGCCGGCGCATGCGGGCTATGTCGGCCCGGGCCTCCTGACCGCCGCGGTGGCGGGCGACGTGTTCACCTCGCCGAGCGTCGATGCCGTGCTGGCGGCGATCCGCGCCGTCGCCGGCGCGCCGGGCGCGCTCCTGATCGTGAAGAACTACACCGGCGACCGCCTCAACTTCGGCTTGGCCGCCGAGATCGCCCGCACGGAGGGCCTGCGGGTCGCCATGGTCGTCGTGGACGACGACGTGGCACTCGGCGCCGGCGGGGGCGCCGGGCGGCGCGGCGTCGCCGGCACGGTGCTGGTGCACAAGGTCGCGGGCGCCGCCGCGGCGGCCGGGCTGGATTTGGACGCGGTGAGGCGGGAGGCGGAGGCGGCCATCGCCGCGGTCGGCACAATGGGCGTGGCGCTCACCCCTTGCATCGTGCCCGCCGCCGGGGCGCCGGGGTTCGAGCTGGGCGCGGACGAGGTCGAGCTGGGCCTGGGCATCCACGGCGAGGCCGGGGTCCGCCGCGTGCCGATCAGCCCGGCCCGGGACCTGGTGCATACGCTGATTGAGGCCATCGCGGCGGACCGCGGGCTGGCGCGTGGCGAGCCGGCGGCGCTGCTGGTGAACAACCTCGGCGGCACGCCCGCGATGGAGATGCTGATCGTGGCGCACGAGGCCGTGGCGGCGTGCGAGGCCCGCGGCATCCGGATCGAACGCGCCTGGTGCGGCAGCTTCCTCACGGCGCTGGAGATGGCGGGGTGCTCGGTGTCCCTGATGCGGCTTGACGCCGGGCGCATGGCCCGGCTCGATGCCCCCGCCACCGCCCCGGCCTGGCCGGGACCCGGCGCGCCCGCCCGCCTGGACCGCCCCCGCGTCCCGGCGCCTGCGTCCCCCGCGCCGCAGCCCGTCGCGGCGCGGGACCCGCGGGTGGACCGCGTGCTGCACGCCGTCGCCGCCGCCCTGCGGGACGCGGAGCCGATGCTCACCCGCATGGATCAGGCGGTGGGCGACGGCGACCTCGGCATCAGCCTGGCGCGCGGCGCCGCCGCCATTGGGCGCGACCTGCCGACCTACCCGACCACGGACGCCGCCGCCACGCTGCGCGCCCTGTCCGCCACGCTGCGCCGGGCGCTCGGCGGGTCGTCGGGTCCGTTCTACGCCGTGGCGCTGCTGCGCGCGGCGGAGGCGCTGCGGGAGCGGCCGGGCGCATGGGACGCGGCCCTGCGCGCCGGGTGCGACGGCATCCAGGCGCTGGGCGGCGCCGCGCCGGGCGACCGCACCATGCTCGACGCGCTGGACCCGGCGGCCGTGGCCTTGTCGGCCTCGGGCCTCGACGCGGCGGTGGCGGCTGCGGAGGCCGGCGCGACCGCCACCGCCGCCATGCCGCCGCGTCGGGGGCGGTCGTCCTACCTGGGCGACCGCGCCCTGGGCCATGCCGACCCGGGCGCCCAGGCCGTGGCGCTCTGGCTGCGCGCGGTCCGGGACGCGCTGCGACCACGCGCAGGTTGAGCGCGGCCCCGGATCGCGCGGGGGTCAGCGGCCCAATTCGCGGATCATCTCGTCGAGGCCGCCCGGCGTCAGCGGATACATCCGGTCCTCCATCAACTGCCGCACCATGCCGACCGATTGCGTGAAGCCCCACTCGGCGCGCGGCACCGGGTTGAGCCAGGCGCTGCGCCGCCAATGCCCGAGCAGCCGCGCCATCCAGGCGGCGCCCGGCTCCTCGTTCCAGTGCTCGACGCTGCCGCCGGGGGAGGCGATCTCGTAGGGACTCATGGTGGCGTCGCCCACGAAGATCGCGCGGTAGTCCGGGCCGTAGGTGCGGATCACCTCCTCCGTCGGGATCGTCGCGTCGCGGCGGCGGCGGTTGTCCTGCCACACGCGCTCGTAGGGGCAGTTGTGGAAGTAGTAGAACGCCAGATGCTTGAACTCGCTGCGCGCGGCGGAGAACAGTTCTTCCGATGCGCGCACGTGGTCGTCCATCGAGCCGCCCACGTCGAGGAACAGCAGAACCTTCACCGCGTTGTGCCGCTCCGGCACCATCCTGAGATCCAGCGACCCGGCGTTGTGCGCCGTGGCGCGTATGGTGCCGGGCATGTCCAGCTCGGTCGCCGCCCCCTGCCGCGCGAAGCGGCGCAGCCGGCGCAGGGCGAGCTTGATGTTGCGCGTGCCGAGTTCCACGCCGTCATCCAGGTCGCGGAACTCGCGCTTGTCCCACACCTTCACCGCCCGGCGATGGCGGCTGCCGTCCTGGCCGATCCGCACCCCCTCCGGGTTGTAGCCATAGGCGCCGAACGGCGAGGTGCCGGCGGTGCCGATCCATTTGCTGCCGCCCTGGTGCCGGCCCTGCTGCTCCGCCAGGCGCTGGCGCAGCGTCTCCATCAGTTTGTCGAACCCGCCCAGCGCCTCGACCTGCGCCCGCTCCTCCGGCGTCAGGTGCTTCTCCGCCATCCGACGCAGCCATTCCTCCGGCAGGGCGCGCGGCGCCGTGCCCTCGGCCCCGCCCTCCGCCGGCGCCTCCAGCCCGCGGAACACCTGGGCGAACACGCGGTCGAACCGGTCGAGGTGCCGCTCGTCCTTCACCAGCGCGCTCCGGCTCAAGTAGTAGAAGTCCTCCACGCTGTAATCGGCAACGCCCGCCTGCATCGCGCCGAGCAGGGTCAGGTACTCGGTGACGGACGCCGGCACGCCCGCGTCCCGCAAGGCGAAGACGAACTGCGCGAACACCTCAGCCGCCGCGGCGGTTCAGGAACGCCAGCCGCTCGAACAGATGCACGTCCTGCTCGTTCTTCAGCAGCGCCCCGTGCAGCGGCGGGATCACCAGCTTGGCGTCCTGGCTGCGCAGCGCTTCCGCCGGCAGGTCCTCGATCATCAGCAGCTTGAGCCAGTCCAGCAGCTCGGAGGTCGCAGGCTTTTTCTTGAGGCCCGGCACGTCCCGCACCTGGAAGAACACCGTCAGCGCCTCCCGCGCCAGGTCGCGCTGCAGGCCCGGGTAGTGCGCCTCCACGATCCGCTCCATGGTCGGGCGGTCGGGGAAGCGGATGTAGTGGAAGAAGCAGCGGCGCAGGAAGGCGTCCGGCAGCTCCTTCTCGTTGTTGGAGGTGATGATGACCACCGGGCGGTGCCTGGCAGCTATGGTCTGTCGGGTCTCGTAGACGAAGAACTGCATGCGGTCGAGTTCGAGCAGCAGGTCGTTCGGGAACTCGATGTCGGCCTTGTCGATCTCGTCGATCAGCACGACCTGCGGCCCGTCCGCCTCGAAGGCATCCCACAGCTTGCCGCGCACGATGTAGTTGGCGATGTCCGCCACCTTGGGGTCGCCCAGCTGGCTGTCGCGCAGGCGGGACACGGCGTCGTATTCATACAGGCCCTGCTGCGCCTTGGTGGTGGACTTCACGTGCCATTCCACGAGCGGATAGCCGAGCGCCGCCGCGACCTCGTGCGCCAGCACGGTCTTGCCGGTGCCGGGTTCGCCCTTCACCAGCAAGGGGCGTTGCAAGGCGACGGCGGCGTTGACCGCGACTTCGAGGTCGCGGGAGGCGATGTAGCGTTCGGTGCTCTTGAAGCCGCTCACTCGTTGGGTTCCTCTACAGGGTTCGGCGCGCATGCGCCCAAATCGCGAAGGCGTAGTGCAGCGCCGTGTCCTTCAACGCATCGAACCGTCCGGCGGCACCGCCGTGCCCGGCGCCCATGTTGGTCCGCAGCAGCACCGGGCGGCCGCCGGTCGTCGCCTCCCGCAGGCGGGCCACCCACTTCGCGGGTTCCCAATACGTCACCCGCGGGTCCGACAGGCCCGCGGTGGCGAGCACGGCCGGGTAGGGCCGGGGGGCCACGTTGTCATAGGGCGAGTAGGCGGCGATGGCGTCGTAGGCGGCCGGGTCCTCGATCGGGTTGCCCCATTCCGGCCACTCCGGCGGGGTGAGCGGCAGGCTGGTGTCGGACATGGTGTTCAGCACATCGACGAACGGCACGGCGGCGACGATGCCCGCCCAAAGGTCCGGCCGCATGTTGGCGACGGCGCCCACCAGCAGGCCGCCCGCGGACCCGCCCATCGCCACGATGCCGCCGCGCTGGCCCAGGCCCTGGTCCGCCAGGTGCTCGGCCACCGCGATGAAGTCGGTGAACGTGTTCGGCTTCTTCGCCCCGCGCCCGTCGAGGAACCAGCCCCAGCCCTTCTCCGATCCGCCGCGCACGTGCGCCGTGGCCCAGATCCAGCCGCGGTCCACCAGGCTGAGGCTGCGGATGGAGAAGGACGGCTCCATCGCCATCCCGTAGGAGCCGTAGCCGTACAGCAGCAGCGGCGCCGACCCGTCCGTGGGCGTGTCGCGGCGCATCAGCACGGTGACGGGGACCAAGGCCCCGTCAGGTGCCTGGGCGTGCAGGCGCCGGGCGACGTACTGGGCGGGGTCGTGGCCGGACGGGATCTCCTGCGTCTTGCGGAGCGTCGCCGTGTGGCCGTCCATGTCGAAGTCGAACCACCGGCGCGGCGTGGTGGGCGATTCGTAGGTGTAGCGGAGCGTCGTCGTGTCGTATTCGAGGCCGCCGCCCAGGCGCAGCACGTATGCCTCCTCGTCCACGCCGATCACGTGCTCCCGCCCGGTCTCCCGGCTGGTCACGACGATGCGGTTGTTGGCGTCCACCCGCTCCAGCCTCGCGAAGTGCCCGGCATAGGCGGCGGTGCCGACGATGAGGCGGCCCGGCTCATGCGCGATCCACTCCCGCCAATGCGCCCGGCCCGGCGTCGCCTCCGGGGCGCTCACCAGCTTGAAATCCACGGCCCCGTCCGCGTCGGTGCGGATGACGAGGCGGCCGTCCCAGTGCTCGATGTCGTAGCGCAGCCCGGTTTGCCGCGGCTCGACCAGGCGCGGCGGCGCCGTGGGATCGGCGGCGGGGATCAGCCAAGCCTCGCTGGTCTGCTGGTCGCCGCAGGCGATCACGAGGTAGGTCCGGGACGCCGTGCGCCCGATGCGGAGGAAGAAGCCGGGGTCCGGCTCCGCATACACCAGCACGTCGTCGGCGGGACCGCCCGGCACCGGGCGGCGATAGATGCGCGAGGGGCGCCCATGCTCGTCGCGGAAGGTCCAGAACAGCCAGGCGGCGTCGGCGGACCAGGCGAAGTTGCCAGTGCAGTCCTCGACCGCCTCGGGCAGCAGCGCGCCGGTCGCCAGGTCCTTGATGCGGACGCGATACACCTCCGACCCCTGGGTGTCCTCGGCGTAGGCGAACAGGGTGTGGTCCGGGCTGTGGCGGGCGGCGGCGAGCGCGTAATAGGGATGGCCCTGCGCCAGGACTGCGGCGTCCACCAGCACCTGCTCGCCATCCGCCTGGCCGCGCGGCCTCCTGGCGTGCACCGGGTATTGCGCGCCGGGTTCGTAGCGGGCGTAGTAGTCCCAGGGGCCGTCGGGGCTGGGCAGGCTCGCCTCGTCCGGCTTCATGCGTCCCTTGATCTCGCCGATGATCTCCTGCTGCAGCGCCTCGGTCTCCGTCAGCACTCCGGCGGCGTAGGCGTTCTCCGCCTCCAGATGGGCGCGGATGTCGGCCCGCAGCGCCGCGGGGTCGTGCAGCACCTGCTGCCAGTTGGCGTCCTTCATCCAGGCGTAGTCGTCGGTGCGGACGCGGCCGAGCTGCTCGATGCGCTGCGGCGTCTTGCGGATGGCGGGCGGGGTCGGGGTCATGCGCCCCATCAAACTGGCGGACGGCCGGGCCCGTCAAGCCGGGCCGGCCATGCGGCGCCGTGCGTGCGCCGTTGCCCCCGGTGCGCTACGCCCGCCTGCGCTACGCCCGCCTGCGCCGGGCCCAGCCCAGCCCGACGAGGCCCGCCGCCATGACGGCCAGGGAGGCCGGCTCAGGCACCGCGGTCAGGTATGCCTGGTCCTGGTTCGACCCGCCGCCGCCCAGCACCGCGACGCGCATCGTCGGGTCCGCCGTCCAGGTGCCGTCGGCCACCTTGGCCAAGTACTTGTCGGCCAGCCTTGAGACGTCCGCAGGCGCAGAGACGGCCAGACCCGCGCCGTATTCCGCCTTCCAGATCGCCACCTGGAGGGCGGAGGAGCCGTCAAAGCTCGCCGACAAGGCCGAACCGGCGTGCGAGATGAGGGCGTTGATCTTGCCGCCCACCGCGCTGTCCAGGGTCCCGGTGGTGAACTGTCCCGATCCCTGCAGGATGTGCGCGATGTCGATGCACCAGGTCGCGATGATGCCGCCGGGCGTGTTGGTGCCGGTCAGCGTGATCTGGCCCGACCCGCTTTGCTCGTTCAAGACGCCCAGGGCGGGATCGTTGAGCGTCACGGTCTGATTGTTGAGGACGGAGTAGCCGGAGTACGTCACCTGGCCCGCATGGGCCGGCGCGGCCGCTGCGAGGGCGAGGCACGTCGCGGCGAGCAGGATCGTCTTGAAGCGGTCCACCAGGTTCGTCCTTTTGGCTGCTCGGTCCGCTACGGGCGTCCCGTCGGTCCCGGGATGATTTCGATGCGGAATAGATACATAAATCCGAACGGCGCCACAAACCAAAAAGGAGAAAATAACAGCGTATGGTTCAGGAGATTAATTTATAAACACTTCGATCCCGGCATGATCCCGGCAGGGATGGCCCCGCGTCGCTCCTTAGCCCGCCGAACCCTGGAGGCCGATGCGGCGTGGACAGCGGCCTGGCCGGGGTCTAAAACCGGGGTACCCGAGTGCGGCCGGAGCCTGGCCGCCCCATGGCGCAGGGAGTATCGCATGACGACGCACCGCCTCAGCCCGGAGGACGCGCGCAAGCGCCTCATCAAGCGGTCCGACATGGTGGCGTGCAAGGTCGCCTTCATCGACTGCAAGATGCCGGGGTCGGAGCGCAAGGAGAACTACGCGCTGGTCGGACCCGGCGTCACCCAGTCGCACGACCAGGTGGTGAACCTGACGGAGGCGCACGGCTTCAGCCTGGGCGTCGCCGCGATGCCGCCGGGCACGGTGAACAACCTGCATGTCCACTTCACCGCGGAGGTGTTCATGATCCAGCGCGGCACCTGGACCTTCCGCTGGGGCGCCGACGGGAAGGATGGCGAAATCCAGGGCGGACCCGGCGACGTCGTGTCCGTCCCCACCTGGATTTTCCGCGGCTTCACCAACACCGGCGCGGAGGACGGCTGGATCTTTACGGCCCTCGGCGGCGACGACACCGGGGGCATCATCTGGCACCCCTCCATCCTCGACAGCGCCGCGCAGTACGGCCTGCTGCTGACCCGGGACAACATGCTGGTCGATACCGACGCGGGCGGACCCCGGCCGGCTGCCGACGCGCTGATGCCGGCGCTCAGCCGCGAGCAGATCGGCACCCTGCCGCGCTACACGGAGGCGGAGATGGCGCGCCGGGTCGTGAAGGCGGAGGCGCGGGCCTGGTCCAGCCGCGCGCTGCTGGATTCCTGCCTGCCGGGCCATGCGAGCGAGCTGGCGCCGGTGGTCGGCCACGGCATGACGCAGGACCGGGAGCACGCCGCCCCCATCGGCAACCCGCACGGCTTCTCCATCGAGTGGCTGCGCCTCCCCCCCGGCAACCGGGTCGGCCGGCACCGGCTGGCGGAGAAGCAGGTCGTCATCGTGTTCTCCGGCGCGCTCGACGTCGTGCTGAACGAACCCGGCCAGGAGACCGTGATGCGGGCCGAGGCGGGCGAGTGCTTCTCCACCCCCGGCGGCGCGTGGCGCAGCCTGGTGGCCGCGGGGGACGGGCCTGTGGAGGCGGCGCTCATCACCAGCGGCGACCACCGCAAGCGCCCGGCCTGGGCGCCCGAGATCGTGCGCGACGCCATGGCGCAGGGCTGTGGCATCGACCATGACGGCCACGTCGCCCCGCTCGCCCTGCTGCCGCCGCCGACGCGGGCGGCGGTCACGGCGCTGATGACGCAGGTGGCGGCGGAGTAGCGCCGGGTGACGGACGACGCTGGCCTGGCGCCCTCGGCCTACGCGCCGTACCGCGATCCCCGCGACTACATCCTGAGCTGGACCGACGCGATCTGGATCGACCGCGGCCTGGGGCGGTTGCGGGAGCACTACGCCGCGGACGTGCGCGTGCACACGGCCTACGGCGAAACCTACGGCTTCGACCACGTCATGCAGAACTCGCTGCAGAAGTTCGCCGCCTTCCCCAACGGCGGCGGCGGACACGGGGAGGACGTGATCTGGGAGCAGCGCGGACCCCGCGGCTTCATCAGCTCGCACCGGGTGTTCAAGTCCGGCACGCACACGGGCTTCTGGACCTACGGCCCGCCGACCGGGCGGGATTGGGTGTCCCGCACCATCGCGCACTGCCTGGTGCAGGACAACAAGGTCACGGAGGAGTGGATCGCCCGGGACGAGTGGGTGGTGCTGGAGCATCTGGGCCTCGATCCCCATCGCGTCGCCGCCGACCTCGCCGACGCCAGCCCGGTGCTCGGGCGGGCGCTGGCGCTGGACGGCGCGCAGGGGCCGTTCGCCGGGCGGATCGCCGACCCGGCGCGCGCCGGCGTCTCCGGCCCGCGCCCGCCGCGCCATGCGGCGGAGTGCGCCCTGGTGCAAGGCATGTTCGAGGAGGTCTGGAACGGCCGCCTGTTCAACCGGGTGCCGGCCTATTGCGACCGCCAGGTGGTGTGCCACTCCGTACGGATGCGCCGGGTGCAGGGCATCGACCCCTACCAGGTCGAGCTGGTGAACCTGCTCGCGACCTTCCCGGACTTCCGGGTGGAGCTGCGCGACATCGCCGTGCTCGACGGGCCGGAGAACGGGCTGCGCGTCGCGGCGGTGTGGCTGCTGCGCGGCACCTATTGCGGCGTGCCGACCTATGGCCCCATCACGCGCACGCCGGTGAACGTGCTGGGCATCAGCCATTTCGAGCTGAAGGACGGTAAGGTGCTGCGGGAGTGGCGCGTCTTCGACGAGATCGCCATCCTGGCGCAGATCCAGGCCGGGCGCACGGCGGCCGTGCTCGACGCCTGACCGCCCGTCATGCGGGCCGGCGCAGGGGTGACGCCCGCTTTCCGGTGGTTCCAGGCGGCCGATGAAGGCGCACATTGCCCTGGACCGGGAGGAGACGCCAAGATGACCCGAACCGCGACACGTCAGGCGCTGCGAACCCCATGACGGCCTCGCTGCGGCCGGGACCGGCCGCCTCGGCACAGCGCGCCATCAATTGGCCGGCGGCGGCCCTCGTCGCGCTGATCGCCTTCAACCTGCGCCCGGCGCTCTCCACCATCGCGCCGGTCCTGCCCGAGATCATGGCCGACACCGGCCTGAGCGCCACCGGGGCGAGCGTGCTGACCACCGCGCCGGTGCTCTGCCTCGGGCTGTTCGCCCCGCTGGCGCCGTGGCTGGCGCGGCGCATCGGCATGGAGCGCACGATGCTCCTGGCGCTGTTCGCCATCCTGCTGGGCGTCGGGCTGCGCGGCGCGGCGACCGCCCCGGCGCTGATGGCGGGCTCGCTCATTGCGGGCGCCGGGATCGGCATGGGCAACGTGCTCATGCCGGGGCTGCTGAAACGCGACTTCCCGGATCGCGGGGCGCAGATGACCGGGGTTTACGTCATGGCGCTCTCGGGCGGCGCCGCGTTCGCCGCGGCCGTGGCGGCGCCGCTGTCCATGGCGCTGGGCGGGTGGTGGGGCGGCGCGCTCGCGGCCTGGACCGTGCCGGCGGCTGCGGCGATGGCGTGGGCGGGCATGGTGTGGGCGGGGCGGCTCGGCCGCGGGCCAGAGGGCGCCGTGGCGCCTCCTCCCGTGCGCCGCGGCGCCGCGCTGTGGCGCGACCCCCTGGCGTGGCAGGTGACGCTGTTCATGGGGTTGCAGTCCACGCTCGCCTACATCGTGTTCGGCTGGATGGCGCCGATGCTGCGCAGCCGCGGGGACAGCGCGGTGACGGCGGGCTTCGTCGTCTCGCTGTCGGTGGTGTTCCAGATCATCGCCTCGCTGCCCGTGCCGATCCTCGCCGCCCGCCTGCGCCGGCAGAGCGGCCCGGCGGCGGCGGCGGCGCTGCTGGCCGGGGCGAGCTTCGTGGCGCTGCTGACGGCCCCGCTGTCGTGGCAATGGGCCTTGGCGGCGATGCTGGGGTTGGGGCAGGGCGCGGCGTTCTCCCTGGCCATCCTGCTGATCATGCTGCGGGCGGGCGACAGCGAGGCGGCGGCGCGGCTGTCCGGCATGGCGCAGGGCGTCGGCTACACCATGGCCGCCGCCGGGCCGCTGATCGTGGGCGTGCTGCATGATTGGACCGGCGGCTGGGCGGGCGCCGGGTGGGTGTTCGTGGCGGTCGGGCTGGGGGGCGCGGTCGCGGGCGCGCTCGCCGGGCGGAACCGGCTGGTCGGCGCGGGCGGCTGAGCCGGCGGGCTACCGCTCGACCAGCCCGGCCTGCGCCCCGTTCGGCCCGACCTCCAGCAGCCGCCGGTTGGGCGCGCAGCTCCAGCTTGCGGCAGCGTTGACATCGCCCGTGCCGTCATAGCTCGCCTGCGTCGGGTAGGGGCAGAGCGGCATGGTGCGGTCCACCGCCCGGGCCGGGTCGTCGTTCGCGTAGTGCGCGGCGGGGATGCTGGCCGGCGCCGCGCCGTCCCGCACCCAGGCGTCGAGCGGCGTCAGCGTGTCGAACACGTTCGGCCCCGGGCCGCCGACGCAGTGCTGCATGCCCGGCACCATGAACAGCCGCACGGAGGCTTGCAGCGCGCCGTAGCCGCCATGCGCCGCCGCGAGCTGGTCATACAGGCTGGTGGTGCGGAACGGGGTGAGCGCCGGGTCGCTGTAGCCGTGGTAGATGATCAGCTTGCCCCCGCGCCGGATGAACCGGCGGTAGCCGTCCGGGTCCGTCGCGGTGCCGGCGCCGGTCCGCGCGTCGAACGTCGCCAGCGTGTCGTCGTCGATGTAGCCGTCCGCCGAGACCGGGTAGCCGCGGATGTCGAACGTGGGATCGCGGGTAACGATGTCCTGGATGATGTGGTCGCTGAACTGGTAGCCGACCGGGGAGGGGCTGAACCCGGCATTGCCCCACGGCTCCGCCGCGTTGAAGTCGGCGGGCGGCACGAGCGCCGTGGTCCACACGTCGGCGCCGCCGCCGGCAAGCGGCCCGGTGGCGCTGGTCGCGGGGTCGGTGACGGAAAAGCCGGGATACACCAGGCCGCCGAAGGTGCTGCGGGTCGCGGTGAAGTAGGCGTTGAGCGTGTCCGCCTGGCCGGTGCTGAGGCAGCCCGTATCCCGGCCGGGCGGGCAGACCAGGCTGTGGGGATCGAAGGCGCAGGCGGCCGGGTTCTGGATCAGCCCGTCATCCACGCCGTCCGCCTTGGCGCAGCCCGCGTTGACCGCGGCGTCCACCGTGGGCAGCAGCGCCGCGGGGAGATAGGTCGCGGGCGAAAGCTGCTGCTTGGCGAGCCGCGCCGCGCCGATGACGGAGCGGATATCGAAGAACGGGTCGCCGGCGATGATGCCGTCGTAGTCGCCCGGGAACCGCGTCGCCTCCACCAACGCCTGCCGCCCGCCGTTGGAGCAGCCGTCGAAATACGCCGCCTCGGCCGCCTGGCCGTAGAAGCCCTGGGTGAGCCGCTTGCCGGCGACCGTCACCTGGTGGGTGGCGCGGAAGTAGTAGTCCGCGAGCTTGGCCCTGTCCGGCCGGCCCGGCGCGAGCAGCGCCCAGCTCGCATCCGTGCCGCCCGCCAGGTGTCCGGCGTCGGTGATCGCGGTGGCGTAGCCCTGAACGAGCGCGCCCTGCCGGTCCGCGGGGTTGACCGAGGCGTCGGCATAGGTCGCCCCGGCGAGGCCGCCGACCCCGTAGAACAGGAACTTCTTGTTCCAGTTGTCCGGGAACTGCATCTCGAACCCGGCCGAACCCGGCGGCGCGCCGCCGCCGCTGGTGTTGAGCTGACCCACCACGTCGCAATAGGCCGGCGTCGCGCCGGAGGCCGGCACGGCGGCGGCCGACACGACCGTGACGCCGCTGACCCCCAGGCCCTCGATCCCTCCGACGCTGCACATGGTCGCCGCCTGCGCGGCGGACGCCGCCAGGGCCATGCCGCAGCCGGCCGCGAGCGGATAGGCCCAACCCCAAGGCCGCCCGGCCCCGTTCCGATGGCGATGACGCATTGCTTGCTGACCTCCCTATGCGCCGCTTTGATCCCGCGACGCGGCTTTGACCAAGTGCTGGACGACTCCAGCCGCCATGGCCGCCCGCCATGCTAGACACTGCATTGTCCGGCCACAACGAAGGGACTGCCGTTTCTATACGGATGCTTGCGAAGGATTGATCGCGCTACGGCCATGCCGGAACCCCTCTACAGGCAACCCGTCCCATGTGCCGTCCGGACAAGGATGCGGGGAGACCATGATCTTGCTGACGGGAAGCACCGGCCTGGTCGGGCGCGAGGTGGCCAACCGGCTCGCCGGGCGCGCCCCGGTGCGCCTGGCGGTGCGCGAGCCGGTCCCCGGCACCGGGACGACCGAGCGGGTTCGCTTCGACTTTCGCGACCCCGCGACGTTCGAGGCGGCGCTGCACGGGGTCAGCCGCGTGTTCCTGCTGCGCCCGCCGCGGCTCGTTCGGGCGCGGCGCGACTTCGGCCCGTTCGTCGCGGCCATGCGGCAGGCCGCGGTAAGTCAGGTGGTGTTCCTGTCGGTCCGGGGCGCCGCGCGCAACCCGCTGCTGCCCCACCACGGGATCGAGAGGCTGCTGGAGGCGTCGGGCCTCGCCTGGACGCACCTGCGGCCCAACGACTTCATGCAGAACTTCGCGACCGTGCACCGCGACGACATCCGCGGCCGCGGCGAGATCTGGGCGCCCGCCGGCCGGGGCCGCACCAGCTTCGTCGATGTCCGCGACGTGGCGGAGGCCGCCGCGCGGACGCTGACCGAGCCGGGGCACGAGCGCCGCGCCTACACGCTGACCGGAAACGGCGCGTTCAGCCTGGAGGAGGTCGCGGCCCTGCTGTCCGACGTGCTCGCCCGTCCGGTCGCCTACCGGAACCCGGGCATCCCCGCCTTCCTGCGCCACATGCGCGCGGCGGGGCACCCATGGGCGCTCGGCCTGGTGATGACCGGGGTCTATACCGTCGCCCGGCTCGGCCTGGCGGCGGAGGTGGTGCCGGACTTGGCGCGGCTCATCGGACGGCCGCCCACGGCGCTGCGGTCGTTCGTCGAGGACTACGCCGACGTCTGGCGATAGCCCTTATGACGCCTCCTCCGGCACCTGGCCGAACTCGCCCAGGTACTCCGGGGCGCCGAACTCGTCGGCCGCGTCGTCGTGGAACACCCGCACGACACGGGCGCCGAGGATCGAGCCGCCGGCCAACGCCCGCTCCGCCCGGCGGATGCCCTCCTCGGGCGTGCGGCAGGCCATCGGCGTGCCGGCTTTCAACGCGCCGCGCGGCCCGGCGACGTAGGGTTGGTAGATGATCTGCGCGGTGGCCGGCATCGGCTGTGGTCCTTCGGCGAAGTTGGCGTGAGGCGGGGACGCGGCGCCGGGCGTCCGGTTGCAGGCTTGCATCTGCGGCCTGCATGCGGATGTGTAGCGGGTGAGGGAGTGTACCGCCATGAATGGGGCCGTTGCGTGGGGCGCCGTGCTGCTGACGGGCGTGCTGGCCGGGTGCGTGGCAGCGCCTTTGCCGCCGCCGTCGGCGCCCCTGGTCGCCGTGCCGGGTCCGGCCAAGACGGAGGCCGAGTTCCGGCAAGACGACGCGGCCTGCCGGGCTGCCGCGGCCGGGTTGCCGCCGGGCGCGCCGGACCAGCCGACCGCGGCGCAGGTCAACGCGGTTCAGGCCAACGCCGCGCCGCCCCCCGCCGAGGCTTTGCCGCCGGGCGTCGCCTACCTGCGCTGCATGACGGCCCGGCGGAACCTGGTGCAGCCGCTCGCGCCGCCCGTGCCGCTTTATGCTGACTATCCGGCCTACCCGGTCTATGCCGGGATCGGCTTCGGCTACCCGTTCTTCTACGACGACGTGTTCGCGTTGCGCTTCGGCTACGGATTTGGCCGGTTCGGCTATGGCTACGGGTATCGAGGGTACGGCGGCTATGGCGGTTTCCGGGCCGGCGGGTACGGCGGGGGCTTCGGGCACGGCGGCGGCCGGTTCGGCGGACGCCGGTAGTCCGGCCCAGTGGCCCACCGACACCTCGCCACCAACGCCTTGCCATCGAACCGCCGGCCGCCTGCGGCGTTGCGGAGGCTGATTGCGGGGACACATGCGGCACATCCACCTTCATCCGCTTGGCGGCGCGGCGGGCGACATGTTCGTCGCCTGCCTGCTCGACGCCTTCCCCGAGCATCGCGCGGCGGCGATCGAGGCCGCGCAGGCCATGGCGCCTGTCGGCTGCCGCCTGCTGCCGCACGCGGACGGCACGCTCACCGGCAGCCGCTTCGTGGTGGATGACGCGCCGCACGACCATGGGCACCGCCACGCGCACTGGCGCAACATCCGCGCCCGGCTGGAAGACGGCCCGCTCGCCCCGGCGGTCCGTGCCCACGCCGTCGGCATCTTCGCCGTGCTGGCCGAGGCGGAGGGCCGGGTGCACGGCGTGCCGGCCGACGCGGTGACGTTCCACGAGGTGGGTGCGGCCGACTCCATCGCCGACATCGTGGCCGCCGCCGCCGTCATCGCCGCGTTGGCGCCGGCGCGTTGGAGCGTGGCGTCCCTGCCGCTCGGCGGCGGCACCGTGCAGACCGCGCACGGGCCGATGCCGGTGCCCGCCCCGGCCACCGCGCTGCTGCTGGAGGGGTTTGCGGTGCATGACGACGGGATCGCGGGGGAGCGCGTCACGCCCACCGGGGCCGCGATCCTGCGCTACCTCGAATGCAAGGCGGCGCCGGGCCGCGGCACGCTGCGTCGCTCCGGATACGGCTTCGGCACGCGCCGCTTGCCGGGCCTCAGCAACTGCCTGCGCGCCCTGGTGTTCGAGGCGGAGGGTGCCGACGCGGCGCCGGGCCATCGGGAGCTGGCGGTGATCAGCTTCGAGGTGGACGACCAGTCGGGCGAGGACCTGGCGACCGGGCTGGAGCGGTTGCGCGCCCTGCCGGGGGTGCACGACGTGCTGCAAATGGCGGCGTTCGGCAAGAAGTCGCGCCTGGCGGTGCATGTCCAGGTGCTGGCCGCGCCGGACGCGCTCGACGCCACGGTGGAGGCGTGCTTCCGGGAGACCACCACCATCGGCCTCCGCACCCATGTCGTCGAGGGCCGCGCCCTGACCCGGCGCTTCGCCGCGGTGGAGATCGAGGGCCGGGAGACGACGGTGAAGCTGGTGGAACGCCCGGGCGAGGACGGCGCCACGGTGGTGACCGGCAAGGCCGAGGCCGACCACCTGCGCCCGGTTCCCTCCCACGCCGCCCGGGCACGCCTGCGCCAGGAGGCCGAGCGGCTGGCCCTGAGCCGCGACCGGAACCCCGCATGACGCCGCTCGGCCGCCTGCACGCGGCGCTTTCCGGCATGAACGGCATCGCCGTCGCGGTGAGCGGCGGGATCGACAGCCTGACGCTCGCCACCGCCGCGCACCGCGCCCGGCCGGGCGGCGTCACGATGCACCACGCGACCTCGCCTGCCGTGCCGCCCGAGGCCACGGAGCGCACGCGCGCCTTGGCGGCGGCGGAGGGCTGGCGGCTCGACGTGTTCGATGCGGGCGAGTTCGCCGACCCCTCCTACCGCGCCAACCCCGTCAACCGCTGCTTCTTCTGCAAGACCAGCCTGTACGGCGCGGTGGCGTCGCGCACGGCGTTGCAGATCGTCTCCGGCACCAACCTCGACGACCTCGGCGAGTACCGACCGGGGCTGGAGGCGGCGCGGGCGCATGCGGTGCGCCACCCGTTCGTGGAGGCCGGGATCGACAAACGCACCGTGCGGGCGCTTGCCGCTGAGCTTGGCCTGGGGTCGCTCGCGGAGCTGCCGTCCGCGCCGTGCCTGTCGAGCCGGATCGAGACCGGCATCCGCATCGAGGCGCCGGTACTCGCCATGGTGCACGCGGCGGAAACGCTGGTGACGGCGCGGCTGTCGCCCCGGACGGTGCGTTGCCGGGTGCGTGCGAACGGGGTGGTGATCGAACTGGACCCGGCGGCGCTCGCGGCCATGGACACGGCGCAGGACGGCCTGCGGGCGGAGTTGCAGCGTCTGGCCGACGCCGCCGGGCTGCCCGCCCTGGTGCGCTTCGCCGCCTACCGCAACGGCAGCGCCTTTCTGGTGCCGGCATGACGCAGGACGAGCCGGAGTTCGTGCTGGACGAGGTCCGCGCGCAGCGGCTCGGCTTCGGGGAGGCTGTGTTTTGCGCCGGCAAGTCGCCCGAGCAGATCGCGGCGATCCTCGATGCCGCGCAGGTCCCCATGCTGCTCACCCGGCTCGACCCCGAGCGGTTCGCCGCCCTCCCGCATTCGCAGCGGGAGGCGCTGGATTACGACCCGGTGTCCCGCACCGCCTATTCCGGCGACCCGCTGCCCGCCGCCGGCCCGGCCCAGGTCGCGGTGCTGACCGCCGGCACCTCGGACGTGCCGGTGGCGCGGGAGGCGGCGCGCACGCTGCGCTTCCAGGGGCAGGAGGCCCGGCTGATCGCCGATGTCGGTGTCGCCGGGCTGTGGCGGCTGCTGCGCCGGGTGGAGGATTTTCGCGACATGCGGGTGGTGATCGTCGCCGCCGGCATGGACGCGGCGCTGCCCAGCGTGGTCGGCGGCCTGGTGGGCGGTGTCGTCATCGCGGTGCCGACCTCCGTGGGCTACGGCGTGGCGGCGGGCGGGCACACGGCGCTCAATGCGGTGCTGGCGAGTTGCGCGCCGGGCATCGTCGCGGTCAACATCGACAACGGCTACGGCGCGGCCTGCGCCGCGCTGCGGGTCATCGGCAAGGGGTAGGAGAGCACCATGGAACGACGCGACCTGATGAAGGCGACCGTGGCGGGCGTGGCGGCGGCGGCGGTTGGCGCCCCGATGGACGTGGTCGGCCAAACCAGCCAGGGCGGCCAGGTCAAGGCGACCGGCCCGGTGACGTCGAAGATCGCCGAGCACGCGGACATGAAATACCGCGCCCTGGGCCGCACCGGGGAGCGCGTCTCGCTGGTGGGCCTCGGCGGCTTCCACCTCGCCAAGCCCGGCGGACCCAGCGCCGAGGAGGCCACCCGCATCGTGCACACGGCGCTCGATGCCGGCATCAACTTCTGCGACAACTGCTGGGACTACAACGGCGGGGAGAGCGAACTCCGGCTGGGCCGCGCCTTGTCCGGCGGCTGGCGCGACCGCACGCTGCTGATGACCAAGATCGACGGGCGCACCGCCAAGGCGGCGGCCAGCCAGATCGACGAATCGCTGAAGCGCCTGCAGACCGACCACATCGACCTGCTGCAATTCCACGAGATCATCCGCATGGAGGACCCGGAGCGCGTGTTCGCCCCCGGCGGCGCGCTGGAGGCGGCGTTGCGCGCGCGCGAGCAGGGCAAGATCCGCTACATCGGCTTCACCGGCCACAAAAGCCCGGCGATCCACCGCCATATGTTCGAGGTCGCGGATGGGCACGGGTTCCACTTCGACACCGTGCAGATGCCGCTCAACGTGATGGACGCGCATTTCGACAGCTTCGAGCAGGGCGTGTTGCCGGTGGCCGCCGCGCACGGCACCGGGGTGCTCGGCATGAAGGCGTTCGGCGACCCGTTCATCCTGGACGCAAAGGTCGCCTCGCCGCTGGAGATGCTGCATTACCCGATGAGCCTGCCGATCAGCCTGCAGGTCTGCGGCATCGACAGCCTGCCGATCTTGCAGCAGGCGCTGATCGCCGTGCGCAGCTTCGCGCCGTTCACGCCGGAACAGCGTGCGGAGCTGCTGGCCAAGACCGAGGCGGTGGCCCGGGATGGGAAGACCGAGCGGTACAAGGTCTCGACCCACTTCGACGGCACGGTGCAGAACCCGCATTGGCTGGGGTAGGGGCGGCCTTATGGGGGGCATGATGCCGAGGCTGTCCGTGATCGCCTGCGCTGGCCTGCTGATCTCGGGATGCATGTCCGGCCCGGTCCCGGTTTTCTCCGGCCGTGCAGGCGGTGAAGCTCTGGCCCCGCCGGGTCCCAGCGAGGCGAAGCTGCCCGGCGCCCCCGAGGTCCGGTCCACGCCGCCCTAGCGCACCCCCTCCGGCCGCGGCCTGGCACAACGGGTCCGGCGCGGCATCCGCGGGAGCAGATCGCCATGGTCACCTCAGGATGGGCCGCACCCGGCCTTGCCGCCGTGCTGATGGCAGTCTCCCTCGTTCCGGCGCGGGCGGCGGAGGTGTGCCGTTATGCCGGGGTCACCAGCCACTCCGGACGTGTCGCGGTGCGGGCGGAAGCGTCCGAGGCGCAGGGCGTCACCACCCTCGACGTGACCGCGCGCCTCGACGCCCAGTACCTGTGGTTCTGGACGGTCCAGTACCTGGCGCAGGAAATCAGCACCTGGCGGGCGGGCGAGCTGCAATCCGTCGCGGTCAACAACCGCACCCTCATCAACGGCCGGCCGAGCCGCCAGCAATGGGACGTGTTCACCCGCGGTCCCGACGGGCTGCTGGGGAGCCGGGTGCAGTCGCGGTCGCTGCCGGAGTTCCGCCGCCGGCATCCCGCCTTCGCCCGCCATTGGGACCCCGGCCGCTTCGGCGAGGCGTGGCTGCCCGACTACCCGGCGGCCCAGCCGGAGCGGCGCCCGGACCTCGACCTCGCCCGCACCGCCATGCCGCCGCGGACCCGCACGCCCTACGCCCTCGCCTTCTATTGGTCCCGCTGGCTGCCGGACGGGGCTGCCACGGTGCCGGTGTTCATGCCGGGCTGGAAGCGGGACGCGCGCCTTGAGGCCCAGGTCGCGCCGGCGGCGCCGGGGCGCTGGCGCATGACGCTGCGGCACCCGGCGCTGGGCGCCGCCCCATCGTCGGCAGAGGCGGTGGTGTCCGCCGACCACCAGCTCCTGCGGCTGTCGTTCGACGTGCAGGCCGCCGCCGGGTCTGGGCAGGGCTGGTTGGATCGGATAGATTGCCAGGCGCGATGACAAAACATTCCGAAAATTGCGGGTGGGCCGCCTGGCTCAGGCCGAATGGTACGTTGTAGACCTAGCCACGGCGCGCGGCGTCCCGCATTGATGAGCAGGGTCGCCCAAACAACGCAGGGGACGTGGCATGCAGGATGAGACAGGTCCACCGGCCGCCTCTCTTTGGTGGTGACAACTGGTGTTCGGCGTCGTGTGCATGATGCTGATCGCCAACCCGCAGTATGGCCGGACGCTGTTCGTGCAGCCGATCCGGCAGGCGCAGGGCTGGTCAATGGTCGAAATCCGGTGGGCGTTCAGCATCCTCATCGCGTTGGAAACCTGTCTGACGCCTGCGGGGGGCTGGCTGGTCGATGTGCCGGGGCCGCGGCGCGGGCCGAAGCTGACGGTGGCGTTCGGTGGCGTGCTTGTCGGAGTGGCGTGGGTCGTCAACGCTCATGCCGGGTCGCTGGCGATGTTGTACCTGGACGCGGTCGTGTCGGGCATGGGGGCAGGCGTCGTTTACGCGACCTGCGCGGGCGACGCGGTCAAGGGTTCCTGGACCGGCGCGGACGGTGGTGCCGGTCAAGGCCCATGATTGCCGCCCAGGGATATCAAGCACGCTTTCATGGTGTTCGGTATCGCCCAGGACATCATTCTGGTCGCGCTCGCCTTTGTGGAGGTGCGCCATAGAAGAGGCAGGATTGCACGGTTCGTGGATGGTCTGGGAACACGCCTGGCTATCCCGCTTGAAGTTTATGATTAATCTCGTTTCCGGAGGCCCCGCCGTTGTTGACCGCGTTACACTCCCGTTGGGGCCAACTGGTCCTCGGCATCGTTTGCATGGTGATGATCGCCAACCTGCAATACGGCTGGACGCTGTTCGTGCTGCCGATCGATCAGGCGCAGCACTGGGGCCGGGCCGCGATCCAGGTTGCCTTCACCGTCTTCGTCATTTGTGAGACTTGGTTGCTGCCGCTGGAGGGCTACGTCATCGACCGGATCGGCCCCAGGCTGACGGTCGGCGCCGGAGGGCTGCTGATCGGGGCCTCCTGGGTTCTGAACGGCCGGGCCGACTCGTTGGTCCTGCTCTACGTCGCTGCGGCCGTTGGCGGCGTGGGCGCCGGATTCATTTATGGGGCGACGGTGGGCAACGCGATCAAGTGGTTCCCCGACCGCCGCGGTCTTGCCGCCGGGCTCACCGCTGCGGGCTTCGGCGCCGGGTCGGCGGTGACGGTGGTGCCGATCTCGAACATGATCGCAAGCCAAGGCTATCAGGCCACGTTCCTGTTCTTCGGGCTGCTGCAGGGGATCGTGGTCGTGCTGGTGGCCGCCGCGCTACGGTCGCCGCCCGGCCCGCAGATCGTCCGCGAGGCTCCCGTCTCGCCCGGCGGCATGATCGCCACCCGTCCGTCGCGCTTGCACGACATCACCCGCGACTACTCGCCCGGCGAGGTCACGCGGGAGCCGGTATTTTGGCTCATGTACCTTATATTCGTACTAGTGGGTGCGGGCGGGCTGGTCGCCACCGCCCAGCTTTCGGTCATTGCCGCCGATTTCGGCGTGGCCCAGACACCGGTGACGCTGTTTTTCCTCACCATGCCGGCGTTGACCTTCGCACTGTCGATTGACCGGGTGCTGAACGGGCTCACGCGGCCGTTCTTCGGCTGGGTTTCCGACCAGATCGGCCGCGAGAACACCATGTTCATCGCGTTCCTGCTGGAGGGCTTGGGGATCTTTGCGCTGATCGCGCTGGCTCACGACCCGATGGCCTTCGTCGTGCTGACCGGAGTCGTATTCTTCGCTTGGGGCGAGATCTATTCACTGTTTCCCGCCACCTGCGGCGACACGTTCGGCCGCCGCTTCGCCGCGACCAACTACGGCCTGCTTTATACGGCCAAGGGTACGGCCGCGCTGCTGGTCCCGCTCGGCAGCCTGCTGCGTGAGGCGACCGGCTCCTGGTTGTCGGTGCTTTACCTCGCGGCTTTCGTCAACCTGCTCGCCGCGGGGCTGGCGCTGTTTGTGCTGAAGCCGATGCGGCGCCGGTTCATCCGCCGCTCGATGGAAGCTCGGGCCGCAGAGCGGGTTGCGGCGCTTGAGGCGCGGGGCCGGGGCGGCGTCGCCTCAACCGCGCACTGAGAATGCCTAATGGAATCATGTCGTCTGGTTGAGGCACACAAGGCTGCAGCCGCTGCGACGAACTCGTTCAAGCCTTCAGCACGGTGCCATCCGGGTTCACCCCCGGCCCGCTACGCCGGCTCGCTGCCGGCCACCGTGTTGCGCAGCGTGCCGATCCCGTCGATCACGACCTCCACCACCATGCCCGGACGCATCGGCAGCACGCCCACCGAGGTGCCGCAGGCGATGAGGTCGCCGGGTTCGAGCGTCATCTCGCGCGACAGCAGGCTCACGATGCGGGCGGGCGGGAGGATCATGTCGGCCACCGGGTAGTCCTGCCGCACCCGCCCGTTCAGCACGGTGCAGACGCGCAGGCTCGATACGTCGAGGCCGGTGGCGATGGCCGGGCCGCAGGGGCCGAAGCTGTCGCAGCTCTTGGCGCGCGCCCATTGCGGAAAGGAGGGTTCGGCCGAGAGGATGTCGAGCGCGGTCACGTCGTTGACGCAGGTGTAGCCGAAGATCGCCGCCTCCGCCTCCGCGTCGCTCACGCCTTGGCAGCGGCCCCCGATGACGATGCCGAGTTCGCCCTCATAGGCGATCTTGCCGGCATAGCCCGCGGGCGCGCGGATCACGCCGCCGGACGGCAGCAGGCTCGTCGCCGCCTTCAGGAAATACAGCGGCTCCGTCGGGACGGACTGCCCGAGCTTGGCCGCGAGCGCGTGGAAGTTGTTCCACAGCCCGATGAACTTGCCCGGCGCCACCGGCGGCAGCAGCCGGACCTCGTCGAGATGGGCCTCCTGCCCCGTGGGGGCCCGGCCGGTGAACAGGTCGCCCGCGTGGATCGCGATCCCGCCGGTGGCCGCGTCGAGCAGGCCGAACCCGTCCGTCCCCGCCCGCTCGAACCTCACCCAATGCGCCATGGCCGCCCCCGGGGCGCCCCATGCCCATGCCGGCCATCGTGGCCGGGAGCAGGCGGCGCGGTCAACGCGGGCATCGCCGTTTTGCCGCCCGAGCCGCCGCCGTGCTAACCCGGCACTGTCCACCACAGCAGGCGTGCCCGATGTCGAAGATCATCCCCGTCCCCACGTTCGATTTCGTGATCTTCGGCGGCACCGGCGACCTGACGCTGCGCAAGCTGCTGCCGGCGCTGTATCACCGCTTCCTCGACGGCCAAATCCCGGAAGACTCGCGGATCATCGCCGTCGCGCGGTCCGACCTGTCCATCGAATCCTACCGCGGCCGGGCGAAGAAGGCGCTGCGGCAGTATGTCGAGGCGGACAACCTGAAGGGCGATGCGGAGGCGGGCTTCTACAAGATGCTGCACTACGCCCGGCTGGACGCGGCGGCGCCGGAGCAGGACTGGTCCGAGTTGCAGGGGCTGCTGTCGCCCGACCGGGTGCGGGTGTTCTACCTCGCGACCTCCCCCGACCTGTTCGGCCCGATCTGCGACGCGCTGGCACGCAACGGCCTCAACGAGAACGACGCGCGGGTCGTGCTGGAGAAGCCCATCGGCCGCGACCTCGCCTCCGCCCGCGCCATCAACGACGAGGTCGGCCGCTGCTTCCCGGAGGCGCGCACCTTCCGCATCGACCACTTCCTCGGCAAGGAGACGGTGCAGAACCTGCTGGCGCTGCGCTTCGCCAATACGATCTTCGAGCGGCTGTGGAATGCCGACGTGATCGACCACGTGCAGATCACGGTCGCGGAGACGGTGGGCGTCGAGGGGCGCGGCGGCTACTACGACCATTCGGGCGCGCTGCGCGACATGGTGCAGAACCACCTGCTGCAGCTGCTGTGCCTGCTGGCGATGGAGCAGCCGGTGTCGTTGCAGGCGGACGCGGTGCGGGACGAGAAGCTGAAGGTGCTGCGCAGCCTCCGCCCGCACGAGGCGTACGAGGTGCCGGCGCTGACGGTGCGCGGGCAGTACATCGCGGGCGCGGTGAACGGGCAGCCGGTGCCGGGCTACCTCGCGGACCTCGGCCACAACGACAGCACCATCGAGACCTTCGTCGCGATCAAGGCGGAGTTGAACAGCCGGCGCTGGGCGGGCGTGCCGTTCTACCTGCGGACGGGCAAGCGGATGCCGCAGAAGGTGTCGGAGATCGTGGTGCAGTTCCGCAGCCTGCCCTTCTCCATCTTCCCCAAGGAGCACACGCTGGCCGCCAACAAGCTGATCATCCGGCTCCAGCCCGAGGAGGGGATGCGGCTGGAGATGATGACCAAGGAGCCGGGCCCCGGCGGGTTGCAGCTCCGCCCCACCGGCCTCGACATCAGCTACGAGAAGACGTTCGGCGGCCGGTTCCCGGATGCCTACGAGCGCCTGCTGATGGACACGGTGCGGGGCAACTCCACCCTGTTCATGCGGCGGGACGAGGTGGAGGCGGCGTGGCAATGGGTGTCGCCGATCATGGACGCCTGGGGCAGCCGGGCCGACCGCCCGCGGCCCTACGCCGCCGGAAGCTGGGGCCCGACCGCGGCCATCGCGCTGATCGAGCGGGACGGGCGCACCTGGCACGAGGATCTCGGCGACGGGCAGGGGTAGGGCGGTCGTCCAAATGGTCTGGCAGCGGCCTGCCCGACGGTCACTCGATGGGCACGAGGTCCTCGATACGCACCCGCAAGGCCCGGGCAAGCTTGGCGAACAGCGCCACGTTGCCGTCACGCGAGCCGCCCTCGATCTGCGCGAGGTAGGGTTGGGTGATCCCGGCCGTGGCCGCCAGAGCCGTTTGGGTCAGGCCGCGGTGCTTGCGCCAGAATGCCAAAGGCGATTGGGCCGCTAGATAGGCGTCCAGCTCGGTGTCCGAAAGCGTCTCCATCGCGCCGGTCGCGACGCCGCGCATGGCCTGGGCGTGGTCGCGCGCATCGATCAGGTCCTCGTAGTCGGTCCACGTCAAGGTGATGGTGTTGTTGTCCACGGAACCCTCCATTCAGTCGTAAGCACCGCCGCGCGGCGCGATCTTCGTCACGGTGATCGCCGTCTCGGTCTCCTCGAAGATCACGCGGTAATCGCCGATGCGCATCCGGCTGCCGATCGAAGCGACCAGGCGGGTGACATTGTTGGCATGGGCGCTGTTCCCTTCGGCATACTCGCTGATGGCCTTGCGGACCCGGGCGGCCATGTTGCCGTGCCGCCTCAAATCCCGGGCTGCCTCAGCAGCGTAGCGCACGATCTTCATGGCATAATATAGCATAATGCTATGGAGAAGCCAGAGGAATACGGACGCTCTCTGCCCCTCCCCATGCAACCGTCCGCGCCCTCCGTGGTTAGAGGCCATTACATCGGACCGGACCCCCGGTTCGTGAACATGGAAAAGGACAGCAGCGATGGACGAAGACCGCATCAAGGGCGCCACCACCGATCTCGGCGGCAAGGTGAAGGACGCCGCCGGCGACCTGCTGGGCGACAACAAGATGCAGGCCGAGGGTAAGGCGGACCAGGTCAGCGGGCAGTTGCAGAACGCCTACGGCTCCGCCAAGGACACCGTGCGCGAGGGCGCCGAGACCATCGGCACGCAGGTTGACAGCCTGCTCAAGGAGCGTCCGATGGTGGCCCTGCTCGGGGCGGTCGGCGTCGGCTACGTGCTCGCCCGCCTTATGCACCGCTGACGAGGGCGCGTCATGGCTTTGATCCCCACCTACCCGGCAGGCGGCGCGACGGTCGATGCCGTCGTACCGGATGACCAGCGCACCTTCATGCGCAACCGCGTCTCCTGGGGCGCGATCCTGGCCGGCGTCGTCGCGGCGATGGTCGTGCAGCTTCTGCTGAACATCCTCGGCATCGGCATCGGCGCGTCCTCGCTCGACGCCGCGAACACGGGCGACAACCCGACGGCCTCCGGCTTCTCGATCACCGCGGGCCTCTGGTGGACGCTGTCCGGCATCATCGCGTCGTTCGTCGGCGGCGTGGTGGCCGGGCGGCTGTGCGGCACGTCGGACAACAACACCGCGCATTGGCACGGCTTCGTGTCGTGGTGCGCGGCGACGCTGATCATCTTCTACCTGCTGACCTCGGCGGTGGGCGGGATCATCGGCGGCACGTTCAACGCGCTGAGCAGCACGGTGGGCGCGGCCGGGCGCGGCGCGGCCTCGGCCGTGTCGGGGGTGGCGCAGAACACGAACGGCGACGCCCTGCAGGCCCAGGTCAAGCGCCTGACCAACCCGGACGAGGCGCAGAACGCGCAGGACGACATCATGACGTATGTCCGGGCCAGCGTGAGCGGCGACCAGGCGGCTGCGTCGGCGGCGCGGGACCGGGCCGTGGATGCCCTGGCCAAGACGGCCAACATCAGCCCGGACGAGGCCCGCACCCGGTTGCAGCAGACCGAGCAGCAGGCGCGGCAGGCGGCGGACCAGGTGAAGCAGAAGGCGCAGCAGGCGGCCGAGGCGACGCGCAAGAGCCTCGCCAGCGCCGGCATCTTCGGCTTCGTCGCACTGGCGCTCGGCGCGGTGGCGGCGTGGTTCGGCGGCGGCGCCGGCGCGCCCCGTCGCGAGGCGATGGTGCGCTCAGGCCGCGGCCTGTAGCGTCCCCCTTGGCGGCATGCTTCCATCGAGGCATGCCGCCATCGCCGGGCTGTCCCGGCTCCGTGCGCGGCCGGAGGCGCCATGACCCCTGACGAGTTCCGTGCCCACGGGCACCGCCTGATCGACCTGATCGCCGACTACCGCGCGACGCTCGCGGATCGTCCCGTCATGGCGCCGAGCGAACCCGGCGCCATACGCGCATCGCTGCCCGCTGCGGCGCCGCGCGACGGCGAGCCGTTCGGCCGGGTGATCGAGGACCTTGAGCACTTGGTGCTGCCGGGCCTCTCGCATTGGCAGCACCCCCGCTTCTTTGGCTACTTCCCGGCCAACGCGCTGCTGGCCGGCGTGCTCGGCGACCTCGCCAGCACCGGCCTCGGCGTGCTCGGCCTGTCCTGGCAGTCCAGCCCGGCGCTCACCGAACTGGAGGAGGTCGTGACCGACTGGATGCGGCAGATGCTCGGGCTGACTGCCGCATGGAGCGGCGTCATCCAGGACACGGCCTCCACCAGCACGCTGGTGTCGCTGATCTGCGCGCGGGAGCGGGCGACCGGCTTCGCGCTGACCCGCGGCGGCTTGCAGGCGGAGCCGTCGCCCTTGATCGTCTATGTCTCGGCCCAGAGCCACAGCTCCGTGGACAAGGCGGCGCTGTTGGCCGGGTGGGGCCGCGACACCGTGCGGCTGGTGCCCTGCGACGCCGCCCACGCGATGCGGCCGGATGCGCTGGAGGCGATGATCGCTGGGGACCGCCGGGCCGGTTTGCTCCCGGCGGCCATCGTCGCGACCACCGGCACGACGGCGACCACGGCCATCGACCCGGTGGCCGGCATCGCCGACGTCGCGGCGCGCCACGGCGTCTGGCTGCACGTCGATGCCGCGATGGCCGGCAGCGCCATGATCCTGCCGGAGATGCGGCATCTTTGGGATGGCGTCGAGGGCGCCGACAGCATCGTCGTCAATGCGCATAAATGGCTGGGCGCGCCGTTCGACTGCTCGCTGTATTACGTGCGGGACCCCGGGCACTTGGTGCGGGTGATGTCCACCAACCCGAGTTTCTTGCAGAGCGGCGTCGATGACCGCGTCCGCAACCTGCGCGACTGGGGCATCCCGCTCGGCCGGCGGTTCCGGGCACTGAAGCTCTGGTTCATGATCCGCGAGCAGGGCATCGAGGGCCTGGCCGCCCGGCTGCGCCGCGACCTCGCCAACGCCGCCTGGCTCGCGGAGGAGGTGGCGGCAACGCCGGGCTGGACCGTGGTGGCGCCGGTGCCGCTGCAGACGGTCTGCGTGCGGCATGCGCTGGAGGGGATGGAGGGCGACGCACTCGACGCGCACACGCGCGCCTGGGCCGAGCGGGTCAACCGGTCGGGCGCCGCCTACCTCACCCCGGCAACCGTCGATGGCCGCTGGATGGTGCGGGTCTCCATCGGCGCGGAGCTGACGGAACGCGCGGACGTCGCGGCCGTGTGGGCGGCGATGCGGGCGGCGGCGGAGGACGGGCCGGAGGCGGTCAACGCCGGAAGATCGTGACGACCCGGAACCGGTGGTTGGTGCTCTTGACCATGCCGATCACGGCCTCGACCGTGAACGTATCTTTCCGGTACATCGGCAATACCTGATCGAGCCAGACCACGTGCGCCCCTGCCGGCAGCCCCGCCAGCGCCCGCATGACCCGGTTCCGCTTCACCATGCTCGTGCCGTAGTGCTCGCAGTCCTCGATGCTGTACGGCGGGTCGGCTAGGACGAGGTCGTAGCGGTCGAGCGGCACCGCGGCGAGGCTTTGCGCGTCATCGAGGTAGGTGGGGCTCAGCGCCGGGTTGAGATCGACGGTGTCGCCGGGGCAGGCGGCCAGATCGACCTTGCCGCTGAACAGGTGCAGGACGCGCTGCTTGTCCGGGAACAAGGCGCGCACCCGCCGCAGGTATCCCGCGGGATAGCCGCCGTAGTAGCTGGATCGGACCCGGTAGTCGTTGCCCATGATCCAGGTCCCGACCACCCGGCCGTCCTCTGCCACAAACAGGCTGCGGGGAAAGCCGGTTTGCCGGACGTAGTGGTCGATGCGGTCCTGCCAGTGGAGGGGAGCAGAGGGGGCGTCGGCCATGACGTAGAGATGCCGCAAATCGGCACGGCGTACAAGGGGCAATTCGTGTTGTCGGCCTCGCAGTTCTTCTCGGCCTGTTCGCTGCGAATTGAGGCGAACTGTTTATGACAATTGCTGCGTTGCTTAGGACACAGCAACTGTCGAGAGTGTGACATCCAAACTCGGCAACCCGTAGGTTCCACTGTGAGCGTCACTCCTATGTCCATCACCGGGGTGCGTTCGATCCGTTCCTGCTGGCGCAGCACGTCGGGCCGCCTTGTTTCAATCAGCACCGGGCATCGGATCCAGGCGGGCTTTGCGCCGGCGGCGCGTCGGTTGGCTGGCGTTGCCGCGAAGACGGCCATCTCGCTCGCAGCCGTATGGCTCATCCTGCGCAGGATGGATGTCGGCGACGTTTGGAGCAGCCTCGCGGCCGCATCCCCGTCCGGCCTTCTGCTGGCATTTGCGGCATTCCTGCTGATCCCGCTCATGGGTGGGCTGCGCTGGTGGATGGCGTTGCGCGGCATCGGCAGCCTCGCCCGGGCCGGCGAGCTGTTGCTGTTCTTCTCGGTGGCCTGCGTCATCGGACAAGTTCTGCCGATGCTTGTGGGCGATGGCGTCCGGGTTCTGCTTGCCACAAGGCAGGGCTACCTTTTGCGCCCCGCCACGCAAAGCGTGCTGCTGGAGCGGGTCTCCATGCTGCTTACACTGCTTGTGCTTTGCTGTGCGACCGCGCCGGCCTTCGTCAGCCGCAACGGCCAGCCGGGGTACACGGCCCTGGCCGGCGGCCTGCTCGCATGCGGCCTTGCAGGCTGTGCCGCTTTGCTGGTGGCCGACCGTGCGCCGCCCTTCATGACCCGGCTGCGGCACTGGGAGGTGCTGTCGTCCGCCGCTGCCGCAGCGCGGTGCCTCGTGACCTCGCTCTGGGGCGCAGGGTTGGCGGCATGCAGCCTGCTCAGCAACCTGAACTTCACGCTCTGTGCTTTCCTGCTGGCGCGGGCGCTTGGGATACCCGTGACATTTTGGGATATGCTGCTGGTCATGCCGGCCGTAATCCTTGCGGCCACGCTGCCGGTTTCGTTCGGTGGCTGGGGCGTGCGGGAAGGTGCGTTGGTCCTGTTGTTGGGCCGCTGCGGCGTGCCTGCCGGCCAGGCGCTGGCGCTTTCGCTGCTGTTCGGGGGATTCAGCCTGCTGTGCGGCTTGCCGGGGCTGGTCGTATGGGCGTGCGGGGCCCGGCGGACGGCGCAAACGCCCGCTGCCGGGCCTGCGCGACTGAAGCTACGATGACCTTCCGTACCAAACAGGCCGTTGACTTCTGGATTGGCAACCTGCTGCTGATCCTATTGTTCCTTCCTGTGCGCGGCCTCGGCTTGCTGTTGCGGCGACGGCACACTCTGGACCAACGTCACGGCTGCGTGGTGATCAAGCTGGTCGGGGCGGGCAGTCTGTTTCTTGCCACGCCATCGCTGCAGGCGATCCGCGGCCAGTTCCCGCCCGGGCGTTTCTTCCTGATCGGCACGCGCGCCGTCACCGATTTCGCCGACAACTTCGGCTGGTTCGATGAGTGCTGGACGATTGACGAACGCAACGCCTGGGTGCTGTGCGTCTCGTCATTGCATGCGATCATCAAGGCCGCGTGGCGGTGCGATCATCTGATTGACCTGGAAGTTCACTCTCGGCTGACCACCGTGTTCAGTTGCCTGACCATGGTTCGCAACCGTATCGGCTTTGTGGACGACATCGCGTTCTGGCGGCGGGCTTTCTACACCCACATGACGTTCTTCAACGCCCAAGGTCCCGTCTATGCGTTCTACGACATGCTGGCGGCCTGGTTTGGGCTTTCAAACATCCCGGTCGAGCAGGTTCATGCCGCGTTCGGGTTTCGGATACGCGCTTCCCGGTTGCCGGACGGTTTGGAGCTGCCGCCGCGCTATGTCGTGATCGGCCCTGGCTGCTCGGATTTCGGGCACGCCCGGCAACTGCGTCCAGACGAGTGGCGGCGCATGATGGCGACCCTTGGCACGGACCTCCCTGTCGTGATCTTGGGTGGGTCAGCAGATCGGCCACTCTGCGCGGCCATTGCACGCACGCTTGGCAGTTGTCGCGATCTGTCTGGGAAGCTCGGTATTGCGCAGTCTGCGGCCGTGATCGCGAGGGCAGAGCGGTTCATCGGCATCGACTCCCTCTTACTGCATCTTGCCCGCGCGCTCGATGTGCCGTGCGACAGCGTTTGGGGGCCGACCGACCCACGCACGCGGCTGCGGCCGAGGCGGGTGCGGGATTGGATTTACTTTTCTGGGATGCCGTGCGCGCCGTGTATCCATGTCCATGAAAATCCGCCCTGCGGCGGCGCCCGTGCCTGCATTCCCGCCTCTCTGCGCATGACACCGCAATCAATTCCTGTCGCGCCCGCGGTGGCCACCGGATGGGCCATTGGCCCGCACGACCGCGCCGCGCATGCGGTGGAGATGAGCTATGACTAGGGTGTTCGGCCGCAATGTCCGCTTCTTCCTGTTCCTGGTGCTGTGCTGCATCGGGACGACAATCGCCGGGGTGCAGGCGCTCGGCTCGGGCAACGATCTGTCGTCGGTTGATCCCTACTCCGAGGCGAACGTGCTGCGGGAGGTTGATGGCTTCCGCGTCCAGGGCTTCTGGCATGATACCGGGCTGGGGAATGTCTTGTTTGGGCACCGCTACGGCGGCTACGGGTTCAAGGGCGACCGTCCCGAAGTCCTTGAGAGAAGCGTCACGGACACCGGCGTTTACACGCACTATCCTCCCGGCCCCGAGTACATCCTGTTCGTTGCCCAGCAGGCGCTCGGCTTCGAGCCGGTGTCGCGGCTACGGATCGTGCCTTTGGTGCTGTGCGGTCTCGCCGCATTGTATTTCGGCCTGAATGTCCGGCGCCGCTTTGGCGAGGCCGCAGCATGGCTCACCATGCTGGCTTCCCTGGCCGCCGTCCCGTTCTACAGCGGCAACGGCTCCATCCATTGCCTCGGGTATGCCCAGGCCCTGCTGCTTGCCGAGATGGGCTTTTGCCTGGGCAACAGCCACCTGCGTGCGCCCGCGCTTCTGCTAGGATTTCTGCAGGGTTGGATATCGTTCGACTTCTTTTTCGAGGTGGCGCTCGTCCCGCTGTTGGTCGAGTGCGCCCTGCCCTGGATCACGCCATCAAGCCGGCCGCGGTACCGGCTTGCGCTCTGGCGTTGCGTCCTTGCGGCCGCCGGGTTCGCCGTCGCCCACGCGATGCATCTGGCGCAGGTCGTGATCTTCTACGGCTCCGTCTCAGATGCGCTCGGCGACCTGTCTGGCGCGGCAGCCTACCGCAACGGCATGGGGCACATGCAGAGCTGGGCCGACTATCTCCAGACCGTGGCAGCTCTGTTCATCTTGCACTTCGTCTCGCTTGATCCGGTGCGCCTTCCGCTCCTGGGTGACCTCGGCAGCCTTTTCGCCGGCGGCATGGGCGATCAGGTAGAAGCCGTGCACACCTACCGCGTCTTCGGGTTGACGCTCGCGCCTTTTTGGCTGGCTATAGCGGTGGCATTCCTCTCTATGGACCACCAACGGAAACGTCTCGGCCGCTCGCCGGCGCTTCTGTTCCGGCGCTGGGCGCTCGTCGGCCTGGCAGGAGCAGTCGTTTCGTCGCTCTGGTGGGTGCTGATGCCGAGCCATGCGGCAGCGCACCTGCATCTGCATTATCGGCATCTCAACGTATGTTTTGCTCTATGGGTAATTTTCCTGGCAGTCCAAGCAGCGGTGCCGGTTGAGCGGTGGGCCACGAGCCGGTCTCGCCCGCTGGGAATGCCGTTGGCAGTCGGCAACTGAGGTGACCCACTCGGTAATTTTCCGCCCTTTTCCGCGGAGTTGTACCACCAGATCGCGGCAACGCGGCCAGACATGTTCGGCTGACTCGGCAGCCCCTCAATGCCGGAAATGCCGCATCCCCGTCAGCACCATCGCGACCCCCGCCGCGTCCGCCGCCGCGATCACCTCCGGGTCCCGCATCGACCCGCCGGGCTGGATCACCGCGGTGGCCCCGGCGGCGATGGCGGCCTCCAGGCCGTCGGCGAAGGGGAAAAACGCATCCGACGCCACGACGCTGCCCTTCGTCAGGGCCTCACCCAGCCCGGCGGCGCGGGCGGCCTCGGCGCCCTTCCACGCGGCGATGCGGGCGCTGTCCACCCGGCTCATCTGCCCGGCGCCGATGCCGACCGTGGCGTGCCCCTTGGCATAGACGATGGCGTTCGACTTCACGTGCTTGCAGACGCGGAAGGCGAACACCAGGTCGGCCAACTCCGCCGCCGTGGGCGCGCGCCGGGTCACGGTGCGGAGCGCCGCCGGGTCGATGCGCCCGGCGTCGCGCGACTGCGCCAGGAAGCCGCCCGCGACGCTGCGGACGGTGATCCCCGCCGCCGCCGAGTCGGGCAGGCCGCCGGTCAGCAGCAGGCGAAGGTTCTTCTTGCGGGCCAGCACGGCGCGGGCGCCCTCGTCGGCATCCGGTGCGATGATGGCCTCGGTGAAGATCGCCGCGATGCGCTCGGCCGTGGCGGTGTCCAGCGGGCGGTTCAGCGCCACGATGCCGCCGAACGCCGAAACGGGGTCGCAGCGCAGCGCCAGGTCCCATGCCTCCGCCACCGTGCCCGCGGTGGCGACGCCGCAGGGGTTGGCGTGCTTCACGATGACGACGGCGGGCTCGTCGAACTCGGCGACGCACTCGAACGCGGCGTCGGTGTCACCCAGGTTGTTGTAGGACAGCGTCTTGCCCTGGACCTGGGTGGCACTGGCGACGCCGGGCCGCGCGCCGTGGACGTAGAAGGCCGCCTGCTGGTGCGGGTTCTCGCCATAGCGCAGCGTCTGGCGCAGCGTGCCCGACAGGGTAAGGCGCTGGGGGAACGGCTCATTGCGGGCGAACCAGGCGGCGATGGCGGCGTCGTAGGCGGCGGTGCGGGCGTAGGCTTCGCCGGCCAGGCGGACGCGCAGGGCCTGCGTGGTGCCGCCGTGCTCCGCGAGTTCCGCGAGCAGGGCGTCGTATTGAGCCGGGTCGGTCAGGACGGCGACGTGATCGTGGTTCTTGGCGGCGGCGCGGATCAAGGCGGGGCCGCCGATGTCGATATTCTCGACGCACGCGGCGGGCTCGGCGCCGGCGGCGACCGTCGCCTCGAACGGGTAGAGGGTCACGCATACGAGGTCGATGGGCGCGATGCCGTGCCGCTCCATCTGCGCGACATGCTCCGGCAGGTCGCGGCGGCCCAGGATGCCGCCGTGGATCTGCGGCACCAATGTTTTCACCCGGCCGTCCAGGATTTCGGGGAAGCCCGTGTGGTCCGCCACCTCCGTCACCGCCACGCCCGCCCCCCGCAGCGCGCGGGCGGAGCCGCCGGTGGAGAGGATTTCGGCCCCCTGCGCCGCGAGCGCGCCCGCGAGCGGCACCAGCCCGGCCTTGTCGGAGACGGAGATCAGCGCGCGCCGGATGCGGAGGGGGGCCATGCCGCCCCATACCGCTACAGGCCCAGCAGGTCCAGCGTGCGCGCCAGGACCGCGGCCTCGTCATACAGCGCCACCGCCCGCGCCCGCCCGGCCGCGCCCATCCGCGCCCGGAGCGCCGGGTCCGCCGCGAGCCGCGCGAGGGCAGCGGCCAGCGGCGCCACGGCCGCGGGCGGCACCAGCAGGCCGGTCTCCCCGTCCGCCACCTGCTCGCGCGGCCCGCGTATGGCGGTGGCGACGACGGGGAGGCCGGTCAGCATGGCCTCGATCACCGACATCGGCAGGCCCTCGAAGTGGCTGGGCAGGGTGAAGATGTCGGCCGCCGCCAGCACGTCCGCCACGTCCGCGCGGTAGCCGAGGCGGCGCAGGCGGGGGCCGAGGCCGCTCGCGGCGAACAGCGGCCCCATGTCCGCCCCGTGGTCGGAGGGCAGGCGGTCACCCACGACCCACAGCTCCGCGCCGGGCACGTCGCGCATCGCGGCCAGCAACTCCGGATAGCCCTTGTGCCGCACCAGGCGGGAGACGATCACGATGACGACGGCGTCGTCGGGCACGCCCAGCGCCCCGCGCACCCGGGCGCGGGCGGCCGGGTCCGGGCGGAAGCGCGCGGGGTCGCGCCCGTTGCCGACCGGCACGGCCCGGCGCGCGATCCACAGGCGCCGGGCGTCGGCGGCTTCCTCCGTCGAGACGGTGAGGGTGATGTCCGTCAGCCGCCCGCCAACCCATTCCATGACGAAGCCCAGCGCCCGGCGCCACCACGGCCCCGGCTGGTTGAACAGGAAGCCGTGGCAGGTGTAGGCGACCCGCGGCACGCCGGCGATGCGGGCCGCGAGCCGGGCCAGCACGCCGCTGATCGGCATGTGGGCGTGCACCATGTCCGGCCGCTCCGCCCGGAACAGCGCCACCATGGCCCACAGCGCCCGCCATTGCGCGGCGGGCGACAGGCTGCGCGCCATCGGCAGCGGCGCCGTGCGCAGCCCGGCCGCCTCCACGTCCGCCAGCAACGGCCCGTCGGCGCAGACGCCCAGCACCTCGTGCCCGCGCGCCTGCGCCGCCCGCATCAGCGGCAGGAGGAAGTGCCGCAGCGAGAAATCGACGTTGGTGACTTCCACAACCTTCACGCCGCCGCTTTGAACACCTTGCCGCGGCACAGGGAAGCCTCGACCTTGGGTGCATGCAGTATTTCCCGATCTTCCTGTCGCTCACCGGCCGCCGCGTCCTCGTCGTGGGGGAAGGGGAGGCGGCGACGCGCAAGGCCGAGGCGCTGCGCCGGGCCGATGCCATGGTGGCGACCGCGGCGCGGTTCGACCCGGCGCTCTTAGATGACTGCGCCCTCGCCATCGGCGCCGACGCGCCGGACGCAGACCTGGAGGCGCTGTCGGCGGCGGCGCAGGCCCGCGGCATCCCGGTCAACATCGTGGACCGCCCCGCCTTGTGCAGCTACATCACGCCGAGCGTCATCGACCGCGCGCCGATCAGCATCGCCGTGTCCTCCGGCGGCACGGCCCCGGTGCTGGCCCGGCTGCTGCGCGCCCGGATCGAGGCGATGGTGCCCCCGGCCTTCGGCCGCCTGGCGACCCTCGCCGACCGCTACAAGGAGGACATCCGCCGCCGCCTGCCGGACGTGGCGCAGCGCCGCCGTGTGCTGGAGCGGGCGCTGGGCGGCCGGGTCGCCGACCTGGTGCTGGCCGGCGACGACGCGGCGGCGGACCGGGAGCTGCGGCGCGAGATCGAGGGCGGCGCGGACCCGGCCGGCATCGTCTATCTCGTGGGCGCCGGGCCGGGTGCGGCGGACCTGCTGACGATCCGGGCGCAGCGCCTGCTAGGGGAGGCCGACGTGATCGTGCACGACCGGCTGGTGACGACCGAAGTGCTGGACATGGCCCGCCGCGACGCCGACCGGATCGAGGTCGGCAAGTCCCGCGCCGCGCACTCGATGCCGCAGGAGGAGATCAACGCGCTGCTGGTCCGCCTGGGGCAGGAAGGGCGGAAGGTGGTGCGGCTGAAGGGCGGCGACCCCCTGGTGTTCGGCCGCGGCGGCGAGGAGGCGGAGGCGCTGGCCGCCGCCGGCGTCGCCTTCGAGATCGTGCCCGGCGTCACCGCGGCGCTGGCCTGCGCCGCCGGGGCCGCGATCCCGCTCACGCACCGGGACGCGGCGCGCACGCTGACGCTGGCGACGGGCCATCTGGTGCGGGGCGCGCTGGACCTCGACTTCGCCGTGCTGGCCCGGGGCGGGACGCTCGCGGTCTATATGGGCCTCGACAGCCTGCCGGCGCTGCGCGACGGGCTGCTCGCGGCCGGCCTGGACCCCGCGACCCCCGCGGCGCTGATCGAGCGCGGCGGCCGGCCAGCGCAGCGGGTGCTGCGCGGCACGCTGGATGAGCTGGTGGCGCAGGCGCCGGGCTGGGCGACAGGCGGGCCGACGCTCGCGATGGTGGGGGCCGCGGTGGGGCGGCAGGTGGTGCGGCGCGGGGTCTGAGGGTGCCGGGCTTGGTTCCGCCCTTTGCCTCGGTGCAGCAACACCGTATTGAAGGCGGCATCTCAAGCGTCAGGCGTATCAGCGCCCCTCGAAGGCGTCGAGCACGTCCCCAGGCAGCGGTGCATCAAAATCCTTGGGCATGACGAGTTGCCCGGCGAGACGGCCGAGCACGCGCCGTTGCGCGCAGGGAGGGGTAAGCGGTACGAGCTTGGCGACCGGCGTACCGGCACGGGCGATGATGACCTCTTTGCCCGCTGCAACTTCGTCCAGCAATCGAGAAAGCTGGGTCTTGGCAGCATGGATGTTGATCGCCTGCATAACCGCCCTCTTTCCAGCTAAGCTTAGTTCAGTCCAGACGGGAGCAGGTTAACTGCTTTGTTAGGGCGACCCAAAGCGTCAACCGCATCAAAGTGGCCCGCATGGCTACGACTGGCATTGCATTCTGGGCAAAGATCGAACTGGCAGCCTTCCAAGAAGACCTGCTTTCTTTGAGGCCAGGGTGTTGAATCAGGGCCGACCCACAGGATCAGGCAGCAGCGCCACCCCATCAGACTCATCCTTAAGCCCCACCCCCGACCCACCCATCGCCCGCATCCGGTCCAGCAAAAACGCCAGCTTCCAAGCGGCCTCCTGATACCCCAGCCCGTCCGGGCGGATGTTCGACACGCAGTTGCGGTCCGCGTCCGTCGTGCCGGCGGCGGGCGCCCAGGTCAGGTAGGCGCCCAGGCTGTCCGGCGCAGACAAGCCCGGCCGTTCGCCCACCAGCACCAGCACCGCGCCGGCACCCAGCGCGCGCCCCACCGCGTCGCCCAGCGCCACCCGCGCCTGATGCGCCACGACCAGCGGTCCCAACGCCCAGCCGCCCGCGCGCAGCGCCGGCAGCAGCGCCGCCAGCACGGGCGCGGCATGACGCTCGACCGCCAGCGCGGACAGCCCGTCCGCCACGACCACCGCCAAACCATGCGCCCCGGCATGCGGCGCGAGCGCAGGCCCGGCGTCGTCGTCCAGGGCGCGGCCCAAATCCGGGCGAAGGAGAAAACTGCGCCGGTCGGCGGCCCGGCTGCGCACCGTCACCACCGGCAGGCCCAACGCCTCCAGCGCCGGCACCGCGCCCAGCTCCTGATGCACCGCGTCCCGCGCCCGGGCATGGGCCAGGCGGAACTCCAGCAGTGGCGCGGTGCCGAGCGACGCGCCGCTGCGCGACAGCCCGATCCGGGCGGCGGTGAGCGCCCGCAGCGGCGTCCAGGCCAGGTCGGTCACGCGGCGGCCAGCAGCGACTGGAACCGCTGCGACAGCCGCGCCGGCCCGCCCGGCGGGCGCACCCGGCCGGCCTGGTCCAAGAGGCCCTGCTCGCCCAGCCACGCCTCGAACTCCGGCGCCGGGTGACGGCCCAGCAGTTCGCGCATCGCCAGCGCGTCGTGGAAGGAGGTGCTCTGATAGCCCAGCATGATGTCGTCGGCGCCGGGCACGCCCATGACGAAGTTGAGGCCCGCCGCCGCCAGCAGCGCCAGCAGCGCGTCGGCGTCGTCCTGGTCGGCCTCGGCATGGTTGGTGTAGCAGACGTCCGCCCCCATCGGCAGGCCCAGCAGCTTGCCGCAGAAATGGTCCTCGAGGCCCGCCCGGGTGATCTGCTTGCCGTCGAACAGGTATTCCGGCCCGATGAAGCCCACGACCGTGTTCACCAGCAACGGCTGGTAGCGCCGGGCGACGGCGTAGGCCCGCGCCTCCAGCGTCTGCTGGTCCACCCCGTGATGCGTGCCGGAGGACAGGGCGCTGCCCTGCCCGGTTTCGAAATACATGGCGTTCAGGCCGGGGTGCAGCGCCTGGACCGCCGCATGCGCCTCGTCCAGCAGCGCCAGGGTGATGCCGAACCCGGCATTCGCGCCCTCCGTCCCCGCCACCGACTGGAACACCAGATCGACCGGTGAGCCGCGGCGCATCAGCGCCATCGTGGTGGTCACGTGCGCCAGCACGCAGGTCTGCGTCGGGATCGCCAGCGTCTGCCGGATCTCGTCGAGCAGCGACAGCAGCGCATGGGTGCGCTCCGGGCTGTCGGTGGCCGGGTTCACGCCGATGCAGGCGTCGCCGGAGCCGAGCAGCAGGCCGTCCAAGACGCTCGCCGCGATGCCGCGCGGGTCATCCGCGGGATGGTTGGGCTGCAACCGCGTCGAGAGCCGGCCCGGCAGGCCGAGCGTGCCGCGGAACCGCGTCACCACCCGCGCCCGGCTCGCCGCCACCATCAGGTCCTGCAGGCGGCAGAGCTTGCTCGTGGCCGCCACCATCTCGGGCGTCAGGCCCGGCGCCAGGGCGGCCAGCGCCTCCGTGGTCGCGGCGTCCGACAGCAGCCACTCGCGGAACCCGCCGACCGTCAGGTGCCGGACGGGCGCGAAGGCGGCGGCGTCGTGGGTGTCCTGGATCAGCCGCGTCACCTCGTCGGCTTCGTAGGGCACGACGGCCGTGCTCAGGAACTCGGTCAGCGGCAATTCGGCCAGCGCCCATTGCGCCGCGACCCGGCGGGCCTGGCTGTCCGCCGCCAGCCCGGCCAGCTGATCGCCGCTGCGGAGCGGCGTGGCCTCCGCCATCAAGGCGGCAAGGCTCGGGAAATGATGCCGTTCGCCGCCGACCGTGGCCCGGTACATGTCCGCTCCTGCGAAGTCCCCGGCGAGCATAACCCAGCCTGCCGGCCGCCGGGTAGCGTTACAGCAGCAGGGCCTGCGGTGTCGGCGCCGGACCCGCGGTCTGACGGCGGTCACGCTCGTGCCGGGCGGTGAAGCGCACGTCGCGGTCGCTGTTGCGGTCCAGGATGGCGTCGAGCGCCGCGTCCTCCAGCTCGGCCCAGCGCCGCCCGCGATACGGGCCGAACGGCACGCGGACCAGCAGCGCCGGCTCCCGCGACCAGGCGACGAGCTGGTCTAGCCCGGCCTCCCGCAGCATGTCGCGCAGGTGGTGCGCCGTCACGTAGGCGTCCGGCCCCGCCCGGTGCGCCGGCAGGCCCAGCGCGCGGTCCAGCCCGGCCGGCATCCGTTCGTATCGCAATCCCTGGTTCGAGTGCGACGGCATCTCCGGCCACAGCCGCAGCGCGCATTTGTAGGTGCAGATCCAGGGCAGCCCGCCGGTCAGCGCGTCGACGCACCAGCGCCGCTCGAACTCGACGCGGTGCGCCGCGAGCGCCACGAGGCCCGGCGCGGCCAGGATCGGCGGCGCCACAATCAGCCAAGGCGGGCTGTCGGCCACGTCGGCGTCGATGATGTGGTGCACGG
>CAXULX010000016.1:0-73762 GCA_964252005.1 uncultured Acetobacteraceae bacterium | reverse complement strand
CTGCCCGGTGTCGGGGTCCTTGAAGTCCTGGTCCTCGATCCAGGCGTCGGCGTAGTCGAGATAGCGGTCGAACAGGTTCTGCCCGTAGTCGCCGTAGCTCTCCAGGTAAGCCTTCTGGATCTCGTTGCCGATGAACTCGGCGTAGCGCGACGCCAGCTCGGACTTGATGGTGGCGAGGTAGGCGGCCTCCGTCTCCGGCGGGAACTGCTCGCGGCGGATGGCCTGCTCCAGCACGTACATCAGGTGCACCGGATCGGCGGACACCTCGCTCGACGAGTGGTTGAACGTGGCCGACAGCACCTTGTAGGCGAAGCGGGTGGAGATGCCGTCCATGCCCTCGTCCACGCCCGCGTTGTCGCGGTACTCCTGCATGGTGCGGACCTTGGGATCGGTCTCCCGGATGTTCTCCCCGTCATAGACCCGCATCTTGGCGAAGGGGCGGGAGTTGGCGTGCGGCTTCAGGCGCGACAGCACGGCGAAGCGCGCCAGCATCTCCAGCGTGTGCGGCGCGCAGGGCGCCTCTGCCAGGGCGGAGCCGCTGATGAGCTTGTGGTAGATCAGCCCCTCCTCCGTCACCCGCAGGCAGTACGGCACCTTCACCACGGAAACGCGGTCAAGGAACGCCTCGTTGGTGCGGTTGTTGCGGAAGCTCTGCCACTCCGCCTCGTTGGAGTGGGCCAGCAGGATGCCCTGGAATGGGATGGCGCCGATGTTCTCCGTGCCGAGATAGTTGCCCTCCTGCGTCGCGGTGAGCAGGGGGTGCAGCATCTTGATCGGCGCCTTGAACATCTCGACGAACTCGAGGATGCCCTGGTTGGCGCGGTTCAGCCCGCCGGAGAAGCCGTAGGCGTCGGGGTCGTTCTGGCTGTAGGTTTCGAGCTTGCGGATATCGACCTTGCCGACCAGGGCGGAGATGTCCTGGTTGTTGTCGTCGCCGGGTTCGGTCTTGGCGACGGCGATCTGCTTGCGGCGCGAGGGATACAGCTTGACCACGCGGAACCGCTCGATGTCGCCGTCCCACTCCTCCAGCCGCTTCAGCGCCCAGGGGCTGGCGATGCCGGTCAGCACCCGGCGCGGGATGCCGTACTGCTTGTGCAGCGGCTCCGCCATGGTTTCCGGGTCGAACAGCCCGAGCGGGCTTTCGAACACCGGGCTGAGTTCATGGCCGGCCTTGAGCACGTAGATCGGCTCCTGCTCCATCAGCGCCTTGAGCCGCTCGCCCAGCGACGACTTGCCGCCGCCGACGGGACCCAGCAAATAGAGCACCTGCTTGCGCTCCTCCAATCCCTGGGCCGCGTGCCGGAAGAAGCCGACGATGCGCTCGATCGTCTCCTCCATGCCGTGGAACTCGGAGAAGGCCGGGTAAATGCGGACGGTGCGGTTGAGGAAGATGCGGCCGAGGCGAGGCTCGCGCGAGGTATCGACCAGTTCCGGCTCGCCGATGGCGCGCAGCATCCGCTCGGCGGGGCTGGCGTAGCAGCCGGGGTCCTCACGGCATGCCGTGAGGTATTCGGACAGGCTGAGTTCCTTCGCCTGCCTCTGGTCACGAAGGGCGGCATGCAGGGAAAACACATCGTTCTCTTTAAGCATCACGAAACTCCCCAAAGGGACCGGACCGACGGACACGGCGTCGGGTCCGGTCGCCAGCAGATCCACGCGACCAGAGTCAGAGTTGGGCGGTCTTTCCACCCAGGCAAGCGACGCCAGTCTTGCGATACCTGGCGACGCTAGCTCCCTCCCAGCCTCGAACGCACGCAAAACCTGCTGGACCCGATTATAGCAAGCCGCGTTTTCAAACATGTTGAGAAACGTGTGGCGAAACGATGACGCAAGTTACGTACCAGGCGGTGTGTTGCCGCAACGCGACAGCGGATGCCCGTTTTCCATGACTTGGCCGGAGTCGCGCACGGACGAAGTCACGATCCCGTGCAGAGTTCGATGCAAATGCGTAACGCGCGGGCACTGGGCTGCGGACGCTTTGGTCCCCGACTCGCACACAACGTCTCGCGCACAGCGTCCCGCACATATCATGACGTGACCGTGGGCGGGGCCGCGTGGTTGATGGCGCCGCGACGGAGCACGAGGCCCGCAATGCCTGCCAGGACCGAGCGAGGCACCCCCCACCATCCGGCCTTCACCCTCGCGCAACTCAACGTCATCGTTACCTGGGACGGCACCCGTCCCTACGGGCTATGCGCCAGGATCGCCGCCGACCATCCGGATTTCCTGGAGGTCGCGGAGATCTTCCAGGGCCAGCCCCCACGGCTGCGCTACCTCATGCATCCGACCGTGCAGGGCACGGTGATGTTGTCCCGCCCGTCCGGCGGCGAGTGGGAATTGCCGACCGTCGAGCGGGCATTGACCCGGCTGCTGACGCTGGAGGAAACCGGCGGGCCGCCGTGATCCCGTCCGCCTGCCCGGCGGATGCACGTGGCCGACGCGGCAGGGGCTCAGGCTCCTGGCCCGCACGACCGGGCCCGGCGGCGGTCGTGCTTTGTTGAGCGGCGCCGGCGGCCCGCGCGGCGAACCCGTGCTGCTGCGTCACGTTGCTTGGCCCCGCACCCCATAACGCCGGAGCCATCGGATGAGCGCGCAGACCAAGAACCAGTACGCGATGCAGGACCCCACCAAGCAGTACCCGCGGCCGAAGTTCGAGGACCAGCCGCAATCCGTCCCCGGCCTCGCGCAGGACATGAAGCCGAAGCCCGACCATGGCGAGGACAGCTACCGCGGGTTCGGCCGCCTCGAAGGCCGCCGGGCCGTCATCACCGGGGCGGATAGCGGCATCGGCCGCGCGGTGGCGATTGCCTTTGCCCGGGAAGGCGCCGACCTGGTGCTGAACTACCTGCCGTCCGAGGAGGCGGACGCAAAGGAGGTCGTGAGCCTGGTGGAGGCGGCCGGCCGCAAGGCCGTCGCGATGCCGGGCGACCTCAGCGACGAGGCGTTCTGCCTGACGCTGATCGAGCAGGGCCGGGCGGCGCTGGGCGGCATCGACATCCTGGTCAACGTGGCGGGCAAGCAGACCGCGCAGAAGGACATCGCCGACATCACGACCGAGCAGTTCGACGCGACCTTCCGCACCAACGTGTATTCCATGTTCTGGCTGTGCAAGGCGGCGCTGCCGCACATGCCGCCCGGCGCCACGATCATCAACACGACCTCGATCCAGTCCTACCAGCCGTCGCAGACCCTGCTGGACTACGCCTCCACCAAGGCCGCGATCACCGCGTTCACCCATGCGTTGGCGAAGCAGGTCGCGTCCAAGGGCATCCGCGTCAACGCGGTGGCGCCCGGCCCGGTGTGGACGCCGCTGCAGCCGAGCGGCGGCCAGCCGCAGGAGAAGATCCCGGACTTCGGCAGCGAGGTGCCGATGGGCCGCCCGGGCCAGCCGGCGGAACTCGCACCGGTCTACGTCCTGCTGGCGTCGCAGGAATCGAGCTTCGTCACGGGCGAGGTGTATGGCGTGACGGGGGGCAACCACCTGCCTTGAGCATCCTGTATTGAGTCCTGGGCGCGACGGGGACTGGCTGCCGCTGGACCAGTATGCGGCCATCGGCGACGGCCGCAGCGTGGCACTGGTCGGCTCGGACGGTTCCATCGACTGGTGGTGCGTGCCCAACCTGGACAGCGCCGCGTTCTTCGACCGCCTGCTGGCGGGGCAGGACGGCGGGCGGCTCTCCATGACGCCGGCCGGGCCGTTCACCGTCGAGCGCCACTACCGCCCCGGCAGCAACGTGCTGGAGCAGGTGTTCAGCACGGCGTCCGGCCGCGCCCGCGTCACCTACTCGCTCAACAGCGGCCCGTCCGGGCGGCTGCCGTGGAGCGAGTTGGCGCATCGCGTCGAGGGCCTGGACGGCACTGTCGAGTTCGGCATCGAGGTTCGGCCGGGACGGCGGCTCGATCAGGCCAACCCGTGGCGCGAACCCAGCCCGCATGGTGACGTGCTGCATCTGGACGGCACGGTGTCGGCCCTCCGCGCCAGCGACGATGTCGAGCGGCTGATCGAGGCGGACGACCGGGTTGTTGCGCGGCTGGCCACGCAGGCCGGGTCGCGCTCGGTGCTGGCGCTGCTGGCGTCGTCGAACGAGCCGCTGATCCTGCCGCCGCTCGCCGCCATCGACGCGCGGATCGACCGGTCGGACCAAGCCTGGCGCGAATGGTCGGGCGGCCTGGCCTATGAGGGCCGCTACGGGGAGGCGGTGCGGCGCAGCGCGCTGGCGCTCAAGCTGCTGCTGTTCACGCCCACCGGCGCCACGGCGGCGGCGGCGACCGCCTCGCTGCCGGAGCGGATCGGGACGGGGAAGAACTACGACTACCGCTTCGCCTGGGTGCGCGACGTCGCCTACACCGTCAAGGCGTTCCTGCGGGTCGGCGCGGTCGAGGAGGCCAAGGCCGCGTTCTCCTGGCTGATCGCCACCATCCTCCGCCACGGCGGGCGGCTGCGCGTGATGTACCGCCTCGACGGCGACCTCGCGCCGGAGGAGCGCGAGCTGGACCTGCCGGGCTACCGGGACAGCAAGCCGGTGCGGGAGGGCAACCGGGCGCGGGAGCAACTCCAGCTCGGCGTGTTCGGCGACCTGATGGAGACCGCGGCGCTGTTCGTCGAATGCGGCCACGTGCTCGACCTCGCGACCCGGCGCCTGCTCGCGGACTTGGCCGACCGCTGCGCCGACCTGTGGCGCTCCCGCGACGCCGGCATCTGGGAACTGGAGCAGGCCGAGCACTACACCATGTCGAAGCTCGGCTGCTGGACGGCGCTCGACCGCGCGGCCGGGCTCGCTGCGTCGGGGCAGCTCGACGCGAGCCACGCCGACCGCTGGCGGCGCGAGCGCGACCGCATCCGCGACTGGGTGGACGCGCAGTGCTGGTCGGAGGCCAAGCAGAGCTACACCCTGCATCCCGGCACGGACCGGCTGGACGCCTCGCTCCTGCTCGCGGCCCGCTTCGGCTTCGAGCGCAGCGACCGGCTGGCGCTCACCCGCGACGCGATCCGGCGCGAGCTGTGCCGCGGCCCGCTGGTGTTCCGCTATTCGGGGATGGAGGCGGAGGAGGGCACCTTCCTCGCCTGCGCGTTCTGGCTGGTGGAGGCGTTCGCCCTGCTGGGCGAGCACGACGCGGCGGTGCAGCAGATGGACGCGCTGCTCGCGGCCACCGGGGCGAACCTCGGCCTGCTGCACGAGCAGATGGACCCGGGCACTGGCGCCATGCTGGGCAACATGCCGCAGGCCCTGAGCCACTTGGCCCTGGTCCACGCGGCGCTGGCGGTGGACGAGGGCGTCGGCTGACCGCATCGGCGCTGGGCCGGGCATTGCCTTATGCCGCGGCGTTTGCCAGCGTGCCCGGCCAATGCCGCGCAAGGCAGAACTCCGGAGGACGTCGTGTTCCATCAATTGCTGACTCCCGTGGGAGGCAGCCTGTTGCTGTCGTTCGTGGTCGCGGCGCTGCCCATCGTGACCGTGCTGGTGCTGCTGGGCGTGCTGCGCCGCCCGGCCTGGCAGGCGTCGCTGGGCGGCCTGGCCGCGGGCCTGGTGATCGCCGTGCTGGTCTGGAACCTGCCGGTGGGCCTCGCGCTCGACAGCGTTGCGGCCGGGGCGGTGTTCGCGCTGTGGCCGGTGATGTGGATCGTGTTCAACGCGCTGCTGCTGTACAACATCGCCGTCGTCTCCGGCCGGTTCGACGCCTTCCGCGATTGGGTGGTGGAGCATCTGCCGAATGACCGCCGCGTGGTGCTGGTGGTGATCGGCTTCTGCTTCGGCTGTTTGCTGGAGGGCATCTCCGGCTTCGGCACCCCGGTCGCGATCACCAGCGCGCTGCTGATCCTGGTGGGCTTTCCGCCGCTGGAGGCGCTGACCTTCACGCTGATCTTCAACACCGCCCCGGTCGCCTTCGGGGCGCTCGGCGCGCCCGTCACCGTGCTGGGTCAGGTCACGGGGCTGCCGGCCGTCACGCTGGGCGCCATGATCGGGCGGCAATTGCCGTTCCTGGCGATGCTGCTGCCGTTCTACGTCATGGCGCTGTATGGCGGCATGCGGTCGGTGCGCGCGCTGTGGCCGGTGCTGCTGGTGGCCGGCGGCAGCTTCGCGGCGGGGCAGTTCGTGTCGTCGAACTACCTCGACTATGCGCTGACCGACGTACTGTCCTCGCTCACCGCGCTGGCGGCGACGCTCGCCTTCCTGCGGGTCTGGACACCCGCCGCTTCGCCCGAGTTCACGATGAACCTGCCCCGCCTGGCGACCCGCGGCGTGGGCGCGGAGGTGGTGCAGGCGCGTCCTGTGGCGACGGTGCCGGCCTGGCAGGGCTGGGTGCCCTGGATCGTGGTCTCCGTCGTCGTGATCGCCTGGACGCACTTCAAGATCTTCGCTATCGGCCAGCAGTCGATGCCCTGGCCCGGCCTGCACAACCAGGTGCTGATCACGCTGTACAACGATAGGCCCTACGCGGCGGTCTGGGTGTTCCAGCCGCTGGCGACCGGCACCGCCATCCTGCTCTCGGCCATCATCACCGCGGCCCTGGTCGGCGTCGGCCCCGGCCGCTTCGCCGCCTGCGTCGGCCAGACCTGGCGGCAGAGCCGCATCGCCATCCTCACGGTGGCGCTGATCGTGGGCCTCGCCTACCTGATGAACTACTCCGGGCTGAACTACACGCTGGGCCTCGGCGTCGCCTCCGTGGGCATCTTCTTCCCGCTGCTGTCGCCGTTCCTGGGCTGGGTGGCGGTGTTCCTCTCGGGCAGCGACACCTCGGGCAACGCGCTGTTCGGCAACCTCCAGGTGGTGGCGGCCAACCAGCTCGGGCTGAACCCGGTGCTGATCGCCGCCACCAACTCCTCGGGCGGCGTGATGGGCAAGATGATCTCGCCGCAGAACATCGCCACCGGCGTCTCCGTCACCGACCTGAAGGGCCAGGAAGGCGTCGTGTTCGCCCGCACCTTCAAGCACAGCATCGCGCTGACGCTGCTGCTCGGCATCCTGGTCGTGCTGCAACAGTATGTGTTCCCATGGATGATCCCGTAGGACCGTCCTGAACCGGCAGGAGCGGGGCGGCTGGTTCCGTCGCGCTTGCTGGCCTGGGATTTGCTTTCAATCCCATGGTCACCCGTCGTCACCCGTCGCCATCCTGGAGTAGAACATGCGCCCCTTCCGCCCGTCACGACGAGGTTTGCTGCAATCGGCCGCCACGCTGGCGGGGGGTGCGCTCGCGGCGCCGCTGGTCGCCCGGCACGCGCTGGCGGCCGACACGATCAAGGTCGGCAGCCTGCTCGACCTGTCCGGCCCCATCGGCTCCTCCGGCCAGGCGATGCACGCCACGATCCGGCTGGCGGTCGAGGAGGCGAACGCGGCCGGCGGCCTGCTAGGCCGGCAGGTCGAGCTGGTCAACTACGACACGCAGTCCACGATCCAGCTCTACTCGCAATACGCCCAGCAGCTCGCCTTGAAGGACAAGGTGGCCGTCGTGCATGGCGGCATCACCTCGGCGTCGCGGGAGGCGATCCGCCCGGTGTTCGACCGCTATGCGACGCTGTATTTCTACAACGTGCTGTACGAGGGCGGCGTGTGCGACCGCGACTGCTTCTGCACCGGCACGACGCCGGCGCAGACGGTCAACAAGCTCGTGCCCTACGCCATGGAGACCTGGGGCAAGAAGGCTTATATCATTGCGGCCGACTACAATTACGGCCAGATCACTGCGAAGTGGATGGGCAAGTACGTGCGCGACGGCGGCGGCACGGTGCAGGCGACCGAGTTCTTCCCGCTTGATGTCACCGAGTTCGCGGCGACCATCAGCAAGATCCAGCAGGCCGGGCCGTCCGTCGTGCTGTCGGCGCTGGTCGGCTCCAACCACACCGCGTTCTACCGGCAGTGGGCGGCGGCGGGGATGAAGGGCAAGATCCCCATCGCCTCCACCACCTTCGGCCTGGTCAACGAGATCGCCACCATCGCGCCCTCCGAAAGCGACGGCATCGTGACGAGCTATGGCTACTATGAGGAGCTGTCCACGGCCCCGAGCGCCGCGTTCACCAAGACGGTGCGCGGCAAGTTCGGCCAGGAGCTGCCGTATATCAGCGAACTCGCCTGCGCCACCTATGAGGGCTTCAAGCTGTGGGCGGAGGGGGTGAAGAAGGCCGGGTCGCTGGACCGCATGAAGGTGACGGAGGCGCTGGAGGCCGGCATCGCCGTCGATGGCCCCTCGGGCAAGGTCACCATCGACCATGCCACGCACCACGTGGTCAGGAACGCCTACCTGGCGAAGGCGGCGGAGCGGAAATGGGACGTGTTCCAGTCCTACCCGGACCAGGCGCCAGCGGACACCGCGGCGGTGTGCAACCTGATTAAGGAGCCGAAGCTCAGCAAGCAGTTCGTCATCGACGTGAAGACCTGAGGGCGCGCCCGCCATGGCGCTTACCGCCCTCCTCCTGTTCAACGTCGCCAACAGCATCGCGGTGCTGGTGCTGCTGAGCCTCGGCCTCGGCGTGATCTACGGCATGATGCGGGTCATCAACCTGGCGCATGGCGAGTTCCTGATGCTGGGCGCCTACACCACGGTGGTCGGCGCCAATGCCGGGCTGAACCTGTGGGTGGCGATGCTGGTCGCGGCGCCGGTGGCGGTGGGGCTGTTCGGGCTGCTGGTCGAGCGGCTGTTCATCCGGTTCCTGTACGGCCGGATCATCGACACCATGCTGGCGACCTGGGGCCTCAGCCTCGCGGTGATCGGGCTGGTCACCACGATCTTCGGCAACACGGTGCGCGGCGTGTCGGCGCCGTTCGGCGGCTTCGCCATCGGCGGCTACCAGACCAGCCTATACTCGTGGTTCATGATCGCGGTGGCGGCGGCGATGGCGGGGGGCGTCTGGCTGGTGCTGCGCTTCACCAAGTTCGGCCTGATCGTGCGCGCCACCATGCAGAACCCGGACATGGCGGCGGCGCTGGGCGTGCCGCCGCAGCGGATCTACATGATGACGTTCGCGCTCGGCTCCGCGTTGGCCGGGCTGGCGGGCGGCGTGCTGGCGCCGGTGTCGGGCGTGTCGCCGGTGATGGGCGGCGCGTTCATCGCCCGGGCCTTCATCACCGTGCTGGGCGGGGGGCCTGCCATCGTCACCGGCACCGGCCTGGCCTCGGGTCTGTTCGGAGCCATCAGCGAGGTCGCGACCTTCCTCACCACCCCGGTGTTCGGGCAGGTCGCCTTGCTGCTGGCGGCGCTCATCATGATCCGCATCCTGCCCCAGGGGATCACCGGGCGGCTGTTGCGGAGGAGCCTGTGACCGGCTGGGCCAGCTTCGCGGCCATGGTCGCGGCGGGCCTCGCGCTGCTGCTCGGCCTGCCCTTGGTGTTCGACCTGTTCGGCCTATTGCAGATGACGGTGTTCGTGGCGATGGCGGTTCTGGCGCTCAGCCAGGGGTTCATCTGGGGCTATGGCGGCATCATGTCGTTCGGGCAGACCGCGTTCTTTGGCCTCGGCGGCTACACTTACGCGGTCGCTGTGATGAACATGGGGGACAGCACGATGCCGGTGCTGCTGTCGATCCTGCTGCCGGCGCTGTTCGCGGCGCTGCTCGGCTATTTCATGTTCTATGGCCGGATCAGCGACGCCTACATCGGGGTCATCACGCTGACGGTGACGGTGATCCTGTTCAACGTGGTGAACTCCACCGCGGGCGACTTCTACACCATCGGCAACGCGGCGCTGGGCGGGTTCAACGGGATGCCCTCGGTGCCGCCGCTGAACATGCCCGGCGACCCGTCCTCGCCGCTCGACCCGCAGCAGACGTGGTACGCGGCGATGGGCGCGCTGATCCTGGTATACGTCCTGTTGCGCGGCATCCTCGCCAGCCGCTTCGGCCGCATCGTGGTGGCGATCCGCGAGAATGAGACCCGGGCGCAGCTGCTGGGCTACGACGTGCGGCTTTATAAGCTGATCGTGTTCGCCATCGGCGGCGGCATCGCCGGGCTGGCCGGGTGCCTGTATGCCAATTGGGGGTCGTTCATCAGCCCCACGGTGTTCGGCCTGGCGGCGTCGGCGCAGGTGCTGATCTACGTGCTGGTCGGCGGCTTGGGCACGCTGCTCGGGCCGATCCTGGGCGCGTTCGGCATCCAGTACCTGATCTCGGTGATCGGGGCGCAGGATGTGGTGAACGCCAACCTGGTGCTGGGCGCGGTGCTGGTGGTGTTCGTGCTGCTGGTGCCGCAGGGGCTGGTGCCGGTCGTGCGGGGGCTGGTGCGCCGGGTGCCGGGCGTGCGGCGCGGCCGGGTCGCCGAACCGGCGCCGGTGGAGGTGGAATCGTGACGGTGCCGCTGCTGGAGGCGCAGGACGCCACCATGCGGTTCGGCGGCGTGACCGCGGTGAACGGCGTCAACTTCGCGCTCCGCGAGATGGAGCTGCGCTGCCTGATCGGCCCGAACGGCGCGGGCAAGAGCACATTCTTCAAGATGCTGACCGGGCAGCTCAAGCCGAGCGCCGGGCGCATCCTGCTGCGCGGGCGCGACATCACCGGGGCGGAGCCGCACCAGATCGCGCGGCTCGGCGTCGGCATCAAGACGCAGGTGCCCAACGTGTTCGACGGGCTGTCGGTCGAGGAGAACGTGTTCGTCGCGGCCAGCCGGCGCGGCTCGGCGCAGCAGGCCCGGCGCATCACGGCCGAGACGCTGAAACGCCTGCGGCTCACCCCCATTGTGGGGCGCATGGTGGGCCAGTTGGCGCATGGGCAGCGGCAATGGGTGGAGATCGCCACCGTGCTGGCGCAGGAGCCGGAGCTGGTGCTGCTGGACGAGCCCGCCGCAGGTATGACGCATGAGGAGGTGCTGCGCACCGCCGAGCTGATCCGCGAGATCAACCGCACCCAGGCGCTGATCGTCGTGGAGCACGACATGCAGTTCATCCGCATGATCGCCCGCACGGTGACGGTGTTCAACCAGGGCGGTATCCTGGTGGAGGACGACGTGGAGCGCGTGATGGCGAACGCGGCGGTGCGCGACGTGTATCTTGGAAAGCAGGCAGCGTGATGCTCCAGGTGGAGGCGCTGCGCTCCGGCTATGGCCGCATCCCCATCTTGGCCGGGGTCGATTTCGCCGTGGCGCCGGGCGAGTTCGTCGGCATCCTCGGGCATAACGGCATGGGCAAGTCCACCTTGCTGCGCACGCTGATGGGCTACCTGCCGGCGACCGGCGGGCGCGTCGCGTTCGAGGGGCGCGACATTACCCGGCTGTCGCCCACCGCGCGCGCCCGGCTCGGCATCGGCTACGTGCCGCAGGGTCGCCAGATCTTCCCCGCGCTGAGCGTGCAGGAGAACCTTCGCATGGGCTGCCTGCTGTCGAAGCAGCCGGAGCGGCGGACCATCGAGGGCGTGCTGGAGATGTTCCCGCGTCTGCGGCGCCTGCTCGACCGCACCGGCGGCGCGCTGTCGGGCGGGGAGCAGCAATTGCTGGCGCTGGCCCGTTGCCTGTGTGGGGCGCCGCGGCTGATGCTGCTGGACGAGCCGACGGAGGGCATCCAGCCGTCCATCATCGACGAGATCATCGAGACGTTGCAGGCGCTGTCCCGCGGCGGCGCGGTCACGGTCGTGCTCGTCGAGCAGAACCTGAAGTTCATCGCCGAGCTGTCGCAGCGCATCCTCATCATCCAGAAGGGCGCCATCACCCGCGAGACCAGCCCGGAAGCCGTGCAGGACCCGGCGCTGATCGCCGAGTTCGTCGGCATGGCGGCGTAACCCCGTCCACTCCCAATCCTCATAAACTCAAGGAGCCAACCATGAGCGTCGAGAAGCCGACCCTGTCGCAGTTGCAGGACATCGTGTTCGACCTTGGGATGGAGCTGTCCGAGGAACGGCTGGGCCTGTTTCACGCGATGATGGACGGCGCCGTCGAGTCCTACCGCGTCATCGACGCGATGCCGGACGACAAGCCCGTGGTGCGCTACCCGCGCACGCCGGGCTACCAGCCGGGGCCGGAGGAGAACGAGTACAACGCCTGGTACGTGAAGAGCGTGGTGAAGGGCGCGGAGTCCGGGCCGCTCGCCGGCAAGACCGTGGCGCTCAAGGACAACGTGTGCCTGGCCGGCGTGCCGATGATGAACGGGTCGGCGACGCTGGAGGGCTTCGTGCCGGACCAGGACGCCACCATCGTGACGCGGATGCTGGACGCGGGCGCCACCATCCTCGGCAAGGCGCATTGCGAGGCGTTCTGCCTGTCGGGCGGCAGCCATACCGGGGCGCTGGGGCCGGTGCACAACCCGCATCGGCGTGGCTACTCGGCCGGCGGCTCGTCCTCCGGCTCCGGCGCATTGGTCGCGGCGGGGGAGGTCGATATGGCCATCGGCGGCGACCAGGGCGGCTCGATCCGCATCCCCGCCTCGTTCTGCGGCATCTACGGCATGAAGGGCACATGGGGCCTCGTGCCCTATACCGGGGTCATGCCCATCGAGGCGACCATCGACCACACGGGGCCGATGACCGCGACGGTCGCGGACAACGCGCTGCTGCTGGAGGTGCTGGCCGGGCCGGACGGCCTCGACCCGCGCCAGGCGGGCTGCACCACGGCGCCATACACCCAGGCGCTGGGCCGCGGCGTGCAGGGCCTGCGCATCGGCGTGGTGGCGGAGGGGTTCGGCTGGCCCAATTCCGAGCCGGGCGTGGACGCCAAGGTGCGCGATGCGGCCGAGCGCCTGGCCGGGCTGGGCGCCGTGGTGGAGGAGGTCAGCATCCCCATGCACCGCATCGGCAAGGACGTATGGGCGCCCATCGGCAACGAGGGCCTGCAGGTGCAGATGATGCGCGGCAACGGCATGGGCTTCAACTGGAAGGGCCAGTACAACGTGGGCCTGCTGGACGCCCATGCCGGCTGGCGGGAGCGGGCGAACGACCTGTCGGACACGCTGAAGATCTGCATGTTCGTCGGTGAGTATTTCACCAACACCTATCGCGGCCGGTATTACGCCAAGGCGCAGAACATCGCGCGTCGGCTGCGCGCCGCCTACGACGCGGCGTTGGCGCAGTACGACCTGCTGCTGATGCCGACGCTGCCGATTGTGGCGACGCCGCTGCCGCCGGCCGAGGGGGGCCTGGGCCTGTATGTGCAGCGGGCGTTCGAGATGATCAACAACACCGCGCCGTTCGACGTGACGGGGCACCCGGCGATGTCCGTGCCCTGCGGCCTCAGCGACGGGCTGCCGGTGGGCGCCATGCTGATCGGCAAGCATTGGGACGAGGGCACGATCTACGCCGCCGCCGCGGCCTTCGAGGGCGCGGGCGACTGGAAGCGGTTCTAAAGCCCGTCCAGGAACCCTGAGAGCAGGCAGTTGACCCGGTCCGCCCGCTCGATGGCCAGGATGTGCGCGGCGCGCGGCAGCACAACCAGCTCCGCGTCGGGGATGCGGGTGCGGATGTCCTCGCCCATGGCGGGCGGGGTGGCCGGGTCGTCGGCGCCGGCGACGACCAGCGTGGGTGCCTGGATGCCGGCATTGGACGGGCGCAGGTCCATGGCGCCGATGGCGCCGCAGCACACGGCGTAGCCGCGAGGGTCGATCTGCAGGAAGCGTTCCCGCAGCGCCTCCGCCAGCGGCGCGTGCTGATAGGCCGGCGTGAACCAGCGGGTCATGACGGCATCGACGATGGCGGCCATGCCCTGCTCCCGCACCAGCGCCGCCCGCTCCGCCCAGCCCTGCGGCAGATAGGCGCTGGTCGCCATCAGCACGAGGCCGTGCACCCGGTCCGGCCGGGCGGCGGCCAGCGCCTGCGCGGTCATGCCGCCGAGCGACAGCCCGACGACATGGGCGCGGGCGATCCCCAGCGCGTCCAGCAGCCCGGCCAGGTCGTCCGCCAGGGTCTCGATCGTGATGGGCCGGTCCACCACGGGCGAGCGGGCATGGCCACGCGCGTCGTAGCGCAGCACCCGGTAGCGGCCGGCCAACGCCTGGGCCTGTGCGTCCCACATCTCGACCGTCGTGCCGATGGAGTTGGAGAACGCCACGACCGGCGCGCCCTCCGGCCCCATGAGGTCGTAGAAAAGCTGCGTGTTGTTGACGGCGATGAGCGGCATGGGACGGCGCCCCTAAGCGGGGAGGCCGAGCGCCGCGCGGGCCTCGGCGGGGGTTGCGGGACGGCGGCCGTGCCGGGCGATGGCGTCGGCGGCCATGCGCACCAGCTCGGCGTTGCTCCCGGCCAGGCGGTCGCGGCTGGCGCGCACGTTGTCCTCCAGGCCGGTACGCACGCCGTCGCCGCCGCGGGCCAGCACCCAATCCATCACCCGCGCCTGGTTCGCGCCGATGCCCGCCGCGGTCCAGGTCGCATGCGGCAGCACGCGCTTCAGCTCGCCCAGCATCAAGTCGAGCAGGTGCTCCTCCGCCGGCAGCGCGTTCTTCACGCCCATGACGACCTGCACGTGCGGACGCTCATCCATCAGCCCGGCGTCGATCAGTCGGCGCGCGCCGTGCAGATGCGAGAGGTCGAAGATTTCGATCTCCGGCCGCACGCCATGCGTCTGCATGCGGGTCGCGAGGTCGGAGACGAGCGCCGCCGAGTTCTCGTACACGATGGTCGGGAAGTTGACCGACCCCGTCGAGAGCGACGCCATGTCCGGCCGCAGGTCCAGGGCGTTGCCGCGCGCCGCCGGGTCGCGTCCGCGCCCGCCGGTGGAGAACTGCACGATCATGCCGGGGCAGTGCCGCCGCACGCCGTCCTGCACCTGGGCGAACAGGGCCGGGTCGCTCGACGGGCTTTCGTCGGGGTTGCGGACATGGATGTGCACGAGCGACGCGCCGGCCTCGAAGGCCGCATGGGTGCTCTCGATCTGCTCCGCGGGCGTCGTCGGGACGGCCGGGTTGTCCTTCTTGCGCGGAACCGAGCCGGTGATGGCGACGGCGATGACGACAGGCTGCATGAACGTTCTCCCCGGGGCGACGTGTAGCACGCGGTCCCGCGCCTTGCCGAGACCGGGCGCCGCCTCGGGCGCGTCCCGGCGCGCGACCATCGGGCGTCCCTGGTCCGGCCGGACTGACCCGGCGATGGCGCTACTGCGCCAGGCGGTCGCGCCCGATCTGCACGAGGCCCTCCGCCACCGAGACGAACTCGCCGCCGCCGGAGACCCGCTCCGCGCCGAACCGCCGCTCGAACAGGCGGCGCACCGCGGGGACGAAGGCGGTGCCGCCGGTCAGGAACACGCGGTCCACGGCGTCGGCGGCGACCCCGGCCTGCGACAGCGCCCGGTCCACCGCCGCCGTGAGCTGCAGGAGGTCCGGCGCGATCCACGCCTCGAACTCCGCACGCTCGATCACCGCCTCGATGGCGACGCCGGCGTGGTCGAAGCGCAGCGTGGCCCGGTCGGCGCGCGACAGCTCGGCCTTCACGGCCGAGACGGTCTGATACAGTTGGTAGCCCAGCTCCTCCTCGATCAGCCGGATGAGCTGGCGCAGCTTGGCCGGCTCGGCCGCGGTGCGGGCGACGTCGGTGATCTCCCGCAGCGTGCGCGGCGAGCGCATCAGCGACAGGCGGTGCCAGCGCGCGAAGCCCGCGTAGTACTCGATGGGCACCGGCATGTCGGTGCCCATGACCTTGTAGGTGCTGCCCTTGCCCAGGCGCGGCGACACCACGCGGTCGATGATGCGGAAGTCGAAGCTGTCGCCCGCGACGCCGACGCCCGTGGTGGCCAGCGCGGTGACGGGGCGGGCCGCGCCGGGTTCGAAGCGCAGGAGCGAGAAGTCGCTGGTGCCGCCGCCGAAGTCGCCGATCAGCACGGTGGCCGGCCCGTCCAGGGTGCGGGTGAAGCGGTATCCGGCGGCCTCCGGCTCGAACGCCACCTCTATTTCGCCGAGGCCGGCCAGGCGGCAGGCGTCGCGCAGCCGCGCCTCGCCCAACGCATCGTCGGCCCCGTCGCCGGCGAAGCGCACCGGGCGGCCGGCGATGATCCGGGCGCCCGCGAGGTCCATGCCGTTCAGCAGGTCGCGCAGGAACAGCGCGACCATCTGCTCCAGGGTGAACGGGCGGTTGTGCACCTGGGTGCGGGTGAAGCTGCGCTGCGCCAGGTAAGTCTTGAGCGACATGATGAGCCGGCTGTCGAGCGGGTCATCGAGGTAAGCCTCGATGGCCGCCGGGCCGGCGGCGTGCTGCACCGCGCGGGCGGGCGGGCCGCCGGTCCAGAAGCACAGCACCGAGCGGAACACGTCAAGCGGCCCGGCGACGCTGTCGAAGCGCCGCGTCCGCACCGCGCCGTCGTCGCCCAGCACGGCGACCACGCTGTTGGTGGTGCCGAAGTCGATGCCGATCAGGGGTGTCATCGGGGGGCCGCCATTGCCGCCGCATCCCGCACGCCTGGCCGCCCGCGTCAAGCGCGGCGCTTAGAAGCGCCGTCCCCTCATACGCCGGGATCGTAGATATAGAGATAGCTGCCGCCGGGCTGGGTCCCCGTCGTGATCTGCAAGCCCTGGGCCTGCTGCACGCCGAGGCCGGCGAAGGTGATGCTGGCCTCGACGCCCGTCCCGCCGGCGATGCTGGCGCGCAGCGTCGCGCCCTGGTAGCCCGGCACGCCGGCGACGCCGCCCTCCCAGCGGAAGCTGCTCACGCCGGGATCGAAGCCCCACAGCGTGGCCGCGTCGCCGGCGTGCAGGCCGCGGATCGTGTTCCAGACGGTTCCCGGCGCGCGGGCGTCGGTGAAGAACGTGTCGGTGCCGGTGCCGCCGACCAGGAAGTTGGAGCCGAGCCCGCCGTCCAGGACGTTCCGGCCGCTCGACACCTGGATCGCGTCGTCGCCGCTGCCGCCGTGGATGAACACGTTCGGCGCCTGGGTGCTCAGGGCCTCGCCGGCCGCGCCCGCGTTGATGAACTGCGCCTGGAGGTAGGCGGGGGCGCCCGCGCCGGGGTCGTCCATCGCGACCGTGCCGCCGCTGTTGCTGGCCGTGGCGGTGTAGGCGAGCCACGGCAGGCTTGCGGTCGCGACCGTCTCGTTGCTGAAACGCAGCGCCTGGATGTCGCGCAGGCTGTCCTGCCCGCCTTGGAAGGCGACCTGGAGGGCGCCGTCGCTGGCTAGGCTGATGACCGCCTCTTGCCGGGTCACGTCATAGAGCGCCGTGTTGCTGCCCCCGCCGCCGTCGATGGCGTTCACGCCAAGCCCGCCCTTGAGAAGGTTGTTGGCGGCGTTGCCGGTGATCGCGTCGTTGCCGCTGCCGCCGAAGGCGTTCGCAACCAGGGAGCGCGGGTCGTTCTGGAATTGCAGGGCGTTGTAGACGTTGCCCTTGGCGGTGATCCCGGGGCCGAGATCGGCAAGCTGCGCGGCCGAGGTGACCGAGGACGCGCCGGGGTTCAGGTTGACCTGCACGCCCGAGGCGTATTGGGAGAAGTCGTACGTGGCCTCCTGGCCGTCGCCGTTCCAGATCGTCTGGAACAGCTTGTTGCCGCTGGGCTTGCCCTGGCCGACGCCATTGATGGAGGTCTCGCCGGTGGCCGGGTTCCAGCTGTAGCGCGTCGGGCCGGCCGCCGAGAAGTTCGCGCCGTAAAGGTACTGCAACGCCGCGATGTCATCCATCATGTAGGTCTGCGGATGGCTGTCGGGACCGCAGGTGTCGTACTGGCCCGGCGATCCGATGTAGCTCGCGTAGGTCATCAGGCTGTATTCGACATCGTCGGTGGCCGGCGGCAGGGTCACGTTGGCCACCCCGCCGGCCTCGTTGCCGTGCTTGAGGCCGAGCGCGTGGCCAAGCTCGTGGACGATGCTGAAGTAGGCGTAGTTGCCGCGCGCCGGGGTGCGGAGGTCCAGGGTGGGATCGGCGTCGAACGCCTGGCCGAACCAGACGTCGCCGCTCTGGACGCCGGGGCCGGGCGTGTAGGTCTCCGACGTGGCGGGAACGCTGGAGGACGCCAGCATGATCGTCGCGGGGCCGGTGCCCGCGTCCGTGAACGTCTCGTTGGTGAACGACGCCACCGAGCCGAGCGTGGCGGCGGGATAGCCCGGCAGGGCCGTGACGCCGGCCAGCGTGCAGTCCGCGACGGCATGCTGGGCGGGAGAGATGCTGCGGAAGCCCTGGGCCGCCTCTGAATCGCCGGCCTCATAGGCGGGCGAGGTGGGGGCGCTGTAATCCAGCGTCGTGGCGGTCCAGGCGCTGCCGTCGAGGATGCCGTCGATGGAGGGATCGCCGCTTGCCCCAATGGACCGTACGGGGTTGTTCGCTGCCGAGGGACGCATGTGCAGGACTCAATTGTAAAGATTTATAAGACGGCATGCCTGTGGAAGGTCGGCAGAAGATTTCAATCTCACGACATGAGATCGTCATGCTTCGTCTATCGCGTCAAGATAGACTTTACAAACAATAATATCCATTATTCTTAGATTGTTGGGTGCATCTGCGCGCCGCTGTTCGCGCAGCGTAAGCCTATCCTTGCTGCTCGACCTCGATGGTGAGGTGGGAGAGCGAGCGGAACCCGGCAAGCCGCTCGCGGTAGAACCTTGCGTCCCGGCCGCTCGCCGTCGCCACCGCGACGATGGCGCCGAGGTGGCCGGGCCCCAGCCGCCAGAGGTGGAGGTCGGTCAGGCGGTCGCCCTCGGCCTCGATGGCCGCCCGCACGCCCTCCGCCGTGCCGCGGTCGGGGGACATGTCGAGCAGGATGCCGCCGGTGTCGCGCACCAGCCCATAGGCCCAGGACGCGATGACGCCGGCCCCGACGAGTCCCGCCACGGGGTCCATCCAGCCCCACCCGAACCCGCGCGCCAGCAGCAGCCCGGCGATGACGAGGACCGACACCGCCGCGTCCGCGACCACGTGGACGACTGCGGCGCGCATGTTGTTGTCCCGGTGCAGCGCGCCGTCCGCCGGCGCGATGCGATGCCCCTCGTCATGCGCGTGGTGCGCATGCCCGTGCTCATGTTGGTGTCCGTGCTCATGCACATGATGCTCATGCCCGTGATGCCCATCGCCATGCTGATGCCCGGCGCCGAGCAGCCAGACGGAGCCGACGTTCACGGCGAGGCCGAGGCAAGCGATGGGGATCGCCTCGGCGAAGTGGATCGGCACGGGCGCCCATAGCCGGGCCAGCGACTCGTAGCCGATCAGCAGGGCGATCATCGCCAGGATGATGGCCGAGGCGAAGCCCGCGAGGTCGCCCAGCTTGCCGGTGCCGAAGGTGAAGCGCGCGTCGTCCGCATGGCGCCGCGCGTAGCGGTAGGCCAGCGCCGCCAGCAGCAGCGCGCCCGCATGGGTGGACATATGAAGGCCGTCCGCGACCAGGGCGATGGAGCCGAACAGGAGGCCGCCGACGACCTCCAGCGCCATCATCGCCCCGCACAGCCAGATCACCGCCCAGGTCCGCCGTTCGGACGCCGCATGCCCGTCGCCCAGGAACATGTGGGAGTGCCCGGCGTGGCCCGGCCTCAGATCATCCGGCATCGTCGCGGCTCCTATTTCAAATAGCTGCGCACGACATCGAGCAACTGCTCGACCGCGTCCTGCCGCAGCGCGTCCGGGTGCGTGGCGGCGTCCACGAGGTGGCTGCGCACATGGTCCTCGACCACCTCCGCCATCAGCCCGGCCATCGCGCCCCGCACGCCGGCGATGAGGTGCAGCACCTGCCCGCAATCGGCCTCGCTCTCCAAGGCACGCTCGATCGCCTCGACCTGGCCCTTCATGCGCCGGACCCGGGCCAGGAGCTTCTGCTTCTCGCGGACGGTATGCATTAGGATGCATACCCCCCTAGCCTATACGGGTCAAGCCTGCCGTAGCGGCCGCCCCATGGCCCGGCATTGCTTTCCCGGGGCGCAGCTTGGCGTTATGCAGAGGGGTCCATGGAGGCTTCCTTGATTCGATTCGCCGCGACGTGCCTGGCCCTGTCATTCGCCACGGCTGCCGCCGCGCAGTCCCCGGGGCTGGACGCGGCGGCGCGCAACTATCCGCCCTTCGTGCTGGGCGCCAACGTCCAGCCCACCGACGGATCGCCGCCCTACGCCCGCGCCTGCCCACCCGCCGGGTCGCGCGTCAAGCAGCGCGGCGGCCCGGCCTTCGAGTATCTCGGCGCCAGCCCCGGCAACCCCGAGCTGTGCCGCATGCGCGTCGGCTCCGACACCGTGGAGGCTTGGCAGGCGATCTGGCTCACCGCCTGGCCCGGCGCGGACATGGCGCGCCCGGCGCTCAAGCGGGTGATCCAGGGCCGCACCGGCGAGGTCGCCGGCTTCGACCTGCGGATGCTGCCGGGGTCGCAGTGGCACGACCTGGTCCGCAACGAGGGGATCGAGGACATCACCCTGCTCGGCAAGACCTACCATGCGGTCAAGATCTCGCATTACCGGGAGGGGTTCGAGGGCAACACCTACCGCTCCGTCTCGACCGTGTGGAAGGACATCCCGACCGGGATGATCCTTTACGCGACCTACAACCACATCGCCGGGCAGCCGGAACTGGATGGCCCGTTGACGCCGACCGCGATCATCGCCGCCCGGTAGCCCCGGCCGCTCAAAGCCCCAGCTCGTCGAGCGCCTGGTGCGCGGCGCGGCGCAGCGCCTGCTCCAGGGTCGCGAGGAAGTCGCCGCCGTCCGTCTCCGTCGTCCAGGGGTCCATGGTGGTGGAGATGAGGAAATCGACCCCGCGGTCCGGCGCTGGCTGCACGCCCATGCGGGCGGAGAAGGCGTTGACGAAGCGGTGGCCGTACACCGCCGGGTCGAAGCGGGAGCTGGTGAGGATCAGGTCGATGCCGCGGAGATCGGCCCGCGGCTCGATCATGCTGCACAGGGAGAACACCCGCTCGTTGAACAGGTTGGCCTGGGCGAGGTCGGTGTTCAGCCCCCCGGGCGTGCGGAAGTTCAGCGCGAAGGCGAGGATCACCTGGTCGGAGCCGAGCTGGCTGAACAGGTCCCGCGCCGCCGCGTCCTGCTCCAGGAGGCGGCTCAGCGCCGCATTGTCGAGATCGACGAAGCGCCGGATCATCGCCTGCTCCGCCGCCAGCTCCTCGGCCCGGCCATAGGCGCGCTCGGCCGGCGTGCGGTTGAACAGCGTGACGGTGAAGCGCGGGTCGTCCAGCGTGCGGAGGCGCGCGAACATCCGCTTCGAGGTCCAGATGCACTGGCCCAGGATGCGGCCGTAGCCGCTGCGGTCCGGCCGGATCACCCGGTGGGCCAGCCACACCGCGGCGGCGGCGGCGCCGGGCTTGCTGCCCTCCACGCCGTATACGCCGACCGTCGGCTCCGCCTGGCTGTGGAACACCACCGGCGCGCGGAGCGAGATCGCGTCGCGGATCGCGGCATTCCGGTAGCACAGCGCGCCGGCGGGGTAGGGGATGTAGCCGCCCTTGTGCGGATCGACGGTGATGCTGTCGGCCTGGCCCAGCGCCGCGTACTGCGCCTGGACGTAGGCGCTCATCGCCTCCGTGGGGATTTGCTTGCGGCAATCCGGCTCGTGCTCGTCGCGCAGCATGGCGCGGAAGTAGCCGCCCCAGGCCGCGTCGGCGTGCACCGCGAAGTTGATGCCCCGCGCGCGGTAGCGGTCCCGCAACGCGAGGAGGCCCGCCAGCGGATCGACGGCGCTTTCCTCCGTGCTGCCGATCACGGCGACGACCGCGAGCAGCGGGATGCGGCGGCGCAGCAGGATGTCGAGCGTCGTCTCGACGTGCTCGAGGTCGAGCCGGGCGTCGTGGTCCACCCGCTGCACCAGCAGCGCGTTCTGCCCCATGCCCAGCAGGGTCGCGGCCTTGGGCCAGGAGTAATGCCCGGTGGCCGGCGCCAGGAACACCGGCGCCTCCATCACATCCGGCATGAAGCTGCGGTAGAAGCCCATCAGGCCCGTGTTCTGCACGGCATAGGGCACCAGCGCCTCGGTCAGCGCCTCCGGCGTGATGCCGAGCGCCGCCAGCGCCGTCGGCAGGCCGGCCACCACGTCGATGTCGAGGTTGAGCAGCGTCCAGGTGTCAAGCTCCAGCAGCCGCCCGCGGTCCCCGCCCCAGAGCGGCACCTCAAGCGTCCGCGCCGCGGCGAGCGCCGGCACCGCCCGGATCGCGGCGCGCAAGCCGACAGCGGCGAACTTCAGGTTGCGCGCCGCCCACAGCGCCTCGATGTTCGCGACCGTGCCGCCGCTGGTGATGTGCCCCCACGGCGCGACCTGGCCCGGCGCCGGCGGCTGCCCGTCCGGCGGCACGGTGTAGCCCAGCATCCGGCACAAATCGTTGCCCGCCTCGATCTCCAGCCGGGTCGTGACCGGGGACGCCTCGGCGGCGACGTTGTTCTGGTTGTAGAGCAGGCCGGCGAACAGCCCGACGGTCGCCGGCATCGCCTGATCCCACAGCATATGGCCCTGGTAGCGCATGCTGGCGAAGGGGGCGGACATCTGCAATTTTTCCAGCAGCTTCGCGGTTTCGGTGCGCAGCCGCTCCACCCCCTGCTGGAACTCCGGCGACCGGCGCAGCGCCGGCGTGATATGCGTCGGGTCCTCTGGATGGAACGACCGGCGGAACTCGGCATGGCTGTCCATGGCGGCGCCGATCAACTCGCGCAGCAGGTCCAGGTTCTCCGCGTGCGGGCCGAGGAACCACGCCTCCGGAATGCCGGCGCCGGCGCCCTCAAGCCCCAGCGGCGCCCTCAGCTCCTGGTCCCATGCCACCCGGGCATGCGCGCGGCGCCCGGCGAGCGGCAGCGGGGTCTCGGCGGCGGGCTGCTGGATCGGAAGGGTCAATGCGGCGCTCCTAGGCGGGAATAGTTGAAAACGGTCAAGATGTTGGACCAAATCGATGGTCCCGGCGGAAGCGGTGCGAACCCAGATCCCGACAGCATGCCGCATGCGGCGCGAGGAGGGGGCCACGCGCCCAGCTACCCAGGCTTTGTCTTGGATGCGGCGAAGCGTTCGGCCTGTCCATCAGGTTATGCCCAGTCCGATACGACGATCCCTGAACACGAAGTCGTGATACACCCTATGGGGATCAACCATCATGACTTCTGCATCTTGCGGTGATCCTTGACTGCCGTCTTACTAAAGGCTGACGGGGCTATAAAGCCGCCGCGAGACGCAGAGGGAAACGACGGTGACACTGAAATCAACGCTGCGATACACCGGCTTGATGGCATTTGCCGCGACAGTGATGTGCGGCGCAACGCAGGCGGCTGACACGAAAAGCTACGATAGCAGCAAGCCAAGTTTCTGGCAGCATCCGCCGCCGGACTGGTTCCTGGGCGACGAGACGGCCGAGCAGAAGGGCCTCGCCCCGCCAAGCGGCCCGGCGACGCCGACGCCGCTGGCCGAACTGCAGGACAACCTCAAGAAGGTGAAGCTGCCGCCGGGCTTCAAGATCGAGGTTTATGCGTCCGGCCTGCCGGAAGCGCGGCAGATGGCCTGGGGCAACAACGGCACGCTGTTCGTCGGCTCCTACAACGCCACCAACGTCTATGCCGTGACCGACCAGGACGGCAAGCGTGAGGTCAAGACGATCCTCAAGGGCCTCAACATGCCGACCGGCCTCGCGGTGCGGGACGGCGCGCTGTATGTCGTCGCGATCGACAAGCTGCTGCGCTACGACAACGTCGAGGCGAACCTGGACCACATGCCGGCGCCGGTCGTGGTGTACGATGACATGCCGCCCTTCGTCGCGCATGGCTGGAAGTACATCGTGACCGACAAGACCGGCAGCATGTACCTGCCGTTCGGCCCTCCGTTCAACATCGGCATCCCGCCCACCAGCGTGTCGCAGGTGCGCCGGGTGGACCCGAAGACGGGACTTGCGGAGATCATGGCGCTCGGCGTGCGCAACAGCGTCGGCGGCGACATCGACCCGCGCACCGGCGACTACTGGTTCACCGAGAACGCACGCGACTGGGTGAGCGACGACATGCCGAGCGACAAGCTGAACCACATCACCCGGATCGGCCAGCACTTCGGCTATCCCTACTGCCACCAGGGCGACATGCCCGACCCGAAGTTCGCGGGCGGGCATAAGTGCGAGGAGTTCACCCCGCCCGTGGTGAAGCTGGGCGCGCACGTGGCGCCGCTGGGCATGAAGTTCTACACCGGGAGCCAGTTCCCGGCGGAGTACCAGAACAACATCTTCATCGCCGAGCATGGCTCCTGGAACCGGCACAAGTACCAGGGCGCGCGCATCGACCGCATCGTCGTCGATGCCGATGGCAAGAACCCGCATAGCGAAGTGTTTGCCCAAGGCTGGCTGACTGGCGATCAGGACTATTCCGGCCGGCCGACGGACCTTCTCCAGTCCAAGGACGGATCGTTGCTGGTGGCCGACGACTGGGCCGGCGCGATCTACCGGATCAGCTACGCCAAGTAGCGTTGCGGAGCCGCCCGCCCCAGACCCGGGGCGGGCGGTGTTTTTGCTGCCAGAATGGACAATTGAATGCGGATAAGTTGGGCTTGGCTCGTGTTCGGGCTCGGCATGGCCGCCGCGCCGGCGTCGGCGGCCGACATCGCCGCCGGGCAGGCGCGGGCGGAGGCTTGCCAGGCGTGCCACGGCGCCCAGGGCGTGTCGGAGAACCCGGAGATCCCCTCGCTGGCCGGGCAGCAGGACAAGTACTTGCAATGGCAGCTCGTGTTCTTCCGGTCGGGCCGCCGGGCCAACGAGATCATGGGGCCGATGGCCGCCGATTTGACCGACGAGGATGTCCGCAACCTCGGCGCCTACTTCGCCTCGTTGCCGGCCGGCACGCCGCCCGCGCAGGACATCGACCCGGCGCTCCGTCAGGCTGGGCAGGTGCTGGCCGAGCAGCATCGCTGCGCCGCCTGCCACACCGACACGTTCGGCGGCAAGCAGGCCGCCCCGGCGATTGCCCATCAGCACCAGGCTTACCTGGTCAAGGCGCTGACGGACTACCGGTCCGGCGCCCGGCCCAGCACCGGGGTCGCCGCCATGACCGAGGCGGCATCGGGCCTGAGCGACGGCGACATCGCGGCGCTCGCGCAGTTCCTGACGGCCTACCAGTGATCCCTCTGGCAGTGATCCCCCGGGTTCTCGCCGGCGTATTGGCGCTGTCGCTATGCGGCCCGGCGGTCGCGCAGACGTCGCCGCCCGGGCCGGCATTGGATCGCCCGGAGGCGTTCGAGCGGGCCTTCGCCACATCGGCCTACACGTTCGACGCCTGCGGCGACCCGCTGGCCGGGCGCCTGTTCCGGCGCGCCCTGGCCGAGCGGTTCGCGCAGTGTCCCTTCACCCCCGAGGCCCGCTCCCGCTTCCAGCAGCGCACCCGCAGCCAGCAGGCGAAGTCGCGGAAGATGGTGGAGGAGATGGTCGAGACCCGCGGCGGCTTGCCGATGCACCTCGACGGCATGTCGATGACCTGCCACGAGCAGCAGGCCGACAGCGGCTACCGCATTTTCCGCGAACGGCTGGATCAGTATGCGAGCGGCGGCCTGCCGGTCGAAGCCGTCATCGCGGCACCCTGCGACGCCCCTGAGATCACGCCCTGATTCCAGCGGAGTTGGGCCGGGTCGTCGCCCTGCGCCGCTATCCCGTGAAGTCGATGCAGGCGGAACCGCTGGATACGGCGGCGCTGCATTGGACCGGGCTGCACGGCGACCGGCAATACGCCTTTTGCAGGGAGGCCGACCGTTCAGACTTCCCCTGGCTGACGGCACGGCAGGTACCGGGCCTGGTGCTGCACGCGGCGCGCTATTCTGATCCCGGAGATCCCGGGCGGGCCCGGGTGCGCGTCGCCGCTCCGGACGGCACGGACCATGCCATTGACGACCCGGGCTTGGCCCAACGCCTGTCCGACGCCGTGAAGGGGCCGGTGCGGCTGTTGCGGCTCGGGCGCGGGGCCTTCGACGCCATGCCGGTCTCCGTCATCACCACGACGGCCGGGGAGGCCATCAGCCAGGCGCATGGTGCGCCAGTGTCGCTGGACCGCTTCCGCGCCAACCTGGTGATCCGGCCGGACGACCCGGCGGTGACCGAGCGGGACTGGCTGGGCCATGCCTTGGCGCTGGGCGACGATCCCGACCCGCCTGTCCTGCGCCTCGACTGGCCCATCCCGCGCTGTGCCATGATCGCCATTGACCCGGTGACCTCCATCCGGGACGCCGGCGTGCTGCGGACCGTGGTGCAGCGCTTCGGAAACGAGGCCGGTGTCTATTGCGCGGTGCAGGCGCCGGGCCGCATTCGGGTAGGCGACAGGGTCCGCCTCGCCGGGTGACGGCGAGACCTGGCCGGGACGGATGGCCTCCATGTAAGACGAATTAACGCGACGGCCGGAGGCGGTGCCGAATCTTCTGTCGGGTCGTGTCATCGCTTCGGGCGGTGCCGAAGGAGGGCGGTGCATCGGGACGGCATCTGATGTAAGTGCTCTATGCATGGCAGCAGACGATCAGGCGAGTGGGCGGGAGCGTTACCACCACGGCAATCTCCGCGAGGCGCTGATCCAGGCGGCGCTTGCCATGATCGCCGAGCGTGGCCTGGCCGGCTTCGCCATCGCCGAACTGGCGCGGGTCGTGGGTGTCAGCCCGGCCGCGCCGTACCGCCATTTCCGCGACCGCAACGCCGTCATCGCCGAGGTCGCGCGCCGGGGCTTCGAATCGCTTGCGGCGGACCTGACCGCCGCGACGGCCGGGGCGCCGGCTGATCCGCTGGGTGCGCTGGAGCGTGCGGCGCAGGCGCACATCGCGTTCGCCGGGCGGGAGCCGGCGGTGTACGCCGCCATGTTCGACGCCGGGTTCCCGTCCGGCGAGCATCCGGAGCTGGTGGTCGCACGCAACGCCGCCTTTGCCGTGCTGCGCCGGGTCGCCGACGCCGCATGCGGCATGAGCCGTGCGCCGCGCCGGCCGCCGCCGCTGATGGTGGCGCTGCATGTCTGGTCGTTGACCCACGGCATCGCGACCTTGTTCGTCAGCCACGACGGGAACAACCGATTGCCGATCCCCATGTCGCCGGAGGCGCTGCTGGAGGCCGGGCTGCTGATCTACCTGCAATCGTTGGACCTGCCGACCGCCGCATCGAGGCCGGAGTCGGGGTCACGATAACGTGTAGAGCCGGCGATGGTACGATTCCGCCGCGAAAGAGTAAATAGCTCTCACATACAGAAAGTGAGGTGCGCCGTGTTGCAAACCAAGTTGGACGAGTGGGGCAAGCCGGCCTGGCTATCGCTCCTGGTGCTCGCCTTCATCGCGGGCTGGCCGCTCGGCTTGGCCGTCCTGGCCTATCTGGCCGGCAGCGGACGGTTGCGGGCTTGGCGCGCCGGGATGCCCGGCACATGGTTCAACCTTCGCAGCCCGTCTTCCGGCCCGGCATGGCCAGGCCGTGCCCCGTGGTCCGGGCGCCCGGCGTCGAGCGGCAATCGCGCGTTCGACGACTACCGCAGCGAGACGATGCGCCGTCTCGAGGAGGAGCAGCAGGAGTTTCAGGCGTTCCTGGAGCGGTTGCGCCAAGCCCGGGACAAGGCCGAGTTCGACGAGTTCATGGCCGAACGCCGGCGCCGGTCAGAGACGTCGGACCGTTCGGTCAGTGCCTGAGTTGCGCCTACTTATCAAAGAGTAATATTGCTTTGGAAAAGCGGGGGAGTCATCTGGCTCTCCCGCCGTGCATAATCCTGGACCTTTGTTGGAAACCATGTAATTTTCCTAAAAGAGCCCGGGATATGATCGCATATGGTTCGGCAGAGCTTTCAGCGCAGGGTAACAGGGGACTGAGTTTGCAGGGGACGACAAGGGCAGCAGCCTTCGGTGGGTGTCATGGTCGTTCAGCCCCGGTCCTCCCTTTGTTCGACCTGGCCGCCATCGCCCTGTCCGTTTGGATCATGGCCGCAAACGGCCCGTCTTATGCTCAAGATGCTGCACGGCAAACGCCCGCACCGTCTGCCGATGTGCGGCTGCCGGTCGGCGCCCCGGCCTGGATCACCATTCGATACCCCGTCGAGAATGCGGCCGCACGGCAACGCGCGACCGACCTGGCGCGGGGCTTAAGCGAGCAAGGGCTGGATGTCGCCGCTCCCGTCGCGTCGCCGGGGCGCATCGCCAGCAGCACCGTCAGCTACTTCTATGCGGAAGACCGGCCCGGGGCCGAGATCGCGGCGCGCGTGCTCGGCCCGGCATGGAAGCTTGTGCAGCAACGTCTGCCGACGCGGGAACCGTTTCCACGGCCCGGCGCGCTTGAGCTTGCAATCGCTGGGCCTTGATCGCTAAGTCCGAGAGGCTGACCGGCGCAGCCCGCCGTAGGGCACGGCGAGCCAATGGCCCCCTCCACGGTTCCGTTCCCAGCATCGAAGCCCTGAACCGCCCGCAAAAGTACCGCGAGGCCAATGGAGGCCCCGCGGCTTGGCTCTTGGATTATTGCTTGCCGTACTGATCGGTGATCCGCGCCTTGTCGCGATGGCGCACATACGCGCCGGTCGCGCAGCCAGCGAGGGCGCCCAGCACGCCGTGCCCGGCGAGGTGGCCGCCCACGGCGCCGGCCGCGCCGTACTTCAGGCAGCCGCCACCCGGCTTCGGGATCTCGCCGCTCTGTTGCTGCTGATAGGTCTGTGAATACCGGGGGTCGCGCGGGCTGATCCGGCGCTGGTCCGGCATCGGCTGGATCTGGTCGCCCTGGAACGAGAATGCGTCGCCGGATGACTGGCCGGACGTGGCAGGCATCGTGGTCTGTGCGCCGGCCATGCCGGAACTCAGGCCCAAGACGGTGACGGCGCAAACAAGCAGCTTGGATGTCATGGTATGATGTCCTGGATGGTGGGTGTGTGGGGCCGGCAGACAACGCCGGGAGCGGGCAAAGGTTACTTCGGCCGGAGCCCGGCCGTCCTGGAATGATGCGCCGGACCGTCGTGAACCGCTTGTGGAGCGAAGCCGGATTGCTTCCAAACGTCCCGCAGCAGCGGGGGAACCAGGGTGCCGGACCCCGCCCAGAACAGTACCAGGGCGACGATGAGCGGCTCGAACGGCGAGCCGGTCTTGCAGAGCGGAAACGCCCAGGTGGTGCGGAGCGGCCAGGCCAGCCGCAAGCCGCGCGGCGTCAGCAAGTCCGCGGCGAGATGCGACAGGTAGCCGACCGTCAAAGGGGCCACGATCCACCTCGGCGCGCCGCCGTGCAAGCTCCATGCACAGGCCGCGACCGCCACCGCCGAATGCGTCAATCCGCGATGGCCGAGGACCCCCGCGATGCCGGTCGAGACCGGGCGCAACCGCCGGCCAAGCCAGGATTTCGGGTGGTCGATGTCGGGCAGCAGCGACCCCAGCAACGCCAAGCCCAGGCAGGAGGGGGACGCGGCGGGAAGGCCAAGATGCGGCGCAGCCACGAGCCAGGCCGCCACCCCAAGTGCCACGTGCGATCCCGCCATCATCGGCTGGCAAACCTTCTTTCATCCTGCTTCGGACACTTGCGCCCAGGGGGCGTGGAACGCAAATGCCCGCGGCTCGGCGATCCCCGTCATGCGAAGGCGCCGCTCTCGCCCGTCTTAACCAAAAACTTACCCGGCAAAGCTACCTTAGGTTGGGTTGTCCGGCTTTGGCAAACCAAGGGCAAGCATGATCGGGATTGCAGGTGGATGGCGACGAAGACGTGGAACGGACGGACCGGCGTGTTTGCGGTCGATGCCAACTGGATGCAGCAGGCGGCCCCCGCCTCCGGCGACACGGCGGTCATCACCGCCGGCACGGTGACCGCCGCCGGCGTGCTGCCCGGCTTTTTGACCATCGCGCTGAACACGCTGAACGGCATGAGCCCGACGCTGATCCTGTCATCTGCGACGCTCGCGGCGTCCGACCAGGTGACCATCGCGGCGGGCACGGCTGGCACCGCCCTGGTGGTGCAGGGGACCGTGAGCAACCAGGGCAGCATCGTGGTCGGCGGCGGCGGCCCGGGCCTCGTGTCGCTCCGCATTGGCGAGCGGCTGGAAAGCGCCGCCGCGACCCTCATCAATCGCGGTTCGATCCTGGTCAGCAGTGCCAACGTTGACATCGCAGCCGGCGGCACCCTGGGCGACCAACTGCAGAACGACGGCCTGATCTCGATCCGCAGCCCCGGCAAGACGCCGCAACTGGCGTACGTGTCCGCTGGGATCACCGGCGTCGGTACGGTGTCGCTCGGTCAGTACGTCACGTTCGAAGCCGGGTCGGCGGTGGGCGCCGGGCAAAGCTTCGTCTTCGAGCCGGGGGGCGGGGGCGCCACCACGCTCCGGATCGACGCGGGCGCGCTGTTCGGCGGCGGGATCACCGGGTTCGGCATGGGGGACACCATCCAGCTCGTTAGCAACCGTTGGGACACAGCCGCCTACCGGCCCACCGATGCGTATCGCGGGGTGCTGACGCTCTCGCTTGGTGGGACCGTGGTGCAGGCGATCACCTTCACGGGGACCTATAGCACCGCGAGCTTCGGCCTGCGCCAATCCGTGCCGTTCGGCAGCAGCCAGGTCTCCACGGCGATCACGCTGAACGACAGGCTGTTCGACGCCGGCTATTATCTCCGGCAAAACCCGGACGTGGCCGCGGCGGGATTGGACCCCTACCAGCACTTCATGAACTACGGATGGCGGGAAGGGCGTGATCCCAGCCTGCTGTTCTCCGTCGGCAAGTACCTGGCCGCATATCCCGACGTCAACCGGGCCGCCCTCAACCCGTTGCTCCATTACGAACTCTATGGTCAGGCCGAGGGCCGCATCGCGTCCCCTGTTGGCGGCACGGCGGCGGCCGACCTGCTCATCGACCCGGCGTATTATGCCCAGCAGCTTGGCGCCTCCATCCTCCCGGCCGGAACCGCCGGGCAGCAGCAGGCGTCCTGGAGCTACGACGCAACCGGCTGGCGGCAGGGGCTCAACCCGGACGCGCTGTTCGACACCAACTACTACTTGACGCGGAACCCGGACGTGCGGGCGGCCGGGATCGATCCGCTGAAGCATTATGAGCAGTATGGATGGCGCGAGCAGCGCGATCCCAGCCTACTGTTCTCCATCGGCAAGTACTTGGCGGCCAACCCCGACGTGCAGGCGGTTGGGGCGGAACCTTTGGTGCACTACCTGCAATACGGGCAAAGCGAGGGACGCATGGCATTCCTGGCCGGGCAGGCCGCAACGACGGCCGACCCGCTGGTGGATCCCGCCTTCTATGACAAGCAGCTTGGCGCGACCCTGATCCCGACGGGGCCGACAGCCCAACTTCAGGCGGTAGCGAGCTATGACACCACAGGCTGGCGGCTGCGCCTGAACCCGGACGCGTTCTTCGACACCACCTACTACCTCAGCCACAATGCCGACGTCGCGGCTGCGCAGATCAACCCGATCCTGCACTATGAGCAATATGGCTGGCGCGAAGGCCGCAACCCGTCGGCGCAGTTCAACGTCGCCAAGTACCTGGCCGCCAACCCAGATGTCCGTGCGGCCAGCCTGGAGCCGTTGCAGCACTTCCTGAGCTATGGGCAATCCGAAGGCCGCCTGGCGTTTGCGGTGTGACGCCGCGGCAGCCGGTCCGCGCGCGATCCAGATTTTGAACCGAGTTCACATGATAAGGTGTATCTCAAGCAATAGAGGTATTTTGTCGCAACGAATGTATCTTGACGGGCAGGAATGTGCAGGTTAACACGTATGGGTAGTGCAAACTTGATGAAACCACCATAAATAGGCGAAGTCGTGCGCGAGACTACGCGCGGCGCGGCCCAAGCAGGACGCAGCATGAAAAAAAACCCGCGCTATGGCCATGTCGACTACATCAAGGACGGATACGTCCACGGTTGGGCCATCGACTCGCTCCGAGGCGTCAATGCCGCGAGCCTGTTCCTGTTTATTGACGATAAACCCGTTGCGAATTTCTTCTGCGACATCGACCGGCCGGATTTGGAAGGCGCCGGGTTACGCGGCAGCCAGTCAGGGTTCCGGTTCCCGATTCCTGAACGCTACTTGGATGGCGAGCCTTATAGCGTGTCAATACGCTTCCATAGCGGTGAGTACTTGTTGTTCTCTGACCGGGAAGGGGGCATGGCGAAATCGGCCGTGCTCCGGATGCATGCGCCGGTTGCATTGACTGGTTTCGTGGATGGGCTGACTTATGGTGCCTTACGCGGCTGGGCCGTGCGCCAAGACCATGGCAGCAAAGTCAAGCAGGGCGGCGTCGATGTCCTCGTGCTGCATGACGGGATCGAGGTGGGCCGGGTCAAGACGGACAAGCATCGCGCCGATGTCGCCAAAGCTTTGGGTTGCGACCCGCATTGCGGCTTCATGTTTCGGCCTCCGGCACGGTTCCGTGACGGCCGGCCATATACATTAGAGTTTAATTTTGCCTCTACAGGCGAGTCGTTGAAAAATAGCCCGGTCTCTTTTGCATTTCCGGCTCACCTTTCCGAGACCCGCGTCGCGCGCCTTCATAACGTCGTCGAGGACATGAACACGCAGCTTTGGCGGTTAAGGAGTGAGCTCAGGGATATGATGTCCCAGCACGTCTTTTTGTTATCCGATTACGATTCCTGGGTACGGCAGTATCATGCCGCATTGCGCTACCGGAGGCGGCAGACTCCCTGGCCGGCAAACCGCCCGCAACCGCTCGTCAGCATTCTATGTCCAGTTTATCGGCCGCGCATGACGGACTTCATGGCTGCGGTAGAGTCCGTCATAGCGCAAACGTACCCGAACTGGGAACTGATTCTGGTTGACGATTGCAGCAAGTCCAAAGAGTTGACGGCGGCTATCGCGGAATTTTGCGCTAGAGACCGTCGTGTTCGAGCGATTCCACAGAAAAAGAATACCGGCATCAGCAGTGCCACCAATACGGCCATTATGGCGGCAAAGGGTGAGTACATGGCATTGTTTGACCACGACGATCTCCTGTTTGAGGTTGCTGTCGAGGTTATGATAGAAGCGGCACTCACGACTGGCGCAAAGGTTTTGTACTCTGACGAGGACAAAATCGACGATTTCAGCCGGTATTCTGATCCTAACCTGAAAGGTGATTGGAACTACCGGCTTATGCTAGGGCAGAACCACGTCTGTCACTTTCTAGTCGTGGAAGCGGGGGCGCTTCGTGCTGCGGGACCGCTTCGATCCGAGTATGACGGTGCGCAGGATCACGACCTAGTTCTGCGCCTGTCGGAGATTGTAGATCCGGCCCAAATCGTCCATGTGCCAGAAGTTCTCTATCACTGGCGTAAGACGCCCGACTCCACGGCGACGGATACGTCAGCGAAGTCCTACGCTGTCGATGCGGGCGCCAGGGCAGTGCAAGATCACCTACGGCGGCAAGGCCAGGAGGTGAATGTGTCTCTCACTGCGGGAGCGACCAGCTATCGAGTGGAATGGGGGTTCCTGGAAGAGCCGAGTGTCACCGTCATCATCCCGTTTAGGGAGCAACTCGACCGCACACAAAGGTGTCTGGAGAGTCTTCTTGATGTGACCAGTTACACAAATCTCCGGATCATTTTGGTCGATAATTGGTCAACCAGCAGAGAGTCGGCACTGTTTGCCGCAAAAGCACAAAAGAATGACCGAGTGAGGGTCATTCGCGTCGAAGAACCCTTCAACTACTCCCGGTTAAACAACATTGCCTGTTTGCAATCTAACAGTGAATTCTTTGTGTTCATGAACAACGATGTGTTTGTTGAACAGCCAAGCTGGCTACGTATGCTTGTTGATGAAGCCCTTGCTGACAAGGCGGTGGGTGCAGTTGGTGCAAAGCTGGTATACCCGGATCGTACCCTACAGCATGGCGGCGTCATCCTGGGTGTGGGCGGAGTGGGCGATCATGCCAATCGCGGGCGAGAGATCGATGACGCCTTCTACATGGGGCGTGGCCTTTGTACTCAAGAACTTTCGGCTGTCACTGGAGCTCTGATGCTATGCAGGGCTGATGCATTCCAAAAGGTTGAGGGGTTCGATGAGACTGACCTGTCCGTCGCCTTCAATGACGTTGACCTTTGCCTCAAATTACGTCGCGCCGGATTTAAGGTGATTTACTGCGCCGACGTCATAGCGGAGCACCATGAGTCTGCGAGCCGGGGCAGTGATATGAATGACGCGCACCTGGGGCGGTTTCTCTATGAGGAGCAGGTCATGATGACCCGCTGGGGACCTGAGATTCAGAACGACCCCTTTTACAACCCCAATTTTTCAAAGGACGGCGGTCTTTTTGAAGAATTGTCGGCCACCGCGTTGCGCCTTCCAATAAGCGTAAAATCGCATGGCGCACCCGAAGCAGCAAACAGGACTATACGGCTGGCCGCCAGCGCAGATTAAGTACGCACCATACAATGGGACAGAACGGTCTAAGTATTAGCCAGTTTGCGACACATCAGGCGGAGAGCCCGGAGCCATTGGCATCAGCAATAGACCCAGGTTTCCTAAAAACCGCGAGCTGATCGAGAGATAACGTATTGAGTAGTGTAAGCCATACCGTCTGTTTTGGCTGCATAACTCTGGTAGTCAAAGCCTGACGGAAGAGTCGCGTCGACTGTTGGTCATGCTATTAGTCTAGGACGAAACCTAAGGGCGCCAAGCCTTAGGTTTCGACCACTAGATAGATGCTAAACGGCTAAGAGCGCAGCTTCTTTCGGAAACTCGGCAACCACCACTTGACCGGTTGCGCCTCCTTTGACTTGGGAACACGCGGCACACGCGGCGCTTTGCGTATCGCAGGCTTCGCTTTCGTGGGGACCGCCACCGAAAGGGTCGCTGCGGGCAGGACGATCGGTTGCTCGGCCGGCACCGTCAAACGGGATTGCAGGCTTTCTTCTGCGGCGTGCCGGGCGCTGCGCTCGGCGGCCAAAGCCTCGTTATGGGCAAGTTCGGCATGGGCCAGCCGGGTCTGCGAGGCTTGGAGGGCAGCTTGCGCTTCATGCAGGGACCGTCGGGTGACGCCATGCGCCGTCCGTTCCGCCTCTAGGGCCGCGTCTAATTCAGCGATGCGCGTCTTGAATACTGCCGTGGGATCATTGTCGCTCCGGCTGTTCAGGACGACGACAGGAACCCCGCCGTCCTGCACGAAGCGGTGACGCGGGCGCACTTGGTCTGCACGCTGTTGCGGTGGTTGGCGGGAAGGGCCTTGCAGGCCCAGGGCACGACGCATGCGGTTTTCAGTCGCCTGGGTGTCGCTCGGTGATGTCGGGAGGTTTTCGTCTGCGTCGGACATCCGCTCTCATTGGGCTATGTTGAAAAAAGACTAAATCGGTGCCAGCACTTGCACCAAACCTGACTTTATCTTTCTGCATCAAAACCAACGGTTTTACGCAAAAGCCGATTTGATGAAGTGAGCTCACTATATAGGCGGGTTACCTGACTTTGTCCACCGAACTTTTCGGAGTCAAAATTACTTATTGCGGCAACCGCATCAAGGCACCGTTCAACGAGCCAACGCAGCATCCAGCGCGGCCAGCAACGCCTTGACGCGATTGCGGTTCACGCCGAAATCGTAATGCCCCTTCAAGCTGTAGGAATACAGAACAAGGCCGCTCTGGTCCCCATTTACTGGCAGTGCCTGCACCAATACAACGTCCGGGAAACCAAACACTCGGCTTCGCACGACATAGTCGGCGCGTAGGCGTTCGGGATCAGCAGCCAAGGCTGTCGTGCGCGGCTGCGCCGACATCACGCCTTGCATGACCGCCAGCAATCGCTCTGGCGCCATGTCAAACTGCCGTGTCCTCACGTCCGGCATCGGCGTGAACCCGGCAGGTCCCGCAAGGCAGGTGTTGGGCGAATCCGGACGCCGGATGTCGGAGATGTTGCCCGGCGCCGGCGATGCGACCTCCTCGACCATGCCGCATCCTCCGGCCAGCAACGCCACGGCCAGCGCAACAGGCCCCGCAATGGCCGCCATCAACTGCCCTCCGCCATGAAATTCAATGCCCCCTGAGGCAAACGCCATGGGGCGCGTACGCCGCGCCACCGGGCCGGCGCCAATACTCAGCGCAAAATTGTGGCCACATCCGACGCCATGGACATGGGACAACGTCAAGGTTTTCAAAAGCTCGAGACTAATTCCCCCCAACGGAGTCACGGAGCAACCGCGCGACCACGCCGGTCATGCCAGCACCCACCATGATGCAGCAGGTGCAGGCCCACATAACAACTCGGCCGAACCAGTTGGCACAGCCTGCGCCATTTCAAACCAAGACCCACTCAAGAAGGCCCGGCCCCGAGCCGAAGCAGCCGCTCCGGCCCAAAGCCGGGGCCTGCTTACAGGGTCCGGCGACCGAGGAAGGTGTGGTAGATCCACAGGACGACGATCGCCCCGATAATGGCGACGACCATGCTGTAAATATTGAAGCCCGTCACCGGCGCGGCGCCAAGCAGCGAGAACAGGAACCCACCCACCAGGGCGCCGACAATGCCGAGCACGATGTCAAGCACAACGCCTTGACCGGTGCCGACATAAATCTTGCTGGCGATGAAGCCGGCGATAAGGCCCAGAACAAGCCAAGCGATGATACCCATCTATTCGATTTCCTTTGCAAGCCGCTGTTGAAGTCAACCCGGCATACATCGGGTTCAAAGCTACCAACGCGGCCATCAGCCTGCCGTTGCCAGCGCTTGGCAAGATTTCTATCGCAAATGTCACCAGCGGGCTGTTTAAACCGCCGCGCCCCACCCCCCGCCGCCCTGGGCACGGCGCCGACAAACGAAAGACCGTGCGCAGAACAGCGGGCCCACAAGGCCGGTCCGCCGGATCGGCTCCAGCGTCGCGTCCTGCTCAGGAACCTCCGTCAGGCCAGGCGCATCGGCGGCTCCTCATCGTCGCCCGGGATCGGGGTGGGCATCCCGTCCGGCGGCTCCTCGACCGGGGCCGGGTCGCCCGGGTCATGACCCGGCGGGATCGGCAGGCCCGGCGGCGGGATGGAGTCGGGAATCGGGCTGGGCTGCTGCATGTGCAGGGGCATGGTGTCTCCTTTCCGCGGCGTCGCCGCACTGTATGGTGTGCATAGGCAACACGCATGGCCCGGCCGGGTTGTCGGCACCCCCTCGTTTTCGTCGATTCGTGCCTACCAAAGGCTCGGGCTTGCCCAGGCTCCCCCCCCAATCAGCCCCGGGCCTCGCCCTCTCCGGGATGGGCTGCTGGGGCGGCGCTGCCGGAGGGCAGCAGGACAAGCTGCCCGTGCCGCACCCCGCGCTCGGCCGTGACGTGGTCCGCCATGTGCCGCACCGCGCCGGCCGGCCCTTTCAGCACCGCGACCTCCAGGCAGCTTTGCGCGTCCAGGTGGACGTGCAGGGTGGAGACCGCCAGGTCGTGGTGGCCGTGGAACTCGTGGGCCAGACGGTTGGGCAGGTCGCGCCGGGCATGGTCGTACACATAGACCAGCGCCGCCACGCAAGGCTCGCCGGGCGCCGGGCCGTCCAGTTGGCGCATGCCGGCGCGGGCCAGGTCGCGCAGCGCCTCCGACCGGCCCTGGTAGCCGCGCTTGGCCACCAGCGCATCCAGCTCGGCCAGCAGCGCATCCTCCATCGTGATGGTCACCCGTTGCATGGCGCCGCCCCCCTTTGCAGCGGCCCGGCGCTGAGTATGATGATCTTATGGAAACATCATACGGGCGGAAAGCCGCGATCCCCGCCTCGATAGCCGCGCCGGCCGGGCCTGTCACGCGGCGCGCCGTGCTGGCCGGCGCCGCCCTGGCCGCTCCCGCCCTCCTGCATGCCGCCCCGGCGGCGGCCGGGCTGAACGTCACCGCCTATGACGGCTTCGTGCCCCCAACCTTCCGGCAGCAGTTCGAGGCAGAGACCGGCACCCGCGTCCGCATCCGCCTCGCCGCCAGCCAGGCGCCCGAGCTGAGCCTCCTCGTCACCGAGCGCGACCACCCGCTGACCGACCTCTGCACCGTGACGGGCAACCGCCTGCATCAGTTCGTGGAGGCGGGGATCATCGAGCCGCTGGACACGACGCGGCTGCGGAACTGGGACCGCATCAACCCGCTCTATGCCGACGCGGACTGGAACCGCGTGGGCGGCGCAATCATGGGCGTGCCGCTCGTCATCGGCGCCAACGTGCTGGTGTTCGACACGGCGGAGGTGACGCCCGCGCCGGACAGTTGGGGCGCCATGTTCGACCCCCGGTACAAGGGCCGGGTCACCTACGACATCGAGGACTTCCTGCTGTGCACGATGCTGCTGCACGGGGCGGACCCGACCTTCGCCTCCTATGTCGGCACCCCCGCCGAGGCCGCCCGCGCGGTGAACGCGGCGCGGGACCGGCTGATCGGGGCCAAGTCCCAGGTGCTGCGCTTCTTCGACGAAGGCAGCGAGCTGCAGCAGATGCTGACGGGCGGCGACGCCGTGCTGGCGCAGACCTATGCCAGCACGCCCGCCCGCCTGATCCTGGCTGGGCAGCCGTTCCGCCGGGTCCTGCCGCGGGAGGGCAGCATGGGCTTCGTCTACACCTTCGCGGTCGTGAAGGGCGCCCCCAACCGGGACGCGGCCTACCGCTTCCTGGACGCCCTGCTCGGCACGCCCGGCATCGGGGCGGCGCTGACCCGCTCGGCCGGCTACCTGTCGAGCCTCAAGGACGCCGGCGCCGGGCTGACGGAGGTGGAGCGGGCGGCGTACGGGCTTGATCCCGCCGCCCTCGGCCGCCTGCGTTTCGCCCGCTTTGAGGGCCAGGCGCTCAGCTCCGCGCTGATCGACCGCGCGGTGGAGGAGGTGCGCGCCGGGTGAGCCGCTGGCCGCGCCGCCTGTTCATCGCCATCCCCGTGCTGTGGGTGGCGGCGGCGCATGTGGGGCCGCTGCTGGCGATGGCGCGCATCAGCCTGCTGGACGCCTACCCCGCGGCGCCCGGGGCGGCGGCGGTCCTGGGGGGCCGGGCCTATGCGGCGTTCCTCGACGGGCCGGGCTACCGGGCCGCGCTGGGCCACAGCCTTTGGATGGCCGCCGCCGCGACGGGGATCGCCCTGGCGCTGGCGTGGCCGCTGGCGTGGCACGTGGCGATGGAGGTGCCGCCCGCGCAGCGCACCCGGCGGCTGGCGCTGCTCGCGGCGCCGTTCTGGACCAGCGAGGTCCTCCGCATGTTCGCCCTCGTGCTGCTGCTGGCGAACCGCGGGGCGCTGAACGCCGTGCTGCGCTGGACCGGCCTCACGGACGCGCCGGTGCCGCTGCTGTATGGCACCGGCGCCGTGCTGGCGGGGATGGTCTATACGGTCCTGCTGACCATGCTGCTGCCGCTGTTCGCGGCGCTGGACCGGCTGGCGCCGGACCTGCTGGACGCGGCGGCGGACCTCGGGGCGGGGCCGTGGCGGCGTCAGGCGCTGATCGCGCTGCCGCTAGCGGCGGGCGGCGTCGCGTCCGGCGTGGCGCTGACCTTCCTGCTCTGTCTGGGCGTGCTGGCGGCGCCCGCGCTGCTGGGCGGGGCGGGGACGCCGTCCTTCGCCTCGGTGATCGCGGGCTTCTTCGGCGGCGCCAGCGGGCGGTGGCCGATGGGGGCGGCGTTCGGCCTGGTGCTGCTCGCGGCGGGGACGGCCTGCGCCGGCGCTTTGGCCTGGGGCGTGAGGGCGAGCGTGCGCGTGTGAGCCATGGCCGGCTCGGCACCGCCTGCTACTGGGGCGCCGTCCTGGCGCTCACGGTGCCGCTCGGCCTGATCGTGCTCACCGGCCTGACCGATTCGACGCTGGTGGGGTTCCCGCTCGGCCGCCCCAGCCTGCGCTGGCACGCCGCCGCGCTGGCCGACCCGGCCAATGCGCGGGCGTTCCTGCTCTCCATCGCCTTGGCCGCCGCGTCGGCCGGGCTGGCGGTGGCGGTTGGCACCTGGGTCGCGCTCGCGGCGGCCGTGCTGCGGCCGGGCTGGCGCTGGCTGCTGCTGGCCGGGGCGCTGGTGCCGCTCGCGACACCGGGCCTCGTGCATGCCATCGCGCTCCGCATCGCCATCCGGGCGGTGGGGCTGGACCCGGGGCCGCTCGCCGTCCTGCTCGGCCATGCCGTGCACACCACGCCTTTGGCGGCGCTGATGGTGGGCGCCCGCCTCGCAACCCTGCCGCCTGAGCTGATGGAGGCGGCGCAAGACCTCGGCGCCGGGCCGGCTGGCGCGTTCTGGCTGATCAAGCTGCCCTGGCTCGGCCGCACGCTGGTTGGCGCCGCGCTGCTGGCCGCGCTGAACAGCTTCGACGACTTCGTGCGCTCCTTCTTCCTGGGCGGCTACGAGCCGACCCTGCCGGTGCTGATCTTCGGCCGCCTCCGCTCCGGCCTCACGCCCGAGGTCAACGCGCTGGCGACCCTGACCCTGCTGGCCGCCATCGCCCTCGGGACGGCGCTCGCCCGGCTCCTGCGAGGGCGCGGCTAAGAGCGCCTAACAGATCGTAGGGCGGATAAGCGAAGCGCCATCCGCCTCTCGTTGGCACCGCCCGTTGGCGCATGGCGCTCCGCTTATGCGCCCTACATGTCTGGCTCCTGAGGGCGCGCGGCTAGAACCTCTGGGTGATCCCGGCCAGGATCGTGCGGCGCAGCCCGTACTGCGGGGCGCCCACGCCCACCCCGGTCCCGTCGCGAACCTCGTAGCGGCGGTCGAGCAGGTTGATCACGTCGAGCCGCAGGTCCGTCGGCTTCCCGGCCACGAGCTGCACCTTCTGCACCGCCGAAAGGTTGACCGTGTAGTAGCCCGGCAGCGCCCGGCCGTTCGGCGTGTCCCCGCCCCGCCGCAGCCCGCTGCCCACGATCAGGTCGGCCGACAGCCGCGTCGGGAACGGGCTGAGTGGGTTCAGCGTGTAGGCCGCCCCGCCGGAGCCGGTCCAACGCTGGTCATGGTCGAGGTGGATGTAGCGCTGCGAGATGTAGGCCAGGTCGTCGGCAGAGAAGTTGAACTGCGACGAGGTGATCTTGCGGCCGATGCCGCGCGAATACGCCACGTTGCCATAGAGCGACAGCGGCCCGCGGTCATAGGTCGCCGACAGCTCGACCCCATGCTGCTGCGAGCGGTCGTAGTTGTAGGGGGTGAGGATGACCGGCGCGCCGAACTGCCCCTCGTCGATCAGGTTGTGCGCGGTCTTGTAGTAGCCGTCCAAGGCGAGCGTGAGGCCGGGCACGATCACCTGGCTCACGCCCACGTCGTAATAGTTGGCGCGCTCCGCCTTCACCGTCGTGTTCTCGGCCGACTCCGCCGCCCCGCTGGTGCCGACGAGCCCGTTGACCGTCTGGCTGCCGACCAGCTCGAACGGCGGCGGCGTGAAGTACCGGGCGTAGCCGGCATGCAGCGTGGTGCCCTCCCGCGGCGTCCACACCACGTTGACCCGCGGGCTGAAGGCGTTGTCCTTGGTGTAGGCGTCCACCACGTCGAAGCGTCCGCCGTAGTTGATGGTGACGGAGGGCAGGATGCGCCATTCGTCCTGTAGATAAACGCCGTAGGTGTATCCGGTCTTGCCGGAGCTGTCGCGGACCGCGAAGGGCTGGTCGGCGGTCTGGAGGCCCGCGTCGTCGAGCGGCAGCACGAAGGCGTTGGACTTGGCGACCGACCGCTCGGCCTGCGCCAGGAACCCGGCGCGCAGCGTGTGGTTGGGGCTGACGCGCCAGCTCGCGTCGGTTTGGGTGCCGTTCGCCCAGCTTGACCGCGCCGCCGTCTGCGCGATGCCGCCGAACAGCAGGTCGCCCAGCGGGTCCGGCGTGTAGTACAGGCTGCTGTAGCGGGTGAACAGCGAGGTCTGCACGTCCAGCGCGCCGTACTGCTTCTGCAGCGACAGGATGCCGAAATGCGTCAGCTCGCGCTGATGCGCGGTCAGGCTGTTGCTGTCGAAGTCGCTGACGCCGTTGACGGCCAGGCCCAGGCCCGGCTGCTGGCCGCCGCGGTTGGGGACCTGGAAGTCGCCGTGGAAGGTGCCGGCGAGCAGGCTGATGCGCGTCGTGCCGTCCACGATGCCGGAGATGTGGGCGAAGCCGCGGAACTGGTCGGTCCTGTCGTGCTGCGCGTTGAAGCTGTTGGCCGGGTTCTCGATGCCGATGTTGCTGCGCAGGTACTCGCCGGTGACGTAGTAGTCGAGGGCGCCCGCCCGGCCGCCATACTCGAAGCTGGGCTGGAGCGTGCCGCGCGACCCGCCGTACAGCGTGAGGGCGCCGCCGGGGTCGGTGGTGCCGGACTTGGTGGTGATGTCGACGATGCCGGCCTGGCGAAAGCCGTACTGGGCCGGCAGCGCGCCGGTGACCAGCGAGAGCGAATGGGCGAAGCGGGTCTCCAGCGCCTGGCCGAACACGGACAGCCCCTCCGGCAGCTGCACGCCGTCCAGGCGGTACTGCACGTTGGCGTGCTCGTTGCGGATATGCACCTGGCCGAAGCTGTCCTGCGAGACGCCGGGCGATTGCAGCAGGATCTGCTGCAAGGGCGCCTGGTCGCCTTGGGGCAGGGTCTCGATGGCGCCGCGGTCGAAGCGGTACACGGTGGCGCCGAGGCTCGGCTGGATGGCGGTGCGCGCGGCGTCCAACCGCCGCGCGACGACGGCGATGTCGTCGAGCGCCAGGTCGCCGCCCAGGTTGACCGCGGGCGGCGCCGGGTTCGGGACCGTCCGGGACGGCGCCGCGGCGGACGCGGCCGGAGGCAGGTCCGCCGCCAACACGGGGAGGGGGCCAAGCGCCCCCAGGGCACCGCCCAGCATGATGGCCCGACGCTTTCTCATCCAGACGTGTCCCCGCTTCCGCTGCCAACCGATGCGGGCTATGTGATACATTATGTCAAATTGAGCAACATGATTTTGATATATTGTCTCAACTCATGCCGTGCCGTAATGTGGGGTCGTGGACCCGCAGCCCCTTCGCCAAAGCAGGGCTGGGACCGTGGGCCATCACCGCGCGGCCATGCCGGCCGCCCGTGCAAGGGGATTTGAATGTCGAGACGAGCTGCGTTTGTCGTTGTGGCCGCGAGCCTGGCGTCCTTCGGCCTGGCCGCCCCGCCGGCCCGGTCCCAGCCGGCGCGTCCCCCTGTGCCGATCGTGGCCGCCGAGAACTTCTACGGCGACATCGCCCAGCAGATCGGCGGACCCGGCGTCAAGGTGACGAGCATCCTCAGCAACCCCGACCAGGACCCCCACCTGTTCGAGGCCAGCCCCTCCGTCGCGCGGGGGATATCGGCGGCCCGGATCGTCATCTACAACGGCATCGACTACGATCCCTGGATGGAGAAGCTGCTCGGGGCCGCCCGCAGCGCCGACCGGAAGGCCATCGTGGTGGCCGACCTCATCGGCAAGAAACCCGGCGACAACCCCCACATCTGGTATGACCCGGCGACCATGCTGGCGCTCGCCCAGGCGCTGGCCGACACGCTGAGCAGCGCCGACCCCGCGCGCCAGGCCGGCTATCAGCAGCGCCTGGCCGGCTTCCAGACCTCGATGCAGCCCGTCCAGGCCAAGATCGCCCGGTTGAAGGAGCGCCTGGCCGGCACGCCGGTGACCGCGACGGAGCCGGTGTTCGGCTACATGTTCGAGGCCCTCGGGATGCAGGTCAGGAACCAGTCCTTCCAGATGTCGGTGATGAACGACACCGAGCCGAGCGCCTCCGACATCGCCGCGTTCGAGGACGACCTGAAGACGCGCAAGGTCAAGCTGCTGGTCTATAACAGCCAAGCTTCCAACCCGACCGCGGCGCGTCTGGAGAAGCTGGCCCGGGCGGCGCATGTCCCGGTCGTGGGCGCGACGGAGACGGAGCCGGCCGGCAAGGGCTACCAGGCGTGGATGATGGGCGAGCTGGACGCCATCGACCGCGCGCTGCCGAAATAGCCCGGGTGAGCGCCATCGAGTTCCGCGGCGTCCACCTGTCGCTCGGCGGCCGCCCCATCCTGTCCGGCGTCAACCTTCATGTCGGGGCGAGCGAGTTCGTGGGCGTGCTGGGACCGAACGGCGCCGGCAAGACAACGCTGATGCGCGCCATCCTCGGCCTCGCGCCGCCGAGCCGCGGCACCATCCACGTGCTCGGCCGCCCGGCGGCGCGCGGCAACCCCGCCATCGGCTACATGCCGCAACTCCGCGGCGCCGTCGCCAGCCTGCGGCTGAGCGGCTGGGACTTCGTCGCCGGCGTGGTGGACGGCCACCGGCTGGGCCTGCCGGTCACCGGCAAGGCGGCCCGGGCGGAGGTGGACCGGGCGCTCGGCCTGGTCGGCGCCCGCGACCTGGCCCGGCGCCCGCTGACCGAGACCTCCGGCGGCGAGCGGCAGCGCCTGCTGCTGGCCCAGGCGCTGATCGGGCGCCCGCGCCTGCTCCTGCTGGACGAGCCGCTGATCAGCCTCGACCCGCATCACCAGCGCGGCGTGGTGGAGCTGGCGAAGTCGTTGCAGGCCGAACTCGGCATCACCGTGCTGTTCAGCGCGCATGAGCTGAACCCGCTGCTCGGCGCCCTCGACCGCGTGCTGTATCTCGGCCGCGGCCAGGCGGCGCTCGGCACGGTCGATGAGGTGATCACGGGTCCCGTGCTGTCGCGCCTCTACGGGTCGGAGATCGACGTGGTGCGCGTGAAGGGCCGGATCTTCGTCATGTCCGGCCGCCACGATGCCGAGCGCGACGCGCACCGGCACGACGCCCCGTCCGGCCAGCCCGTGCAGGCCGGCCATGCTTGACTACGACTTCATGCGCACCGCCTTCGCCGCGGCGGCCGTGGTGGCGGTCGTCTCGGGCGCGGTCGGCTACTTCCTGGTGCTGCGCGGCCAGACGTTCGCCGGGCACGCGCTGGCCCATGTCGGCTTCACCGGCGCCACGGGCGCGTTCCTCCTCGGCATCGCGCCGCTCTGGGGCCTGGTGCTCATGACCGTCGCCGCCGGGGTCGGCATGGGGCTGATGGGGGAGCGGCTGGCGCAGCGCGACGTCGCCATCGGCCTCGTGCTCTCGCTGTCGCTCGGGTTCGGCCTGTTGTTCCTGCATTTCTACACCGCGTTCGCGACGCAGGCGACGGCGCTGCTGTTCGGCAACGTGCTCGCCGTGGACGAGGGCACCGTCTGGACGCTCGCGGCGCTCGGCATCGTCAGCTTGGGCGCGCTCGCCGTCATCTCCCGGCCGCTGCTGTTCGCCAGCCTGCAGCCGGAGCTGGCGGAGGCGAAGGGCGTCTCGCTGCGGCTGTACTCCGTGCTGTTCCTGGCCATCGTGGCGCTGGCGACGGCGGAATGCGCGCAGATCGTCGGCGTGCTCCTGGTGTTCTCGCTCATGGTCGGCCCCGCGGCGACGGCCCAGCGCCTCACGAGCCGCGTGGGGACGGGCATCCTGCTCTCGGTGGCGCTGGCGCTGGCGGAGGCATGGCTCGGCATCGCGCTCGCCTTTGAAACCGATTGGCCCAGCAGCTTCTGGATCACCGCCCTGAGTGCCGGGGCGTACCTGCTCGCCGCCCTGCCGCGGCCGCATCGGCCGGTGGACCGCCCGGCGCCCAAAGCCGCGGAGGCCGGAGCCACAGCGTCCCAGAACCGATAGGGCGCCCCGGCCCCGGCGGCGTGGCGCGAGGGTCCGGATGCCGCCGGCAGTTGCAACCTGCGCACGGCCAGGGCTTGCTGTCCCCGGTGGACGCGCATGGCACAAAGAGGCACGGATGGACGAGGTTGACCGCAAGCTGCTGGCGCTCTTGCAGCAGGACGCGACGGTTGCGATGGCCGAGCTGGCCGAGCAGGTCGGCCTGTCCGCGACCCCGGTGTGGAAGCGCATCCAGAAGCTGGAGCAGGCCGGCGTCATCCTGCGCCGCGTGGCCCTGCTGGACCCCGAGCAGGTCGGCGTCGGCCTCATCGTGTTCGTGGCCATCGAGGCGCACGAGCATACGCCGGACTGGCTCGCGAGCTTCGCCGCCGCGATGGCCTCCATGCCGGAGGTCATGGACGCCTACCGCATGGCCGGGGAGGTGGACTACATGCTCCGCGTCGCCGTCACGGACATGGGGGCGTTCGACGGCTTCTACAAACGCCTGATCGCCGCCGTGCCGCTGAAGAACGTCACGTCCCGCTTCGCCATGGAGCGGCTGAAGGGCACGACCGCCTATCCGCTGCCGGCCGGGGCGTTCAGGGACCGGCGCGCGCCCGATCCCGACGCCTGAGCAGGCCCGTCCGCCCCTGGCTGCCGGAACCCGCATGGCCGCAGCTTGCACGAGACGGGGCCGCCGCAGGATGGTTCTCCCTCCGCCGCCCCGTCCGGAGCCGGTTCTTGCATAATGCTCGCACGGCTCATTCCCTGCTTGAGCGGATCGGCATTCTGGCGAACCTACCATGCACCGGCGCGGCACGGCTGCCGCTGCTCAGGGGAGGAATCTACGCGCCATGAACGCCCGACCGCGCCTGCCGGACCGGGCCGCGGTCCCGCTGGGTTCGGCCAAGCTGTTGGGCGAGGCCCCGGCGCCGCTTGACCAACGCTGTCCTTGCCGAGAACGCCATCACCGGTCGAACCGCTATTCACGAGGAGCACGCGCACATGCCATCACGGGACATATCCAGGCGGGGCCTGATCACAGCCGCCGCAGCCGCCGTGGCGGGTCCGGGACGGGCGGCCGAGAGGCCCGTCGTGCTGCGCATCGGCAACCAGAAGGGCGGCTTGCGGTCCCTGCTCGAAGTCTCGGGCGTCGTCAAGGACCTGCCCTACACGCTGGAATGGGCCGAGTTCTCCGCGGCGGCCCCGTTGTTGGAGGCGTTGAACGCCGGGGCGTTGGATGTCGGCTACCAGGGCGACCTCGCTTTCCTGACCTCGTTCGCGGCCGGGGCGCCGTTGCGCGCCATCGGTGCCGGGCGGCCCTCGGCGGCGGCCCAGGCGATCCTGGTCAAGGAGGAGTCGCCCATCCGCACCGTGGCCGACCTGCAAGGCCGCAAGGTGGCGGGCAACCGGGGCGGCTGGGGTCAATACCTGATCCGCTCGGCCCTCCGGCAGGCAGGCGTGTCCCCGGGCGCCGTCGGCATCACGCTGCTGCCGCCCTCCGATGCGTCGCTGGCGTTCCGGTCGGGCGCGGTGGACGCCTGGGCGGTGTGGGACCCCTATGTTTCCCTTGAGGTGCTGCAGTTCGGCGCGCGCGTGCTGGTGGATGGGCGCGGGCTGACGCCTGCGGTCATGCTGGTGGCGGCGCATGAGGGGGCGATCCAGGCGAAGCGGGCGGCGCTGGCCGACTTCCTCGGCCGCTTCCGGAGCGCATGGGCGTGGGCGGACGGGCACATCCCGGACTATGCCCGCTACAACTCTGCCCTGACCGGCCTGCCCGAGCCGGTGCTGCGGCGGACCTACGAGACGGAGCGCACGAAACCCACGGGCCTGACCCCCGCGCTGATCGCCGAGTTGCAGGCGGCGGCCGGCAACGCGCTTGAGTTCGGGCTGCTGCGCCAGCCTTTGGACGTGAGCCGGGCGTTCGACATCAGCTTCAACGCCGGGGGCGCAGCCTAGCGCCTGGCCGGCGGACGACCTGGCGGCGTCGCGGCCTGCCGGCGCCGGCAGACCCCTTTTGCCCGGCGCCTCCCATCCGCATCTTGAGGGCGCCGGGCGCCCGCTCGGGTCCGCGGACATCGAAGGAGCACCCATGACCAAGCAGCTCCACCTCGGCGCCTTCATGCGCCCGGTCGGCATCCACACCGCCTGGTGGCGGATGCCCGGCGCCTGGCCGGACGCCAACTTCAACCTGGACGCCCTGGTCCGCCTGATCCAGACGCTGGAGCGCGGGCGTTTCGACGCCTTCTTCATGGCCGACCACCTGGCCGTGCTGAACATGCCGATGCCGGCGCTCCGCCGCAGCGCCACCGCGACCTCGTTCGAGCCGCTCACCCTGTTGTCGGCGCTGGCGATGGTGACCCGGCGCATCGGCCTGGTCGCCACCGCCAGTACGACGTTCGACGAGCCCTACCACATCGCCCGGCGCTTCGCGTCCTTGGACCACATCAGCGCCGGGCGGGCCGGGTGGAACGTGGTCACCACCAGCAACCCCGACGCCGCACTGAACTTTGGCCGGGACGAGCATGTGGAGCATGACGAACGCTACCGCCGGGCGCGCGAGTTCCACACGGTGGTCACGGGCCTGTGGGACAGCTGGGCGGACGATGCCTGGCTGCGGGACCAGGAGAGCGGCCTCTTTTTCGACCCGGACAAGCTGCATGTGCTGGACCACCGGGGCGAGCACCTGCGGGTGCGCGGCCCGCTCAACATCGCACGTCCCGTGCAGGGCTGGCCGGTGATCGTGCAGGCGGGCGCCAGCGACGCCGGGCGGCAGCTTGCGGCCGAGACGGCAGAGGTGGTGTTCGCCAGCAGCCGCGCGCTGGAGGACGGCCAAGGCTTCCGCGCGGACCTGTCGGCGCGGATGCGCGCGCTGGGCCGCGACCCCGCCCACCTCAAGGTGCTGCCCGGCGCGCTCGTGGTCGTGGGCCGCACGACGGCGGAGGCGCGGGAGCGCAAGGCGCTGCTCGACAGCCTCGTGCATCCCGACAGCGGCATCCCGAACCTGTCCATCCGCCTGGGCGTGGACGCCTCCGGCTTCGACCTCGACGCGCCGCTGCCGGAGCTGCCGCCGACCAACCAGGGGCAGAGCGGGCAGGCCGCCCTCGTCGCCCTGGCCCGGCGCGACAACTTGACGGTGCGGCAACTGGCGCAGTTGGCCGGCGGCTACGCCGGGTTGCAGATGGTGGGCACGGCCGGGGAGATCGCCGACACCATGCAAGCCTGGCTGGAGGCGGACGCGGCGGACGGGTTCAACGTGATGTTCCCGACCGTGCCGCAGGGCCTTGACGACTTCGTGGACCTGGTGGTGCCCGAGTTGCAGCGCCGCGGGCTGTTCCGCCGGGAGTACGAGGGCGCGACGCTGCGCGACCACCTGGGCCTGCCGCGCCCGGCCAACCGGTTCTTCCCGCAGCAGGACGGCCGCAAGGCCGCAGAGTAGCTGGGAGAGTAGCGGGGGGAGTGGCTGGAGCAGGGCGCCCTCGACCCGTCACGTCTCGAAAATCCGCCTGGACGGGCCGGCCGGCTGCGCCGGGGCGTGCGGGGCCGCCCGGGCCGACGCGGCCCCCGGCATGGAGCGTCCGCGCCCGGCGTGTTCGGCCACGAGCCGGCCGCGGTCCAGCACCAAGGCGCGGTCGGCCAGCGCCATCGCCTCCTCATGGTCATGCGTCACGAACAGGGTGGTCGTGCCGAGCGCGTCGTGGATGCGGCGCAGTTCCCCCCGCAGCTCCTCCCGCACCTGGCGGTCCAGCGCGCCGAACGGCTCGTCCAGCAGCAGGATGCGCGGCTCGACCGCCAGCGTCCGCGCCAGCGCAACCCGCTGCCGCTGCCCGCCCGACAACTGGGACGGCAGGCGGTCGCCCAGCCCTTGCAGCCGGACCAGCGCCAGCATGCGCTCGACCGCGGCGGCGATCTCGCGCCGGGGCGGGCGGGGGCGTCGGACATCCAGGCCGAAGGCGATGTTGCGCGCGACCGTCATATGCTCGAACAGCGCATAGCCCTGGAACACGAAGCCCAGGCCGCGCCGCCCCGGCGGCAGACCGTCGGCGGGCCGCCCGGCCAGATGCAGCGTGCCGGAATCCGCGTGCTCCAGCCCGGCGATCACGCGCAGCAGCGTCGTCTTGCCGGACCCCGACGGACCCAGCAGGGCAACGAAGCTGCCCGCGGCCACATGCAGGCTCAGCCGGTCCAGGATGCGGGTTGCGCCGACCTGCTTGGACAGGCCCTCGACCCGGATCACTCCGTCACCAGCCGCGCCTGGCTGCCGCGGGCGCGCAGCGCGTTGCCCCGCCAATCCAGCCCAGCGCGCAGCACGATGGTCAGCAGTGCCACCCCGGCCAGCAAGGTCGCCACCCCGAAGGCGGCGGCGATGTCGTAGTCCTGATACAACACCTCGATGTGCAGCGGCACGGTGTTGGTGAGGCCGCGGATGCGGCCGGACACGACGGACACCGCGCCGAACTCCCCCATCGACCGCGCGCTGCACAGCAGCACGCCTTGCAGCAGGCCCCAGCGGATTTTCGGCAGGGTGATGAACAGGAACATCTGCGGCCCGGTGGCGCCCAGCACCAGCGCCGCCTCCTCCTCTTGAATGCCCTGCGCGCCCATCAGCGGGATGAGCTGCCCGGCCACGAAGGGCAGCGTCACGAACAAGGTCGCCAGCACGATGCCCGGCAGCGCGAAGACGATCCGGATGCCCGTGTCGGACAGCAGCGGCCCGAACCAGCCCTGCGCGCCGAACATCAGCACCCAGACCAGCCCGGAAATGACTGGGGAGACCGAGAACGGCAGGCCCACCAGCACTTGCAGCAGGCGGCGGCCCCGGAAGCGGAACCGCGTGATGCACCAGGCCGCCGCCACGCCGAACACGGTGTTGGCCGGCACGACGATCGCGGCGACCAGCAGGGTCAGCCGGATCGCGGCGGCAGCGTCCGGGTCGGTGACCGCCGCCGCGAACGCCTCCATGCCGCCCGAGAACGCCCCGGTGAACAGCACGGCCAGCGGCAGCACCAGCAGCCAGGCCGCCACCAGCAGCGCCGTCCCGATCAGCAGCCCGCGCCACGCCGCCCCCTCGCCGAGGCCGAGGCTACGCGGCATAGCGGCGTCCCGCCCGGCCCTGCAGCCGGTCGATGCCCGCCAGCAGCACGAACGACAGCAGCAGCATCGCCGTGCCCAGGAGTGCCGCGCCGGGCACGTCGTACTGCTCCAGCTTGGTCACGATCAGGAGCGGCACGATCTCCGACACCATCGGGCGGTTGCCGGCGATGAAGATGACCGAGCCGTACTCGCCCACCGCGCGCGCAAAACCCAGCGCTGCCCCGGTCGCCACCGCGGGCCACAAGGGCGGCAGGACCACGAGGCGGAACGCCTGCCACGGCGACGCGCCCAGGATCACCGCCGCCTCGTCGGCCGCCGGGTCGAGGCCCGCCAGCACCGGCTGCACCGCGCGCACGACGAAGGGCAGGGCGACGAACAGCAGCGCCACCCCGATGCCCAGCGGCGTGAACGCGACGGTGACGCCCAGGGGCGCCAGCAGCCGGCCCATCCAGCCCTCCGGCACATACAGCGTGGTCAGCGCGATGCCCGCCACCGCGGTGGGCAGCGCCAGCGGCAGGTCGACCGCCGCGTCCAGCACGCGCCGGCCGGGAAAGCGGTAACGCTCCAGCACCCAGGCGAGCAGCAGGCCCACGGGCACGCTGACCAAGGCGGCGCCGGCGGAGACGCCGAAGCTGACCCGGAAGGCGCTGAGCGTGCGCGGGTCGGCGAACAGCGCCCAGGCCCGGCCCGGCTCCGCCATGGCGGCCCGCGCCAGGAGGCCCGCGAGCGGCAGCAGGACGAACAGCCCGAGATACGCTCCCGTCGCGCCCAAGGTCAGGCCGAAGCCGGGCAGGACCCGCCGGCGCACGACGCTACTGGCCGGGCTTGTAGATCTGGTCGAACACGCCGCCATCGCCGAAGTGCTCGCGCTGCACGTCGGGCCAGTCTCCCAGGGCCTCGGCGAGGGTGAAGGTCGGGACGTTCGGGAACTGATCGGCATGGCGCGCCAGCACGGCCGGGTCGGTCGGGCGGTAGAAGTTGCGGGCGGCGATCTCCTGTCCCTCCGGCGTCCATAAGAAGCGCAGGTAGGCTTCGGCCAGCGCCCGGGTGCCGTGGCGGTCCACCATCTTGTCCACGACGGCCACCACCGGCTCCGCCACGATGCTGACGGATGGGACGACGATCTCCAACCGGTCGCGGCCCATCTGGCGCACCGCGAGGTTGGCGTCGTCCTCCCACGCCAGCAGCACGTCGCCCTGGTTGCGCTGCGCGAAGGTGATGGTGCTGCCGCGCGCGCCTGTGTCCAGCACGGGGACGTGCTTGAACAGCTCCGCCACGAACGCCCGGGCGCGGTCCTTGTCGCCGTTGTTCGCCCGCAGCGCCCAGCCCCAGGCCGCCAGGTAGTTCCAGCGCGCGCCGCCGGAGGTCTTGGGGTTGGGCGTGATGACGCTGATGCCCGGGCGCACCAGGTCGGCCCAGTCGTGGATGCCCCTGGGGTTGCCCTTGCGCACCACGAACAGGATCGTGGAGGTGTAGGGCACCGACCCGTTCGGCAGCCGGCCGCGCCAGCCCGGCGCGATCAGCCCGGCCCGCTCGCTGATGGCGTCGATGTCCGGCTGCAGCGCGAGTGTCACCACGTCCGCCTCCAGCCCGTCGATCACCGCCCGCGCCTGCGCGCCCGACCCGCCATGGCTCGCGCGGATCTGCACGGTTTGCCCGGTCTGCGCCTGCCAGAGCTTCGCAAAGGCCGGGTTGATCGCGGCATACAGCTCCCGCGTCGGGTCGTAGGACACGTTCAGCAGGGTCGCGGGGGGCGGCTGCGCCCGCGCCGCCGGGAGTGCCGCCATGCCGAGCAGGACGATGAGGGACAGGATGCGCATGGGCGTTCTCCTCCTTGTTGGGCGAGGCTGACCGACGCCGTCCGGCCGGGGCGCGGAGCCACGTCAGGGCGAAGGCGGCCAGACGCTTGGCGGGATCGCCAACCGTGGCCGTGGCAATGCGGCCCGCTGACGGCCCCGCGGGACATGCCGGCCGCCCGGCGCGCCCGCGACGACGAAAGCCCGCCAATCCAGCACAAAGGCTGCGCGGGCGCCAGACGGATGCTCCGGCGTGCCGTCACCTTCGCCCGCACGGGCCGGCGCTCATAGTCCCGCCATCCGGCACGCGCTGTTTTGCAAGCCGCGTCCGTTGCCTGCCGCCTCCACGCAAGGGATGTTCTGTCTGGAGCGCGTCTTGAAGACCGCCATTCTACCCGGCACCAGGCGCTCCGGCCGGCGGCCGACGCCTTGACGGGGCGCTTGGAAAGCTGGCCTGCTCCGCTCCGCTGCAGTCCGATGCTGATGGAGGCTTGATGGGATGCCCATGACCGACACGGCGGCGCAGGAGCCTGCCGCGCTCTCGCCGCCGCGCCGCGTCGGACGGCGGCCGGGCGCGGGCAAGGTGGTCGCGATCATCGGCGCCGGCTTTTCGGGCACCATGGCCGCGATCCACCTGCGGCACGCGCTTCCGCCCGACCACGTCGTCGTCCTGTTCGACCGCACCGGCCGGTTCGCCCGGGGGCCGGCCTACGCCGCCAGCGACGCGCCGCATCTGCTGAACGTGCGCTCGGTCAACATGAGCGCCCTGCCGGACGATCCCGGCCATTTCGAGCGGTGGCTGGGCGGCCAGGCCGGACGCTGGCCCGGCGAGGCCCACGCGACGGAGGCCGGCACCTTCGCGAGCCGGCGCCTGTACGGCCGCTACCTGCGCGCCCTGCTGTACGAGGAGATGACGCTGTCGGGCGGGCGCGTGCGCCTGTGCTCGGACGACGTGCTCGGCCTGGCGCCCACGGAGGACGGGTGGCGGGTCGCCTGCGCCAGCGGGCGCGAGGTCGTTGCCGCCGCGGTCGTCGTCGCCAGCGGCACTTTGCCGTCGAGCCGGCCCTGCGACGGCGTCGTGTTCCATGACCCCTGGGCGGCCGGGGCGACCGCCGGCCTGCGTCCGGGGGAGCCGGTGCTAATCGTGGGCACCGGGCTGACGATGGTCGATCTCGCGCTGGCGATGCACGCCCGCGGCTTCGCAGGCCCGATCATCGCGCTGTCCCGACGCGGCCTGGTGCCGCAGCTTCACGCGGCGCCGGGTCCGGCCTGGCCGTGCCCGCCGTTCACCGAGGCGGAGGGCCGGTCGCTGTCCGCCCTGCTGCGCGGGCTGCGGCGCAGGGTGCGCGAGGCGGCGGGGCGGGGCGTCGGCTGGCGCGCGGTGATCGACGGGATGCGCCCGGCGACGGCCGGGCTGTGGCAGGGCCTCCCGCAGGCCGAGCGGGACCGCTTCCTGCGCCATCTCCGGCCGTATTGGGACATCCATCGGCACCGGATGGCGCCTGTGGTCGGGCAGGCGTTCAACGATCTGCTGACCCGCGGCGTGCTGCGGCTGAAGCGCGGGCGGGTCATGGCGACGGATCTGCGGCAGGGGCCGGCCGGCAGCGCCGTGTCGGTCACGGTCCAGGACCGGGGCACGTGCTGCACCGATGTGATCGCGGCGCAGCGGGTGATCTACGCGACGGGCGTCGGCGCCGGCACGTCCGACGGCCTGGTCGCGGGCCTGGTCGCCGCCGGCCTGGCGCGGACCGACCAGCACGGGATGGGGCTGGAGGTCACCGCCGCGTTGCAGGTGGTCGGGCGCGACGGCGGCGTGTCCCCCGGCCTTTGGGCGCTGGGTCCCATCGTCCGCGGCGTGTTCTGGGAATGCACCGCCGTACCCGACATCCGCGTGCAGGCCCAGACCGTGGCCGACGCCGCGGCCCGGCAACTGACGCTGGGCTGACCGGGCCGCCTAGGCGACCGCCACGACGAACGGCACGGTGCGGACCCGGCCGCCGGCCGAGAATTGCAGCCAGAGCAGATAGGTGCCGGCCTTCGGCGCCGTGACGTGCAGGACGAGGTCCGCCGCCCTCGCCCCCGGGGGCGACGCCGCCGCCATTCCCGCCATCCCGGCCATGTCATGCCCATGCGCCGCGCCCGTCGCCGCCCCCGCCGTCGCCGCCGGAGCAGCATGGGCGTGGACATAGACGAGGTCCGCCGCGGAAATCAGCACGGCATGGGCGGCGACGCCGAGGTACGGGGCCAAATCCGGCGCGGGCTTGTCGTCGCGCAGGAGATGCAGCGTGAGCTGCGCCTCCTGCCCAGCCCGCAGGTCGAGCGCGTCGAAGCGGACGCCGTAGCGCCCGTCGCGTCCCGCCAGCCCGGTCGGCTGCGGCGTGGCGGGCTGGGCCGCCGCCGGCGTGCCGTCCGGGTCGAGGTTGACGTCGAACCGCATGACCTGCTGGCCGAGGCCCGAGGGCACGGCGTCGGCATAGATATGCCAGGCGCCGCGCCCAGGAAAGCGTATCGGCACGCGGAAGTGGCCGTCGGCGCCGGGCCGCTCGGCGTGGCCATGCAGGAACACGCGGAAATCGTCGCTGACGGCGATCACGTGCAGCCGCTTGCTGAGTTCGATGTCGTAGCGCGTGAGCGGCCGGGCATTGCCGAGCCCGGCCATGGCGACATCCAGGACGGACAGCCCGGCCTCCCTGCCCGCGCCCGGTGTGACCGCAAGGGTGGCGGACACCTTGGGGGTGCCGTCCGGCAGGGCGTAGGTCCCGGCGGCCGGCGGCGCCGCGGCATGGGCTGGCCCGGCGAGCATCAGGCCGAGCAGCACGGCGCCGACACAGCGGTGCACGGCCCTCATGCCGCGAGCGGCTCGGCTGCGTAGCCCTCCGCCGCGACCGCCTCGGCGATGCGGCTGGCGGACGCCGTGCCCTGCACCGTCATGCGCCCGGCGCCCAGGTCCACCGCGACGACGGCGCCGGGATCGACGCCCTGCACGGCATTGGCGACGGCGCGCGCGCAGTGCTCGCACGTCATGCCGGTGACTTTAAACTGCTGCATCCTGGCCTCCCTTGCTGCCGCGGTTGTGCCACCCTCCAGCTTGGGAAGGTCAAGCGTCCATCGCCTCCTCCGTCAGGACAGAATCTCACCGGCCCTTGACCTTCCCACGGTGGTAAGCCCCATCTGCACTCCTGAGATTTCACGGCGAAGGCGGTCAGCATGGACCAGGGCATCAGGCAGGAGCGGGCAGGGGCGTCGGGCGGCGCGGCCCGCCTGGATGTGCAGGTCTCCGGCATGAGCTGCGCCGCCTGCGTCCGCCGGGTCGAGCGTGCCGTGGCGGCCGTGCCCGGCGTGCAGGACGTGGCGGTGAACCTCGCCACCGAGCGTGCGGCCATCACGCCCGGCGCCGGCTTCCGCCTGTCCGACCTGGCGCAGGCGCTGCAAGCGGCCGGCTATGCCATGGTGGAAACGACGGTGGACCTCGCGGTGTCGGGCCTGAGCTGCGCGTCCTGCGTCCGCCGGGTCGAGCGGGCGCTGGGCGGCGTGCCGGGCGTGCTGTCGGCCGAGGTCAACCTGGCGAGCAAGCGGGCGCGGGTGCGCGTCGCGGCCGGCACCGCGGGCGTGGGCGAACTGGCGGCCGTTGTGCGCGCGGCGGGGTACGAGGCGGCCGTGCCGGCGCCCGCCGATGCCGCGGCCGGCCCCACATCAGGGACCGGACGCGACGGCATGGCCGCGGCCCTGGCCTGCGCGCTGGCCTTGCCGCTCTTGCTGCCGATGCTCGCCATGCCGTTCGGGGTGCATGCCGCCCTGCCGGGCTGGGCGCAGCTTCTGTTGGCCGGCGTGGTGCAGGCGGCGTTCGGCGCACGGTTCTACCGCGGCGCCTGGCACGCGCTGCGGGCCGGCGCCGGCACCATGGACCTGCTGGTGGCGCTCGGCACCACGGCCGCCTTCGGGCTGAGCCTGTGGGAGCTGGCGCGCGGGGAGAACGGGCACCTGTATTCCGAGGCGTCCGCCGCGGTGATCGCGCTCGTGCGGCTGGGCAAATGGCTGGAGGGCCGGGCGCGGCGCGGCGCCGGGGCCGCGATCCGCGCGCTCGAACAGCTCCGCCCGGAACGCGCCCGGGTTCGGCGGGATGGGTTGGAGCACGAGCGTCCCATCGCCGAGCTGCGCCCCGGCGACCTCCTGGTGGTCCGGCCCGGCGAGCGCATCCCAGCGGACGGCGTGGTGCAGGACGGCATGGGCGGCGTGGACGAGAGCCTGCTGACCGGCGAGGCCCTTCCCGTGGCCAAGCAGCCCGGCAGCCGCGTCGTGGGCGGCAGCCTCAACGGCGAGGCGCTGCTGCTGATCCAGGCCACGGCGGTCGGCGCCGAGGGGCGGCTGGCCCGCATGGTGCGCCTGGTCGAGGACGCGCAGGCGGCGAAGCCCCCGGTGCAGCGCCTGGTGGACCGGGTCAGCGCCGTGTTCGTGCCCGTCGTGGTCGGCCTGGCCGCGCTGACTTTGCTGGGATGGGGGCTGGCCGGGGCCGGGGCAGAGGCCGCGGTGGTGAACGCCGTGAGCGTGCTGGTGATCGCCTGCCCCTGCGCGCTCGGCCTCGCTACCCCGGCGGCGATCATGGCCGGCACGGGGGCGGCGGCGCGCCATGGCATCCTGATCCGCGACGCCGCTGCGCTGGAGCAGGCGCGGGCGATCCGGACCGTGGTGTTCGACAAGACCGGGACCCTGACCGAGGGCCGCCCCGCCGTGACGGCGCTGCATCCGGCCCCGGGCGTCGCGGAAGCCGACCTGCTCCGGCTCGCCGCCGCGTTGCAGGCGGGCAGCGAGCATCCGCTGGGCCGCGCCGTGCAGGCGCGTGCCGCCGGGCTGGACGTGCCGCAGGCGAGCGGGGTCCGCGCTTTGCCGGGCCGCGGGCTGGAGGGCACGGCCGAGGGGCGGGCGCTGCTGCTGGGCAGCCGCCGCTTGATGGAGGAGGCGGGCATCGACGCCGCGCCGCTCGCGCCGGAGGCGGCGGCGCTGGAGGCGGCGGGCCGCACGGTGTCCTTCCTCGCGGCCGACGGGCGCCTGCTGGGGCTGCTCGGCTTCGGCGACGCGATGAAGCCCGGGGCGGCGCAGGCCGTCGCCGTCCTGCGTGCGCGCGGCCTCCGCGTCGTGCTGCTGACCGGCGACAACCAGGGTGCTGCGGACACCGCCGCGCAGGCGCTGGGCATCGGGGACGTCCACGCGCGGGCGCTGCCGGAGGACAAGGCGCGCCTGGTCGCGGCGCTTCGCGAACACGGCCCGGTGGCGATGGTGGGCGACGGGGTGAACGACGCGGGCGCGTTGGCGGCGGCTGATTTGGGCCTCGCCATGGCGACCGGCACGGATGTCGCGGCGGCGGCGGCGGGCATCACGCTGATGCGCGGCGACCCCGCCTTGGTCCCGGCGGCGCTGGACATCGCGGCCCGGACATACCGGCGCATCTGGCACGGCCTGTTCTGGGCTTTCGCCTACAACGCGGTCGGCATCCCGCTTGCGGCGGCGGGCCTGCTCAGCCCGGTGGTGGCGGGGGCGGCGATGGCGTTCTCCAGCGTCGGCGTGGTGGGCAGCGCGCTGCTGCTGCGGCGTTGGCGGCCGGACTCGCCGGGCCGGCGCAGGCGCCGGGCATGAACATCGGGGAGGCCGCGGCGGCGTCCGGCGTGTCCGCCAAGATGCTCCGCTACTACGAGCGTGTCGGCCTGATCGCCCCGGCGCAGCGGAGCGCCGCCGGCTACCGGCGTTATGCGGACCACGACATACAGGCGCTGCGCTTCCTGCGCCGGGCGCGCAGCCTGGGCTTCTCCGTCACGCAGATGCGCGAGCTGCTGGCGTTGTGGCGGGACCAGGGACGGGCGAGCGCGGACGTGAAGCGCCTGGCGCTGTCCCACGCCGCGGCGCTGGAGCAGAAGGCGCGCGCCATCGCGGAGATGAGCCGCGCCCTGCGCCACCTCGCCGACCGATGCGAGGGCGACCATCGGCCGCACTGCCCGATCCTCGAGGAGCTGGCAGATGCGGGGCAGACGCAGGCGGGCGTCCAAACGTCTTAAGCCGTGGCACCCAGCGGCGCCGTCTCGATATCCCTGAAGTACCGGATGCTGAGGTAGCTTACGATGTCGCCCAGGGTGTGGAACCGCTCGATCTCGTCGTTCTGCAACTCGACATCGAACAGGTCCTCCAAGCAGACCGCGAGCCTCAAGCGGCCAAACCCGCCAAGCGACAGGTCATCCACGAGCCGGGTCGACCGCGAGAGCGCCGCCGGCTCGACCCGCACGGCTTTTCCAACGGCGGAAGCGACCTTGTTGAACACGAGGGCGTCGAAGGCTGATTGCACCACAAACCTCCAGGATCACGATCATGTGAGATCAACACATCACAAATCCGTGCACAAGACGCTTTGTTATTTTGAAGCAATGATTCGTGCGGCCCTGGGCAAGTCGGACGTCACCTGTGGCCGGACAGACACAATCCTGCCCGGCGGGCCACCCCGCCCTTTGTGTCAGCCCCGGCCGGCGACCGCGACGCCGGAGGCGGCGACGGCCATGCCGGCGACCTGAAGCGTCGAAAGCTGCTCGCCGAACAACGCGAACGCCAGCACGGCGACGACCGGCGGCACCAAATAGAACAGCGACGCGACCCCGGCCACCGCCCCGCGCCTGATCAGGAGCAGCAGCAGCGAGGTGGCGCCCAGCGACAGCCCGCACACCGCCCAGGCCAGCCCGGCCCATGCCTGCCAACCGCCGTCGAACCGGCCGGCCTCGGTCATCGCTGCGAACGGGATGGTGACCAGCGCCGCGCCGATGAACTGCGCCGCCGCGTTGGTGCGGAGGTCCGCGGTGGAGGCCGTGCGCTTCTGCCAGATGGTGCCGAGCGTCATGGCCGCCGTCCCCGTGCCGCACACCAGCAGCGGCCCGATCAAGGCGCCGCCGGACCCGGCGCGCAACTGCGGCTGCAACACCAGCAGCGCCCCGGCGAAGCCGAGCGCGATGCCGGCCCAGCGGCGCCAGTCCACCCGCTCCCCCAGCAGCGGGAACGCGAGCAGCGCCGTCAGCAGCGGCTGCAACCCGGTGACGAGCGCCGTGATCCCGGTCGGCAGGCCGTGCCGCACCGCCCAGAACACCCCGCCGACGTAGCAGCCCTGCATCAGCACCCCGGACACCATCGCGTCCCGCCAGCCGCGCACGCCGCGTGGCCACCGGGCACGCGCCGCCAGCGCCAAGCCGGCGAACGCCAGGGCGCTGAGCACGAAGCGGTAGGCCACGAAGGTCAGGGGATCGACGTGCGGCGCCACCAGCCGCGCCACGACGAACCCGGTGGCCCAGATGCCGACGAACAGCAGCGGCATCAGGCCGGCGGCGGTCACTCCTGGTGGATGGCGGAGGGGTGCTGGCTCAACGCGGTCACGCTAATCTCCATGAACGGGAACAGCGGCAGCCCCGACAGGATGGCGTGCAGCTCGTCATGGCTCGCCACGTCGAACACGCTGATGTTGGCGTAGCGCCCGGCAACGCGCCACAGATGCCGCCACTTGCCGCTGCGCTGCAACTCCTGGGACTGCGCCTTTTCCTCTGCCTTCAGCCGGTCGAACAGCGCCGGGTCCGTGCCGGGCGGCACCCGGACGTCCATGTGCACGCAATACAGCATCGTTCAATCCTTTTGCACGCGGGCCTTTTGCACGCGGGCCTTTCGCGCACGGTCGCGGAGCTTGTCCGCGTCCGGCGCGACGCCGCTCCGGGGGCCGGTCGGCAGGTGGGCATGGAAATCCTCGAAGCGCAACGGCTTGGCCATGGGACCGCTGGGCCGGACCGTGCCCGGGCTACCGGTCCGCACCCCCCATCGGCTCCATCCCGCTTTCGGCAATCGCGTGGGCCGCGGCGGGCGAGGCCAGGAACCGGATCAGCGCCCGGGCCGCCTCCGGCTCGCGGCTGCGGGTCGGCACGCCGGCGGAGAACACGGTGACCCGCTGCAACCCGGGCGGCAACGGCCCCACCAGTTCGATGCCCGCGATGGGGCGCAATTCGCTGATCTGCTGGAAACCGATCTCGGCCTCGCCGCGCGCCACGACGGCGCCGACCGGCTCGGCCGGGATCATCCGCGCCCGGCCCGCCACCTGATCGGCGATGCCCAGGCCCTTCAGCATCTCGCGCTCGATATAGACACCGCTTGCGCTGTCCGAGTAGGCGATGGACCCGGCCGCGAGCAAGGTGCGCCGCAGCGCCTCCGCCGAGCTGATGTCTGGCCGGGGCGCGCCCGCCCGCACGACGACGCCGATGCCCGAGCGCGCGAGGTCGGTCCGGCTGTCCGCGGCCACCGTGCCCTGCGCGACCAGTTGGCCGAGCGCGTCGCCGACCATGATGAGCACGTCGACCGGCTCGTTCCGCGCCAGTCGGGCGGGAACCGCGTCCGCCGTCTGTCCCATGGACGGTCCCCAGCCGGTTACGAGCCTGTGGCCGGTCGCGTGCTCGAACTCCGGGGCGAGCGCGCGGTAGGCGGCGGCGAACCCGCCGGAGCTGACCACGCGGATTTCGGCCGCCCCCGCCGCACCGGCCAGCAGGAAGGCGGCGAGGGCGAGGGCGGCGCCATGCAGGACGGTTCGGCGCTGCATCTCAGCTCCCCTGGGCCGACAAGCCTTCGGCCGCGGCGGTATGCGGCCGGCCCTCCCGGTAGATCAGCATCGTCGCCACCAAGCCGCACGCGCCGCCGAACGTCATCCAGAACGCCGGCGCGGCCCGGTTGCCGGTCTCCTCGATCAGCCAGGTGGACACCGACGGCGTGAACCCGCCGAACAGCGCGGTCGCCAGCGAGTAGGCCAGCGAGAACCCGGCGGTGCGCACGCTGGGCGGCACGATCTCCGTCAGCGCCACCACCATGGCGCCGTTGTAGCCGCCATACAGGAACGACAGCCACAGCAGCGTGACCAGCATGTTGGGGAAGGAGGCGTGGCCGACCAGCCAGGCGAGCGCCGGGTAAGCCGTCAGCACCGTCAGCGCCGAGAACACCAGCAGGATGGGCCGCCGCCCGATCCGGTCCGACAGCGCGCCCATCACCGGCAGCCAGATGAAGTTGGACAGCCCGACGCAGAAGGTGACGACGAGGCTGTCGGCGTCGGACAGCTTGAGCACGTTCTTGCCGAACGTCGGGGTGTAAACCGTGATCGTGTAGAAGGAGATCGTGGTCATCGCGACCAGCAGCATGCCGAGGCTCACGATCCGCCAGTCGCGGCCAAGCGCGGCGAAGGTCTCATTCAGCGTCGGCCGGTGCGTGCGGGCCAGGAACTCCGGCGTCTCCTCCAGCGAGCGGCGGATGTAGAACAGGAACGGGATGATCAGGCAGCCGATGAAGAACGGGATGCGCCAGCCCCAGGCCGAGACGCCCTCGGGCGCCAGGGACCGGTTCACCAGGAAGCCGATGATGGCGGCGAACATGATGGCGACCTGCTGGCTGCCGGACTGCCAGGACACGAAGAAGCCCTTGCGGCCGGGCGGCGCCATCTCGGACAGATAGACGGAGACGCCGCCCAGCTCGACGCCGGCGGAAAAGCCCTGGAGCAGCCGGCCGATCAGCACGAGCATCGGCGCCAGCAGCCCAATCGTCGCATAGTCCGGCACGAAGGCGATCAGGATGGTGCCGCACGCCATGATCGAGAGCGTGACGATCAGGCCCCGGCGGCGCCCGATCCGATCCACGTAGGCGCCGAGCAGCACGGCGCCCAGCGGACGCATCAGGAACCCGGCGCCGAACGTCATGAAGGTGAACATCAGCGAGGCGAACTCGCTGCCGGCCGGGAAGAACGCCTTGGCGATGTAGGTCGCGTAGAACCCGAACAGGAAGAAGTCGAACATCTCCAGGAAGTTGCCGCTCGTCACCCGCAGCACCGTGGCGACCTTCGAGCGGGGCGCGTCGCTTGCGGCAAAGCCGGCCATGGCGTTCTCCGATGCGTGATTTAGGACGATCCCTTGCCGGGCAGCATGCGCCGGTACTGGCCCGCGTGGGAAGGTGCCGCGGCGAAGGGGCGGTCGGGCTTTCGGGCCTAGGTGGGCCGCGCCAGGGCGAACTTGTGGTCGGCCAGGAAGTAGTCGTGGTAGCCGGCGCGGCTGATGATCTGCAGGCGCAGCGTGTCCACGATGCCGTCCTGCATGACGCGGTCGTCGATGTGGACGCCGACCACCTGGCCGATCGCCATGAAGTAGGCGGCGTCGCTCCCGTCGAGCGGCGCAAGCTCCAGCGTCTTCACCAGACGGCATTCCAGCGCCGCCGGGGCGCCGCGCACCCGGGGCGGGCGGATCAGCACCGAGGGCTCCGGCTCCAGCCCGGCATGCTCGAACTCGCTCTGCCCGCGCGGCAGCGGCGCCGAGGTGCGGTTCATCGCGTCCCGCTGCTCCCAGGAGACGATGGAGCAGGTGAACTCGCCGGTCTCCTCGACGAAGGTGATGGCGTCCTTGCGCCCGGCCGAGGAGAACATGACCATATGCGGCCGGTCGGACACCTGGTTGAAGAAGGAATAGGGTGCCAGGTTCGTCTCGCCGGCGGCGCTCATGGCGCAGATCCAGCCGATGGGGCGGGGGGCGATCAGCGCCTTCACCGGGTCGTGCGGCAGGCCGTGGCCGTGGGCGACGTCGTAGAACATGGGTGCTCCGTCTCTGTGAGGTGCAGGCGTGCCGGGGAAATGCAGGCGTGCCAGGAAGCGCGACCCTGGCGTTGCGAGCCAACGTTTGTCCAGGGCCTTTGGCTCCGCGGCCGGCGCCAGAGATCGCTGTAGCGCCGTCCCGAACGGCCGGTGTAGGCTGGTTCGATGAAGCAACCGGAGCGTCGGCGAACCCGCATCCCGCTCGTGCTCGCGGCCCTGCTGCTGGGCGCGGCGTCGGCGCCGGACCCGGCGGAGGCGGCGGCGATGACGGTGCGGCAGGTGATCGCGCTGCTGCGCGCCGGGCGTCCGGCCGACCTGGCCGGCCAGGACCTGTCGCGGCTGGACCTCGCGGACCTCGACCTCAGCGGCGCCAATCTGGCCGGGGCGAAGCTGTTCGGCGCCGACCTCACCGGGGCCAACCTGTCCGGCGCCAACCTGGCCGGCGCCGACCTCGACCGGGCCATCATCATCCGCGCCGACTTCTCCGGCGCCGACCTGTCGGGGGCGCGCATGTTCCTGCCGGCGGCGTCCACCCTGCTGGGCGAGAACCCCGCCGCGGAGGCGCCGCGGTTCCGCCAGGCCAACCTCGCGGGCGCGCACCTGCTGGCGCATCTGGGCAATGGCGACTGGACCGGCGCCAACCTGGCGGGGGCGCATTTGGAACTGGGGCGCACGCAGTTCCTGGCCGCGCTGCGCTCGGACCTCAGCGGCTGCCGGATGGCCGGGGCCAACCTGGAGGGGGCGGACCTGTCCGGCGTGCGCCTGGCCTTCGCGGACCTGCGCGGCGCGAGGCTGGTGGGGGCCAATCTGCAGGGGGCGGACCTGGCCGGGGCGCGGCTGGACGGGGCCGACCTCACGGGGGCCGCCCTGGCGCGGGCCGACGTGCACGGCGCGTCGCTGCGCGGCGTCGTGGGGCTGGACCAGGCCACCGGGCTGGGCAGCGTGCGGAACCTCGATCTGGCCGAACGGTAGCGATGCCCCGCATGCCCCTGCTGCGGCTGGCGGCGCTACTGGGTGTGCTGGCCGCCCCGGCGGCGGCGCAGACGGAGCGGGTGGACCTGGCGCTGGTGCTCGCCGTCGATGTGTCGCAATCGGTGGACGCCGCGCGCTACGCCTTGCAGATGAACGGACTGGCTGTCGCCCTCGAAGCGCGGGAGGTGCAGGCCAGCATCCTGTCGGGTCCGCACCAGTCCATGCTGATCGCGCTGGTGCAATGGTCGAGCCGCCCGGCGCTCTCGCTGCCCTGGACGCTGCTGACCAGTGCCGCCGATGTCCAGCACGTCGCGGCGCGCATCCGCCGCATGCGCCGGGCCAGCAACGGCTTCACCTGCATGTCGGCGACGCTCCGCACCATCGCGGACAAGCTGCTGACCCAATTGCCGGTCCCGGCCGAGCGCGCCGTGGTCGATGTGTCCGGCGATGGGCGGGAGAACTGCAACCCGGTGGAGACCGTCGATCAGATACGGGACGAGTTGGCCGCCGGCGGCGTCACCGTCAACGGCCTTCCCATCCTGGAGGGGGACGAGGCGGCGACGCTTGAGGCTTGGTATCGTGACCACCTGATCGGCGGCCCCAACGCGTTCCTGGTGCCGGCCGAAAGCTTCGATGACTTCGACCGGGCGATCCGCCGCAAGTTCGTGACGGAGATCAGCATGCTGCCCGGCGGCGCGCGCCTGCGCCAGGCGGCCAAATAGGCCCGACCTCGTCCGGCGCCTTGCCTGGGGCACGGCGCCGGCGTCGAGACGGTCAGCCCGCGAGTTGCCGTGCCCGGTCGGTCGCGCCGCTGCATGCCTTGTCGTCTTTCTGGTCCATCATGCGCGCCTTTTCCAACTCGGCCTTGGCCTCCGACATCCGGTCGTTCGGCCCGGGGCCGCTGGCCTGGCCCGGCGTGGTCTCGACCGACTTGCCCGACCCGGCCGCGGCCACCGCGGCGGCTGTCGGCAGGCCCTCCTGCTGCCGCCGCACGTCCTGCGAGGAGGTCGCGACCGTGTTGCCGACGGCGGCATTCAGCTCCTTGGTCCCCGCCGTGCCGCCCACCCGGTTGTCGGCGGACGTCCCGGTGCTGGCCGGCGCCGCGCCGGCGGCCGGCGCCATGCCGGGAGCGTTGCTTGGATTGGAGCCGGGAAGTGCCCCGGTCGTCACCGGCCCCAGGCTCGGGCTTTGGGATAGCTTGCGGCCAAGCTCGGCGATGTCGTTGGAGCACGGTCCGGCTATGGCCCCCGCCGGCATGGCGATGATGCCGAGGCAGAGCGCCGAAAGGCCCGCCACGATCTTGCCCTTCATGATCTTCGACGACTGGTGCATCAGGACCTCCCTTTTATGAATTTCGCCCACAACGACCGGCGCTGCCGAGATTTCCGTCATTGGGCAACACGACGTCGTGATAAGGAGGTGCTGTCCGCCGGCTTGGTGGTGGGCTGACGCTTGACTAGATGAAAATCGCAATCCTACGATTGCAGCTTGCTAAACAAAAAATGGAGGACAAGATGGCTTGGAACACCCCGAAGGTCGTCGAGATCGCTCTCGGCGCGGAAATCAACTCCTACGCTTGCGCTGACCTGAAGAAGTAAGCGCATATCCTGGCAACGCCCTGAGCCGGTGCGTCCCGCATCGCGAATTCAGGGTGTTTGCTGGGGCATGTAGCTCAACGCCTCCATGCGCGCAGTCGTGCTAGGCGCCGCGGCCGGCGGCGCATTCCCGCAGTGGAACTCCAACGCGCAATCGTGCCGCCGCGCCCGCGCGGGTGACCCGGCCGCCATTCCCAGCACCCAGGCGTCGGTCGCCGTCAGCGCCGATGGACGCCATTGGGTGCTGTTGAACGCCTCCCCGGACATCCGGCAGCAGATCGAGCAAACGCCCGCCTTGCACCCGCAGGTTGGGTTGCGGTCTTCGCCCATCGCCGCAGTCGTGCTCACGGGCGGCGACGTGGATGCCATCGCCGGTCTGCTCACGTTGCGCGAGCGGCAGGCATTCCGCATCCTGGCCACCGCCCGGGTGCATCAGGTGCTGGACGACAACCCCATCTTTGAGGTGCTGGCCCGTGGCATCGTCGTGCGGCAGCCCGTTGCGCTCGACGCGCCGACCCCCGTGATGCTGCCGGACGGCGACGCCAGCGGGCTGACCGTCACGCTGTTCGCCGTGCCCGGCAAGGTGCCGCTCTACCTCGAGCAGCCCGGCGCCGTTCCCGCCCTGGAAGAAACCGATCAGACGGTCGGCGTCGCGGTGTCCGATGGCCGGGCGACCCTGTTCTACGTGCCGGGCTGCGCCGCCATGACGCCGGGCCTGGCCGACCGCCTGCGCGGCGCGGCGGCGGTGTTCTTCGACGGCACACTGTGGACGGATGACGAGATGATCCGCGCCGGGCTGGGTCCGAAGACCGGGCAGCGCATGGGGCACATGAGCGTGTCCGGGCCGGACGGCACGCTCGCGGCGTTCGCCGGGCTGGAGGTGCGGCGGCGCATCCTGCTGCACATCAACAACTCGAACCCGATCCTCCTGGCCGACTCGCCGGAACGGGCGCAGGTGGCCGCCGCGGGCTGGGATGTGGCCTATGATGGAATGGAGCTGACCCTGTGAGCGACCGCCTCTTGTCCCCGTCCGACCTGCGCGACGCGCTGAACGCCATCGGCGATGAGCGCTATCACATCCACCATCCCTTCCACCGGATGCTGCACGATGGCCGGCTGACCCGTGCCCAGGTGCAGGCTTGGGCGCTCAACCGCTACTACTATCAAAGCCGCATCCCGGCGAAGGACGCGACCCTGCTGGCCCGGCTGCCCAATGCCGACCTGCGCCGCGCCTGGCGCAGCCGGCTGGAGGACCATGACGGCAGCGGGCCGGGCCTGGGCGGCGTGGCGCGTTGGCTCAAGCTTGCGGAGGGCGTCGGCCTCGACCCGGCCTATGTCGAGACGACCGAGGGCATCCTGCCGGGCACCCGCTTCGCCGTGGACGCCTACGTGGCCTTCGTGCGCGACCGCAGCGTGCTGGAGGCCGTCGCGTCCTCGCTCACGGAGATGTTCTCCCCCACCATCATCGCCGAGCGCGTGTCGGGCATGTTGGCCAACTACGACTTCATCACCAAGGACACCCTGGCCTACTTCACCCCGCGCATGACGCAGGCGCCGAAGGACGTGGATTTCGCCCTGGCCTACGTGGACGAGCACGCCCGCACCCGGGCGCAGCAGGAGCAGGTGCTGGCCGCGCTGCGCTTCAAGTGCGACGTGCTGTGGTCGCAGCTCGACGCGCTGCACTACGCCTATGTCGAGCCGGGCCGCGTGCCGCCGGGCGCCTTCGTGCCCGCGGCATGACCGCGGCGGCAGCGGGGGAGGGGGCCGTCGTACCCGCCTTCAACCGCGGCTTCCGGCTCCGGCACGATGCGGTGCGCGACGCCTGGGTGCTCCTGGCGCCGGAGCGGCTGTTCCTGCTGGACGAGCCTGCGGTCGAGGTGCTGCGGCTGGTAGATGGCGCCCGCAGCGTGCCGGAGATCGTGGATGCCCTGGCCGCAAAGTTCAACGCGCCGCGCGAGACCATCGCGGCGGACACCGAGGCCATGCTGCATGACCTGGTGATCAAAGGAGCGATCCGGCTATGAACGCAGTGCTGCCGATCCCGCCGGCCCCGGCCATCGAACCGCCGCTGGCGCTGCTGGCCGAACTGACGCACCGCTGCCCGCTGCAATGCCCGTACTGCGCCAACCCGCTGGAGATGGAGCGCGCGGCGGGCGAACTCGACACCGCCGGCTGGCTGCGCGTGCTGGACGAGGCGGCGGCGCTCGGCGTGCTGCAGGTGCACCTTTCCGGCGGGGAGCCGACGGCGCGCAAGGACCTGCTGCAGCTGGTCCGGCACGCCGCGTCGCGCGGGCTGTACAGCAACCTGATCACCTCCGGCGTGACGCTGGACCCCGTGTCGCTCGCGGCGCTGGCCGACGCCGGGCTGGATCATGTGCAGCTTAGCTTCCAGGACGCCGACGCGGCGCAGGCGGACCGCATCGGCGGCTACCGGAACGGCCATGCCCGCAAGCTCGTGGTGGCGCGGCAGATCCGCGAGGCCGGGCTGCCGCTCACCGCCAACTTCGTGGTGCACCGGCAGAACCTGGGGCGCCTGCCGGAGATGCTGGCGCTGGGCGAGGAGATCGGGGCGAGCCGGATTGAGATCGCCCATGTGCAGTACTACGGCTGGGCGCTGGTCAACCGCGCCGCCCTGATGCCGAGCCGCGCGCAGCTGGAGCGGGCGAACGAGGCGGTGGCGGAGGCCCGCGAGGCGCTGCGCGGCCGCATCACCATCGACTACGTGGTGCCGGACTACTACGCGGCGCGTCCAAAGGCGTGCATGGGCGGCTGGGCACGGCGGATCATCAACATCACGCCCGCCGGGCTGGCCATGCCGTGCCACGCGGCGGAGACGCTGCCGGGCTTCCAGTGGCCGTCGGTGCGCACCACGCCGCTCGGCGCGATCTGGCGGGACGACCCCGGCTTCAACCGGTTCCGCGGCACCGCCTGGATGCCGGAACCGTGCCGGTCCTGCGACCAGCGCGAGGTCGATTGGGGCGGCTGCCGCTGCCAGGCGTTCGCCATGACCGGCGACGCCGCGGCCACCGACCCGGCCTGCGCCCTGTCGCCCGACCACGCCATGATGGCCGACGCCGTGACCGAGTCCGACGCCGTGGCGGAGGGGCCGGCGCCGGCCCTGGTCTATCGGCGCATCCGCACGGCGGCCCTGGTCAAATGAGGCGGCGGGACGCGCTGCTGCTGGCGGCCATCGCCGGCCTGCGTCCCGCCCGCGCCATGCCGGCCCCTGCGCCGGCCGCGCCCTTCCCGATGATCGAGGTCGCGCCGGGCCTGCATGTCCGCCAAGGCGTGCATGAGGAGGCGACGCCCGAGAACCAGGACGGCATCGCCAACATCGGCTTCGCCATCGGCGGGGAGAGCGTCGCCGTGCTCGACCCCGGCGGCAGCCGCGCGGATGGCGAGCGGCTGCGCGCCAGCATCCGCGCGCGGACGGGCCTGCCGATCCGCTACGTCGTGATGACGCATCTGCACCCCGACCACGTGTTCGGCGCCGTCGCCTTCGAGGACGACCGGCCGGTGTTCGTGGGGCATGCGCGGATGGCGGGGATGCTGGTGCAGCGCGGCGAGTTCTACCGCAACGGCCTGGCCGACGCGCTCGGCATCGAGGAGGCCGGCGACTACGCCAAGCCGGACCTGCTGGTCAGCGATACCGCATCGCTCGACCTGGGCGGGCGCCGCCTGCTCCTCCAGGCGCATCCGACGGCGCACACCGACAACGACCTGTCGATCCTGGACGAGGCGACGGGCACGCTGTGGCTGGGCGACCTGCTGTTCGTGGACCGCGTGCCCGCGCTGGACGGCAGCATCCTGGGCTGGCTGGCGCAGACGAAGGCGCTGCGGGGTTCGCCGGCGACGCGGGCGGTGCCGGGCCACGGGCCGGCCGTCGTTCCCTGGCCCGGCGCCGCCGCGCCGCAGGAGCGTTATTTAAATGAGCTTGTCCGCGCCGTCCGTGCCATCATCGCCCATGGCGGCGACATCGAGCAGGCGGTGGCGACGGCGGGCGAGGCGGAGCGGGGCCGCTGGGCCCTGTTCGACGACTACAACGGCCGCAACGTGACGGGCGCGTTCAAAGAACTCGAGTGGGAATAGGCCGGCGCAAAGCCGGCGGCATCAAAGGGACGGGGCACATGAGGGCAATCGCGGCGGCATTGGGCCTGGCACTCGTGGCGGCCACGCCGGCCTGGGCGGAGGAAGACCCGGAGGCCCGCGCCGCCCGCTGGGTGGACCTGAAACATGCGGTGTTCGGGGAGCGCGAGGTCGCGGACGGCGCCGGGATCATCACGCTCGACGCGCCGGCCCGCGCCCAGGACGCGGCCCTGGTGCCCATCACCGTCAGCCTCTCGGCCGGGGGCGGCGCCGGGCCGGGCAAGGTGCGCGCGGTCTGGCTCGTGGTCGATGGCAACCCGTCGCCGCTCGCCGGGACCTTCAAATTCGGCCTGGCCGCCGACCCGCGCAGCCTGAAGACCCGCATCCGCGTGGACCAGTACACCCTGCTGCACGCCATCGCCGAGACCGAGGACGGCCGCCTGTATGCGGCCGAACGCTACGTGAAGGCGGCGGGCGGCTGCTCCGCGCCCTCCACCAAGGACCCGCAGCTCGCCATGTCGCGGCTGGGCCAGATGCGCCTGCGCCTGGATGGCGAGACGCCGTTGCACGAGGGGGAGGCGGCGACGGCGCACCTGCTGATCAGCCATCCCAACAACAACGGCATGCAGGTGGACCAGGTGTCCCATCTGTTCGTGCCGCCGCGCTACATCCAGGACATCACGGTGCGCTACGGCGACGCGCTGGTGCTGAGCATTGATGCCGACATCTCACTCAGCGAGGACCCGGTGATCACCTTCGGCTTCGTGCCGCAGGGGCCGGGGCCGATGCGGGTGGACGTGCTCGACAGCACGCGGGCGCGGTTCCACCGGGACTTCGTGCTGGGCGGCGAGCCGAGCTGACCGCCGTCCCGGATACTGACATTCCCAGATACTGGCATTCAGCTCATTTGCATTGCAGCGCCACCTCGGCCTGGGCGCGGTTGAGTTCCTCGGTGCGCTCCTTGGCGACCGGGGTGTCGCGGAACATCGCGCCGCGGTCGCCCAGGCCGCCGCGCTGCATGCTGAGGATCGTCTCGGCTTCCTGGTAGTCCTCGTACGGCATCAGGTCGGCGATGGTGTCGATGCCGCAGGCGCAGCGTTCCAGGAACTCCCGCTTGAAGTTGTTGCTGGCCAGGCAGCCGATGACGTAGTCGGCCCGCGTCGCCGTGGGATAGTCGTGCGCGGGGTGGCGGACCTCGGCGCGGGCAGCGGACGCCGCCAGCGCGCCGGCGGCGATGAGCAGGGCGGCGCGGATCATGGCTCGGTCCCCGTGAACACCGTGCGCTGGCTGAATGCGGGCACGTCCATCTTGGCGTCCGCCGGGGTGTCGATGCGGATTTCAGCCAGCATCCCCGGTACCGTGTCCGCCAGCACGAAGGCATAGCGTTTCGCTTGCAGGGACGGGATGCGCTCCAGCCGCTGCTCGCCCGCGAAGGGCTGGACGGTGATGATCCGCGCGGGCACGGCGGCGCCGCCGAGGTCGAAGGTGCCGTCCGCGACTGTCGCCTTGGTGATGAACGCCTCACGAATCTTGTTGCGGAAGTAGGAGGTGGACAGGCCGACGGCCTCCTTCATCTCGGTCACGTCGCGCTCCAGCGTGAGCATCAGCAGCGGGTTGCCGCGGAAGTTGTCGAGTTCGGGGAACCGGACTTGGCGCTCCCCGGTCAGGTAGTCGAACGCGAGCGACTTCGAGCCGTCCGGATTCACCCGGCGGACGTGCAGCGCCACCTTGTCGGTGAACCCGGCCGGGCCTTCGCGGACGAAGCCGTAATCGAGCGTCTCCGCCCGGTCCACGTTCCGCAGGTGCGGCGTCTCGAACAGCGCGACCTGGGCCGGGCTGAGCGGCCGGAGGTCGTCGGACGTCGCCTGCGCGCGGGCCGTGCCGTGCCAGCACGACAAGGCCATTGCGCCGGCACACAGGAGCCTCATAGTCTGGGCGGTCGAACGTTGAAGGAAGCGCCTCGCCATGATCGAGTTGGTCCTTGTTTATTGCTTGTCGAGCACGCCGGACCGCTGCATGGAGCGGCGGGAGGTGCGGGAACCCGTTGGCAGCCCGATCGAATGCACCTTGAAGGCGCAGACGATCGCCCAGGAATACGTCGTCGAGCACCCGCGCTTCCGCCTGTCGGGCTGGCGCTGCGAGGTGGACAAGCCCCGGGAGACCCCGGCGTAGCGGCACGCCGGCGCCCTCCGTTCGGCACCGGCACCGGCACTGTCCCTAATAGACGACGACGCTGCGGATGCTCTCGCCCCGCGTCATCAGGTCGAAGCCCTCGTTGATCTGATCGAGCGGCAGCACGTGGGTGATCAGGTCGTCGATGTTGATCTTGCCCTCCATGTACCAATCGACGATGCGCGGCACGTCGGTGCGTCCCCGCGCGCCGCCGAAGGCGCTGCCCTGCCAGACCCGGCCGGTCACCAGTTGGAACGGCCGTGTGCTGATCTCCTGGCCCGCCCCGGCCACCCCGATGATCGTGCTCTTGCCCCAGCCCTTATGCGCGCATTCCAGCGCCTGGCGCATGAGCGTCGCGTTGCCGACGCACTCGAAGCTGTGGTCCGCGCCGCCCTTCGTGAGGTCCACGAGGTAGGGCACGATGTCGCCGCTGACCTCCTTGGGGTTGACGAAGTGCGTCAGGCCGAACTTCTCCGCCAGCGCGCGGCGGCCCGGGTTGATGTCCACGCCCACGATCATGTCGGCGCCGGCGAGCTTCGCCCCCTGCACCACGTTCAGCCCGATGCCGCCCAGGCCGAACACGACGACGTTGTCGCCGGGCTTCACCTTGGCGGTGAAGATCACGGCGCCGACCCCGGTGGTGACGCCGCAGCCGATGTAGCAGATCTTCTCGAACGGCGCGTCCTTGCGCACCTTCGCCAGCGCGATCTCAGGCAGCACCGTGAAGTTGGCGAACGTCGAGCAGCCCATGTAGTGCAGCACCGGCTTGCCCTGGAAGCTGAACCGGCTGGTGCCGTCCGGCATCAGGCCGCGGCCCTGCGTCACCCGGATCTTCTGGCACAGGTTGGTCTTTTGGCTGAGGCAGTAGTCGCACTCCCGGCATTCCGGGGTGTAGAGCGGGATGACGTGGTCGCCCTTTTTCAGCGTGCGGACGCCGGGTCCGACATCGACGACGACGCCGGCGCCCTCATGGCCCAGGATGGCGGGGAACAGCCCTTCCGGGTCGTCGCCGGACAGGGTGAACTTGTCGGTGTGGCAAATCCCGGTGGCCTTGATCTCGACCAGCACCTCGCCTTCCCGCGGCCCTTCGAGCTGCACGGTTTCAATGCTCAGGGGTTGTCCCGCTGCGAAGGCAACGGCGGCACGGACATCCAAGGTGGGCCTCCCGGTTTGTGGCCTGCACAAGCTAGCGGAATGCACGCAAGAATCCAGTCCTGTCGGCGGTTGGCCCAAACCTGAAATGTCCTGCTGCACCGCAGCATAGAAAGATTCGTGCGTCGGACCGAGTTTTCGATCCCCCCGGCGTCTTGCCGGGACGCACAACGCCTGCATATGCTGGAAGCCGAACGTCCCAATGCCGACACGCAGAGTCCAGGTTTCGGCTTGGAACGTAACGGTCTGCCAATGAGCAGAAATAACCGGCCGTGACCACCGGCCGCATCAGGAGGGATCAACGTGAGGCTCAAACAAACGCTGCTCGGCTGTACGATGATGCTCGGCATGGCCGCCCTCGCCGCGGGATCGCCGGCATCCGCCAATGACGAACTGCAGAAGCTGCAGGGCGACGCCAACCAGTGGGTGATGCCGACCGGCAACTACGCCAACCAGCGTTACAGCACGCTCGACCAGATCACCGCGGCCAATGCGTCGAAGCTGCATCCCGTCTGGTCGTTCTCGACCGGCGTGCTGCGCGGGCATGAGGGCGGCCCCTTGGTCATCGGCAACACGATGTACGTGCACACGCCGTTCCCAAACAACGTGTTCGCGCTCGACCTGAACGACAACGGCAAGATCATCTGGAAGTACGAGCCGCGCCAGGACCCCAGCGTCATCGCCGTGATGTGCTGCGACACGGTGAACCGCGGCGTCGCCTATGGTGACGGCAAGATCATCCTGAACCAGGCCGATGCCACGACGGTGGCGCTCGACGCCAAGACCGGCAAGGAACTCTGGCACGTCAAGAACGGCGACGCCGCCAAGGGCGAGACCATGACGATGGCGCCGATGATCGTGAAGGACAAGGTGTACGTCGGCATCAGCGGCGGCGAGTTCGGCACGCAGGGGCGGTTCACGGCCTACAACCTGAAGGACGGCTCGCTCGCCTGGAACGCCTACTCGGTGGGGCCGGACGAGGGGATGCTGGTCGATCCCGTGAAGACGACGAACATGGGCAAGCCGATCGGCAAGGACTCGTCGGTGTCCACCTGGCAGGGCGACCAGTGGAAGACCGGCGGCGGCAGCACCTGGGGCTGGTACT
>CAXULX010000015.1:0-74683 GCA_964252005.1 uncultured Acetobacteraceae bacterium | reverse complement strand
AGGCCGCCGCCCAGGCAGAAGCCCTGGATGCGGGCGATCACCGGCTTGCCGAACGACGCGAGCTTGTCCCGCCCGGCGCTGGTCAGCGTGTCGTACTCCTTCTGCGCGTCCGCGTTGCTCCGGCTCCGCCCGAACTGGCTGATGTCGGCGCCGGACACGAACGCCTTGTCCCCGGCCCCCGTCAGCACCACCACATGCACGTCGGGCGCGTGCTCCCAGGCGTCGAGGATCGCGGCCAGGCCGTCCCACATCTCGACCGACATGGCGTTGCGCTTCTCCGGCTGGTTGAAGGTGATCAGCCCCACCCCGTCCTGCACCGCGGCCAGCATCTTGCCGGACGCATGATCCGTGGCGTTCGCATGGGGGTCCATCGCTGCATCTCCTGGCTCGGCCACAGCCTAGGGTCCGCCATTCCTGTTGACAACCAAACCCCTCGCTCACCAGATTGTTATGAGAGGCGAACATGCAGAAGGCGACGAGGCCATGAAACCCATCATTGCCGCGCTGCTGCTGCTCGTGGCCGCGCCCGCGGCGGCGCAGGAGGCCGCCATGGCGCCCGTCGTGCAGCAGCCCTTGGACGCCAACATCGTCTCACCGATCCTGGGCCGGCAGGTGCTGGACCAGACCGGCAAGGCGGGCGGGCGCATCGTCGATGTGCTGGTCGATCAGTATGGGCAGACCCGCGCCGCGGTGATCGACGTGGGCGGCTTCATGGGGCTGGGACAGCGCCGCATCGCCGTGGCCTGGCGCGCCCTGCGCTTCAACCCGGCCGATGGCGCCGTCACCCTGCTGATCCCCGCCGACCAGATCGGCGCCGTGCCCGAGTACAAGCCCGCCGCGGCGCCGGTCGTGCTCGCAAGCCCTCCCCCGTGAAGCCGGGCGTACCCTGCGGCCGGGCGGGGGGCCGCCGTTGCTGACGGCCCGGAGCGCCCGCGGCCTCGACGCGCTCAACGCCCTGGTCGCCAGCAGCCAGACCGGGTTCGGCGCCTTCATCGCCGTCTACCTCACGGCGCAAGCCTGGACGCAGGCCGACATCGGCCAGGCGCTGAGCCTCGGCACCATCGTCGCGATGCTCAGCCAGCTTCCGGCCGGGGCGCTGGTCGATGCGATGCGGAGCAAGCGCCTCGCCGTGGCGCTGGGCGGCGTCGCGGTGGCACTCAGCGCGCTGCTGTTCGCCGCCTCCTCCGCCTGGCTGTCGGTGCTGGGGGCGGAGATCCTGCACGGCTTCGCAAGCTGCATGATCGGCCCGGCCATCGCGGCGGTCAGCCTCGAACTGGTCGGGCGCGCCGGGCTGGGCGTGCGGCTGGGGAGGAACGCGCGCTACGCCTCGATCGGCAGCGCGGTCGCAGCACTGGCGCTCGGCGCCATCGGCACCTACGTCTCCGGCGCCGGCGTGTTCTGGGCCACGGCCATGCTGATGGCGCTGGCCCTGCTGACGCTGCGATACCTGCCGCCGCCCGGGGCAGAGTCGCGGACCGCCCAGCTTGCGGCCGAGACCCGCGGCCTGCCCGGCGCCATCTGGGCCTTGCTCGACCGGCGCCTGCTGGTGTTCGCCGGCTGCGTCGGGCTGTTCCATCTGTCCAACGCCGCCATGCTGCCGCTGGTCGCCAACGAGGTCACGCGCAGCACCGGCGCGGGCGCCAACCTGGTGATCGCGGCCTGCGTGGTGGTGCCGCAGGCCATCGTGGCCGGGCTGTCCCCGCTGGTGGGCCGCACGGCCGAGGGCTGGGGGCGGCGGCCCGTGCTGCTGCTGGGCTTCGCGGCGCTCCCAGTGCGCGGCGTGCTGCTGGCGCTTGGCACCCATCCCGCCTACGTCATCCTGGTACAGGCGCTCGACGGCATCAGCGCCGCGGTATTCGGCGTGATGCTGCCGCTGGTCGCCGCCGACCTGACCCGCGGGACCCGGCGCTTCAACCTGTGCATGGGGCTGCTCGGCCTCGCGGCCGGCGCGGGCGCCACGCTCAGCACGGCGGTCTCCGGCCTGGTGGCGGACCGCTTCGGCAACGGCCCGGCGCTGCTGGCGCTGGCGGCGGTGGGCTTCGCCGCCGTGCTGGCCCTGCTGGCGTTGCAGGAAACACGAGAATCGCGGCCGGGCCAGCCCGTTGCGGAAGCTTTTGGCGCCGACATGCGTTAAGCTGCCAACCCTGTAGGAGAGTTGTTCCATGAAGACCTTGTTGATTGCGGCCGGCGCATTGGCCCTCATGCTCGGCGGCCCTGCGCCGGCACAGGCGGCGGGCTGCCTCAAGGGCGCGGCCGTGGGCGGCGTCGCCGGGCACGTCGCGGGACATGGGGTGCTGGGCGCCGCCGCGGGCTGCGTGGTCGGCCGGCACAACGCGAACAAGTCGGCGCGCGAGGCTACTCAGGCCCGCCAGACGAACACGAACACGAACACCAGCCCCAACACGACCGACCGCTAACCGCCGCCCGAGGCCGCCCTCCCTGCCCGGCTCGACGCCGTTCACGTCCGCCGAGGAGGCCCGCGCGGTCGGCGGCCCGCTCCTGCGCCTGCACCGCGCGGCGCTGGGGCGGGACCCGGACGCGGCGGGGCTGGCCGCCCTGGTCGCGGCGCGGCGCGCTGGGGCGGATCTGCTCGCGCTGGCCCGGGTCCTCGCGGCCACCCCTGAGTTCGATGCCCTGCACGGCCCGGGCGATGCCGACGCCGCCTTTGCCGCCAGGGTGGCCGCCCAGGCGTTCGGACCCGGCGGTGACCCCACCTCGGATGCGCTCGCCACAACGATGGAGGGGCTGGGACGCCCCGAACTCCTGGCCGCGGTCGCCGAGGCCGCCCCGGTGCGGGCGCGGTCGCCGTTGCTGCCGGGCCTGTTCCCGGACGTGCCGCCCGACGATCCCGTGGCCTACGCCTTTTGGACCGAGGCCCACGACGCCATCCCGCCGGGCGCGCTGTCCCGCATCGCGCCGCAGCCGGGTCCGCGCGTCAGCCTCGCCATGCGGGCGGGCGACAGCGAGGTCGAGGCCGTGCTGCGTACCGCCGCATCCCTTCAGGCACAGGTGCATCGGGATTGGGAGCTGCGCCTGGCCTGCCGGCTGCATTCGCCCTGGCCGCGCCGGGCCGTCACGGCTTCGGCCGAGGCCGATCCGCGCATCGCCCTCGTCGAACTGCCGCCCCTGACGCCGGCCATCGAGGCGCTCAACCTCGCCTTGCGCGCCGGCACCGGCGCGGTCGTCGGCCTGCTCGAACCCGGCGACACGCTGCCGCCCACCGCGCTGCTTGAGGCGCTGTCGGCCTTCGGCCCCGACACGCTGCTGGTGTTCACCGACGAAGACCAGGCCGATCCCTCGGGACGGCGCACCGCGCCGCGGTTCAAGCCGGGTTTCAGCCCGGACGCCATGCAGGCCCTCGACGGGATCGGCCAGCTTGCCCTGTACCGGGCCGAACTGATCGCCGAACTCGGCGGCCTCGACCCGGCGGCGGCGCCGCACCAGGCCCACGACCTCGCCCGTCGCGCCGCCGCGGTCGCCGGGCCGGGCCGTATCCGCCATGTGCCCGCCGTGCTGTTCCACCGCGCCGCGCCGCCGCCGCCCGACCCGCCCGCGCCGCCGCCTCCCCTCCTGCCGGACCCGCCGCCCGTCACCGTCATCATGCCGACCCGCGACCGGGCCGACCTGCTGGCCGTCGCCGCCCAGGGCGTGCTGCGGGCGACCGACTACCCGGCGCTCGATCTGATCGTCGTCGATAACGGCAGCGCCGAGCCGGCCGCCCTAGCGCTGCTGTCCGAACTGGGCACCGACCCGCGGGCGCAGGTGCTGCCGTTCCCCGGCGCGTTCAATTTCTCCGCGATGAACAACGCCGCCGCGCGCCGTGCCCGGGGCCAGGTCCTGCTGCTGCTCAACAACGACGTGGAGCTGATCGATCCCGGCTGGCTGCGCGCGATGGTGGTCCACGCCATGCGGCCGGACGTGGGCGCGGTGGGGGCGCGGCTGCTGTATCGCGACGGCAGCTTGCAGCATGGCGGGATGGCGCTGGGTCCGGCAGGCGGCGCGACGCACCTGCTGCGCGGGGCGCCGCGGGACGCGCCGGGCTACCTCGGCCAACTGTCGGCGACTCGGGACGTGTCGGCCGTGACGGCGGCGTGCCTCGCCATCCGGGCGGACGTCTGGGCGCGGGTGGGCGGCATGAATGAGCGCCTGCCGGTCGCCTGGAACGACGTGGACCTGTGCCAGCGCGTGCGCGCCGCCGGGCTGCGCGTGGTCTGGACGCCGCATGCGGTGCTGCTGCACCTGGAGGGCGAGACCCGCGGGGAGGACGCGGCCGACCCGGCCCGGCAGGCGCGCTTCCTGGCGGACCGGGCGCTGTACCGCGCGGCCTGGGGCGCCGCGGCGGATGACGACCCGTTCCTCAACCCGAACCTGATCGCCGGCGACCGGCAGCTTCTCCTGGCGCCGCCGCGGCGGCCGCGGCCCTGGGGGTGACGCGCGCGGCCCTGCCCGTCCCGGTTGCCATTCCCGGGCGAATCTGGTTTCAGTCCTGAGTCGCCGCATCACGCCAACTTCTTGAATTGGAACCGGGTTCTGGACCAAAGCCTGACCGATCCGCCGAGGCTCGACCCGTCCACCGCCGACACGCTGGCGCTGCTGCGCGACCCCGCGCTGGACCCGCTGTTCCTGCGCCCGGCGCTCGTCGGTGTCGCCAGCACCTGGTACGGCCACATCCCCTTCGCCCATTGGATCGTCGCCGCCTGCCGCCCCCGCCTGATCGTCGAGCTGGGCACCCATAACGGCGTGTCCTACGCGGCGTTCTGCGAGGCCGTGGCCCAGTACGGCATCGACGCCCGCTGCTACGCCGTGGACACCTGGCAGGGCGACGAGCACGCCGGCCACTACGGCGACGCGGTGTTCGAGGCGCTGCGGCGGTTCCACGACGCGCGTTACGCCGGGTTCTCCGAACTGCTGCGCTGCACCTTTCAGGAGGCGCTGCCGCACTTTGCCGACGGCTCCATCGACCTGCTGCACATCGACGGCTTCCACACCTACGACGCGGTGCGCGGGGATTTCGAGTCCTGGCACCCCAAGCTGTCGCCCCGCGCCGTGGTGCTGTTCCACGACACCAACGAGCGGCGCGGCGATTTCGGCGTCTGGCGCCTGTGGCGGGAGTTGCAGGCGGCGCATCCGGGGTTCGAGTTCCTGCACAGCCACGGCCTCGGCGTGCTTGCCGTCGGGCCTCATGCGCCGGAGGACGTGCTGGCGCTGTGCCGCCTGGGCGACGCGGCCTCGGCCGTGCGGGAGCGTTTCGCCCTGCTGGGCGAGCGTTGGATGGACCATTTCGAGCAGACCCAGGCCATCGCCGCGCAGCAGCGGGCGGAGGCGCGCAACGCCGGCTATGCCGCCGAGGTCGCGGCGCTGCAGGACGCCCAGGCTGCCGCCGCGCAGGCCCGGGCCTCGGTCGCGGCCGAGGCCGCGCGCCTCACCGAGCAGCTTGCCGCCCTCGACGCGCAGCTTGCCGGCTTCGACGCAGTTCGCAACGAGGCCGCCGAGACCCGGGCCGAGCTGGAGGACGCCTGGTCCTATCAGGCGGTGCTGAAGACCCAGCTTGCCGGGCGCGACGCCCACATCGCCGAGTTGCTGGCCATGCTCGCCGCCCGCGCCGCGGATTGGGAACGGGTGCACGGGGTGCTGGCCGGCAAGGAGGCCGAACTCGGCGCGGCCCGCACGGCGCTGGCGCAAGCGGAGGCGTTGCAGGCGGCGATCCACCGATCCGCCTCATGGCGCTTCGCCGCCCCGGTCCGCGCCGTGGGCCGCCACGCGCCTTGGCTCGGGCGCGGGGTGCGGCGCGCCCTGCGCCTGGCCGGGATGGCGCTGTCCGGGGACCTGGCGGCCCACCGCCGCCTGCGCGCCCGGCGTGCCGCGGAGGCCGCCGCCCTGCGCGCCTCCCCCTTGTTCGACGCCGCGTTCTACCTCGCGAGCCAGCCGGGCCTGGCGGCGGGGGGCCACGACCCCGCCAGCCATTTCGCCTGGGTCGGCGCGCAGTCCGGCGCCATGCCGAACCGTCACTTCGACACCGCCTGGTTTCTCGCCCGCAACCCCGCCGTGGCGGAAAGCGGGGAGAACCCCTTGCTGCATTGGCAGCGGGAGGGCGCGGCGCGGGGCCTTGACCCGAACCGGTTCCTGGACGTGGATTGGTATCTGGCGCAGTCGGACGCCGCCGGGCACGACGCGCTGAGCCATTGGACCCGCATCGGCCGGGCCGCCGGCCGCGACCCGAACCCGATGCTGGATGCCCGCGCGCTCACGCTGGACCATGGCGACGGCCCGGAGTTCGACCCGCTGCTGCACTGGTGGCACCACGGCGTCCGCGACGGTCTGAGCCCGCATCCGCTGTTCGACGTCGCGTGGTACCGCGCGCAGCACGGCCTTCCGCCCGGCGCCGACCCGCTGGCGCACTGGCTGGAGGTGGGCAGGGCCGCGGGCTTCCCGGTGTCGCCGCACCAACCACCCGGCGCCGCCGCGCCGCCAACCGTCGCCTTTCCCACCGAGCCTGCGCCCGACGTCTCCATCATCGTGCCGGTTTACGGCCACTACGCCGACACGCTGCGCTGCCTGCAGGCCGTCATGCTGCACAGCGGCGACACCGTCCGTTACGAGGTCATCGTCGCCGACGACAAGCCGGCCGGCCGCATCGCGCCGCTGCTGAGGGAGCGCGTGCCGGGCCTGCGCCTCATCGAGAACCCGGCCAACCTCGGCTTCCTGCGAAGCTGCAACAACGCGGCCGGGTCGGCGCTCGGGCGGCACATCGTGTTCCTCAACAACGACACGGCGGTGCGGCCGGACTGGCTCGCGCCGCTGGTCCGGCTGGCGGAGTCCGACCCGCTGGTGGGCCTGGTCGGCGCCAAGCTGCTGAACCCGGATGGCACGGTGCAGGAGGCCGGGGGCGCGGTGCTGCGGAACGGCTGGGGCCTGCCCTACGGCGCCGGGCGCGACCCGGCGGCGCCCGAGCTCAACTTCGTCCGCGACGTGGACGTGGCGGTCGGCGCCTGCATCCTGGTCCGCAGGCAGGCGTTCGAGCAGGTGGGCGGCTTCGACGACCGCTACGCGCCGGCGTTCTACGAGGAGTTCGACCTGGCCTTCGCGCTCCGCGACCGCGGCTGGCGCGTGGCCTATCAGCCCGCCAGCGCCGTCGTGCACCACGGCAGCAACTCCTACGGCACGGAGGCGCGGGACCGGCACAGCCAGGCGAACCACGCGAAGTTCTGCGCCAAATGGGCGCGCACCCTGCTGGGCCAGCCTTTGCCGAGCGCGCCGGAATTGCAGCTCCGCAGCCGCCCGGCGCCCGCGGGCATCGTCCTGGTCATCGACGACCGCGTGCCGGAATGGGACCGCAACGCCGGCGGCGTCACGCTCAACCAGTACCTGCATCTGCTGCAGGACATGGGCTACCAGGTCGTCTTCTGCCCGGCCTTCGACGGCACGCCCACCCAGCCCTACACCGCCACCCTGCAGCAGGACGGCATCGAGGTGCTGCATGCGCCGGAGACGCTGGACCGCTGGCTGCGGGCGCATGGGCGGCAGCTTGACCTCGTGTGGACCGCCCGGCCCGACGTGACCGGCCCCATCCTGGACCTGATCCGGGCGGAGACCCGGGCGCCGGTGCTCTATTACACGCACGACCTGCACCATTTGCGCGAACGCCGCCGCTGGGAACTGGAGGGCGATCCGCACGCGCTCACGGAAAGCAAGCGCCTGAAGCGGATCGAGGACCGCATCTTCGCGGAGGTGGACCGCGTGATGACGCCGAGCGGGGAGGAGGCGGCGGCGATCCGCGCCGACGTGCCGGGGGCGCAGGTGCACGTGATCCCGCCCTACCTCCTGCCCGCCATGCCCTTGGCCCGGCCGGACACCGGCCCCGGGCGGGACGCGCTGATCTTCGTCGGCGGCTACAACCACCTGCCCAACGTCGATGCCGCGGCCTGGCTGGTGCAGGAGATCATGCCGCTGGTCTGGGCCGCACTGCCGGACGTGCGCCTGCTGCTGGTCGGCAACGCGCCGCCGCCCGCGGTGGAGCGCCTGGCCAGCCGGCGCGTCACCGTCACAGGCTTCGTCCCGGACGTGGCGCCGCTGTATGCGCAATCCCGGGTATCGGTAAACCCGCTGCGCTATGGCGCCGGGGTGAAGGGCAAGATCGTCGCCAGCCTGCAGGAGGGCGTGCCGGTCGTCACGACGGCGGTGGGCAACGAGGGGCTGGGCCTGGTCCACGGCGCGGAAGCCTGGATCGCGGAGAGCGCCGCCGATCTCGCCGAGGGCATCGTCGCCCTGTATCGCGACCCCGCGCGCTGCGCCGCGATGGCGCAGGCGGCCCAGGCCGTGCTGCGCCGCCGGTTCAGCGAGGACGCCGCCCGGGCGGCGCTGATGGGCGTGCTGGGCCAGTGGTCGTGCCGGGTCTGCGGACGGTCCGCCTCGGCCCGTCCCGACCAATGCCCGCATTGCGGTGCCGACGCGGAGGCGCAGGGCCTGGCCGGCGCCATCCTGCACGGGGTGCCATCCGGCCGGCGCTGCATCGCCGATGCGGCGCCCGGCCTCGCCCGGCTGTCCCCGCGGGTGTGCGACGACGTGCCGCTGCCGTTGGCCTCGCGGCTGCGCCACGGGGCATCGGGCGACGCGCCGTGCGGCCTGCTGGTGGGCGGCGCGGCCCTCGATCCCGCGGCGGCCCTTGCGGCCCTGCGGCCCGGCGCGCGCTGGGTCCGGCCGGGCCGGGCGGAGGACGCGGCGGCGCTGATCGCGGCAGGGTTCGCGGTGCTCGCCCATGACGGCGAGAGCCTGGTGCTCGATGCCCGGGCGCCCGCTTGACCACGCCCCGCCCGTCCGTCCTGGTCGATCTGCGTCCGTGCTACGAGGGCTTCGCCGGCATCCCGCAGGAGACCCGGCTGCTGTTCCAGTTGTTCTCCGACATGGGGCTGGGACGGCTGGGCGGCCTCGCTTCCGGCATCCATTTCGCCGGGCCGCCGCGCCGCGCCGTCGCCGGGCAGACGCCGTTCGAGCGCACCTTGCAACAAGCGCGCGTGCTGATCAGCCAGGACACCAAGCGCCACCACGCGCCGCCGGGCCTGTCGTTCCTGCTGCCCGGCCCGATCCGCCGCCGGATGCACCACGTCACCACCATCCTCAGCCTGGCGCAGCGGGAGGAGCAGCTTGACCTGTCCATCGACCCCGTCCTGTTCGAGGACTACCTGTGGATGAAGCTGTTCGACAACACGCTGCCCCCCGGCGACCGCGGCCTGCTGTCCCGCGCCGAGTTCTTCGCGACGGCGCTGGGCCATGAGAACGCGCGCAGCCTGTCGCTGCTGCCGCTGCCGTTCCAGCGGCGGCTCAACACGACGGGCTGGGACGTGTTCTTCGCCGCCACCGTGTCGCCGTACCGGGTGTCGCCGGGCACGCAGTTCATGGTGCGCTACTACGACGCGCTGCCGCTGCTCAGCCCCCACACCATCGGCGAGCCGTGGCCGCACACCAACAGCCACGCCCGGATGCTGAAGCGCAACATGGACCAGGGGGCGCACTTCTTCTGCGACAGCGAGCCGGTGCGGGAGGACGTGCTGCGCCTGTTCCCCGAAAGCGAGCCGCGCGTCCACACCATCCCGGCGCTGGTCGCCCCCGAGTACCGCCCCGACGTGCGGTCGGAGAGCGAGTTGCGCACCATCCTGCGCCGCCGGGCCAGCACGGCGACGGCGACGGCCGGCGGGCGGCGGGAGACGCCGGACGCGCCTCTCCCAAAGCTCATCATCGCCGTCTCGACGCTGGAGCCGCGCAAGAACTACCTCCGTTTGTTCCGCGGCTTCGAGATCGCGCGCCGCCTGACCCAGGTGCCGATGCAGTTGCTGATCGTCGCCAACCCTGGCTGGCGCTCCGACGCGGAATTGGCCGAGCTCAAGCTGCTGGTGCGGGAGGGCGCCTATCACGTCTCCGGCGTGCCGCTCTCGGAGTTGCGGGTGCTGTACTCGATGGCGCACCTGGTCGTGGCCCCCAGCCGGGCGGAGGGGTTCGACTACAGCGGCGTCGAGGGCATGGCGTGCGGCGCGCCGCTGGTCGCGAGCGGCATCCCGGTGCACCGCTGGGTCTATGGCGACGCCGCCGAGTACTTCGACCCCTACGACGAGGAGGAGCTGGCCACCATCCTGGCCCGCCTGGTCGAGTTGCCGCGGGAGACCGGGGCGCTGTCCGACATGCGGGACCGCGGCCTGCGCCAGGCGGCGCTCTACCAATCCGCGGCCCTGTCACCGCGCTGGGAACAGGCGGTGCAGTCGGTCGCCGCCCATTCGGGACACGCAGCCGCGATGCAGCCGAGATGAACAGCGGACACCGGGACAACAACTTCGACGCCCTGCGGCTGTTCGCGGCGGGGATGGTGATCTACGGGCATGGCTGGATCCTGGCGACGCCGGCCGGGCCGGGCTTCTGGGGCGTGCCGTTCGCCCGCATCGGCCTCGACATCTTCTTCGCCATCAGCGGCTACATGGTCACCGGAAGCTGGGAGCGCACGCCGCGCCTGCCGTCGTTCCTGGCCAAGCGGGCGCTCCGCATCTTCCCCGGCCTGATCGCCTGCGTGCTCGCCACCGCCTACGTGCTCGGCCCCCGGCTCAGCAACCTGCCGCTCCGCGCCTATCTGCATAACGGCGAGGTGCTCAAATACCTGCAGAACATGTGGCTGTTCCAGCGGCTCTACCTCCCCGGCGTGTTCGACGGCATGCGGTTGAACGGAGCCGTCAACGGCTCGCTGTGGAGCCTGTTCCCGGAGGCGCTGTGCTACCTGACGGTGCCGCTGCTGGCCCTGCTGCCGTGGCAGCCGCGGCTCTGGGCGCTCGGCATCGGCGGGGTCGCCGCGGGCGCCGCCGGCATGTGGCTGTTCTACGGCTACGAGGGCCTGCCCATCGTCTTCTACAACACCGACGTCAAGTACATGCTGGTCCAGGTGCCGTTCTTCTTCCTGGGCGGGCTGTATCGGCTGCTGGGCGACCGGATGCCGAACTTCTACCGGGCCGACGTCGCCCTGCTCGGCTACACGCTGAACTGGATGGTCGCGAGCTGGTTTAGCTGGTGGAACCTACCGGTCGAGTGGGTGACGCTGCCCTACATGGTCATCTGCTTCGGCCGCATGTCGATGCCGGTGGTGCGGCGGGCCGGGCGGTTCGGGGACTTCTCCTACGGCATGTATCTGTATGCCTTCCCGGTCCAGCAGGTCGTGCTCGCCGCCATGCCACGCAACGACTACCCCATCGCCACCTGCATGGTCCTCACCCTGCCGCTCGCCGTGCTGTCCTGGCACCTGGTCGAGGCGCCGGCGCTCCGCTGGAAGCCCGGCCGTCCGCCCCCGGCTACGAGCGGCCGAGCAGACGCGCCAGCAGCCCGGCCGGCGGCGGCTTCGGCACCACTTTCGCAATGAGGCCGGGCCAGTCGGCGTAGTTGATCCGCCGCTCCTCCTCCGCGGTCAGCGGGGGCAAGGGCTGCTCGCGGCGGCGGCCGACGACGGCGGTGTGGTAGTTCGGCAGCACGCCCTGCCGGGTCAGCATCTGCTCGATCAGGATCACCAGCCGGGCCACCGTCTGGTCCTTGGCGTCGGCCCAGTCGAAGTTCGGCAGGATGCCGGTGAAGAACGGCCGCATGATCGCGCCGCCGTAATCCTGCCGGTGCACCACGTCGAACCATTGGTAGGTCAGCGGCAGGATGCGTGAGGCATGCACGCCCTCCGACGGGTCGTGCCCCATCATGAACTCGAGCGACGGGCGCGGCACCATGGTGCGGGTGTGCTTCGCCAGCACGTCCCAGCGGTATTGCGGGGCGAGGCAGTCGTTCACCTCGTCCATGATCGCCAGCACCTCCGGCTCGTACATGTGGTGGTCGGGGCCAATGTACTCGTCGAACCACAGCAGGCCGCCGGGCTTCAGCACCCGGTGCATCAGGGCGAACATCGCCTCGATCTGGTCGAAATGGTGGATCGCCGCCTGCACGAACACCGCGTCGTAGCCGGCGGTCGGCAGGTCCTCCGTCAGCACGTCGCCGCAGCGCAGGTCGAGCCGGGCGGCGTACTCCTTGTCCGCCACCCGGGCGCGGGCGCCCTCGATGGCGGTGCGCGACATCTCGTAGGCCGTGACGTGCTGGGCGTGGCCCTGGGCGACCAGGTACTCCTCCAGGAACGCCATGCCCGACCCGATGGCCAGCACGCGGGCGGGGGGCGGCGCGAAGAACTGCCGGGCGATGCTGTCCACCGACCAGCCGTCGAGCGATCCGGTGAGCGGCTTGGCGACGGCGTGCTGATACAGGAACTTGTGCTGGGTGAAGTCGATGGGATCGCCCTCGATCACCGCCTGGGACCCGACGTGCTCCCCCTTCTCGTATCGCTCGTCCCAGATCGCGGTGGCGTCGGCGGCGGGCTTCTCGGTATCCATGCTCGTGTCCTGTGCAGGCATCATGTCGATGATGCGTCCTCAGCGTCCGTGCACCATCAGACCCGGCGGCAGCGTGGACAGCAAGACCTCGAAATACGGGATCGTCCGCCGCAGCCCCTCCGTCAGGGACACCGTCGGCTCCCAGCCCAGCGCCGCCTTGGCCTGCGAGATGTCCGGGCGGCGCTGCTTGGGATCGTCCTCCGGCAGGGGCCGGTGGATGACGCGGGACTGCGACCCCGTGAGGTCGATGACCTTCTGCGCCAGTTCCAGAATGGTGAACTCCCCGGGGTTGCCGAGGTTCACCGGCCCTGCGATCTCCGCCGGGCTGTCCATCAGCTTGACGAAGCCGTCGATCAGGTCGTCCACGTAGCAGAACGAGCGGGTCTGCTGCCCCTCCCCGAACACCGTGATGTCCTGGTTGGTCAGCGCCTGCACGATGAAGCTCGACACCACCCGGCCATCGCGCGGGTGGGTGCGGGGTCCATAGGTGTTGAAGATGCGCGCCACCTTGATCTGCAGCTTGTGCTGGCGGCGGTAGTCGAAGAACAGCGTCTCGGCACAGCGCTTGCCCTCGTCGTAGCACGAGCGTGAGCCGATGGGGTTCACGTTGCCCCAGTACTCCTCGGTCTGCGGATGCACGGAGGGGTCGCCATAGACCTCGCTGGTGGACGCCTGGAAGATCTTGGCGCCGGTCCGCTTGGCGAGGCCCAGCATGTTGATGGCGCCGATCACGCTGGTCTTGGTGGTCTGCACGGGGTCGCGCTGGTAGTGGATGGGCGACGCCGGGCAGGCGAGGTTGTAGATCTCGTCCACCTCGACGAACAGCGGGAAGGTGACGTCGTGGCGCATCAGCTCGAAATTGCGGTTGTCGTGCAGGTGCGCGATGTTGCGCGGCGTCCCCGTGAAGAAGTTGTCGACGCACAGCACATGGCACCCGGCATCCAGCAGGCGTTCGCAAAGGTGGGAGCCCAGGAACCCGGCGCCGCCCGTCACGAGGACACGACGTTCAAGATGCAATGAACCGCTCCTGTCAATGCAGGGTTGTTACCGCGACACGGCCCGGTGGTAAACCACCCCATCGTTTCCAGCGTCCGTCTGGTCCTGGATGGGCGAGTGTGCCATGTTACGACGCATTAATGAAACCGTTTAGCACGCAGGTTGGCCAGGAGACAGGGTTTTGCGCATTGCGATGATCGGCGGCGGCTACGTGGGCCTCGTATCCGGCGCCTGCTTCGCCGATTTGGGCGTGGAGGTCGGCGTCGTCGAGTCGGACCCCGCGCGGCTGGCCGCACTGAGCGGCGGCCGCATGCCGATCTACGAGCCCGGCCTGGACCGGCTGGTGGCGGACAACGTCGCCGCCGGGCGCCTCGGCTTCAGCGACGACCTCGCGGCCACCGTCGCCGGGGCGGAGGCCGTGTTCATCGCCGTCGGCACGCCCACCCGGCGCGGCGACGGCCACGCCGACGTGTCCTACGTCAACGCCGCTGCCGAGCAGGTCGCCCGCGCGCTCACCGGCTACGCCGTGGTCGTCACCAAATCCACCGTCCCCGTCGGCACCGGCCGCCGCATCGCCGAGATCATGCGCCGCGCCCGCCCGGACCTCGACTTCGACGTCGCGAGCAACCCCGAGTTCCTGCGCGAAGGCAGCGCCATCGGCGACTTCATGCGCCCCGACCGCGTGGTGATCGGCACCGACAGCGAGCGCGCGCGCGACGTGCTGCGCCGCCTGTACCGCCCGCTCTATCTCATCGAGGCGCCGATCCTGTTCACGAGCCTCGAGGCGGCGGAGCTGACCAAGTATGCCGCCAACTCCTTCCTGGCGATGAAGGTGACCTTCATCAACGAGATGGCGGACCTGTGCGAGAAGGTCGGCGCCGACGTGCACGACGTGGCCCGCGGCATCGGCCTCGACGGCCGGATCGGGCGCAAGTTCCTGCATCCGGGGCCGGGCTTCGGCGGCAGCTGCTTCCCGAAGGACACGCTCGCTTTGATGCGCATCGCCCAGGACTGGGGCGCGCCGTCCCGCCTGGTGGAGGCGACGGTCGCGGTGAACGACGCGCGCAAGTCCGGCATGGCCGCCCGCATCATCCAAGCCTGCGGCGGGTCGGTGCACGGCCTCGCCATCGCGGTGCTCGGCCTGACCTTCAAGCCGGAGACGGACGACATGCGCGACGCGCCCAGCGTCCCCATCATCAGCCGCCTTTCGGAGGAGGGCGCGTCGGTCCGCGCGTTCGACCCGGTCGGCATGGACCACGCCCGCGCCCTGCTGCCGGACAGCGTGGCGTATTGCGCCGACGCCTACGACGCCGTGGCCGGGGCGGATGTGCTGGTGGTGGTGACGGAGTGGAACGAGTTCCGCGCCCTGTCGCCGGAGCGGCTGTGTCAGGCGATGCGCGGGCGCCTGGTGATGGACCTCCGCAACGTGTTCGACCCGGCGGCCTTCGACGCGGCCGGGCTGGACTACCGCGGGATCGGACGGATGGCGGGCAGACCCCGGCAGTGACGCGGCCGGCGCGGGCCGCATCCCTCGTCATCCCATGCCGTACATCCATAAATCTTGCGGCGGAGGCCCGGTGGCCGCCGGGGTGAGCGTGATCGTCCCGGCCTACAACGCCGAGACGACCCTGGCCGCCGCCCTGCGCAGCGTCCTGCGGCAATCCGTCGCGCCGCTGGAAATCCTGGTGGTGGATGACGGGTCGGGCGACGGCACCGCCGACGTGGCCCGGCGGTTCGGCCCGGCGGTCCGCCTGATCCAGCAGCGCAACGGCGGCCCCGGCGCCGCCCGGAACGCCGGCATCCGCGCGGCGCGCGGCGCCTGGATCGGCCTCTTGGACGCCGACGACACCTGGCTGCCCACCAAGCTTGAGCGCCAGCTCGCGCTCGACGACGACGAACGCATCGGCATCATCGCCTGCCTGTCCGACAAGCCCGGCCAGGTCTGCCCGCCCGAGATCGGCTTCGACCAGCTCTGGGCCAGCAACCTGCTGGTGAACAGCACGGTGCTGCTGCGCCGGGCCGCGTGGGAGCAGGTGGGCGCGTACGACGAGGCCCGCGCGCTGATCTCGGTCGAGGATTACAACCTGTGGCTCCGCATCGCCGCCGCCGGCTGGCGCATCCTGACCCGGCAGGAGGTCCTGGCGCGCTACACCCGCGGCGTCGGCATCAGCAGCAACACGCGCCGCCTGTTCGAAGCCTCGCTGTTCAACATCGACCAGATCGAGCGCGCTCTCGGCCTGCCCGCGGCCAAGGCGCAGGCCCGTCGCATCGCGGCACTCGACCAATCCGCCGGCGCCGCGCTGCATGAGCGGGACGTGACCCTGGCGCGCGAGCTGGGGCTGCGCCTGGCGCGGACCCATCCGACCGCGGGACGGCTGGCCCGCCTCGCCGTCTCCTATCTGCCCAGCCCCTTGCTCGACGTGAAGCGGCAGGCCAGCCAGGCGTTCGCCCGAACCGGCCCGGCCCGGCTGTTCGGCCAGCCGGTCGTGCCCGCCGACCCCGGCCTGCGGCAGCCGGTACTGCTGGTGATCGTCGATACCGAGGAGGAGTTCGACTGGGCCAAGGTCCCGCCGCCGACCAGCGGCATCCAGGCCATGCGCCACCAGGCGCTGGCGCAACGCATCTTCGAGCGGTTCGGCTGCGTGCCGACCTACGCCGTCGATTACCCGGTGGCCGCGCAGCGCGACGGCTACGCGCCGCTGCTGGAGTTCCTGCAATCCGGCGCCTGCGGCATCGGCACGCAGCTGCACCCCTGGCTCAACCCGCCCATCGAGGAGGAGCTGTGCGAGCGCAACTCGTATCCCGGCAACCTGCCCAAGCGGCTGGAGGCGGCGAAGCTGCGCGTGCTCACCGACGTGATCGAGGCCAACCTGGGCGTCCGGCCGACGCTCTACCGGTCGGGCCGCTACGGGCTTGGCCCGCACACGCCGGGCCTGCTGGCCGCGATGGGCTACCGCATCGATTGCAGCGTGCGTCCATACTTCCCGGGCGACGGCAACGGCGGGCCGGACTACCGGGACGCCCACGCCCACCCGTTCTGGCTCGATGCCGAGCAGACCGTGCTCGAACTGCCGGTGACGGTCGGGGTCACCGGGGCGCTGGCCGGCTTCCCCGGACTGCTGGGACCGGCCGGCGCCCCGCTGCTGCGCCCGTTGCGGCTCGGGGCGATCCTGGCGCGGGGCCGGCTGCTCGACCGCATCCAATTGACGCCGGAGGGCACCCGGCTGAATGAGGCGCAGCGGCTGACCCGGGCGATGCTGGCCCAGGGCCACCGCCTGTTCGTGGTCGGCTATCACAGCCCCTCCCTGCAGCCGGGCTGCACGCCCTATGTCCGCACCGCCGCCGACCTGCGGCGCATGCTGGCGTGGCTGGAGGGCTATCTTGAGTTCTTCCTGGGCGAGGTCGGCGGCAAGATGGGCACGCCGGACGAGGTCTTCGACGCGGCCGTGCGGACCCGCGGCCGTCCGGTCGCCCAAGCCGTCCACGCATGAGCGGCAGCATCCTGGCCCGGACGGCGCTCAGCGCCGGCTGGGTGATCGGCTGGCGGATGGCGACCCGCGTGCTCGGCCTGCTCAGCACGCTGATCCTGGTGCGGCTGCTGCCGCCGGAGGATTTCGGCGTGGTCGCCCTGGGCGCCGCCTTCGCCCAGGCGGTCGATGCCATGTCGGTGCTCGGCACCGACGACGCCCTGATCCGCGAGCGCGAGCCGACCCGGGCCATGTACGACACCGCCTTCACGATGAACGCCCTGCGCGGCGTGCTCACGGGCCTCGTGGTCGCCGGCGGCGCGTGGCCCACCGCGGCGTTCTTTGGCGAGCCGCGGCTCCGGACGCTGCTGCTGGCCTTGGCGGCGCTTTCGGTCATCGACGGCTGGCTCAACATCGGCACCGTGGATTTCCGCCGCGACTTCCAGTTCCACAAGGAGTTCCTGCTCAACATCCTGCCGCGCGTGCTCAGCGTCGCCGTCACGGTCGGGGGCGCGGCGCTGTTCCGCTCCTACTGGGCGCTGGTCGCGGGCCAGGCGGTGTTCCGCATCGTCCAGGTGGCCGCGTCGTACCGGATGCACCCGTACCGCCCGCGCTTCTCGCTCGCGGCCTGGCGCGGGCTGATGCTGTTCTCGGCCTGGACCTGGGTGCTGGCGGTCACGCAGATGATGCAGGCCCGGGTCGATGCCTTCGTCATCGGGCGCTGGCTCGGCTCGGGCAGCGTCGGCGCCTACGCGCTCGGCATCGAGATCGCCTCCCTGCCGACGACCGAGATCGTGGACCCGCTCGGCCGCGCCGCCTACTCCGGCTTCAGCGCGACCTGGCGCGAGGGCGGCACCCGCGCGCTGTTCAACCGCCTCGTCGCCCACTCGGTGCTGATCACCTGGCCGGCAGGGCTGGGCCTGTCCATGGTCGCGGACCCGCTGGTGCGCGTGGCGCTGGGGGAACGCTGGCTGCTGGTCGTGCCGATCATCCAGGTGCTCAGCCTGGCCTGCGGTTTCTCCACCTTCGGCAACCTGGCGTTCATGCTGCTGCGCACGCACGGCTACCTCGCCACGACCTGCGCCGTCGTCCTCCTGGGCTTGGTGGCGAAGGTCGTGCTGATCGGCGCGCTGCTGCACGCGCATGGCCTGCCGGGCGCGGCCATCGGGGCGGGCATCGCCATCGTGCTGGAAAACTCGGCGATGCTGGCCGCCGTGGTCGTGACCCAGCGCATGCCGCTCGGCCCCCTGCTCGCGCGCTGCTGGCGCGTCGCCGCCGCGTGCGCTGCCATGGCGGGAACGCTGTCCGGGGCGGGCCTCGCCTGGACCGGCTGGGAGGAGCCGTTCGGCGCGTCGGCGCTGCGGCTGGGGGGTTCGGCCGCCCTGGGTGCCCTGGCCTACGTCGTGACGCTCGGGGCGCTGTGGGCCGCGCAGGGCCGGCCGGAGGGCGCCGAGGCCGACATGCTCGGCACGCTGGGCCGCCTGGGCCGGCGCAAGATGGCCCCCGGCTAGGCCCATGCTGGACCGTCTCCGCCGCCTGCCGGCCAAGGCCGCGACCCATCTGCGCCTGCTCCGCGACGACCCGGAGGCGTTCGGCCGCAACCTGCTGCAATTCACCGATCCCGCGGAGTTCGAGGAGCGGCTGATCGACGTGCTGCACCAGCCGCCGCTGCACGCGCGGGTGGAGCACGGCCCGGCCCCGGCGCTGAACGTCCTGCAACCGGTGCTGGCGCCCGATGCCATGACCGGCGGACCCAACACCATCGTGCTGCTGGCGGCGCTCACGGCGGAGGCGGGCGTCCCCGTGCGGATCGTCACCAACCGGGCCGGGCACCGGACCGACCCGGCGTGGTTCGCGGGCCATGTGGCGAGCCTGCTCGGCCGCGCGCCGCCGCCGGGGTTGCAGGTCGCCGCGGCCTCGGACCCGGCCGCCCCCGTGGCGGTGGGGGCGGACGACCTGTGGCTCGCCACCCATTGGACGACGGCCCAGGGCGTCCGCCCCGTGCTGCCCCGGATGCGGCGCCCCTGGTTCCTGTATCTCATCCAGGATTTCGAGCCGGGCTTCTACGCCTGGTCCAGCAACTACGCCCTGGCGCTCGAGACCTACGCGATGCCGCATTGCGCCATCATCAACGAGGCGTTCCTGGCCGAGCACCTGCGGCAGCAGGCGCCGGGCTGCTACGCCGACCCGGCCTTCGCCGACACGCGGTGCATGGTGTTCGAGCCTGCGGTGGACCGCCGCGTGTTCCATCCGCCCGACGCCGTCCCGTCCGGGCGGCCGCGCCGGCTGCTGTTCTATGCCCGGCCCACCAACGCCCGCAACATGATGGGCCTGGGCCTGCAGGCGCTGCGGGCGGCGGTCGGGCAAGGCGTGTTTCCCGGCGCATGGGAGTTCGTCAGCATCGGCGGGCGCGGCAGCCTGCCGCGCATCGCGCTCGGCGGCAGGCAGGTGCTGCGCCCGGCGCCCTGGGCCAGCTATGCCGGCTATGCCGACAGCCTGCGCCGGGCCGACATCCTGCTGTGCCCCATGCTGTCCCCGCACACCAGCTATCCCGTGCTGGAGATGGCGGCCTGCGGCGGCGTCGCGCTGACCAACAGCTATGGGCCGAAGACCGCAGAGGCGCTCCATGCCCTGTCGCCGGACATCATCGGCGTGCCGCCCACGATGCAGGGCTTCGTGGAGGGGCTGCGCGACGCCGCGACGCGCGTCGGGGCGCGGCGGGACCGCCTGACGCTGGCGTCCCGGTGGGACGAGGTGCTGCGCCCGGTCGCCGCCTGGGCCGCGGCGGCGGTGCGGGGGCCCGCGCCATGAACCCCAGGGTTGAATAGGCCAGCCCGGCGACGCGCTGCGCATCGGTGCCCGCTGGCTCGCAAACCGATGCCGCGCGACTTCATGCCATGAGAATCAACCGTTGATTTCGCTGATCGGGGTGGTCAAATGGAAGAGAGTACGGATATGAAGTTTGTTTTATGCGGTTTAGCGCACATCTAAGGGCTAGGGCGGCCAATGACGGGGCGGAACGCCGCATTCAGCGTGTTTGCAGACGGTAGGGATCAGCGATGCCGAACGGGCCGAGCCTCAGCCTAGACGTCCTGCGCCCTGAAGAGGGCGGTGCCGGGCACGCAGCCGCCGAGGCCGCCTTGCGCGGTGACGAGGATGCGTCGGCCGCCCTGCCGCCGGCATCCGAGGACCGCGGTTCGACCAACCGGCGGGAGTTGGAGCGCGACCTGCGGGAGGCGCTGGATGCCGGGCAGCTTCATCTGCATTGGCAGCCCATCGTCAACTGCCTGACCGGCGTGCTGCAGCGGTTCGAGGCGCTGGTCCGCTGGAATCGCCCGGGCTGCGGCAAGGTGTCGCCCGGCACCTTCGTGCCGATTGCGGAGGCGCTGGGCCTGTATAGGCAGCTCGACAGCTGGGTGCTCCGCGCCGCCTGCGCCGAGGCGCTGCGCTGGCCGCAGCCATACCGGGCCGCGGTCAACGTGTCCGCCTATTGGTTCGAGGGCGAGGACCTGTCGCACGTCGTGGAGGCCGCGCTGGAGGAGACGGGCCTCAACCCCAGCCGGCTGGAGATCGAGGTCACGGAGCGCGTGTTCATCGACAACGCCGGCAACGCGCAGCGGGAGCTGGCGCAGCTCAAGGCGCTGGGCGTCGGCCTGTCGCTGGACGATTTCGGCACCGGCTACTCGTCGATGAGCTACTTGCGGACCATCCCGTTCGACAAGCTGAAGCTCGACCGCCTGTTCATCGAGAACCTGGGCACCTGCCGACGCACGGAGGTCATCACCCGCGCCGTGCTGCAACTGGGCGCCGGGCTGGACATGGCGGTCTGCGCCGAGGGCGTCGCGCACCAGACGCAGCTTGAGATCCTGCAGGCGTATTGCTGCGACGAGGTCCAGGGCTACCTGATCGGGCGGCCCGGGCTGCTCACGCCCGAACGGCTCGCTCTGCATAGCCGGCTGGATCGAAGCTCGTTGTTCATGGGACCTGAACTGCTGGAGATCGAGGCCCGCAGCCTGGCGTGACGATGCTTGCGGCGCCGGGACGGGCTTCGGCACGGTCGATGTGCCCGGGGCCGGGACGCTGACCGCGCGCATCCTCGGCAACATCGACTACGAGGTCGGCCTCACGCTGCGGGACGGCAAGGTTCACCGGTTCGACGGCGGCGGGAACTCCATCGCGGCCTGGGGGCGCGCACCCTCATGCGCCAGCAGCCACCGCTTGCGCTCCAGCCCGCCGCCGAAGCCGGTCAACGCGCCGCCGGCCCCGATGACCCGGTGGCACGGCACCACGATCGACACGGGGTTGGCGCCGTTCGCAAGGCCCACGGCGCGCATCGCGGCGGGCCGGCCGATCCGGGCCGCGAGCGCCCCGTAGCTGACGGTCTGTCCCGCCGGGATGCCCCGCAGCGCATCCCACACCATGCGTTGGAAGCCGGTGCCGTTGGTCCTCACCGGCAGCCCGGCCAGGCACCCCGTGTCCCCGGCGAAATAGGCCCGGAGCGCCCCGCTGGCCGCCGAGGCGCGCGCCGCCGCGCGGAGCCGGACCGCGTCCGCGCCGTAGTGCCGCCGCAGGAGCCGGTGCAAACGGTGCTCGTGGTCCTGCCAATCGACCGCGCGCAGGCAGCCGTCATCGTCCGTGACGATCAGGAGGCAGCCGGTCGGGGTGTCGAGCTGTTCCACGGAGAAAGCCTGGGCAGGCGTCACGGCCGCTCCTGGGATCGAGGCCGACGGTACGGCAGCGTATTCATATAGCGTGCCCTGACATGATGGATGTTGAGGCCCGGCGCTCGAAAAGGCCCTATGAAACACAAATGATAATACGCACTCAGATTTAGTTGATCTATGAAGCCGGTTGTCAATGTCTGTTTCTGACCAAACTCTTTCGATCAATGCTTGAGCAAATCTCTTTTGTTATAGCAGTATCTGGTTAACTTGGTGAATATCCTCATGCAAAGCCGATTGTTATTGCTTTCGGCTTGCGCCAGACGCAAAGGACGCGAACACGTGGGGATGGCCGTATGCTTGCTGCTCCCAGGCGCCGGATGGACGCATCGGCCATGAGGCTGCTCCTCCCGTCCGGCCCGGCGCACCTCACCTATTGCACCAACGTCCACCGCGGCGAAAGCTGGCCCGACATCTTCGCTGCCCTGCGGGCGCATGTGCCGGACGTGAAGCGCCGGGTCTCGCCGGACGCCGCGATGGGGGTCGGCCTGCGGCTGTCCGCCGTCGCCGCGGAGGCGCTGGACGCGCCGGCCGAGCGTCACGCGCTGCGCGAGTTCCTGGCCAGCGAGCAGCTTTACGTCTTCACGATCAACGGCTTCCCCTATGGGCCGTTCCACGGCGAGCGGGTCAAGGAGCAGGTCTATGCCCCCGACTGGCGGACGCCGGAGCGGCTGGCCTACACCGACCGCCTGGCCAGCCTGCTGGCGGCGCTGCTGCCCGGCGACCAGCCCGACCTGACCGGCAGCGTCAGCACCGTCCCCGGCGCGTTCCGGGCCGCCGCCTGCGTCGATGCGCAAGGCGACATCGCCGAGGCGCTGCTGCGGCACGCCGCCCACCTCGCGGCGCTGGAGGACCGGACGGGCCGCCGCATCACCCTGGCGCTTGAGCCGGAGCCGATGTGCCTGATGGAGACGACGGCGGAGGCGGTGGGCTTCTTCGAGGAGTTCCTGTTCACCGCGGAGGCCGCCGCGCGCTTCGCCGCCCTGTCCGGCCGAGCGCCCGCCGCCGCGGAGGCGCTGCTGCGCCGCCACCTCGGCCTGTGCCTCGACGTCTGCCACGCCGCCGTGGAGTTCGAGGCGCCGGCGGACAGCCTCGCGGCGCTGCGCCGCGCCGGGGTCGCGGTGATGAAGCTGCAGCTGTCCTCCGCCCTGGCCGTGCCGCGCATGGACCACGCCGCCGCCGAGTTGCTGCACCGTTTCAACGACGGCGTGTACCTGCACCAGGTCGTCGAGCAGGGGCCGGACGGGCTGACGCGCTACCTCGATTTGCCGGAGGCGCTGGCCGCCTGGTACGACGACGCGGCGCCCGGGCGGGAATGGCGCGTGCACTGCCACGTCCCGGTGTTCCACGACGCGCCGCTCGGCCGCTTCGCCACCACCCAGCCCACCCTGCTCGACATGCTGGCCCGGCAGCGCCATGACGGCATCAGCCCGCACCTCGAGGTCGAGACCTACACCTGGGACGTGCTGCCGCCGGAGCTTCAGACGGACGGCCTCGACGCCGCGATCTCCCGCGAGCTGGCCTGGGTGCGGGACCGGCTCGTCGCATGACCCCCTCGGTGGCCTTGCGGCTCGGCCGGGTGTCGAACCTGCCGACGGTGTGGACGAACGCGCTGGCCGGCGTGGCGCTGGCCGGCGCCTCGCCCTGGCAGTGGGCGGTCCTGCCGGCGGCGCTCGGGCTGTCGCTCGCCTATCTCGGCGGCATGTACCTCAACGATGCCTTCGACAGCGCCATCGACGCGCGGGAGCGGCCGTCGCGCCCGATCCCATCCGGCGCCATCGAGGCCAACACCGTGTTCGCGCTCGGCTTCGTCCTGCTGCTGGCCGCGGTGGCGGTGCTGGCGGCCGCCGCCCGCGGCTTCGACGCGCCGCCCGAGGCGGCGGTGATCGGCGCCCTGGCGCTCGGCGGCGCCATCATCGGCTATAACTGGAACCACAAGGGCAACCGGTTCAGCCCGCTGGCGATGGCGGCGTGCCGCCTGCTGGCCTATGTCACCGCCGGGCTGGCCGCGACCGCGACGGTGCCGGGTCCGCTGCTCGCCGCGGGCGCGGTCTCGCTGTGCTACCTGATCGGCCTCACCTACGTCGCCAAGCGGGAAACGCTCGGCCGGCTCGGCAGCCTGTGGCCGCTGCTGTTCCTGGCGGCGCCGCTCGCCTACGGCGTCCTGCTGGCCGGGGAGGCGGCCGGGCTGTTCGCGCTGCTGGCGCTCGCGGTGTGGATCGGCGTGGCGCTGTGGCTGCTGCGCCGCCGCCAGCCGGGCGACATACCCCGCGCCGTGGTGTCGCTGATCGCCGGCATCTCCCTGGTGGACGCCCTGTTCCTCGCCATCGACGGCTGGCCCGGCGCCGCCGCCCTCGCCTTCGCCTGCTTCGCCACAACCCTCGTGCTGCAACGCTGGATCAGCGGAACATGACCCCTCAAGACCTCCTGACCACCTGGCTGCTGCGGCAGCTTCCGCCCGGCGACGCCGCCTGGCTGACGGCCCAGCGCGACCGCCTGCGGGCCGGCGCGTCCGAACGCGAGTTCAACCTGGCGATCAGCCTGGCGCCGCGCCGGCTCGGCAAGGCCGACCTCCTGCTCGGACCGGACGACCTCGCCGACGCCCACCGCACGCGGCCCGGATGGGACCCGCGCGGCTGGAGCGTCGATCAGGCCGGAAGGCTGGTCCTGCTGCTGGCGCAGGGCGGCGATGGCCCCGCCTTCAACGCCCGGCTGCGCGGCCTGCTCGCCACCGCGGACCTCGCCGAGAGCATCGCCCTCCTGCGCGGCCTGCCGCTGTATCCCGACCCCGAGCTGCATCTGGCGCAGGCCCGGGAGGGCGCGCGCACCGCCATGCGCCCGGTGTTCGAGGCCGTCGCCCACGCCAACCCCTACCCGGCGGAGGTGTTCGACGAGGCCGGGTGGAATCAGCTCGTGCTCAAGGCGCTGTTCATCGAGACGACATTGGCGCCGATCCAGGGCCTGGACCGCCGGGCCAACCCGACGCTCGCGCGGATGCTCTGCGACTACGCGCACGAACGCTGGGCGGCGGGCCGCCCGGTCAGCCCCGAGCTGTGGCGCTGCGTGGGGCCGTGGGCGGACGCCGCGGCGCGCGAGGACCTCGCCCGCGTGCTGCGCACCGGCGACGCCGCCGAACGTCAGGCGGCCCGCGCCGCGCTGGACGCCGCACCCGCGCTCAAGAAATCCGCCTGAGGGGGACCCCATGTTCATCGACACCCACACCCACATGATCTCCCGCATCACCGACGACTACGAGAAGATGGCGGCGGCCGGGATCGTCGCCTGCATCGAGCCGGCGTTCTGGCTGGGCCAGCCGCGCACCAACGTCGGCAGCTACATCGACTACCTCTCCACCATCGTCGGCTGGGAGCGGTTCCGCGCCGGGCAGTTCGGGATGCGGCACTACTGCACCATCGGGCTGAACAGCAAGGAGGCCAACAACGAGGAGCTGGCCGAGGCGGTCATGGAGATCCTGCCGCGCTTCGCGCTCAAGGAGGGCGTCGTCGCCATCGGCGAGATCGGCTACGACGAGCAGACCGCGCTGGAGGACCGCTACTTCCGCCAGCAGCTCGACCTGGCGCGTGAGCTGGAGATGCCGGTGATGGTGCACACGCCGCACCGCGACAAGAAGCGCGGCACGACGCGCTCGATGGACGTGGTGATCGAGCAGGGCGTCAATCCCGCCTGGGTCATCATCGACCACAACAACGAGGAAACCGCGCAGGAGGTGCTGGACCGCGGCTTCTGGGCCGGGTTCTCCATCTATCCCGGCACCAAGATGGGCAGCGAGCGCATGGTCGAGATCGTCCGGCGCTATGGGCCGGAGCGCATCCTGGTCGACAGCGCCTGCGACTGGGGCGTGTCCGACCCGCTGGCCGTGCCGCGGACCGCGGACCTGCTGCGCCGCGGCGGCATCAGCGAGGAGGCGATCCGCCAGGTGACCTACGGCAACGCGCTCACTGCCTACGGCCGCAACGGGCAGATGCGGGAGGCCGATTGGCTCGACCCGGCGCCCATCGACCAGCGCACGCTGTACATGGGCAACTCGGTGCTGCGCGGCGGGCAGACGCCCCGGGTCGAGACGAGCGCCGAAGAAGGCCGCGCCGATGCCGCTTGACGCGAGCGCAAACCGCGAGGGGATGCACCGCACCCTCGTGCTGCTGGTCGTGGGCCTGACGCCCAAGCTGGTCGGCGAGCACACCCCGCATCTGGCGGCGCTGGCCAAGGCCGGCGCGATGCGCCCGCTGCGCACGGTGCTGCCGGCGGTGACGTGCTCCGTGCAGTCGAGCCTGCTCACCGGCGCCATGCCCGGCGAGCACGGCATCGTCGCCAACGGCTGGTACTTCCGCGACCAGGCCGAGGTGCACCTGTGGCGGCAGTCGAACCACCTGGTGGCGGGCGAGAAAATCTGGGAGGCCGGGCGCCGCCGCGACGCGGGCTTCACCTGCGCCAAGATGTTCTGGTGGTACAACATGTACTCCAGCGCCGATTTCAGCGCCACGCCGCGGCCGATGTATCCCGCCGACGGCCGCAAGATCCCCGACCACTACGCCGAGCCGCCGGAACTGCACGACGAGTTGGACGGGATGCTCGGCGCCTTCCCGCTGTTCCGCTTCTGGGGGCCGGCGACCGACATCTCCAGCAGCCGCTGGATCGCCCAGGCGACCGAACATGTGATGCGCACCAAGCACCCGACGCTCACGCTCAGCTATTTGCCGCACCTCGATTACGGCCTGCAGAAATGGGGTCCGAACCCGGCCGACCCGCGCATCGCCCGCGACCTGCGCGAAGTGGACGCGCTCTGCGGCGGCCTGATCGACGCGGCGCGGGAGGAGGGCTGCCGGGTCGTCGTCGTGTCCGAATACGGCATCGTGCCGGTGCGGGAGGCGGTGCACGTCAACCGGGCGCTGCGCGCCGCCGGGCTGGTGCGGGTGCGGACGGAGATGGGGCGCGAGCTGCTGGACGCCGGTGCGAGCCGCGCCTTCGCCCTGGCCGACCATCAGATGGCGCACGTCTATGTGCGCGACCCCGCCGACCTGCCGGCGGCCCGGCGTGCGCTGGAGGGCCTGGACGGCGTTGCCACGATCCTCGATGAGGACGGCAAGCGGGCGCACGGCCTGGACCATGCGCGGTCGGGCGAGCTGATCGCGCTGTCGGCGCCGGACCGCTGGTTCAGCTACTACTGGTGGGAGGACGACACGCGCGCGCCGGACTATGCCCGCACCGTCGATATCCACCGCAAGCCCGGCTACGACCCGATGGAGCTGTTCATCGACCCGAAGCTCCCGGCGGCCAAGCTGCGGCTCGGCCTGAAGCTGCTGAGCCGCAAGCTCGGGCAGCGCGCCCTGCTCGACGTGATCCCGATCCGCGGCACGAGCCTGGTCAAAGGCTCGCACGGGCTGCTGACGGACGACCCGATGGACGGGCCGCTGGTCATCTCCGACATGGCGGAGCTGATGCCGCCGGAGGGCACGCCGGTGGCGGCGACCGAGTTCAAGGGCCTCGTGCTGGATCACGTGTTCGGCGGGGGGGCGGGCCACCCGTCATCGGCCGGGGCACGCCAGTCGTTGCGGGGACGCTGATCGGTAGGGCGCGGAGTGCCAGGAAGGCGAGGCACTTTGGCGACCCCGCCTCACCTGGGACTGCCGCTGCTCATTCTTCGGGGTCTCGCTTGGCAAGCTTGCGTCGTCTTGGACCTTAGTTTGGCGGAGTATAAGGCCGGCGGTGACGAATGGATCTCGAGTACGCAACCGTCTCATAGCGTCCGACGGTGGCTGCATTGACGGCCTGAACAATCCGTGATGGGTCGGCGCTGATGACGGGCCAAGAATTGGTCGTGACGGCCACAATCGCGATACGTCTCCCAATTAGGTTCTGCTGATAAGCAATGTTCTGGTCGCAGGTGACGAAAACGTCGAAGTTTGCTTCTGCTGCGGCCAGCAAAGCCCCGTTCCTCATCCTGTCCCAGCCTTCTTGAGCCGTTGTCTTGACGACATGCTGGGACAAGAAACGCCGAAGAGGAGCGGAGACGCTATGATCGAGTAAAACCCGCAACCTGCTTCTCTCGAAACTCCAGGATGCCTCTCACGTCGGAAACAGAAACCTCGAAAATCTCTGCCACTTGTTCAGGCTCCAGCCCATCGTCGTAGTTGTTCAGGATGGCCTCGACAGGCAGGCGGGTGTTCTTCAGGACGGGTGCCCCCGCCAATCGGCCGAGCACTGTTTCGACCAAGCTGCACTGCTTCCAATCAATCCGAGGCTCCATCACGATCTGCTCCACGATGTCGTGTCAGCACATCTCGTGAGCAAGCGCGAGTTGCGTCAATAGGGTTGGCTTAGCCATACCCACATCCAAACCAAACAGTTCAAGACGTTCAGCCAGAAGGCTTCCGGGACCCGGCCCTCGGCAAGGCGTCCAGCGCATCCTGGGCGGCGCGGCGCGTGCCGGCGTCGGCGCCTGCCTGCATCGCCTGCCGGAGCCACCGCGCCGCGGAGGCCGTGTCGCCGCGGGCCGCGGCACTCTGGCCGGCCTGCAGATAGAGGCGGCTGGCCTCCTGCGGCGACCCGCCACGCTGCATCGCCCGGGCGGCGAGGGCCACCGCCTCCGCCATGGCGCGGTAATCCAACTGGACCCGATAGATGCCGGCCGCCCGCTGCGCATGGGCCGCCGCGTCCCGGTGCTGCCCGCGCAGGAGCGCGAGCCGCGCCAGAAGCTCCTCATGATCGGCCTCCCACTCCGGAGGGGGCGCCTTCGGCTGGCCGAACGCGGCCAGCGCGACCACCAGCCCGGCGGCGTCGCCCCGCGCGTCCGCGATCACGCCGCGCAGGTAGCTCGCCCGGGCGCGGGTCACCGGATTGCCGGCGCTGGCCTGCGCGCGGGCGGCCAGCCCGTCCGCCTCCGCATCGCGGCCCAGCCGATGCAGGGCGGCGGACTGCACCAGGTCGAGCTCGGCAAATCCCGGCGCCGTCCGCACGGCCAGGGCCGCCCGCGTCCGCAGCGCCGTGCGCAGCGCCGTGGCCGCATCGTTGTCGGCCAGCTGCACCACCGCGAGGTTGTAGCCGGAATCGCCCACCGCCTGCACGTCGTTGCGCGCCAGGGCCAGCGTATACGCCTCCTGGTACTGCGCCGCCGCCTGCTTCAGCCGGTTGTACTCCAGGGATTGCCGCCCCGACTCCGCCGCCTGGGCCAGCGCGCTGTCCTGCGGCGCGTCCGGCGCGGCGCGTCCGCCGCAGCCGGCCAGCAGGAGCAGCAGCGCCGCAGCACCCTGCCGCCCGTTCAAGGGCGCACCTCCCGCGGCGGCAGGCGCAGGGTGTTGGGCTTCGGCGCGCCCTCGCCGCCCAGCACCCAGGAGCCGCGCAACTGCGCCAGCAGCCGCCCCAGCTCCGCCGTCGTCGCCTGCGCCTGCGTCAGCAGCGCCGGCAGGCCATTCGCGCTGTCGGCGATGCTGCGGGTCAGGGCCGGAAGCTGCGGCGTGGCCCGCGCCGCGTCATGCGAAATGGACTGCGCGTTCGCCAGCACCCCGCGCGACTGGTTCAGCAAGCCCGGCACCAGCGCCAGGATCGGGCCAAGCTGGGCGATCTCCGCCCGCAGCGTCGCCACCGTGTCCTCCGCCTGACGCATCAGGCCGTCGTCGGACAGCAGCCGCCCGGCCGAGCCTTGCCCCGCCTTGATCCCGCCCACGATGTCATCGAGCGCCGCCATGGCGTGCTGGGCATGCTCCAGCGTCGGCAGCAGGTCCGCCGTCACCTTGTTGAGCGTCGCGGTGATCGTGTCGGCCGGGTTCGGCTCGACGGCCGCGGTCAGCACGGCGTAGCGCCAGTTCATCGGCATCCCGGCGCCGCGGCCGACATCGACATAGGCCGCCCCGGCGACGCCGTAGCGCAGGCGGATCGTGGCCGTGCTGTCGCGCTTGATGAACGCCTCCGCCTGCCGCTCGATGGTGGCGAGCGCGTACAGCTCGCCGTTGGGGTTCAGCACGACCTCCCGCACCGAGCCGCCATGCGTGCCGAGCACGTCGATGTCGGCCCCCGCCGCGAGGCCGCCGAACCCGGCCTGCGGCAGCACGATGCGCAGTTCCAGGTCCGGCCGCAGCCAGCGCCGCAACACGCCCGCCTCGAAGATCGCGCCGAAGAACAGCGCCAACGCCAGGACCACCAGCGCGCCGACCCACTCGTCGGTGTGGCGCAGGCGCAGCAGCCGCGGCGGGTCGTCGGGGCGTTTGGGCGGCATCACACGCTCGGCATCGGTTTCAGCCCATCGTCCAGCAAATGCAGGCGCCGGGTCACGGGAAAACGCTGCGCCTGCCAGAACGCCGGGTCACGGGTGAAGCAGACCGCCGCCGCCCCGCGGTCCAGCGCCCGCGACAGCAGGTCCAGCAGCGGCGCCGTCAGCCCCGGGCGGTCCGGGGTGATCGAGTGCTCCAGCAGCAGCAGTTGCGGCTCCCCCAGGAACGCCCGCACGCAGGCGGCGCGCATCAGGTCGCCCTCCGACAACCGGTCGGGCCGCGCCAGCGGCAGGCCCGGCAGCCCGAGGTGCCGCGCAAGCTCCGTCGCCGACCGGGTGACGGCGGCCTCCGGCTCGCGCGTGTGGTGCAGGCGGGCCAGCATGATGTTGACGTGGGTGCCGAGCCTGTCGATCCAGGCGCCCCGGTGGTGGATGCGGCCGATCCGCCCGCGCAGCGCCGCCGCCCGCTCGCGGTCGAGGCCGGCCCAGTCGTATCCCATGAACCGCGCCTCGCCCCGGCGCAGCGCCGCCATGCCGCTGCACAGCTCGGCCAGCGCCGTGCCGCGCTCGGGGTCGGACGTCTCGATCAGCGCGCACTCGCCGGGCATCAGTTGCAGGTCGAGCGGGACGTTCGGCAGCGCGCTGCTGTCCGGGTATGGCAGGGCGGCGGCGAGGTGCAGGACCGGCGCTGCGTGCGGCATCGGTCAGGCGGCCAGGGTGAAGGCGATGCTGGCGACCATGACGGCCAGGATGCCGCGGACGAAGCCGCGCGGGATCAGCGTCGAGAGGTCGTCATCCTCGCTGGCGCCGAGGCCGGTCAGGCAGGAGCTCAGCCCGACCAGGAAGCCGATCGCCAGCAGCTTCACCGGCACCACCCAGTAGTCGCGCACCGTCATCGCCGCGAGCACGCGGTCGAGGAAGGTCCACAGGCTGTCCTGCACGCTGCCGATGGCCCCGCTGACGATGAAGCCGAACACCAGGGCGGTGGCCGCGAAGATCACGCCCAGGGTGAAGCCGCTGAGCGCAAAGGCGAGCGTGCGCGGCAGCACCAGCAGCAGGAACGGGTCGATCCCCTGGGCGAGCATCGCGCGGACCTGCCCGCCGGCCTGCAACGTGCCCAGCTCGGTCACGGTGAGCATGCCGCTGCGCCCCAGCAAGATGAGGCCCACCAGCAGCGGCGTCAGCTCCCGCACCAGAACCGTCACCAGGACGGACCCGGTCAGCTGCGCCTGCCCGGCGACGCCCAGCCAGTACAGCGCCTCGTACACCATGCCGACGCCTGCGAGGGACGCCGTGACCAGGACCGTCGCCAGCCCGCCGCCGGCGGCCTGGCGCATGGCGAGGTTGAACTCCTGGCGTACGGTCCGCCGCCAGGAGGCCGGCCGCGCCGCCTCCCGCAGCACGCCCCAGGACGCGGCGGCAAGCACTAGCGGGAACCCGGCACGGGCCCGGCCGAAGCGTCCCACGGCGGCCAGCGCCGGCAGGAGGGCGAGCCGCCTCATCGGCGGCCCGCCAGGGTGAAGATGCGCGCGGTGCCGACGCGCGGCACGTAGAACACGCCGCGCGGGCGGAACAGGAACTGCTGGCGCAACGGCTCGTAGGCGCGCTCGCTGACTTGGATCGAGCCGCTGTCCGCGGCGCTCTGCGCCATCACGCCAGCCATGCGGATGGCGTCGCCCCACAGGTTGAACACCCGCGGCTCCTGCCCGAGCGCGCAGCCGAGCGCCGGGCCGAAATCGAGGCCGATGTGGAACACCGGCTCCAGGCCCGACTGCGCCAGCAGCGTGAAGCAGGCGTCCCGCGCGGCCAGGGCGGCGTCGGCCAGGCGCACGATGGCGAGCGGGTCCGGCGCCGCAATGCAGCCCGCCGCGGCGATCAGGTCATGGCCGACCAGCTTCATGTAGGGAAGCGCATGCGTCGCCGCGATGGCCTGCATGGCCTGGGCAAGCTCGTCGGCCAGCGCCGCGACGCCGGCCGGGTCGGGCCGGGCCAGGGACACCGCGTCGGCGAAGTGCAGGCTCATCGCCGCGACGGATGGGAAATACGTGGCGGCGAGGCCGGACGGGTCGGGCACCAGCGCGGCGTCCCGCGCACGCATGGCAGGGGCCGCCGGCGCATCCGGGGCGGGTCCGGCCGCTTCCGGGGCTGCGGCCTGCGCGTAGCGCCGGTGCCCGGCCATGCGGATCGCGGCGATGCTCGACACCGCCTGCGCGAAGCTGCGCGCCCGGCCGGGTTCGGCCGCGTCCTCCAGCAGCACCGCGCCGGACACGCCGCCGGGTCCGCGCACCGGCAGCACCGAGAGCGTCCGGCTGCCGAACGGGCGCATCAGCAGGCGGTGCAGCTCGGCGGTGCGCGCGTCCGCCGCCGCGTCCGCCTCCTCGATGGCCTCGCCCCCATCCAGCGACCGGAAGAACCGCGGCAGTTCGGAGCGCGACAGCTCCAGCCCCTCGACATGGCCGCCCTGCGGCTCGAACTGGTCCTCGCAGCGCAGCACCCGCCCCTCGCCGGCGAGGCGCCAGATGCTGGCCCGGCGGGCGGCGCTCAGTTCGGCCAGGCCCTCCGTCAGGCCCGGCGCCGGCTGCGCCGGGTCGAACAGCCCGGGCTGCGCCGCGAGCGCCGTGAGCGCGCCCGCCTCGCGCGCGCCGGCCTCCCCTTGCCGGGCCAGTTGCCGCGCCAGGTGGTCGGCCCGCCGGTTCTGCCGCACCAGCAGCAGCCCGAGCAGGCCGGCCAGGCCGATGGTGATGAGCGACAGCAAGGCGTCCTTGCGGCTGCTGTCCTCGGCGAACCCCGTGAAATCGGATTGCGGCGCTGCGATCAGCAGCACCCAGTCCTGCCCGGCGGCCGGCAGGCGCGAGGCGATGGCGACGTGGGGCACGCCGCCGACGTCGATGGTGCGGCTGCCGTAGCCCTCGACCCGGAAGCGGTCATGCGCGCCGATGAGCGCCGGGTCGGCCAGGGCGCTGGCCGCGGTGGGCACCGCCTGACGCCCATCCGCGCCGAGGGGCCGTTGCAGGTTGGGCGCCGCGATCACGCCGCCGGCGCCGTCGATGATGGCGGCGCGCCCGGTGCGGCCGATCTGCAAGGCGCCGAGGAAGCCCGACAGCGCCTCCAGCGTGATGTCCACCCCGAACACGCGGTCCGCCCGGCCCGGCTGCGTGAGGCGGATCGCCGCGGTGATGCCCGGCGCCTGCGTGGTGAAGAAGATGTAGGGCTGCGACCAATACACCCCGGCGGTCCTCATCGCCCCCTGGTACCAGACGCGCTCCCGCGGGTCGAACTTGTCCTCCGGGCTGAGGGTGCGGTCCACCACCTGGCCGGCGGCGTCGAGGTGCACGGAGGAGACCTGGCGCGCGTCGGGCCGGTTGACGACCAGCTTGGTGTCGGTGCCGCCCGCGGGGTTGCGCCGCACCATGGTGAAGTCGCCGTCGCCGGTGCCGACGTAGAAGCCCTCCAGGTTCGGCACCTGGTTCAGCATGCTGGCGGCAAAGCCCTCGATGGCCGCCTGGCTGTCGGAGATGGCGTTGCGGGCCACCATGTCGCGGGCGATCAGCGCCGCCTGGGTCGCCGGGCTGAGATAGCTGCTGACCTCCCGCCCAATCCGCGCTTGCAGCGCGTCCAGCACCGCCTCCGACAGCAGGAGGGCGCCGGCCCGGTTCGCCTGGTAGCTGTAGGCCGCGATGCCGAGGATGGAGAGGATGACGAGCGCCACGCCCAGCACGGGGCCGCCGACGCGCAGGAGGGCCTGCCGCCGCCGCGTCACCTTGCGCCCGCTGATGTCAACGATCTCGCTGATGGCCGATGATCCAGTCCCTGGGCCGGCCGCTCCGGGCGGCGGCGCCGTCGTCAGGGTGCCGCCAGGCTGACGCCCTGCAGCCGGATCAGCCCGTCCGGCAGCACGCGGTAGCCCTGGACCTGCTTGCGGGCGCCGATGATGTAGCGCGGCGTGTAAAGATACAGGATCGGCAGGTCGGCCGCCTGTTGCTGCCAGACCCGGCCGTACAGCGCGCGCCGGGCGGCCGGGTCCGTCGCCACCCGGGCCTGGTCCAGCGCCGCATCGACGCCGGCGTTGCTATAGCCCGAGATGTTCAGCGCGCCCCCGGTGTGCAGGAAGCTCCAGCTGTTGCTGTCGGCGTCGAGCAGCCCCGACCAGCCGTTCAGGTAGGCCGCGTAGTCGCCCTGCAACGTGGTCGCGAGCGACGTGCCGAAGTCCATCGCCGTCACCTGCACGTCGAACCCGCCCTCCCGCGCCAGGGACTGCACGATCTCGGCCACCTGCAGGCTCTGCGGGTTGTTCGGCACCGTGAGCGGCACGGCGACCGGCGGCGTCACGCCGGCCTCATGCAGCAGCGCCTTGGCCTGCGCCAGGTCGCGCGCGGGCGGGCGGACCTCCGGCACGAAGAGCGGGCTGCCGGACGAGGTCGCCTGCGCGTTGGGGGTGTACTGGCCGTTGAACACCACCTGCACGATCACGTCCCGGTCCAGCGACAGCGCGAACGCCTGCCGCACCCGCGCGTCCCGTCCGATGGGCTGCGCCGCCCGCGGGCCGTGGCCCACGTTGAAGGTGATGCCGGCATAGCCGAGGCCGCTCGACGACAGCAGTTGCAGGCGCGGGTCGGCCCGCACGGCGTCCACGTCGGACGGCACGATGTCCGCGAGGTCGACGGCGCCGGCCTGGAGGTTGGCCAGGCGGACGGCGCTGTCGGTCATCGGGCGGTAGATCACCCGGTCGAAATGCACGCGGCCGGCGTCCCAGTAGCCGGGATACCTCTCCAGGGTGATGTGGTCCTGCGCCACCCGCTCGACGAAGCGGAACGGCCCGCTGCACACCGGATGCAGCCCGAAGTCCTTCCCGGCCGCCGCGGCGGCGGCGGGCGACACCATCATGCCGGACCGGTCCGTGAGCGTCGCGACGAACGGGGAGGCCGGCTGCTTCAGCACGATCCGCACCGTCAGGGGGTCCGCGACCTCCACCCGGTCCATCGCCCCCAGCTCCGCCCGGCGGAAGCTGCCCGGCAGGCCCGCATGGCGGTCGAGGTTGAACTTGACCGCCGCCGCGTCGAACGGCGTGCCGTCGTGGAAGGTGACGCCGGCCCGCAGATGCAGGATCAGCGTCACCGGGTCCGCCCACTCGTACGACGTGGCCAGCCGCGGGACGATAACGAGGTCCTGGTCGAAGTCGAACAGCTTGTCGCACAGCGCCGACATCACCGCCGTGCCGACGAAGGTGCGGCTCAGCGTGGGGTCCAGGATGTCGGGGTCGTTGTTGATGGCGACGCGCAGGGTCTGGCCCTGGGCGCCGGCTGCGCCCAGCAGCAGCCAGGCCGCCGCGAAATGCCTAAGCTTCATGCACGATGCCCCCGGGACGCCCTGGCCGGCAAGGCAGGACGCCGCCGGCCGAGGCTGCCCGCGCCGCCGCTACGGCTGCTGGCCGGCGTTGATGCGGCCCTGGGACTTGGCCTTCTCGTGGTGGCCGGCGACCGCGCCGACCGCGGCGCCCGTCTTGGCATGCCCGCCCATCATGTGGCCGGCCACGCCGCCCACCGCGGCGCCCTTGAGCGTGCCGCCTTTCGGCTTCGGCTGGCTGTCCTCGGCGCGGGCCGCCACGGGCGCCGTCAGGAGGGCGATGGCCGCAAGGCCGGCAAGCATCAGGGCAGCGTATTTTTTCACCACGGACTTCCTTTGTTGACCAAAAGTAAACGCGCCCGCCCTGATACCCTGCATCCATCCCCATGGCAAAGACCCGGCCGCGTCCGCCCGCCGGCCTGGACGGGCCGCCCGCGGCAGTCGGGTCAGACCCGGCCCGGCATCCGGTCCGCGCGCAGCGTGTTGCAGGCCCGCGGCTCGAACTCCACGCGGCGGTCCAGCACGTCGGACGCATTGTCCTTGCCGGTGCCGACCAGCGGCTCGCTCGCGCCGCGCCCGCGCGCCTCCGTCCGGGTCCGCAGCACCACGGCGTCCCGCACGATCTGCCCGCGCACGAACTGCGCCCGACGCTCGGACAGGACCTCGTTCGCCGCCGGCGTGCCGGTGGGGCTGCTGTGGCCGACCACCAGCAGGCAGGTCCTGCGCGAGACGCTGCGCTGCGCGATCTGACGGAGCCACGTCGGGTACTGCGCGCTCACCGCCCGGTCCGGCCAGAACTGCACGGAGGCCGGGCGGAACACGAACTTCACCGCGAGCTTGCCCTGCGCCAGCCCGGCATCCACCATCTTGCCGAACGCCTCCTCCGCGTCCCGCGGCCGTCCGAGGGCCATGTTGGTCAGGTACGTCCCGTTCCACACCCGCATCTGGTCGCCGCCCGGCAATTGGCTGGCCTGGGTGTAGTAGGTCAGCGCCTCCGGGTAGCGCCCGTCCTCGTAGGCGGAGATCGCCTGGTTGACGACGGCGGAGGTGCCCATGCTGCTCAGATAGGTTGGGTCCATGGTGTCGCCCGGCTTGCCGCCGCACACCTTCAGGTAGGCCCGCATGTTGCGGTCCATCGCCCACGCCGGGCTGTCCCGGAAGAACTTGGTCGGCGTCACGTCCACGTCCTCCCCACGCACCCAGACCGTGTTCGACGAGAGGATCTTGCCCGTGCGCGTGTCCGAGAGCGACGCCCAGATGCGATACGTCTTGGTCGGCCCGTCAAGGTAGGGCCGCATCTCGCCCGGCGCCGCCACGGGGGTCATGCAGCTCAGCAGCATGACCGGCTGGCGCTCCAACGAGGCTGCGGCCAGCGGGCTGGCCTGGAGGTTGGGGTAACGCTGGCCCACGACGTTCACGATCCGGCGCTCCACGTCGCGCGTCACCGCGGCCTGCCGGACCGTCGCGAGGTCGACCGGCGGATCGACGATGAGGACGCGCTGCTCGGACGGGTCGAGCTGCGCGCGGGCGAACAAGGTGGTGGCGAGGCTGTTCATGGCGGCGTCGAACGGCTGCGCCTCCGCCGTGGGCGGCCCGGCCGCCGACGTTGTGGGCAACTCGGCCATCTGCGGCGCGGCGGTGCAGGCGCCGAGCAGGGCGGTGGCGGCCGCCGCTACGGCCAGCCGCCGGCCCGGCCTAATGGGCGCAGCCGTCGCGGCGCAGGAGTGTCTGATCGGCATCGGAGGGGTCCTTCCCTGATGGGGCATGAAGCAAAAGGTCTCGGCGGCGGCCATCCGTGGGACGGGCCGGCAGGGCGGCGTCCGGCGAGGTGGGCGCACGGCGCAGTCCCGCGGCGACCAGCCCGATCAGCGCCCGGGAGCCGTCCCGGCGCAGCCCGGTGGGCCCGGACCACAGCCCCAGCGCCCACGACGCGAGGGACGACGCCCTGCCCCGGTTGGGGCCAGGCAGTTCGAGCGTGCGGGTGATGCGTTGGCGGAGGTCGGCGAACTCCTCCCGCGCCAGGATCGCCGCCAAGGCGCGCTGTCCGGCCAGCACGACGCGCAGCTTCGGGCCGGACCGGCATGCAAGCTGGATGTAGCGCAGGGCCGAGGGCGTCAGGTTGTGCGCCTCGGTGACCAGCAGGGCCACGCGGTCATAGCCTTCGCCGGGTTCGGTCAACGTCACGAACCCCGCCGTCAGGTCATGGTCCGTGAGGGCGTCCGGGTCGGCCCGGTCCACGATCTGCGCCACGAGATCCCGCAGGGCCAACCTGCCCGAGGAGGGGCCATAGACGCGGACGCAGCGGAGGCGGTGGCTGGACAGCTCGTTCTCCGCCTCGTCCAGCAGCACGGCCGTGCTGCCGCCCGGCTCGCACAGGAGGCTCACGCACTCGTCCCGACGCGCCACGGCGCTCATCAGCCCGGCGGCGGCCCGGGTCTGGCTGCGGTAAATCAAGGAATGCGAGAGGTTCGTGTCAGGCATGAATACCGCCGGCCTGAGTAAAGAGTTGGCAACCAGGGAACCCGATGCCGCCCATCTCTGCAATAGCTCTGCCTTGCGGCGCCGGCACTGTTCTGCCATGCAGCGATGACAACCGCGTGCGTATGGCATATACAACTATAATCTACTGCTGAGTTTGTCTTTCTGTGCTTACAGAATTGTCGAGAAAACATCGCTGCCGCGTCGCGTATGCACCGTATGGCGGCGCGGCAGGGACACGGCCCGGCGCCGCGTCGGCCGCCTGCCGGATGCGGTCATCCGGCGGGACCCAGGCATTCTATTGACGGCTGGCGGCACCAGGGCAGATTGTCCGCGCAACGGCCCGGCGATCCCGCCCAGGGCCGCCCCGTATACAACCGTGAAGGTTCCCCATGCCCCTGACCGCCAACAGCCGCACCGCAGACCATCCCATCGACCCGGTGTTCCTCGAACGCTGGTCGCCCCGCGCCTATGACGGCCAGCCCGTGCCGCGCGAGGACCTGATGACCATGCTGGAGGCCGCGCGCTGGGCGCCGTCCTCCTACAACTCGCAGCCCTGGCGGTTCCTGTACGCCATCAAGGACGGGCCGCACTGGGAGCAGTTCCTGGGGCTGCTGGTCGAGGGCAACCGCAACTGGTCCAAGGACGCCGGCGCGTTGCTGGTGCTGCTGTCCAAGTCCACCATGGCCGTGCCGGGCAAGGACAGCGAGGTGCCGTCCCACAGCCATAGCCACGACGCCGGCGCCGGCTGGGCGTACTTCGCGCTCCAGGCGACGCGGATGGGCTACCAGGCGCACGGCATGGTCGGCTTCGACATGGACCGCGCCTTTGCCGAACTCAACGTGCCCATCGGCTACCGGGTCGAGCAGATGATCGCGGTGGGCCGGCGCGGCGACCCGGCAACCCTGCCGGAGGCGGTGCGCGCCCGCGAACAGCCCAACAACCGCCGCCCCCTTGGCGAGAGCGCGTTCGAGGGCGCCTTCCCCGCCGGCTGAGGCGCCTCGCCCTGGCCTACCCCGGCCAGGGCGATCCCCGGCTCCAAGCCTCGGGGCGCGGCCCCGTTCTTCCAGCCATGATCGAAGGGGGCACGGAGCTGGACCAGGCGGTTGGGAACAGGGGCGCGCCGACGGAGACGCTGTCCGGGCTGGTGGAGCGCGTCACCTACCACAACGCCGAGAACGGCTTCTGCGTGCTGAGGGTGAAGGCGCGCGGGCAGCGGGACCTCGTTGCCGTGGTCGGGCACGCCGCCGCGATCAACGCGGGCGAGTTCATCAGCGCGACGGGATCATGGACCACCGACCGCGAGCACGGGGTGCAGTTCAAGGCGACGCAGGTCACGACGACGCAGCCGACCACGCTGGAGGGCATCGAGAAGTACCTGGGATCCGGCATGATCCGCGGCATCGGCCCGGCGTATGCCCGCGCGCTGGTGCGGGCGTTCGGCGAGGCGGTGTTCGACCTGATCGAGCAGGAGCCGGGCCGGTTGCGCGAGGTGACCGGCATCGGCGCCAAGCGCGCGGCGCGCATCGTCGCCGGCTGGGCCGAGCAGAAGGCGGTGCGGGAGATCATGCTGTTCCTCCATGCCCACGGCGTCGGCACGTCGCGGGCGGTGCGCATCTTCAAGACCTACGGCCAGGACGCCATCGCGCTGATCAGCGAGAACCCCTATCGGCTCGCCCGCGACATCCGCGGCATTGGCTTCCGCACCGCGGACCAGGTGGCGGCCCGGCTCGGCATCGAGAAGACGGCGATGATCCGGGTGCGCGCCGGGCTGTCTTTTGGCCTGGCGGAGGCGACGGGACAGGGGCATTGCGGCCTGCCGGTGGCCGGGCTGCTGCGCGCCACGTCCGAGCTGATCGAGGTGGAGGCCGGGCTGATCGAGGCGGCGCTCGGGCTGGAGCTTGCGGATGGCGGCCTCGTGGCCGACGCGGTGGACGGCGAGCCCTGCGTGTTCCTGGCCGGGCTTCACCGCTCGGAGCAGGTGATCGCCGAGCGGCTGCGCGCCTTGTCCGGGGGCCTGCCGCCCTGGCCCGAGATCGACCCCGCACGGGCGATCCCCTGGGTGGAGGGGCGCACGGGGCTGGCGCTCGCGCCGAGCCAGGCGGCGGCGCTGCGCCGCGCGGTCGCGGCCAAGGCGCTGGTGATCACCGGCGGCCCGGGCGTCGGCAAGACGACGCTGGTGAACTCGATCCTGAAGGTGCTCGCCGCCAAGGGCGTCGCCGTGTCACTCTGCGCGCCGACGGGGCGTGCGGCCAAGCGCCTGGCGGAGAGCACCGGGCTGGAGGCGCGCACCATCCACCGTTTGCTGGAGGCCGACCCGAAGACCGGCGGGTTCAAGCGCGGCGAGGCGCATCCGCTCGACTGCGGCCTCCTGGTGGTGGACGAGTGCAGCATGGTCGATGTGCCGCTGATGCGGTCCTTGCTCCAGGCGCTGCCGGATCAGGCGGCGCTGCTGCTGGTGGGCGACGTGGACCAGTTGCCGAGCGTGGGGCCGGGCCAGGTGCTGGCGGACGTGATCGCGTCCGGCGCCATCCCGGTGATCCGGCTCACCGAGGTGTTCCGCCAGGCGGCAACGAGCCGCATCATCACCAACGCGCACCGCATCAACGCGGGCGCCATGCCGGAGCTTGTGGCCCCCGACGGCTCCGACTTCTTCTTCGTGGAGGCGGACGAGCCGGAGGAGGCGGCGCGCAAGCTGCTGGCCGTGGTCGGCGCCCGCGTGCCGGCGCGCTTCGGCTTCGACCCGGTGCGCGACATCCAGGTGCTGTGCCCGATGAACCGCGGCGGCCTCGGCGCGCGCGCCCTCAACATCGAGCTGCAGCGCCTGCTGAACCCGCCCGGGCCGGAGCGCGTCGAGCGGTTCGGCTGGACCTTCGGCCCCGGCGACAAGGTGATGCAGGTCACCAACGACTACGAGCGCGACGTGTTCAACGGCGACCTCGGCTTCATCACCGCGCTCGACATGGAGGACGGCACGCTCACCGTCAGCTTCGAGGGGCGGGAGGTCGAGTACGGCTTCGGCGAGTTGGACGAGCTGGTGCTGGCCTTCGCGACGACGATCCACAAGGCGCAGGGGTCCGAGTATCCCGTGGTGGTGATCCCGCTCGCCACCCAGCACTACGCCATGCTGGCGCGCAACCTGCTCTACACCGGCGTCACCCGCGGCAAGCGGCTGGTGGTCATCGTGGGCAGCCGCAAGGCGCTGGCGATGGCGGTGCGGGGCGCCGCGCGGCGGCGCTGGTCCAAGCTGCGCGAGTGGCTGCGGCCCGGTGCCCGGGCCGGCGCCGCGCCGCCGCACCGGATCGGCGGGGCGCAGGCCGGTCCCGCCCTTGGCCGAGGAGGCGCCAGCCGCTTGCCGGCATGATCGCATGGCGGCGGGCCGCAGGGCCTATGCCCGGGATTGGCTCGTCAGCAGGGCCAGGAGGCCGAACATGGACCGGCCGGCGCGGGACCAGGCGCCCGGGCGCCGCGGCCCGGCCGGGACCGCCGGGAGCCATGCCGGGCTGCCGCCCTTCAGCATTGCGCGCCGGCCGGACCTCCGTAGCGGCGCCATGGCCAGCAGCGCCTCCGCCAGCGTTGGGAACGACAGGCTGAGGCCGACGCAGTCTGTCACCAGGATCGCGGCGGCGGCGCGGTGCACCCGGAAGGCCGGCACCCTCGTGCGGGGCACATAGACCTCGATAACCTCTTCGGCGTCCTCATAGCAGGGCGTGATGACGAGGCGGTAGCCGCGCGGAACCACCTGCTCCGCCCAACGGCTCGCCATCAGGGCATCCTCGATGGAGAACGCATGGCCGGGCATCACCGCACGGCCGGTACGCTGCGCCCGGTTCCCCTCACGCCCGCGCTTCCCCTCACGCCAGGCAACCTGCCGCGAAATGCGCGAGCCGCGACGCGGCGACGAAGGCCAGGGCTTCGTCCCAGCCGTTCAGGCTGCCCTGCCAGGGCGGCTCGCCGCGCAGCCGGGCGAAGGCCAGGCTGACGAACCCGCCCATGCCGCACGCGAGCGACATCAGCATGGCAGCCTCCTGGACCGGCTGACCGCCCGTAAGGCAAGGGGCAAACGTCAGGACGGCCAGGCCGCCAAGGCGCGCGACGAACCAGGCGGCCCGGTCCCGGGACACGGCGTCGATGGGCTGGGCCGGCCGGGTCGCGGGCTGCCGGGTGTCGGTCATGGGCGCCCTGTCCTGACGGGGCCGGCGAGCCTGCGCCCGGCGGACGACGCCGCGTCGCGGCAACGGGGCGTCGCCGGCGACGAGCAGCGCGCCAGGGAGAACGGCCAGGCCCGTCCCATGGTGTTGTCGAGCTCGGCGGTCACGGTCCGGACGACCGGGGCCGCGACGAGGGCGAGGCCGAGCGCAAAAGCGACTTGCGCCACCGGCCCGGCATCGGCCAGGCGCATCATGGCGGCTCAAGTGACCAGGGTGAGGCGCGGCGACGCCTCGGCCGGCCCCTCGGCCTTCAGCAGCCCCGGCAGCAGCCGGCCCAGCACGTCGAGCGTGCCGCCGCACGCGCGGGTGAGCGGCAGGCGCAGCTCGCCAGTGCACAGCCCGGCCATGCACAGCGCCGCCTTGACCGGGATGGGGTTGCTTTCCAGGAACAGCGCCTGATGCAGCGGCGCCAGCAGGTCGCGGAGGCGGGCGAACTCGATCAGGTCGATCTGGTCCCATGCGGCGTGCAGGCGCGCGCACAGCCCGGGCACGAGGTTCGCCGAGACCGAGATGCAGCCATGCCCGCCCATGGCGCGGTGCGCCGGCGCGGTCGCGTCGTCGCCGGAGAACTGGATCAAGTCCCCGCCGCACAGCGCGCGCAGCCGCGCCGGGCGCGACAGGTCGCCCGCCGCGTCCTTGAGCGCCATCACCAGGCCGCCCTCGTGCAGGCGCGCGACCGTCTCGTCCGTGACCGCGACGCCGACGCGCCCGGGCACGTCGTAGAGGATCACCGGCAGGTCGGCGGCGTGCGCCACCGCCCTCACATGCGCCGCGATGCCGTCCTGGGTCGGCCGGGAATAGGGCGGCGGCGCGCAGAGCAGCCCGGCGGCCCCGTTCCGCGCCGCGCCGGCCGCCAGGAGGGTGGCCGCCTCCGTCGCCGGCGCGCCGCACCCGGCGATCACCGAGACCCGGTTCGCCGCCGCCTCCACCGCCACGGCCACGACGCGCCCCTGCTCCGTGGCCGAAAGGGCGGCGGCCTCGCCCGTGCTGCCGCAGACGATGAGCGCCGACGTGCCCGCCCTGATCTGCCGTTCGCACAGCGCCGCCAGCGCCCCGTCATCCACCTGCCCGTCCCGGAACGGCGTCACCAGCGCGACCGCCGAACCGCCGGTGCACCCGAGGCTGCCGGAGGGCTGATTGGTCCGGCCCAGGGCCGACAGGCCGGGGATCAGGCGCATGCCAGCCCCCCGTGCAGCGGCAGTTCGGCCCGTATGAGGGTCCCGCCGGAACACCCGGCCTGACGAAGGCCGGTGAAGCCGTGCAGGAGGAGAAGCTGGCTGGCCTGCCGGGTCAGCGCGTCGGCCGGGCCTGCGAGGAGAAGGGCCACCGTGCCGAGCGGCGTCAGGACCCGGCGGGCATGGGCGACCGACCGTTTCAGGAGGTCGGGCGAAGCGGCGCCCGGGATGATGGCCACGTCGGCCGTGCCCGCCTGCGGCCAATCGCAGATCCGGGTCGCGCACACGTCGGCGCTGCCCCGGCGCAGCAGCGCGCACAGCAGCTCCAGGGTGTTGGGGCCGATCAGGCTGACGCGGCTGTCGACGCTTGGATCGGCCATCGCCAGCAAGGCCGCCTCGGCGGCGCTGAGCCGGGACGGAGGCCCATTCTGCTCCGGCATCGGCATGGGCGGCTTGGCGATGAGACCGGTGTGTTGAAGCAAGGAACGCTCCTGAGAGAACAGAACTTGAGGAAGGCGCCATTCCCCGAGATCGACCGTGAAGGTAAGACGCCCCTGATAAAGGGTCGATGTACGAAGGCGGCGGACGGCATAAACAGCCGGCGCGCATTGCCGGGGTGGCGGGCGGGCTCGCCATCCCCCTGCGCGCCGCCGTCCCCGCGTGGCCGCCCGGGCCGGGGCCAGCCCATGGCACGACCCATGCATGACCATTGCCGTGACCGCCCAGCGTCACGCCTCACAACGAAAGAACTACGATGGCCCTGCCGCGCCGGACCGTGCTGACCTCCGCCGCTGCGCTGGCGGCCCTTCCCATGGGCCGGGCCGCGGCCGCCCCTGAGAAGGTCCTCCGCGTCGCCATGACCGTCGCCGACATCCCGTTGACCAGCGGCCAGCCCAGCCAGGGCGGCGAGGGCCAGCGGTTCATCGGCTACCAGCTCTATGACGCCCTCATCAACTGGGACCTGTCGAAGCGCGACGCCCTCGCTACCCTGCGGCCCGGCCTCGCCACCTCCTGGTCCGTCGATGCCGAAACCCAGCTCATCTGGACCTTCCGCCTGCGCCCGGGCGTCGTGTTCCATGACGGGACGCCGTTCAACGCCGACGCCGTGCTGTTCAACCTCGACAAGCTCGCCCGCAAGGACAGCCCGCAATTCGACCCGGCCCAGGCGGCGCAGGGCGCCACCTACGTCGCCCCCCTCGCCTCCTGGCGCAAGATCGACGACCTCACGGTCGAACTCACCGCCAAGCGCGCCGACGCCGTGATCCCCTATCAGCTCGCCAACATCTACATGTCCGGGCCTGCGAACTGGGAGAGGCAGGGGCGCGACTGGAACAAGGTGGCGCTCAAGCCCGTCGGCACCGGCCCCTGGGTCCTCGACCGCCTGGCGCCGCGCACCCGGGTGGAGCTGGTCCGCAACGCCACCTACTGGGACCGGGACCGCATCCCGAAGTCCGACCGCCAGATCCTGCTGCCGGTGCCCGACGCCAACACCCGCGTCGCCGCCCTGCTATCCGGCCAGGTCGATTGGATCGAGGCGCCGCCGCCCGACGCCGTGGACCGCCTCAAGGCGTCGGGCATGCAGGTCGTCACCAACAAGTACCCGCACATCTGGCCCTACCTGCTGAACTTCAACGAGGGCTCGGCGATGCGCGACATCCGGGTCCGCAAGGCGCTGAACCTCGCCATCGACCGCGACAGCCTCGTGGGCCTGCTCGGCGGCCTCGCCATGCCGGCGAAGGGGATGGTCTATCCGGGCCATCCCTGGTTCGGCACGCCGAGTTTCGACCTGGCCTACGACCCGGCCCAGGCCAAGGCGCTGCTGGCCGAGGCCGGCTATGGCCCCGGCAAGCGCCTGAAGGTCACCTTCGCCATCTCCACCGCCGGCTCCGGCCAGATGCAGCCGCAGGCGATGAACGACTTCATCCAGCAGAACTACCAGGAGGTCGGGGTCGACCTGCAGTTCCAGGTCATGGAGTGGGAGGCGCTGCGGGCCAAGCGCCGCGCCGGGTCGATGGCGCCGGAGAACAAGGCCATCGACGGCATCAACAACAGTTGGGGCTTCTGGGACCCGGACATCGGGCTGGTGAACGCATCCTGGTCCCCGATGAGGCCGCCTGCCGGCTACAACTGGGGCGGCTTCAACGACCCCATCGCCGACGCGCTCTGCCAAAAGGCCAAGCTGGCCTTCGTACCCGCCGAGCAGGACCGCATCCTGGCGGAGCTGCATACCTACCTGGTCGATCAGGCCATGTGGATCTGGGTGGTGCACGACCTCAACCCCCGCGCCCTCGGCCCGAAGGTGAAGGGCTACGTCGAGGCCCAGAGCTGGTTCCAGGACCTCACCCCGGTCGAGGTCGGCTGACCTGCCGCCGACCCCCATGCGCGCCCGCTTCAGGCTTCGATCAGCCGGTCCAGCGTGATCGGGAAGCTGCGGACGCGCACGCCGGTCGCGTGCCAGACCGCGTTGGCGATGGCGCCCACCGTGCCCGTGACGCCGATCTCCCCCACGCCCTTGATGCCGAGCGCGTTCACGTGGACATCGCGCTCCTCGACCAGGATCGCCTCGACGCTCGGCACGTCCGCGTTCACCGGCACGTGGTACTCGGCCAGGTTCGGGTTCATCGGGCGGCCGGACCGCCTGTCCATCACGGCGTGCTCGTGCAGGGCGAAGGACACGCCCCAGATCATGCCGCCGTAATACTGGCTGCGGACCATGCGCGGGTTGACGACGGTGCCGGCGGCGAACGCGCCCACCAGCCGGGTCACGCGCATCTGGCCGAAATCCGGGTCCACCTTCACCTCGGCGAACACCGCCCCATGAGCGTGCATGGCGTAGGCGGATTGCGCCGCCGGGTCGGCCGCACCGGTGCCGCGCCCCTCGATCTCCGCGACGCCGGCGCGGGTCAGGATGTCCGCGTAGCTCTCGCTGCGCCCCTCGTCGTCGCGGCGATGCAGCCGGCCGCCGCGCGCGATCACGCCCACGTTGCCGGCGCCGAACAGCACGGAGCGTTGGTCGTTCATCGCGAGGTCCGCGAGCTTGGCGATCACGTCCGCCCCGGCGCCGTGGATCGCAACGCCCACCGTCGCCGTGTGGGCGGAGCCGCCTGCGATCCCCGCATCCGGCAGGTCGGACGTGCCCGAGCGGAACTCCGTCCGCTCCGGATCGAGGCCCAGCGAGTCGGCCGCGATCTGCGCGAAGGCGGTCCAGGCGCCCTGGCCCATGTCATGCGCCCCGGTCTCCATGACGCCCGTGCCGTCCCGGCGCAGCACCGCCCGCGCGTGGCCCTGGAACATCAGCGCCGGGAAGGTCGCCGTGCCCATGCCCCAGCCGACCAGCAGGCCGGCCTCGTCCCGCATCTGCCGCGGCGCCTGGGGACGGGCGGCCCAGCCGAACCGCGCGGCCCCCTGCTCGTAGCACTGGCGCAGCGCCTTGGAGGAGAACGGCTTGCCGCTGAGCGGCTCCACATCGGCGTAGTTCTTCAGCCGGAACGCGAGCGGGTCCATGCCGCAGGCGAGCGCCATCTCGTCGATGGCGCTCTCCAGCGCGGCGCTGCCCGGCGCCTCACCGGGCGCGCGCATGAACAGCGGCGTGCCGGTGTCGATCCGCACCGCCTCGTGCGACGTGGCGATCGCCGGGCTTGCATAGAGCGTGTGGGACGCGCTGGCCGCCGGTTCGAAGAAGTCGTCGAACGTGCTGGAGGCCGTCTTGGCGTGATGGCTCAGCGCGGTCAGCACGCCCTGGCCGTCCGCCCCCATCCGCAGCGTCTGCCGGGTGGGCGCGCGGTGCCCGACGGGGCCGAACATCTGCTCGCGCCGCAGCACCAGCTTCACCGGGCGGCCCACGAGGCGGGCGGCCATGATGCCGAGGACCTGCGGCCCCGAGAACAGCCCCTTTGAGCCGAAGCCGCCGCCGAGGAACGGGCTGCGGATGTGGATGCCCTCCGGTGCGATGCCAAACAGCCCGGCGATGCGGGCCTGCGCCATCGCCATGCCCTGGCTCGGCGTGTCGATGGACAGGGTGTCGCCGTCCCAGGCCGCCACGATGGCGTGCGGCTCCATCGGGTTGTGGTACTGCGCCGGCGTGTCGTACACCGCCTCCATCCGGGCCGACGCCGCCGCAAGCCCGGCCGCAACGTCGCCATGGCTCTCCTCGGCCGGGCTGCCGGCGCCGACGGCCTGGGGCGCGAAGCTTTCGTCGGAATCCAGGCCCGTGCGTGCCGGCTCGGCCTCGTACCGGGGGGCCAGCAGGACGGCGCCCTCGGTCGCGGCCTCGAGCGTGTCCGCCACCACGACCGCGATTGGCTGGTTGGCGTAGCGCACCCTGTCGTTCTGCAGCAGGTCGAGCCGGAACATGAACGGATTGGTCTTCGCGTCCGGATCGAGCGCGAGCTTGGGCGCGTTCGCGGGCGTCATCACCTCGATCACGCCGGGATGCGCACGGGCCGCCGCCACGTCCAGCGCCGTGACCCGGCCGCGCGCGATGCTGCTGACGGCCAATGCGGCATAGACCATGCCGGGCCGGCGGTTGTCGGCGGCGAACCGGGCGGCGCCGGTCGTCTTGAGCACGCCTTCGCGCCGGGTCAGCGGCTGGCCGATGCTCGATCCCATGCGGAGATGCGCAGGCGCTTGCGTCAGGGTGATCTCGGGCGTGATCTCAGGCATGGGTCATGGCTCCGGAGAAGGGCGAGGCGGGAAAAGCGGGCATGCGATCCGGCATGCCCGCCGCGGCCATGCCGAGCGCGCGCGCGACGATGCGGCGGGCCAGTTCGATCTTGAAGGCGTTGTCACCGGACGGCTTGGCATCGGCCAGCGCCGCCTCGGCCGCCCGGCGGAACAAGGCGGGGTCCGGCCGGGCGCCGGCCAGCTCGGCCTCCGCCGCACGGGCGCGCCACGGCTTCAGGGCGACGCCGCCCAGCGCGATCCGGGCCTCCGTGACCATTCCGCCCTCGAAGCGGAGCGCCACGGCGGCGGAGACGACGGCGAAGGCGTAGGAGGTGCGCTCGCGGACCTTCAGGTAGCGGGTATGGGCGGCGAAGCGGGCGGCGTCGGGCGGCAGGCGCACCGCGGTGATGAGCTCGCCGGGTTGGAGCACCGTTTCCCGCTCCGGCGTGCTGCCCGGCAGCCGGTAGAAGCCGTCGAGCGGGACGTCGCGCCGTCCCGCCGGGCCTTCCACCTCCACCACCGCGTCGAGAGCCACGAGCGGCACGCAGAAGTCGGACGGGTGGGTGGCGATGCAGTGCTCGCTCCATCCCAGGATGGCATGCAGCCGGTTCTCGCCGCCCACCGCGTCGCATCCGGCGCCGGGGTCGCGTTTGTTGCACGCACTGGCCGTGTCGTAGAAATACGCGCACCGGGTCCGCTGCAGCAGGTTGCCGCCCGCCGTCGCGGCGTTGCGCAATTGGGCGGAGGCGCCGGAGAGCAGCGCCTCCGCCACCGCCGGGAACCGCCGGGCGAAGTCGGCGTCATGCGCCAGGTCCGCGTTGCGCACGAGCGCCCCGATCCGCACGCTGCCGTCGCCCAGCCGCTCGATCCGGTCCAGCCCCGGCAGCCGGCTGATGTCGACCAGGTGGCCCGGACGCATCGCGCCGCCCTTCATCAGGTCCAGCAGGTTGGTGCCGGCGGCCAGGAACGCGGCCCCCGGGACGGCGCCCGCCGCGACGGCCTCGGCGAGCGTCGCCGGGCGGGCGTATTCGAAGCGGTTCATGCCGCGTCCCTCCGGCCGGGCGCGGACCCGGCCATGCTCCGCTGCGCGTCCAGCACCGCCTCCGTGATCCCCATGTACGCGCCGCAGCGACAGAGGTTGCCGCTCATGGCCTCGCGCACCCGTTCGGGGTCGTCGCCGGCCTGGCCCTCCCGCATCATCCCAATCGCGCTCATGATCTGGCCCGGCGTGCAGAACCCGCACTGGAAGCCGTCATGCGCGATGAACGCGGCCTGGACGGGGTGCAACTGCCCGTCCTGCGCCACGCCCTCGATGGTGAGGATGTCGGCGCCGTCATGACTCAGCGCCAGCGCGAGGCAGGAGTTCACCCGCCGCCCGTCCAACAGCACGGTGCAGGCCCCGCACTGCCCGCGGTCGCAGCCCTTCTTGGTCCCGGTGAGGTCCAGCCGCTCGCGCAGCAAATCCAGCAGCGTGACGCGGGGATCGTCGAGCGTGACGGCCCGCGCGGCGCCATTGACGGTAAGGGTGATTGACAGGCTCATGCGGTTTCTCCGATCAGAGCTGTGATGAGGCGGTAAATACGGAGGCACCCTCCGCTTTGCAAGTGGAGCGACCCTGAACCGGCATGGACGATGATCTTCCAGCCCAGCCCGCGCGCAAGCCCCGCACCGACAGCGTCCGCAACCGCGAGCGGGTGCTCGGGGCGGCGAAGGCGGTGTTCGCCGAAGCCGGCCCGGCCGGCAGCCTCGAGGCGGTGGCGCGCCGGGCCGGCGTCGGCACCGGGACGCTATACCGGCACTTCCCGACGCGCCAGGCCCTGTTCGAGGCGGTGTACCGCCGCGAGGTGGAACAGCTTGTGGACCTGGCGGAGCAACTCGGGACGGATTTGCCGCCGCTGGAGGCGCTGCGCCGGTGGATGCATGCGAATGTCGAGTTCGTGGCCACGAAGAAGGGCATGTCCGCCGCCCTCGCCGTCGCCGTGCACGCCTCGTCGGACCTTACGGCCAACTCCATGGCCCGGCTGGGCCGAGCGTTGGAGACGCTGCTGCGGCGTGCGGCGAACGCGGGGGTGATCCGCGACGATATCGGCGCGGAGGACATCCTGCGGACGATCGTGGGCCTGTGCTACACGCACGATAAGCCCGGCTGGCAGGGCAACGTGCTCCGCCTGGTGGACGTGTTCGTGGACGGGCTGCGGCGGGGCTAATGCCCTAACCCGGCCCGCCCGGCGGCCGCGACGGAATCAGGGGCTTGGCGTTGCCTTGGCCTGGCTGGTCTGCTTCGCCGCGGCGAGGAACCGGGCGTATTCGCGCGCGCGCCTGCGGTTCTTCCGCCACGCCGAGGTGCCTTCGTAGCGCGCGAACGGGGGCACTTTCTGGCGGGGAGCGGCGAAGCGGCGGGCGGCTTCGGTTGCGGCAGGGGTGGAAATGTCGCTCATGGCAAGTGATCCCAGTTGGTCCGGCGCGTTCTGACCACCGCACGGGTTCGGGCGCAAGAGGGCGCTGCCGCCGCGGGGGCATTTTCGGAGAACGTCCGCCCCGAACCCCCGTTCGCCCAAGGCCAGCCGCCCCCTACCCCCGCGCCGGCAGCGGCACCGCGAACACCCCCGCCGGCTCGTCCGACTTCTCCGCCTGGCGCGGCACCGCCAGCCCGGTGGTTGTCACCCGCTCCGCCAGCTCCCGCATCCGGCCGAGCTGCTCCGGTGTCAGCGTCCGCAGCCCGTGCTGCTCGGCATAGGCGCGCGTCTCCGCCTCCGTCATCCCGCTCATCTCACCCTTCTCCCAACACGGGCCGCCGTGCCCGCCAGGCCGTCGCGGCCTCATAGGCATGGGCCACGCGCAGCACCGTCGCCTCGTCGAAATACCGCCCGCCGACCTGCGCGTTCGTCGGCAATCCGCCCTCCGTGAACCCCGTGCACACCGACATTCCGGGATGGCCGGACACGTTGAACGGCGTCGTCGCCTTGTGCCGGGTGAAGTCCGTCACCGCCTCCGGATCGTCGAAGGACGGCGCCACGTGCATCGCGCACGGCAGGATCACCGCATCGAAGCCGCGCATCATGGCATCCGTGCCCAGTGCCAGGCTGCGCCGCTCCCGCTGCGCCGCCAGGTAGTCGGCGGCGCGCACGGTGAACCCGCTCATCATCTTGTCCCGCAGCGCCTGGCCCATCTCCGCCCCGCGCTCCAGGAAGTCGCGCTCGTGGATCGAGTAGCTCTCCGACCAGTTGATGACCGAGGTCACGCCCTCGTACTGCGTGAGCGGCGCCGGCAGGTGCGCCTCCGCGATCTCCGCCCCGAGCCCGGCCAGCACCTCGGCCATCGCCTCGATCCCGGCCGCGTTGGCCGGGTCAAGCGCCGGCGCTCCCGGCCCGAACGCCCGCACGACGCCGATCCGCAGGCCCCGCACGCCCGCGCCCAGCCCGGCCATGTAGTCCACCGCCGGCGCCCGCGCGCTGGATGGGTCCGCCGGGTCGTGGCCTGCGATTTCGCGCAGCACGATGGCCGCGTCCGCCGCGGTCCAGCACAGCGGCCCCGCCACGTCCAGCGACCAGCAGTTCGGCAGGATCCCCGCCCGGCTCACCAGCCCGAAGGTCGGCTTGATCCCGGACAGCCCGCACGCCGCCGCCGGCAGCCGCACGGACCCGCCGGTGTCCGACCCCAGCGCGAACAGCGCCGTGCCCGCCGCGACGGCCGCCCCGGCGCCGGAGGACGAGCCGCCGGTGAAGTGCCCGGTGTTCCACGGGTTCCGCGCCGCGGGGAACGGCAGGTCGTGATGCACCGCCCCCGTCCCCGTGCCGTACTCCCAGGTGTTCAGCTTGCCCAGCAGGATCGCGCCCGCGGATTGCAGCTTGCGAACCGCCGTCGCCGTACCCGACGCCACGTGGTCCAGCCGCAGCCGCGACGCCCCCGTGGTGGCGACCCCCGCCACGTCGTAGTTGTCCTTCACCGCAAACGGGATGCCGTGCAGCGGCCCCCGCCACCGCCCGGCGCCGATCTCCGCCGCCGCCCGCCGCGCCGCCGCCCGCGCCTGCTCCGCCATCACCAGGATGTAGCTGTGGATCGTCCCATCCACGGCCGCGATCCGGTCCAGGAACACCTCGACCAGCTCCACGGGCGACAAGGCCCGGGACAGGATCAGCCGCTGCGCCTCGGCGATGGACACTCTGTGCAAGTCACCTGTCACGCAGGACCTCCCCTCGATTCCGGCCGCCGTCGCGCCTGGAACTGCCGGCGTTTGCGGCGGTCGCCCGGACAGATGCGCGCTTCATGACCATCCCTCCCCTCCGCCGCGGCCCAGGCCCATAGGCGGGCTGGTCCGGGTCTTGCAAAGCCGGTGCCGGGCTGACCAGAGGGAGGCCGCTCGATGCTCCAGACCCGTTTGCAGCAAGCGCCCGACGTGGGGGGCGCGGCGCAGCCTCTGCTCGCCGTGCGCGGGCTGACGAAGCATTTCCCCCTCCGTTCCAGCCTGCTCGGCCGCAGCACCGGCAGCGTCCAGGCCGTCGATGACATGTCGTTCGACATCCGCAAGGGCGAGACGCTCGGCCTCGTGGGCGAAAGCGGCTGCGGCAAGTCCACCACCTCCCGCCTCATCATGGCGCTGCTGGAGCCGTCGGCGGGCGAGCTGATCTTCGACGGCCAGCCGATCGGCCATGGCGGCCTGTCGCTGAAGGAATACCGCCGCCAGGTGCAGATGGTGTTCCAGGACAGCTACGCCTCGCTCAACCCCCGCCTCACCGTGCAGGACAGCATCGCCTTCGCCCCGCAGGTGCACGGCCTCGGCCGGCGCGAGGCGGCGGCCCGCGCCGAGCAGCTGCTGGAGGCCGTCGGCCTCAACCCGGCCCAGTTCGCGCCGCGCTACCCGCACGAGCTGTCGGGCGGGCAGCGCCAGCGCATCAACATCGCCCGCGCCCTCGCCTTGCATCCCCGCCTGCTGATCCTCGACGAGCCGGTCTCCGCGCTGGACAAGTCGGTGGAGGCCCAGGTGCTGAACCTGCTGCTCGACCTGAAGGAGCAGTTCGGCCTCACCTACCTGTTCATCAGCCACGACCTCAACGTCGTGCAATACGTGTCCGACCGCGTGCTGGTCATGTACCTCGGGCGCATCGCCGAGATCGGCCCGGTGGACGCCATTTACGGCGCCCCCGCCCACCCCTACACCGCCGCCCTGCTCGACAGCCGCCTCAGCATGGACCCGGCCCGGCGCCGCACCGTGCCGCCGCTGCAGGGCGACCCGCCCAACCCCGTCAACCCGCCCTCCGGCTGCCGCTTCCGCACCCGCTGCGCCCATGCGGAACCCGTCTGCGCCGGCACCGTCCCGCCCTTGGCCGCCGCAGGCGACCGTCATTGGGCATCCTGCCTCATGGTCGCGCCCGGCAGCGGCCACAGCGCGGCGCCGGGCCTGGCGGCCTGAATGATGCCCCTCGTCCGCGTCCGCGACCTCGCTGTGCGCTTTGTCTCAAAGGACGCCACGGTGCATGCCGTGAACGGCGTGGATTTCGACCTGGCGGCCCGGGAAACGTTGTGCATCCTGGGCGAGAGCGGCTCCGGCAAGTCCGTCACCCTTCGTTCGCTCATGCGCCTCAACCCGCCCCGCCGCACCCGGATGTCCGGCACTGTCACCGTCGGCGGCCACGACATGGCGGCGGCCTCCGAACGCAGCCTGGCCGACATCCGCGGCAGCGTCGTGGCCATGATCCCGCAGGAGCCGATGACGGCGCTCGACCCGGTGTTCTCGGTCGGCACGCAAATCCGCGAGACCATCCTGCGGCATGAGCGGATCAGCCGGGCCGACGCCGACCGCCGCGCGCTGGACCTGCTGGACCTCGTGCAAATCCCGTCGGCCCGGCGCCGCCTGTCCGCCTACCCGCACGAGCTGTCGGGCGGGCTGCGGCAGCGCGCCATGATCGCCATCGCGCTCTCCTGCCGCCCGAAGCTGCTGCTGGCGGACGAGCCGACCACGGCGCTGGACGCCACGGTGCAAATCCAGATCCTGCTGCTGCTGCGGCGGTTGCAGGCCGAGATGGGCATGGGCGTGATCTTCGTCACCCACGACCTCGGCGTCGCAGGCGAGATCGCGGACCGCGTCGCCGTCATGTACGCCGGCCGCTTCATCGAGGAGGGACCGGTCGCCGAGCTGATGCGCGGCCCGCTGCACCCCTACGCCCAGGGCCTGCTGGGCGCCACCGTCCATGCCGGCGTGCGCGGCAGGCGCCTCACGACCATCCCCGGCGCGCCCCCGAACCTGGAACGCCTGCCGCCCGGCTGCGCCTTCGCGCCCCGCTGCGCCGTGGCCTTGCCGGTCTGCCCGACCGCGATGCCGGCGGCGCGTCGCCCGGCGCCGGGCCGCGCCGCCCGCTGCGTCCACGTGCCCGACCTCCTGCCGCAGCGCCATGCCGCATGATCCACTATGTGCTGCGCCGCATGCTGTATGCCGTGCCCATCGCCCTGGCCGTCAGCCTGGTCTGCTTCATGCTGGTGCACATCGCGCCGGGCGACCCCATCAACGCCATCGTCCCCGCCGACGCGCCCCAGGCCGTCGTCGAGCAAATCCGCCACGAGTACGGCCTCGACAAGCCGCTGCCGGTGCAGTTCGGCCTGTGGCTGCTGCATGTGGGGGAGGGCGACCTCGGCCGCTCGCTCGCCACCGGGCGCTCCGTCTGGTCCGACCTCGGCCCGGCGGTCGCCAACACGCTGCGCCTGGCGCTCACGGCCTCGCTCATCGGCTTCGTCATGGGCGTGCTGCTGGGCGGGCTGGCCGGCGCGTTCCGCGGCACCTGGATCGACCGCGCCGCCACCGCCTTCGCGGTCGCGGGCGTCTCCATCCCGCATTACTGGCTCGGCATGGTGCTGGTGATCCTGTTCAGCGTCACCCTGGGCCAGCTTCCCGCCATGGGCGCGGGACCCGGCGGCGCCACCGACTGGGCCTGGGACTGGGACCACGTCCATTACCTCATCCTGCCCGCCGTCACCCTGAGCGTCATCCCCATGGGCATCATCACCCGCACCATCCGCGGCATCGTGTCCGAAATCCTGAACCAGGATTTCGTCAACACGCTGCGCGGCAAGGGCATGCTGCCGCGCGGCATCTTCCTGCACGTCGTGAAGAACGCCGCCCCCAACGCGCTGTCCGTCATGGGCCTGCAACTCGGCTACCTCATGGGCGGCTCCATCCTGGTCGAGACGGTGTTCAGTTGGCCCGGCACCGGCTTCCTGCTGAACAGCGCCATCTTCCAGCGCGACATTCCCGTGCTCCAGGGCACCATCCTGGTGCTCGCCCTGTTCTTCGTCGCCCTCAACCTGCTGGTCGATCTGGTGCAGACCGCCCTCGACCCGAGGATCAAGCGCGCATGAGCCTCACCGCCGCCCAGGCCGAGCTGTCCGTCCCGGCGCCGCCCGCCGGCCCGCGCCGCCGGGGCTATTGGGGCGGCGTCGGCCGGCGCCTGTCGCGCGACCCGGTGACGCTGTTCTGCGCCGGCGTCCTGCTGCTGATGCTCCTGGTGATCGTGCTGGCGCCGCTGGCGGCGCCGTTCGACCCCTACCAGGCCAGCATGCTGCGCCGCCTGAAGCCGCCGGGCTTCATGGGCCACCCGCTCGGCACGGACGAGCTCGGCCGCGACATGCTGTCCCGCCTGATCTACGGCGGGCGGCTGTCGTGGCTGATGGGCATCACGCCCGTGCTGATCTCGCTCGTCGTCGGCGGCGTGCTGGGCGTCGTCGCGGGCTTTGCCGGCGGCTGGGTGAACATGGCGATCATGCGCGCGACCGACGTGTTCTACGCCTTCCCCTCCGTGCTGCTGGCCGTCGCCATCAGCGGCGCGCTGGGGGCCGGCATCTACAACGCCATCCTGTCGCTGTCGCTCGTCTTCATCCCGCAGATCATCCGCGTGGCGGAGACCGTCACCACGGGCGTACGCACCCTGGACTACGTGGACTCCGCCCGCGCCAGCGGGGCCGGGGCGATGGTGATCGTCCGGGTGCACGTGCTGCCCAACGTGCTCGGCCCGATCTTCGTTTATGCCACCAGCCTCATCAGCGTGTCGATGATCCTGGCGGCGGGCCTGTCGTTCCTGGGCCTCGGCACCAAGCCGCCGGAGGCCGAGTGGGGCCTGATGCTGAACACGCTCCGCACCGCGATCTATTCGCAGCCCGTGCTCGCCATGCTGCCGGGCCTGTGCATCTTCGCCACCTCCATCTGCTTCAACATGGCGAGCGACGGCCTCCGCTCCGCGATGGATGTCCGGGGCTGACGTGGTCCGCCCGAGGCTGACGTGGCCCGCCTCTGGCATGGGCGCCGTTCGGCCGGCCCGGCCGCGTCAGTTCACCAGGAACCCGCCATCGACCGGCATGCACACGCCGTTCACCATCGCGGCGTCGTCCGACAGCAAGTAGGCGATCACGCTCGCGACCTCCTCGGGCCGCACGAAGCGGCCGAGCGGGATGCGGGACAGCATCGGGCCTGATTTGGCCGGGTCGCTCCAGGCTTTTTCGGCCATGGGCGTCAGGGTGACGACGGGATTGACCGCGTTGACCCGGATGCCCTGGCGGCCCAGCTCGTTCGCCATCGCCCGCGTCAGCCCGTCGAGCGCGCCCTTGGAGGCGCAATAGGCGGCGTGGTCGGCGAAGCCGATGAAGGACGAGATGCTGGAGACGTTGACGACCGCGCCGCGCAGGCCGCGCGCCAGCCGGTCGCGGGCGTAAACCTGGCTCAGGATCATGGGCGCCCGGCAGTTCACCGCCATCAGCATGTCGAACGTCTCGACCGGGAGATCGACGAAGGCGTCAAGCTCCGTCGTGCCGGCGCAGTTGACCAGGAAATCGACGGGCATGGCCTCCTGCGCGGCGGCGCGGGCGTCGTCGGCGTCGGCGAGATCGACGGCCCGGGTGCGGCAGCCGATCTCGGCCTTCAGGCGTTCGAGGTCCGCGGCGGATCGGCTGAGCGCCACCACCTCCGCGCCCCGCTTCGCCAGATAGAGCGCCGTGGCGTTCCCGATCCCCTTGCCGGCGCCCGTCACCAGCACGGTCTTGCCGCTGAAATCCATGGTTCCCCCCTGCATCGGCGTCCCTAGAACGCGGCGCCGTCCTTATCGAAGACATACGCCCGGGCGGCGTCGAACCCGGCCGTGAACGTCTCGCCCTTGCCGAGCAGTTGCCGGCCCGCGGCCTGCAGCACCACCGGCTCCGCGGCGCGCGTCTGCGCGTAGATCAGCGTGCTGCCGCCCAGGCTCTCCGACAGGTCGGCCGTCAGCTCGATCTGGTTGGGACCCTCGCCGAGCATCAAATGCTCTGGCCGCAGGCCGAGCAGCACCGTGTCGCCGACCCCCGGACCGGACTGGCCGCCCTGCCGGCCCGCGACCCGCAGCGGCGCGACCAAGGAGGGGTGGGTCACGGTGAGCGCCGCCTCCTCCCGCGCCGCCACCGTCGCGGTGATGAGGTTCATCTTCGGCGAGCCGATGAAGCCGGCCACGAAGGTGTTGCCGGGCGCATCGTAGAGTTCGTCGGGCGACCCGACCTGCTCGACCCGGCCGCCGCGCAGCACCACGATGCGGTCCGCCAGCGTCATGGCCTCGACCTGGTCATGCGTCACGTACACCATGGTCACGCCCAGCTCGCGGTGCAGGCGCGCGATCTCCACCCGCATCTGCGCGCGCAGCTCGGCATCGAGGTTGGACAGCGGCTCGTCGAACAGGAACAGCTTGGGGTGGCGGACGATGGCCCGGCCGATGGCGACCCGCTGCCGCTGGCCGCCCGAAAGCTGGCGCGGCTTGCGGTCGAGCAGCGGCTCCATCTGCAGGATGCGGGCGGCCTCGGCGACCTGGCGCCCGATCTCCGCCTTCGGCACCTTCGACATCTTGAGCCCGAACGCGATGTTGTCGCGCACGGTCATGTGCGGGAACAGCGCGTAGCTCTGGAACACCATCGAGACCTTGCGCTTGGCCGGCTCCAGCTCGGTGACGCGGGTACCGTCGATGAACACCTCCCCGGCCGTCACCTCCTCCAGCCCCGCGATCATGCGCAAGAGGGTGGACTTGCCGCAGCCGGACGGGCCGACGAACACGACGAACTCCCCCTCGCGCGCCGAGATGCTCACGCCGTTGATGACGCTGGCCGCCCCGTAGCGCTTCTCGATCCCCTCCAGCCGCAGGAAGCTCATGCGCGCGCGCCCTCCTTCATTTGGTCGCCCCCATGGTGAGGCCCCGCACCATGTGGCGCGACACCAGCAGCGCGAAGATCGTCACCGGCAGCACGATCACGGTGCCGGTCGCCATGATCTTGCCCCATGGCAGCTCGTAGCCCGACATGAAGCTGGTCGCCACCACCGGCGCGGTCTGCACGGCGCGGCGGGTGAGCACGAGCGCATACAGCAGCTCGTTCCAGGAGAAGATGAAGCCGAAGATCGCCGACACCGCGATGCCGGGCACGCCGAGCGGCAAATAGATGCGCCAGAAGATGTCGAACTGGCTGGCGCCCTCAAGCCGCGCCGCCTCCTCCAGATCCCGGGGGATCGAGCGGAACTGGTCGGTGCAGATCCAGACGACGATGGGCAGGATGAAGGTGATATAGACCAGGATCAGGATGAGGTGGGTGTCGAGCAGGCCGATGTTCTGCGCCACGAGGTAGATCGGCAGCGCCAGCACGATGGGGCTGATGAAGCGGTTCGAGATGAACCAGAACCAGAGGTCCGACTTGCCGCGGAAGTCGTAGCGCGCGAGCGCAAAGGCCGCGGGCGTGCCGAGCACCACCGCCAGCCCCGTGCTGAACACCGCGACGATGAGCGAGTTGACGATGGCGCCCACCACCTTCTGGTCGGCGAACACCTCGGCGTAGTTGGCGAGCGTCGGCGTGAACAGCCAGACCGGCGGCGAGGCGAGCAGGTCGGTCTGCGTCTTGAAGGAGGACGACACCATCCAGTAGAACGGGAAGATCGTCGCCGCGAACACGAGCAGCAGCCCGGCGCCGTGCAGCAGGCGGCCGACGCGCGGCATCACTCGATCTCCCGGTAGAAGAAGCGGATGTACACGCGGGCCAGGATGATGGTGATGACCAGCAGCAGCAACGCCTGCGCCGACGCCGTGCCGAGGTCGAACACGCGGAAGCCCACGCGCTGGATATAGACGGAGATCAGCTCCGTGGCCGCACCCGGCCCGCCCCGGGTCATCGTGAACACCACGTCGAACAGCTTCAACACGTCGGCCGAGCGCAGGATCAGCATGGCGGTGAAGCCCGGCAGCAAGTAGGGAAGCTGCACGTTGCGCAGCAGCGCGGCCTTGCTGCCGGTTTCCAGCCGGGCCGCCTCCTCGATCTCGACGGGGACCATGGACAGGCCCGATAGGAAGATTAGCGCGCAGAACGGCGTCCATTGCCACACGTCCATGATGCAGATGGCCGCGAACGCCCCGGCGCTGTTGCCGAGCCAATCGAAGGCGGGCACGCCGAACAGCCCGATGAAGCTGTTGGCGATCCCGAAGTCCCGGTTGAAGATCAGCCGGCCCAGCAGGCCCACGACTGCGTAGGTGGTCGCGAGCGGGATGACGAGCGACACCCGCGCCAGGGCGCGCAGCACGCCGAGGCCCGGCTGATGCAGCAGCAGCGCGATGCCGAGGCCCAGCCCGATCTCGGCCGGCATCACGCACAGGAAGAACTTGGCGGTCCGGCCCAGCGTCTCCCAGAAGGTCGGGTCGCTGAGCACGTGCTGGTAGTTGGCGAGGCCCACGAACGGGAAGCCGTCGCGCGACCGGGTGAGGTTGTACTGCCGGAGCGACGTCACCAGGGCGAACAGCGTGGGGTAGATGCCGATCACGAGCAGCGCCAGGACCGCCGGGGCCAGGAACCACAGCGGCGTGAGGCGTCCGTAGCCGGAATAGGAGCGTCGCGGTGGTGCGGCGGACATGCAGGCGGTCACCCAGCCCTGAGGAAGCGGCGCGTGCGCCGGGATGCGGGGACCGCCCGTCGGCCGGTCCCCGCGCAGTCGGACAGGGCCGAAGCCGTTATTGGATCAGCTTCTTCTTGCCGTCGTAGTAGCCTTCCTTCTGCAGGATGGCCTCCATCCGGGTGCCGATCTCCTTCGCGCCCTGCTCGACGGTGAGTTCGCCCAGCATCATCTTCGAGCCGAACTCGCCGACGACCTCCGACACCGCGGGCCAGGCCGGGAAGCGCGGCCGGAACTCCGGCACGCCCTTCTGCCAGGACGCGACCATGGGGTCCACGAACTGGTAGGCGGACTTGATCGCCGGGTCGTCATAGACCGCCATGCGGCCCGACACGCCGCCGGCCTGCACGTAGGGCTTGGCGATGGCCTCCGACGTCGCCCATTGGATGAAGATCCAGGCCGCTTTCTGCTCCTTCTCCGGCGCCTGCGAGGCGACGGCGAGCGAGAAGCCGCCGAGCGCCGGCAGGCGGCCCGCCGTCCCCGCCGGCTCCGGCGCGACGCCCAGGCAGTTGCCGAGCTTGGAGGTCTTGGGATCGGTGACGGTCGAGTAGAACGCCGACCATTCGGTAATCATGGCGACCTGGTTCTGCGCAAAGGCGTTGACCGCCTCCGCATGGTCCCAGCTGACGACGCCCGGGGGCATGTACTTCATCAGGTCCTGCCGGAACTGCAGCCCGGCCTGGCTCTCCTTGCCGCCGAGGTTCGAGCGGAACGACCTGTCCAGCAGCGAGCCGCCGGCGGGCCAGAGCATCCGCATGAAGCTGTCGGCCGACTGCGTCTCGCCGCGGAGCGATTGCAGCGCGTAGCCGTACTGCTTCTTGCCAGGGTTGGTCAGCTTCGGCGCGTAGGTGTGGGCCAGCTCGTCCCAGGTCGCAGGCGGCTTGTCGAAGCCCGCGTCCTTCAACATGCACTTGTTGTAGAACAGCAGGCCCGAGTAGTTGTCGAACGGCAGGCCGTAGGTCGTCCCGCCCCAGGAGCCGAAGGCGTCGAGCAGCAGCGGGAAGAAGCCCTTGAGGTTCAAGTTGGGATCGGTGATCGCGGGATCGCCCGAGAGCTTGTCGACCGGCACGATCCAGCCGTTCTCCGCGAACTCGCCGATCCAAACGAGGTCCACGAGGGCGATGGAGAGGTCGCCGTGCGAGTTGAAGTTGAGCACCTCCTTCTCGCGGGTGTTCTCGTAGGGGACGATCTCGTAGTTGACCTTGATGCCCGTCTGCTTCTCGAACTCCGGCAGCAGCTTGATGATGGCGCGGTAGCCTGGCCGGTCCAGGAAGATCAGGTTGAGCTGGGTGCCCTTGTAGGGCGCGGCGGCCTTGGCGATGTCCCAAGCCTGGGTCTGGGTCTGAGCCTGGGCGGACGGCGCCGCCAGCAGCGCGCCGGCGAGCAAGGCAGCGGCGGCACCCACGGTTCGTAGCAGCGGTCGCATGGTTTTCTCCCTTGTACCGATCTCGACGGCTTTTTATTGACCAACCCCGATGAGGCTTCCCGGCGCGAGACGCCCAGACGGAGGCGGTCGTCAGACCCCGCCAACTTAGCTGATGGCGGCCGGCTGTCTAGCTCCCGCCGCAGCCGGCCCGCACGGGCCGAAGCACCATCGCCGGACGCGCCTTCCCACCCAGTTTCGGAACCGTTTCGGATCAGCCTCACGGCGCCGCGGCAGCGAGACGCCGCGTCTTCGCCAGCGCGACCGCATCCTTGTCGAAGCTCAGGAACACGTCGGCTCCGAGCTGGGCGCCCTCGTAGGCGATCACCCCATCTGCGAAGTCGCCGCCCGCTTCCAGAAAGGCCAGCCCGGCTTCGGCGGCCAGGTGGTCCGCCACCACATTGCCGGCCGCAAGCAGGCGCCGGATCGCACCGGCGATATCCGCCGCTGACCGCTTGTAGGCCCGGGACAACACCCAAACGAACTCGCACAAAACGGGGATCGTCACCGCAATGAGGGACGCGGCACGCAGGGCCGCCACGGCCGCCGGGCTTTGCACGGGATCATCGCCCACCGCGGCCCGGACCAGCACGTTCGTGTCCGCCGTGATCCTCACCGCTTGCCCGCCCAACCCGCCGCTGCGGCCTCGCACATGGTCTCGATGGAGACTGTCGCTTGGTTCGGTCGTGCCAGCGTGCCGATGAAGTCGTCGATGCCGCCGCGTGCCGCCGCGCGCACCTCCGCACGGCCGTCCGGCAGCAGGTCGACCACCAGGCGGTCGCCTGGACCCGCACCCAAGTGGTCCAGCACCGAACGGCGGAACGTCACCTGGCCCTTGGCCGTCACCGTGAGCGTGAGGCTGTCTTTCTTCATGTCTGAAAAGTAAGGCAGTTTCGCCTTACATTCAAGCCATGCTGCCGCAAGCAAGGCTGGGCGCCGGGCGGCATCGACATGCGGCACGCCTGGGCGGCGTGCTGGCGACCATGGCAGGCGCGGGGATTGCCGGGCAAGGCGGCTCGTTGTAGCTGATTGGACACAGCGCGCAGGGGTAGGGCATGAGCCGTCTTTTGGCCGATATCGGCCTGTTGCAGAAGCTTTACGGCTACGAGGAGGCGCTCAGCGGCGTGCTGGCGCCGCTCGGCATCCAGTTTTCGCCCGTCGCCGTGTCGGGCGGCGTCGCCGACGCCGGCCTCTACAACCTGCCGGGCCTGACGCCCCTCACGACGGAGACGGTGACCTACTCGGCGGGCGGCACCCCCGTGAGCGACACCTACACCGGCATCACGCTCCAAAGCCTGCTCGACGCCGCCGGCGGCGTCGATGTGACGAGCGCCAAGAACGACATCCTGAGCAAGTACGTCGTCGCCACGGGCGCGGACGGCTACAAGGCGGCGTTCTCGCTCGGCGAGATCGACCCGAGGTTCGGCGACCAGCCGGTGCTGGTCGCCACCTCGGACACCGCCGGGCAGCTCGGCCCGAAGGGCAGCGAGGGGCTGGCCCGCATGGTCGTCCCGGGCGACCGCGCGGGCGGCCGGTACGTGTCCGACCTGGTGGACCTCCACGTGGGCAGCCTGCCGGAACCGCCGGTGCCGGGACCCGGCGGCGTGTCCGATCAGCTCACCGTGTCCGGCCAGGTGGCCGACCCGGCGGCCTTCACGCCCATCACCCTGGCCGCGCTGAACCAAGCGACGACCGAGACCGCCACCTTCCTATCCGGGGCCGGCCAGGTGAGCGACACCTACACCGGCGTCTCGCTCTGGACGCTGCTGCAGGATCAGGGCCTGGTCACGGACCCCGCGATCAAGAACGACATCCTGCGGTTCGGCGTGGTGGCGACCGGGAGCGACGGCTACCGCGCCCTGGTCTCGCTCGGCGAGATCGACCCGGCGTTCGGCAACCAGCCGGACCTCGTGGCCTATGCCGACACCGCCGGGCAGCTTGGCCCCGACGGGAGCGCCGGGGCGATGCGCCTCATCGTGCCGGGCGACCACGCGGGCGGGCGGTACGTGTCCAACCTGGTGGATCTCCGGGTCATCGACCTGACCGCGCCGGTGCTGAGCTGACAGGCGGAGCCGCCTGCCCCGGCGGCTGGCGCGGACGCTATTCCGAAGACCATGGCGACACACTGGATCATGAGGCCCGATGATGGATGGCACCCCGAATGCGCCGACCCTGCGCGAACCGGCCGGCAGCGGCGGCCGAGGCGGGACGGCCTCGTTCGCGCGCCGTCTTGGCGCCGCGGGTGCTGAACTGATGCGCCTCGCGCCGCTTCGCGCCGTCGCCCGCCGCCTGGTGCTCGGGGCGGCGCTTCTCCCATGGGCGCTGGCGCCTGCGCTGGCCCAGGACGCGGCGGCGCCGCTGCGCGTTTATGCGGCGGGCAGCCTGACCGGGGCGTTCAACGCCCTGCTGCAAGCGTTCGGCACGCCGCCGGGCACCGCGGCGCAGCCCACCTACGGCCCGTCCGGCGTGCTGCGCGAGCGGCTGGAGCGGGGCGAGCCCGCCGACCTGTTCGCGTCCGCCGACATGGGCCAGCCGCAGCGCCTGGCCGACGCCGGGCGCGGCACGCCCGTGGTGATGTTCGCCCGCAACCGCATGTGCGCGCTGGGCCGCGGCGGCCTGGGCCTGACGCAGGCCAACCTGCTCGACCGCCTGCTCGACCCCGCGGTCAAGCTCGCCACCAGCACGCCCGTCGCGGACCCCGGCGGCGACTACGCCTGGGCGGTGTTCGCCCGCGCCGAGCGGGTGCATCCCGGCGCCCGCGCCACGCTGGAGGGCAAGGCGCAGCAACTGGTGGGCGGTCCCAGCATGGCGCCGCTGGTGCCGGGCCAGGGGCCGAGCGAGGGCGTGTTCCTGTCGGGCCGCGCCGATGTCATGCTGGGCTATTGCAGCGGCGCGGACACGGTGCGCCGCGCCGTGCCGGACCTGGCCGCCATCCCCATGCCGCCGGAACTGGAGGTCGGCCCCGAGTACGGCATGACCCTGCTGTCCGCCAGCCCGGCCGCGGCGCGCTTCGCGTTGTTCGTGATGTCCGGGCCGGGCCAGGCCATCCTGGCGAAGTACGGGCTGGTCCCGGTCGCCCTGTCCGCAGGCCAGGCGCCGCAGTAAAGGCGCGTCCGGCTGACCGAACCCCCTCCAAGACAAAAGGACCGCCATGCTCCGCCGCCGCCATGTTCTGACGCTTGCCGGCACGGCCGTGCTCGGGGGCGCCGCCACCCGCCCGGCCGCGGCGCAGGACGCGCCGCTGACGGTGTTCGCCGCCGCCAGCCTGACGGAGGTGCTGCAGGAGATCGGCCGGCTGTGGGCGGCCAGCGGCCAGGCGGCGCCGCGCTTCTCCTTCGCCAGCAGCTCGACGCTCGCCCGGCAGATCGAGGCCGGCGCACCCGCCAACCTGTTCGCCTCCGCCGACGAACAGTGGGCCGACTACCTCCAGCAGCGCAGCCTGATCGTCCCGGAGACGCGGCGCAGCCTGCTGACCAACAGCCTCGTCCTGGTCGTGCCGAAGGACCGCGCGCGGACAGTGGCGGTCGGACCTGGCCTCGACCTCAACCGCCTGCTCGGACCCGGCGGACGGCTCGCGACCGGCGACCCGGCCCACGTGCCCGTCGGCATCTACGCGGAGGCGGCGCTGAAGTCCCTCGGTCTGTGGGAGCAGGCGCAGCCGCGGCTGGCGCGGGCCGACAGCGTGCGGTCCGCCCTGCTGCTGGTGGACCGCGGCGAGGCGCCCGCCGGCATCGTGTATGCGACCGACGCCGCCGCCGACGCGGGCGTCGCCGTGGCCGGCACCTTCCCGACCGGCAGCCATCCGCCGGTGACGTACCCGTTCGCGGTCGTCCAGGCGCACGACACGCCGGCCGCGCGGGCGTTCTTGGGCTTCCTGTCGGGGCCGCAGGCGCGAGAGGCGTTCACCCGGGCCGGCTTCGGGCTGAACGTCGCGGCGCCATAGGATCGGCTCGGACTCCCAGGCTCAGACTCAGGGCGGCAGGACCAGCATGGCTTGCAGCCGCTCAAGCTCCGCGGCACCCCCGCCCGCGGCCCGCTGCTCCAGCGCCCGGTAGAGCCGGACGACCTCCGCGCCCGGCGGCAGCAGCATGGCGCCGCCGCCGCCAGCCCCGCCCGGGCGGGCGGCGACGAGCGGCGCCGCAAACGAGGCGTTCAGGCTATCCACCAATGTCCAGGCCCGGCGGTAGCTCATGCCCATGGCGCGCCCCGCCGCCGAGATCGACCCGGTCTCGCCAATCAGCTCCAGAAGCCGCGCCTTGCCCGGCCCCAGCGTCGGCCGCCCGCCCACGTCGAGGCGCAGGGTGAGGCGCAGCGCGGCGCTGGCCGCCGGGTCGCGCTTGCGGGCGGGACGGGTCGTCTTCGGCCGGTCGGCCTGTGGCTCGGGCGTGCTCATGGCGGCAGCATAGGGCATCGGCCACGCGCCCGACACCGGCGGCGCATGGGTCCGGTCCGGACATCCGTTTGCCGGCCGGCGAATCTTCCGTATGGTCGTCGGCTGAACGGGCCGGGCGTCCGTGGAGGGCAAAGCAGTGCGAACGACCGAAGCTCGACCGTTGCCCGGCAAGGGCCGCTGATGCCCGCCCTGGATAGCGCCATCGATCCGAGGTCGGCCGGGTTCCGCGCCAACGCCGCCGCGATGCGCGCGCTGCTCGGCGACCTGCGCCAGCGGACGGACCGCGCCGCGGAGGGCGGCGGCGCCCGGTCGCGGGAGCGTCACACCGCCCGCGGCAAGCTGCTCCCGCGCGACCGGGTGCAGATGCTGACCGACCCCGGGGCGCCGTTCCTTGAGCTGTCGCCGCTCGCCGCGTTCGGCATGTATGACGACGCAAGCCCGGGGGCCGGCCTCATCACCGGCATCGGCCGCGTGTCCGGGCGGGAGTGCGTGATCGTCGCCAACGACGCGACGGCGAAGGGCGGCACCTACTACCCGATCACCGTCAAGAAGCACCTCCGCGCGCAGGAGATCGCCTGGGAGAACCGGCTTCCCTGCATCTACCTGGTGGACAGCGGCGGCGCGAACCTGCCGAACCAGGACGAGGTGTTCCCCGACCGCGACCATTTCGGCCGCATCTTCTACAACCAGGCCCGCATGTCCGCCGCCGGCATCCCGCAGATCGCGGCCGTGATGGGGTCCTGCACGGCCGGCGGCGCCTACGTGCCGGCGATGGCGGACGAGTCGATCATCGTCCGCAACCAGGGCACCATCTTCCTGGGCGGCCCCCCGCTGGTCAAGGCGGCGACGGGGGAGGTCGTGTCGGCCGAGGACCTCGGCGGCGCGGACGTGCACAGCCGGGTGTCGGGCGTGACGGACCACCTCGCGGAAAGCGACGCGCATGCCCTGGGCATCGTGCGGCGCATCGTCGGCACCCTCAACACGACGAAGCCGTCCGGGCTTGACCTGGCGGCCCCGCAGGAGCCGCGCTACGCGGCCGACGAGCTCTATGGCATCGTGCCCGCGAACAGCCGGGAGAGCTACGATGTCCACGAGCTGATCGCCCGCATCGTGGACGGCAGCGGGTTCGACGAGTTCAAGACGCTGTACGGCACCACCCTCGTCACCGGCTTTGCCCGCATCTGGGGCTATCCGGTCGGCATCGTCGCCAACAACGGCATCCTGTTCGGGGAAAGCGCGCAGAAGGGCGCCCACTTCGTGCAGCTTTGCGGCCAGCGCGGCATCCCGCTCGTCTTCCTGCAGAACATCACCGGCTTCATGGTGGGCCGGAAGTACGAGTCCGGCGGCATCGCCAAGGACGGCGCGAAGCTGGTCAACGCCGTCGCCACCGTGGGCGTGCCCAAGTTCACCGTGATCGTCGGCGGCAGCTTCGGCGCCGGCAACTACGGCATGTGCGGCCGGGCCTACTCCCCCCGCTTCCTCTGGATGTGGCCCAATGCCCGCATCAGCGTGATGGGCGGCACCCAGGCCGCCTCGGTGCTGGCGCAGGTGCGGCGGGACGGGATGGAGGCGCAAGGCAAGACCTGGCCGGCAGCGGAGGAGGCCGCCTTCAAGGCGCCCATCGAGCAGCAGTACGAGACGCAGGGCCACCCGTACTACGCCACCGCCCGGCTGTGGGACGACGGCGTGATCGACCCGGCGGACACCCGCATGGTGCTCGGCCTCGGCCTCTCCGCCGCCCTGAACGCCCCGCCCGAGCCGACGCGGTTCGGCCTGTTCCGGATGTGACGATGACCCGCTCCCTGCGGCGCGGCCGCACCGCGTCCCCTGCCAAGCGTCCGCCCGGCCGGAGGCGCTGAGCCGCATGTTCGACAGCATCCTGATCGCCAACCGGGGCGAGATCGCCTGCCGCGTGATCGCGACCGCGCGCCGGCTGGGCCTGCGGACGGTGGCGGTCTATTCCGCCGCGGACGCCAACAGCCGCCATGTCGAGATGGCCGACGAGGCATATCCAATCGGCCCGGCGCCCGCGCGCGAAAGCTACCTGCTGGGCGCCAGGATCCTCGACGTGGCGCGCGCCTCGGGCGCGCAGGCGATCCATCCGGGCTATGGCTTCCTGAGCGAGAACGCGGACTTCGCGGAGGCTTGCGCCGCGGCGGGGGTCGTGTTCATCGGCCCGCCCGCCCCGGCGATCCGCGCCATGGGGTCGAAGTCCGCGGCGAAGGCGATCATGGCCTCGTCGGGCGTCCCCCTGGTGCCGGGCTACCACGGGGCCGACCAGGCCGTGGACACGTTGCAGGCGGCTGCCGACGCAATCGGCTATCCCGTGCTCATCAAGGCGTCCGCCGGCGGCGGCGGCAAGGGGATGCGCGTCGTGGAGACGGCGGGCGACTTCCAGGCCGCCCTGGCGCTGGCCCAGGGCGAGGCGCGCTCCTCCTTCGGCGACGACCAGATGCTGATCGAGCGGTACCTGACGCATCCGCGGCATATCGAGATCCAGGTCTTCGGCGACAGCCACGGCGCCATGGTGTCGCTGTTCGAGCGGGACTGCTCGATCCAGCGCCGCCACCAGAAGGTGCTGGAGGAGGCCCCGGCGCCGGGCCTTTCGCCCGAGCGCCGCCGGGCCATGGGAGAGGCCGGCTGCGCCGCCGCCCGCGCGGTCGGCTATGTCGGGGCGGGGACGGTCGAGTTCATCGTCGAGGGCGATGCGTTCTACTTCATGGAGATGAACACCCGCCTGCAGGTGGAGCATCCCGTGACCGAGATGGTCACCGGGCAGGACCTGGTCGAATGGCAGCTTCGCGTCGCCGCGGGCGAAGCCTTGCCGCTCCGGCAGGACCAGCTGTCCATCACCGGCCACGCCATCGAGGCCCGGCTGTATGCGGAGGACCCGGAGCGCGGGTTCCTGCCCTCCATCGGCACGCTCCGGCACTTCGGCACCCCGGCGGAGGGGCCGCACGTGCGGATCGACACCGGGGTGCGGAGCGGCGACGCGATCTCCATCCACTACGACCCCATGATCGCCAAGCTCATCGTCTGGGACCACGACCGGCCCGCCGCGCTGCAACGGCTGGCGAGGGCGCTGGAAGGGTGCGAGGTCGTCGGCATCCGCACCAATGTCGGCTTCCTCCACGCCATCGCGACTCACCCGGCCTTCGCCGCCGCCGAGTTGGAGACGGGCTTCATCGCGCAGCACGCCGACGCCCTCGCGCGCCCAACCGGACCGGCGCCCCGCGCCGTCCTGGCGGCGGCCGTCCAGGCGGTGCTGGCGGAGCCGCGCGCCGTGGCCGCGGGCGACCCCCACTCGCCCTGGGACACCCGGACCGCCTGGCGGGCCAACGGGGGCGGCTACCAATCCGTGCACCTGCACTCCGGGGACGCGGCGCTGACCATCCGCGCGACCCCGCAGCCCGGCGGCGCCGTCCGCCTCGACCTGCCCGGCGGCCCCGCCGAGATCGGGCCGCGCCGGCCGTCCGACACGGCGGCGACCCTGTGGCTGGACGGCGTGAAGACCTCCCTGGGCGTGGTCCGCCGGGGCGACGACATCACCGTGAGCCTGGCAGGGCGCAATTACGACCTGCGCGTGGTGGACCCGCTCGCCCCGCCGGAAAGGACGAACGAGGCCGCCGGGCGCCTGACCGCCCCGATGCCGGCCCGGATCATCAGCGTCGATGCCGCGGCCGGGCAGGCGGTCGCGCGCGGCGCCGTGCTGATGGTGCTGGAGGCGATGAAGGTGCAGATGCGCATCACCTGCCCCGCCGACGGGGTGGTCAAGACGGTGCATTTCGGCGTGGACGATCAGGTGGAGGAGGGCGCGACCCTCGTGTCGTTCGAACCCGGCGCCGGGGCGTGACGGTGCACGAAGGCGGCGCCCGCCGTTCAAGCCGTTGACCTTCGGTTGAAATCCACGTCGGCACCGTGCACAAATAGGAGGCGTTCCGGCGCCTGGCGCGGTTGATCGAGGAGGGGGCCAAGCAGCATGGCGCCGTTGCGGAAGTGCATCGCCACCGTCGCGTTGAGCGGCAGCCTGCCGGAGAAGCTGGAGGCCGCCGCCGCGGTCGGCTTCGACGGCGTGGAGATCATGGAGGCGGACCTGCTGTCGTTCGACGGCTCCCCCGCCGACGTGCGGCGCATCGCGGAGGGCCTGGGCCTCGGCATCGACCTGTATCAGCCGTTCCGCGACTTCGAGGCGATGCCCGACGCCGCCCGCGCCCGCAACCTGGACCGCGCCGAGCGCAAGTTCGACCTGATGCAGGCATTGGGCGCCGAGATGATGCTGGTGTGCAGCAACACCCAGCCCGCAGCCCTCGACGACGACGCCCGGGCCGCCGCCGACCTGCGGGAGATGGCGGAGCGCGCCGCCCGACGCGGCCTGCGGATCGGGTTCGAGGCGCTGTCCTGGGGCCGCCACATCCGCCTGTGGGGCCATGCCTGGCGCATCGTGCAGGCTGCCGCCCACCCGGCGCTGGGGCTGATCGTGGACAGCTTCCACACCTTGGCCCTGGGCGACGACCCCGCCGGGCTGGCGGCGGTGCCCGGCGACCGCATCTTCTTCGTGCAGTTGGCCGACGCGCCCCGGCTGCAGATGGACGTGCTGAGCTGGAGCCGGCATTTCCGCAACTTCCCCGGCCAGGGCAGCCTGGACGTGGCCGGCTTCGTCCGCGCGGTGCTGGCGGCGGGCTACGCCGGGCCGTTGTCGCTGGAGGTGTTCAACGACGATTTCCGCGCGGCGCCGGCCCGGCTGAACGCCCGCGACGGCCTGCGCTCGCTGATCCTGGCGGAGGCGGAGGCCGGCGGCGGCGCCCCCCTGCCGCCGGTCCCGGCGCTGGACGGCGTGGAGTTCCTGGAGTTCGCGGTGGACGAGGCCGCCGGACGGGACCTGGCGGCCTTCCTGGGCCGGATGGGCTTCCGCCACGCCGGGCGGCACCGGTCCAAGGCGGTCGATCTCTACCGGCAGGGCGGGATCAGCATGGTGCTGAACGGCGAGCAGGACAGCGCAGCCGCCGAGCATTTCCAGCAGCACGGCCCCTCGGTCTGCGCCATGGCGCTGCGGATGGACGACGTGCCGGGCGCGCTGACCCGGGCGGAGGCGCTGCTGTGCCCGCGGTGGCAGGAGCCGGTCGGCGCCGGCGAGTGCAGCATCCCCGCCGTGCGCGCGCCGGATGGGACGCTGCTGTACCTGGTCGGGACGGGCGCGGGCCGTCCGTCCTGGGAGGACGACTTCGACCTGCTGCCCGGCCCGAATGGCTCCGCTGGGCTGGACGGCCCCGCTGTGCTGGACGGAATCGACCATGTGGTGCAGGCGCTGCCGCCCGGGCGCATGGGCGGCTACGTGCTGTTCTGGCGCGCGCTGTTCGGCCTCCTGCCGCAGCCGCAGCTGGAGACGCCGGACCCGTACGGCCTAGTCCAGAGCCGCGCGTTGGTCAGCCCCGGCGGCCGCGTGCGGCTGGCGCTCAACGCCTCCGAAAGCCGCGGCACGGCGACCGGCCGGTTCATCTCGACCTTTGCCGGCGCGGGCGTGCACCATGTCGCATTGTCCACGCCGGACATCGCGCGCGCGGCGTCGTCGCTGGAGGCGCTGGGCGCCCCGGTGCTGCCGATGCCGGACAACTACTACGACGACCTGGCCGCGCGCTGGGGCCTCGACGACGCGGCGCTGGCCGGCTTGCAGGCCCATGCCCTGCTGTATGACGATGACGGCGCCGGCCGGTTCTGGCACCTGTACACCGACGCCTTCTGCGAGCGGTTCTTCTTCGAGGTCGTGCAGCGCACCGACGGTTACGCCGGGTTCGGCGCGGCCAACACGCCCGTCCGTGCCGCCGCCCAGGCCCGGCTGCACCCGGCCGGCGCCCTGTTGATGTAGCCTGCTGCCGAGGAATCTCCAGCCATGACGCCCTACGAGTTCATCCAGCGCGACCGGGACCAGCACCCGCCGGCGTTCACCCCGGACTACAGGAGCACGGTCCTGCGGTCCCCGCGCCGCGCCCTGTGGTCGCTCGACGCCTCCCTGTCGGAGGTCACGGGTCCCCGCTTCGGCCATGACGCCCTGGGGCCGCTCGACCACGACCTGATCCTCAACTACGCGCAGGGCGGCGAACCCATCGGGGAGCGCACCATCATCCACGGCTGGGTCTTGGACGAGCACGGCCGCGGCATCCCGCACACCCTGATCGAGGTCTGGCAGGCCAATGCCGGCGGGCGCTACCGCCACGTCAACGACACCTATTTGGCGCCCATCGACCCCAACTTCGGCGGCTGCGGCCGGGTGATGACGGACGAGGACGGGCACTACACCTTCCGCACCGTCAAGCCCGGCGCCTACCCGTTCCGCAACCGGGTCAACTCCTGGCGGCCGGCGCACATCCACTTCTCGCTGTTCGGCGCGGGCCTGGCGCAACGGCTGATCACGCAGATGTACTTCGAGGGCGATCCCCTGATCCCGCACGACCAGATCCTCGGCACCATCCCCGACCCGGCGGCCCGCATGCGGCTCGTGGCGCCGCTCGACTTCGACTTCGCGGTGCCGCTGGACAGCCTCGCCTACCGCTTCGACATCGTGCTGCGCGGACGCCGGCAGACGGTGTTCGAGAACCGGCTGCAGGGAGCCTGACCCCATGAAGCCCTTCACCCGCCTGCGCGAGACGCCGAGCCAGACCGCCGGCCCCTACGTCCACATCGGCCTGATCCCGGCGCAGGCTGGCCTCGACATCTTCGGCCACGCCCTCGGCGACCGCCTGGCCGGGCCGGAGGCGCTGGGCCAGCGCATCCGCATCGAGGGCCGGGTGCTGGACGGCGCCGGCGTCCCCTGCACCGACGTGCTGGTGGAGCTGTGGCAGGCCAACGCCGCCGGCAAGTACGACCACTCCGCCGACCGGCAGGAGCGTCCGCTCGACCCGCATCTGCATGGCTGGGGCCGGACGGGGACCGACTTCCGCACCGGCGTCTGGGCGTTCGAGACGGTCAAGCCCGGCAGCGTCGCCGGCCGCCACGGCCGTCCCATGGCGCCGCACGTGAACCTGTTCCTCGCGTCCCGCGGCATGAACATCGGCCTGTCCACCCGCATGTACTTCTCCGACGAGGCCGAGGCGAACGCGGCGGACGCCGTGCTGGGCCTGGTGGGGCCGTTGCGCGAGACGCTGATCGCCCGCCGGGAGGACCGCGGGGGCGTGCCGGCCTACGTGTTCGACATCCACCTGCAGGGACCGCAGGAAACCGTGTTCTTCGACATCTGAGGCCGCCCGCATGTCCCCCATCGCACCCGCCGCCCATCAGGAAGCGCAGGCGTGATCACCGGCCGCACCATGGTGGTCGCCCATCTCGGCTGGCCGACGGAGTCGTTCAAGGCGCCGATGATCTACAATCCCTGGTTCGAGGCGCAGGGCATCGACGCCGTCGTCGTGCCGCTGGGCGTCGAGGCCGCGGACTACGCTGGCCTGTTCCGGCCGCTGTTCCAGATCCGCAACCTGCACGGCGCCCTGGTCACGATGCCGCACAAGGTCACGACGGCCGGGCTGGTGGACGAGCTGACCACGACGGCGCAGATCGCAGGCGCTTGCAACGCGGTGCTGCGCCGGGCGGACGGGTCGTTGCTGGGCGACATGTTCGATGGCGCCGGGTTCGTGCGCGGGGTGGAGCGCAAGGGGCAGCGCGTGGCCGGGGCGCGGGCGCTGGTGGTGGGCTGCGGCGGGGTCGGCAGCGCCATCGCGGCCTCGCTCGCGGCGGCCGGGTTGGCGGAGATCGGCCTGTTCGACCCGGCGGCCGCGTCGGCGGCGTCGCTCGCGGACCGCCTGCGCCGGCACTACCCGGCGCTGCGGGCCGCCACCGGGTCCAACGATCCCGCGGGCTTCGACATCGTGGTCAACGCGACGCCGCTGGGCATGAAGGCGGGCGATCCCCTGCCGGTTGACCCCGCGGGGATCAAGGAGGGCGCCTTCGTCGGCGAGGTCGTGATGAAGGAGGAGCACACGCCCCTGCTGCGCGCGGCCCTGGCCCGCGGCTGCACCGTCCAGGTGGGCGCGGACATGCTGTTCGAGATGATCCCCGCCTACCTGGAGTTCTTCGGTTTCGGCACCAGCACGCCGGAGGAGCTGCGGCAGGTGGCACGGCTGCAATACTGACCAGGCCCGCTTGGGTCAGGTCCGGGCCAATTCAACGTCCAGCAGGGCCTGCTCCCGCATCCGGTCGTAATCCGGCTTCGGCACGGGAACCGCGCCGCGATGGCCCAGGTCGTTCAGGTGCAGGCGGAAGGTCTCCCGCGCGCTGAACGCCGCAACCGCCGCGATGATGGTCACGCCGAAGGTGATCGCGCCCACCGTGAGCGGGATGCTGTCCGAACCCGGCGGCGCCACGATGGCAAACAGCGCCGGCAGCAGCGCCGTGACGGTCGTGCCCACGTTCTGCGAGATCGCCATGGCCGAGACCCGGGTGCGCGTCTGGAACAGCTCCGGGTAGAAGCTCGGGAAGGTGGCGTTGTAGCCCTGATACACGACGCCCCACATCAGCAGCGACATCGCGATGGCCAGCGGCACGCTGTGGATGCTGATGGCATAAAGATAGGCGAAGGCGAGCAGGCCCGAGCCGAGCGCGCCGACGATGACCGGCGGCCGGCGGCCGATCCGGTCCGACAGGTTGCCGACGAGCGGGATGATGAACACCGCGAGGATGTTGCCCAGCACGGGGATCCAGAGATAGACGTCCTTCTCGAAGCCGATGCCGTAGGCCGGCTGCACCGCATAGGCCGCGCCGAACACGGTGGCGACCACCGGGATGACGTTCATCAGCGCCATGCACACGACGCGCATCATATCGCCGCCGCTCAGCGTGAACGCCTCGATGATCGGCGCCTTGGGCACCCCGCCCTCCTCGGCGAAGGCCGGGGTCTCATCGACCTCGCGGCGGATAATGTAGCCGGCGACGATCACCAGCGCGCTGAGCAGGAACGGCACCCGCCAGCCCCAGGCGTTGAACGCTTCCGCCGGCATGAAGCGCGCGAGCGGCAGGAACACCGCGGCCGCCAGGATCTGCCCGGCCTGCACGCCCTGCAGGGTGAAGCTCGCGAAGAAGCCGCGCCGGCCGAACGGGGCGTGCTCCAGGATCATGGAGCTGGCGCCGCTGATCTCCCCCGCCACCGCGAAGCCCTGGATCAGCCGCAGCACGACGAGCAGCAGCGGGGCCAGCACGCCCACCTGCTGATACGTCGGCAGCAGCCCGACGGCCATGGTCGAGAAGCCCATCAGGAACATGCACACCAGCAGCACGCCCTTGCGCCCATG
>CAXULX010000014.1:0-79286 GCA_964252005.1 uncultured Acetobacteraceae bacterium | reverse complement strand
GCCGGCTGCGGGTTGAACCAGCGCGCGTCCCAGTCGGCCGCATGGGCGCGGCCGGCCCACAGCAGGACCGCCAGCGCCAGGTGCCTCGCTGTCATGGCGTGCTCACTCCTTCCCAAGGCTCGACCCGCGCGGCCCGGGTGCCGGCGGCGGCGGCGACCAGCGCGGCGCCGGCCAGGGTGACCGCCGCCGCCGCCGCCAGGAGGCCCGGCGAGATCAGGCACAGCGGCCGGTCCAGCGCGAGCGTGCCGGCGAAGATGCGGTTCACCACGGCCGACGCCCCGAGCGCCGCCGCCAGCGCCGCCAGCACGCCCGATGCGGCCAGCGCCACCGCCTGTGCCACCGGGAACACCCGCAGCGCCCCGGCCCGCAGCCCCAGGAAGCGCAGCTGCGCCAGCGGCACCCGCTTGCGCTCCACGTTCGCCCACAGCCCGGCGCCGAGCGACACCAGGAACCCCGCGCCGCCCAACCCGGCCACCAGCCCGAACAGCAGGCCGAGGCTGCGATCCACCCGCAGCAGGCCCGACACGTCGGCGGCGCGGGACACCACCTCGATCCCCTCGGCCCGCAGCGCCGCGTCGAGTGCCGGCACCGCCTCCAGGCGCCGGGCATACAGGCGGAAGCCGGCGTACTCCGCACGGACGGGCGGGGCCAGCGCCGCCAGGCTGCCCGGCGGGCCGACGCGGCCATCCTGGAAATCCTCGACCAGGACCGCGAGCGCCAGCGGCACGAAGGCGGCGTCGCGCGGGAACGCCGCGGGCGGCGCCACCGCCTGCACGGTCAGCGCCAGCGGCACGCCCTCCCGCCGCCCGTCCAGCACGCGGGCCAACCGGCCAATGAGCGCGTCCCCGGCACCCACCCGCAGCCGCGCCGCGGCGGAGGCCGTCAGCACGATGCGGTCGGCGCCTCCGGGTCCCACGGGCAGCAGCGGATCGCCCGGCGCGGTCGGGATCAGCTCGACCCGCGTGCCGGCGCCGGGCGCGTCGGGACGCTCGACCAGGAGGCTCGCCGCGAGCGTCCGGGTGCGCGGCGCCAGGAAGGCGACATCGGCGCGCGCGGCCAGCCGGGCGAGCAGGGCCGCGTCGAAGCTGCGGTTGGCCGCCGTCGTCACCTCGCGCGCCCGCGGGTCCTCCAGCAGCAGCTCGCGCAGCCCCTGCACCACACCCGCGCGCAGCCCGGCCAGGATCACCAGGGGCGCCAGCACCGCCGCCAGCGCCAGGACGGTGCAGGCCGCCAGCAGCTTCTCCGCCAGCAGGTCCGCCATCGCGAGCCGCATCGCCGTGCCCCATTGCGTCATGCCGGCCAGCAGAACCGGGTTTCTGCCGCGTCCGCCCCTGCCTCCGCATCGGGGCGGCAGGGCGCGATGGCGTAGCCGGCCGCCTCCGCCCGCGCCGGGTCGTGCGTCGCGATCACCAGCGCCGCGCCGTCCTCCGCCGCGGTGCGGGTCAGCAGGTCCAGGATGTCGTCGGCCTGCGCCGGGTGGACGGAGGCCGTCGGCTCGTCCGCCAGCACCACGGCGGGACGGTGCGCCAGCGCCCGGGCGATGGCGGCGCGCTGCCGCTGCCCGACCGAGACCGCGGCCGGCCGGCGCCCCAGGATCGCCGCGATCCCCAGCCGCTCCGCCAACGCCGCCACGCGCGCCGGGTCGGGGCGGGCCAGGATGCGCTGCGGCAACGCGATGTTGTCACGCAGGCTGAGGAACGGCAGCAGCGCCCCGGTCTGCGGCACGAACCCGATGTTGCGCCCCCGCAGCGCCGCGAGCGCGTCGCCCCGCCCCGCGCGCCACAAGGCCAGGGCGTCGGTGCCAGCCAGCATCAGGACCTCCCCGGCATCGGGGCGGAGCGCCAGGGCCAGCAGCGCGAACAGCGTGCTCTTGCCGCAGCCGGACGGGCCGGTCACCGCGACCCGCGCGCCCGGCGCCACCTCGAACCGCTCAATCAGCAGGGTGAACCGGCTCCCGCCCGCGGCGACGCTGCGGCTGACCCGCTCGGCCCGCAGCGGCGCCGCGATCACGGCAGGGCTTCGATGGGCACCGGGAACAGCGCCTCGCCTGCGGCGCGCGACCCCGACAGGTCCACCCACAGGTCGGCGTTCGACTGGAACTCCTGATACAGCCGCAGCTTCGCCTCGATGCTGTTGAGGATCGTGCGCTGGGCGATGGCGCCCATGGCGATCCAGTCGGCCTCCCCGATGTCCATGATCTCGGACTGGTAGGGCAGGTCGTCCAGGTACTCGCCCAGCAGCGCGCCGATGCGCTGGGCGGCCCCGATGCGCTGCGGGTCCCGCGCGGCGGCGGCGAACGTCGCGCGCAATTGGGTGAAGAAGGTGCGCGGCTCGGTCCGCCCCGCCAGCCCGGCCTGCAGGATGATTTGCAGGCTACGCGCCAAGTCCGACAGCTGGTTGCGCGTCAGCAGCACCCGCACATCGAGGCTGGACACCGTGGGGTCCGCGAGGTCGCGGTCCGTGGTCCAGCTCCTTACCACGTCCGGCGCCTGGGTGTTCTCCGCCCGGCCCACATAGGTCAGGCGCATCGCCTCCCCCACCACGCGCGCCGCCGCCTCGATGGCCGGGGCGGCGGCGGGTCCGGCGGCGACCGGGCGTCCGGCGGCCTCCCCCACCTGGCTCAGCAGGGAGCGGGTGAGGTCCTGCACGGTGCGGGCAAAGGCGTCCGGCGCGCCGTTCGGCACCGGGAAATACAACGGCCCGGCCGCGCCGAACTGCGTGAGTTCCTGGTACTGCGCCGCCGCCGGCTCATGGTCGTGCCGGGCGCGGCCCTCGGGCGTCAGCAGGTGGATCGCGAACACGGCGACGCCCTTGGCCTTCGCCAGCTCGCGGATCTCCGCGATGTCGAGGTGCGTCAGGCTGTGCGGATGCTGCGCCCGGCGCGCCCCGGCGTCGGTGATCAGCACGATGAAGCGCCCGGCCATCGGCGACCAGTCGATCTCGTCGAGCGCCGCCTTGATGCCGCCGATAGGGTCCTCGTCGAAGCCGTTGGAGCTGGCCGTCGCCTCCCGTGCGGTGGCGACGCCGGTGTTGATGCTGTCGGCGGGCTGGCCGAAGTCCGGCGTGCCGAACAGCTTCGTGCTGTATTCGAGGCCGGGGCTGTCCTCCAGGCTGTCGCGGTAGGCGACCAGGCCGAAGCGGAAGTTGTCGCGCAGCGGCGTGCCGCCGATGCTGGCGACGACGCCGCGGATCGCCTCCCGCGTGCGGTCGATGTAGGGCTGCATGGAGATGGTCGTGTCCAGCACGAAGACGACGCCGGCCTTGAACTGCGCGCGCGGCGCCGGGGCGCTGGGCGGGCGCTGCGGCTCGGCGGGCGCGGAGATCACCTGGAGCAGGCGGAGCGGCGGGCCGAACTCGCGCTCGATCCGCTCGGCCGACAGGATCGGCATGAGGTAGAAGTTGCGGGAGAAATCGACGGCCGCCGCGGGCTCGACGGCGATGACGGGTCCGGGGTCGGCCCCGGCCGCGGCGGCGCGCAGGTCGCGGGCGCGCTGCCCGGCCTGGCTGTCCATCATCAGCAGGCGCTCGTCGCGTTCGGAGCGCAGGAACAGCACGGGCTGCCGGCCGGCCGGGCTGGTGAAGGCGGCGACCATGGCGTGCTTCCACTCGATGGCCTTCGCCCCCTCCAGCCAGCCTTCGGGGCGTCCGTCGGCGGTGCGCCCGACCTCGATCCGCCCAGTCTCACTTCGCCCAACGTCGCCGGGTGGCCTCGCATAGACGTAATAGACGGTGAAGCCCGGCACCGGACGCGCGCCCTGCCCGTCCGGCCGCGGCGACAGCGTGGCGCCAGGGCGGGCGATCACGCGCTGGAACAGCGACTGCTTGCCCTCGATCAGCAAGGGCGTCCGCGGGGCGGCCTGCGCGAAGGCCAAGGCCGGCAGCAGCGCCGTGAGCGCGATCAGCAACCGGAGCGTCATGGCCAGAAGTCCTTCAGGCTGAGGTTGGCGCCGAGGTCGCCGGCCTGCACCCGGGTTTGCAGGTTCTGCCGCAGCGCCTCCCGCGCCGCCGCCACGTCCGCGCCGCCGCGGGCCGCGTCCCGGTAGTAGCGCGCGGCCTGGCGCGGGTCGGGCTGCGGGATCGGGCCGCCCGGCCGGAACTGCACGGGGTCGTAGAGCCGCGCCAGCACCGCCGCGGCGGCCGGGTCGGCGCGGTCGGCGGCGGCTTCCAGCAGCAGCAGGCCGTCGTCGCGGCGGTCGCCCTGCAGGCGGCGCTCCCCCTCGGCCGCGATGGCGGCGGGGTTCGGCGCCTGCGCCAGCACGTCCGGCACCGACAGGCTGCCGAGTCCAACCGGGGCGGCGGGCGGCGGGACAGGGGACGGGACGGCGACGGGGACGGGGACGGGCGGCGCGACCTGGGCCGTGTCCGCCTGGTTCCGTGCGCGTATCCACCACGAGGCGCCGCCGCCCGCCAGCAAGCCAGCGATAGCACCCACGAGAATGACCCCTCTGGAAACGCCCCGCCGGGCAGAACCCGAGCCAAGCGGCGGATCGGCCGCCATGGTCTGCGGAACATGCTCAACGGCTGCCCTCTGCAACTCCGGCGGCACCGGCGCAGGGCGCGGTACGGGGGCCGCGGGCTGGACCGCCGCCTCCACTGCGGCCCGGGGCGCCACCACCGGCTGGCTGCCGCCGGAATGCAGCGGCACGATGTCCGGCCAGTAAACGCCCACCTGCGCGAGGCCGGCCCCGGGCACTGAGAGTTCATAAACCCCGGCCTCCAGATGCCGGCACACGCCCCAGCCCACGTGCAGCAGCAGGTCCGGCCCGCTGGCTTCCGCCCGGTCCGGCGCCAGCAGGGCGTCGCTGCTCTGCCACCCGCCCGGCCCCAGCTTGTCGTCGCCCCAGCCCGCGTCGCGCTGCACCCGGAAACCCGGCACGCCCACCGCCCCTGCGGCGCCTGGCACCCGGATCAGCGCGTGCCCGGCCGGATGCGCCGGGTCAGGCTCGACCTGGAGGCTCACGCGGCCTCCATCCGGCGCAGCAGGTCGCCCAGCGCGGCGTTCGCCTCGATGTCGAGGCCGGACGCGGAAGGGTCCTGCACGTTGTCCTCGAACAGCCGGGCCATCGCGACGATCCAATCGACGTGGAACTGGTAGTCGTAGGGGGCCGGGGTGTCTCCCAGCGCCGGCTGGCCCTGGATCGGCAGGCGCGGGGCGAACACCGCCCGCTCGCTGCCGCCCGGACGGGGGCGCCGGTCGAGCGGCAGCCGGTCGAAGTCCAGCATGTGCACGAAGCCGTTGATCCCGGCCTCCACCAGCATGATCGGCTTCTGCGCGGCGCCGGGGTTGCGGTGCTGGAAGCTCGCGCGCACCCGCAGGTCCCCGGCGATGCGGTCGCGGAGCAGGAGGCGGCGGGCGGCGGTCATGACCTCGTTCACCAGCGTCGCCGCCGGCTCGTGCGGGAGATGGAAGGCGGCCAGGGTCGCGGGATCGTCGGCCAGCGCCAGCAGCTGCCGGTTCCACTCGGCCAGGGCCAGGTCGGCGAAGCGGTCGAAGCGGTCGCGCGCCTGCACGGCCGGGGCCGCCGCAGGCTCGTCGTCCAGCAGGCCGCCCAGCGCGCTGAGGTAGTCGCTGCGCGATCCCAGGGTGCCGATGGGCGCCGGCGCGTCGTCCGCCTTCGATTGCAGTTCCCAGTAGACCGAACTCACGAGGTCCTGCGTCACCTGCATCTGCCGCAGCAGCGGGCCGAACATCTGCGCCTGCGCGCAGGCCAGGAGGGCGCGGGCCACGCCGCGGGCGTCCCGCTTCGCCCGTGCCAGTTCCGCCGCGAGGTCGCCGGTGTGGAAATACGGGCGCAGCCGGTGCGCCATGTCGGCGGCCAGCTCCTCGACGCGGCCGGCGACCTGCTCCGCCTTGGTGGCGGGGTCGCAGACCGGGCGCAGCGCCTCCGCCAGGTAGCCGATGCCGCCGTCGCGCGGCGAGAGCGCCGCCTCCCACGCCCGGGCCGGGTCGGCGAAGTGCGCCTGAACCAATGCGTTGCCGAGATAGGCGGCCCGGCGCGCCGCCACGGCCGCAGCGGCGCGGGGCGACACGCTGGCCTCCGCGCCGTCCGCGTAGTCCATCACCGCCGCGAAGCCGATGGCGGTGCTGCGCAGCCAGAACGTGTTGCTGAACGGCCGGCCCGGCGCCCATTCGCGCGGCCAGCCATGCGCCTTGCCGAAGAAGTCCAAGAGCGACGCCTGGATGCGCGCCGTCCAACGCTGGCCGCCCGCCACGTCCTCGCCGGCCTTGTCCTCGAACTCGCCGTCGAACTTGGTCAGCACGAAGAACAGGCTGTTGCGCTGCCGGGCGCGCGCCTGGGGGGTCGCGCCGATGGTGTGGCCGATCCAGTCGTCGATCATGTTGGGCAGCGTCTGCACGTCCTGGTTGGACGGGCCGACGCAGAGCAGCATCGCCGCGATCTCCTGCTCCGCGTTGTATCTCTGGAACAGGTACGCGACCTTGCCGCGCAGGAACACCCGGCCGAGGCGCCCCGGCTGCGCCAGGAACCCCTCGGGATCGGTGATCTCCTCCCGCGTCCGCGCGCCGGGGAAGTCCAGCAGGTCGGTATGCTCGAAGAACTCCCAGGGGCGTTCGGCGAGCGGCACGGTGATCTCGGCGATCAGCGCCGCCACGACGGAGCGGTCGATCAGCGCCGATGCCCCGGCCCCGGACGCCACGCGCAAGGAGCCGCTGCCCCCCTCCCCCAGGCCGAACACCATGTCGGCGTCCAGCACGCTGGTCTCCCGCGGCAGCAGGGCATCGAGGCCGCAGAACGCCGTCTCGGGGAAGCCGAGCGCCGCGAGCGCCCCGGTCAACTGCCGGGCCACGCGGGTGAACGCCTCCGTGCCGTTCCACAGCGGCGCGTACGCCTCCGCCCGCTGCTCCGGGGCCAGGCGCGGGATCACGTCGGCGGCGTGCGCCCAGTATGCGGGGCCGAGTTCCCTGAGGATCGGATGGGCGCCGAAATGCAGGTCGAAGTACTCGCGCAGCTCCTCGACGTCATCGACCGTGAGGCCGCCCTGCGCCGCGCCGCCCGCCTGCTGCGACAGGCGCGCGAACAGGGCGGCGATGTCGGCGGGCCTGGGCGGGGACAGGTCGCGCACCTTGAAGTCCTCGAGGTAGGCGTTGGCCAGGATCTTCACGATGTCCGTCTGCGACATCAGCCGCACCGGCACCGGCGCCTGGGACGGCGCCGCCACGCCGCGCACGGTGAAGCGGGACACCAGCCCCGTGCTCTCCTTGCCGCCCTGCGGGTTGAGGTCCTGCAGGAAGTTCAGCCGCCGGTCGCCATACGTCGCCACCAGGGCCTGTCCGGGCGGGCTGGCGAGGGAGGACACCAGGTAGCTCTTGCCGGCCTGCGACGCGCCGAACACCGCGACGCACATCGGCCGCTCCGCCGCGGCGCGCAGCCGGGCCGCGCGCCGGCCGAAGCGGCGGAAGTCGCGGGCGAGCGCGGCCGGGTCCTCCTTGAGCCCGGTGCGCGCCTCCAGCCACGCGGCGCCGTCCCGCGCCGCCTCGGCAACCTCCGCCGCACGTTTCACGACGCCGCTCACGGGATCACCAGCCGCCCGGTGTCGCGCCAGTAGCCGTCCCCGTCGTCGAGGGTCTGCAACCGCAGCCGCACGTCGCCGTTCCGCTGCGTGGCGCCGGAGGCGTCGGTGACCTCATCGACCATGAAGGTCTCCCGCTGCATCTCGGAATCCGCCGCGTCCGGGTCGATCTCGCGCCGCGCGATGGTGACGGTGAGCGGCAGGTCCATGCGGTGGGCGTCGTCGGGGTTGGCGAACTCCATGAGATAGAGCGGCGTCGCGGTCCAGCGCGCGATGGGCAGCTGGCGGAACCCCAGTTGCGTCACCGTCTGGAAGGCGATCTTGAACGCCACGTCCTGCGCCGGCGGCCCGTCCAGGTCCAGGTTGCGCAACACGATGTTCTCGTCCCGGATTTGGCCGTTATTGTCCATGCGCCCGATGTAGCGGGCCGTGGAGCGCATCGAAAGCTTGCCCGTCCGCAGCATGAAGTTCCGCAGCCGCCCCTCCGCCTGCACGCACAGCGCGGCGCCCACCGCGGCCGTCGTCTTGGGATCGTCGATCCGGTTGGCGGCGTCGCGGAACGGGTACTTCTCGCCGACGCGGTAGCGGTGCATGCCGACGATGCGGTGCGGCGCCACCGGCGCCTTGGCCAGCACCATGTCGCCGACCACCCGCAGCCGCGACGGCCGGCCGGACAGCAGCAGCACGTCGCAGTCATAGGCCCACACGACCTCGCACAGATCGGCCAGCACCGGGCCGAGCACGGAGGCGACCACCGGCTCGACCTGCTGGGTGCCGACGGCCAGCGCCACCTCCGCCACCCGGAACCCCGGTGCGCCGGCCGCCGCGGCAGCGTGCTCCAGGTACTCCATCGCCCGCATGGAGCGGTCGAGGTCGCCACCCAGGATTTCGCCCACCGTGCGGCGCAGCACCTCGCCGGTCGCCCGGCCCTCCACCGCCTCGTAGGCGCGGAGGATCGCGATGCCGAGCGGCTCCAGCACCATGGACACGAACAGCCGCCGCCGGTGCCGCTCCGGCTCCGACTGGCCGCCCTGGTCCTGGCCCAGCGCCCGGCTCAGCAACGCCCGGGGATCGGCGACGCCGGCGCCCGCCAGGGCCGCCGCGAACGCCGGCAGCGCCACGGTCGTGATGATCCGCTCCAGCACGTCGTCGCCGGCGATCTTGAAGCTCTCGCGGAACTCCTGCCGCGGCAGGATCGCGTCGCCGCCCTGCATCGCGTAGGTGCTGACCATCAGGTCCGTCGTGCCGCCGCCGATGTCGATGCTGGCGACGCGCAGGCTGGGCGTGCCCGCCACCTCCGGCCGCAGCCGCCCGATCAGCTCCATCAGCGACCCGGCGTCGCCTTGCAGCCGCTCCGTCACCTCGTTGTGCAGCCAGACGATCTGCGTCGCCGTCGCCTCGTCGAGGTTCGCCAGCACGCGCGGCGGGATGACCTTGCCGGACCAGCCCAGCATGTCCCAGGCCAGCATCACCGCCGCCTGGGCACGCCCGCGCAGGATGTGCTGCTCCGCCACCGGCATGCCCGGCGGCATGGTCATCAGCAGGCTGCGCAACTGCCGCGGCTTGTCGGCGTCCCGCCGCTGCGCGCGGGTGCCGGGCGCGTTGATCTGGCCCAGCGCCTGCAGCAGGATTTCGGCCAGCATGAAGGTGAACACGCTGCTGCGGCTGAACCGCGCCCGCACGGCGGGCTGGCCGCGCCGCTGCCGCAGCACGTTGCCGTCCTCCGACACCAGCGCCATGAAGGGTCCGCTGACCGGCGGGTCCGCCGTCACCCCGTCCTGCGCCCGCCCGTTGAAGCGCCAGCCCTGGGTCGAGGGGCGGGTGTCCCACAGATACCGCTTGGGCGACGACAGCCCGGTCGAACCCTCGTTGCCCAGCCGCGCGCCGGCGAGGCGCACCGCCTCCGGCCCGACCCGAATTGGGCTGGGCCAGGCAAAGGCGGCGGCGCGGCCGGAGCGGCGGCTCACCGCGTCGCGCCCGAAGCTCGCGCGGGAGAACTCGACCCGGCTATCAAACGGGCGCTCGTGCACGCACTCCGCCCGCGACAGGTCGCGCAGCGCCAGCGGGTAGCTGTCGGACAGGTTCATGCCCTGGCCCGGATGCTCCTCGATCAGGATGCCGCAGGTCCGCGCGTTGCCGAGGTCCAGCACCAGGTCCACCGCGACCGGCAGGTAGCCCAGGTTGGCCGAGACCACGTCCAGGAGCCGCAGCCGCGGCAGCGCGTCCGCCGCCGCGAGCAGGCCCAGCATGACCTGGTAGCGCGCGTAGTGCTCGCAGCCGCGCGCCAGGTCCTCTGGCCGCAGCTTCCGCCCGCCCCGCGCCGCGGTCAGCATCTCCACCAGCATCTCCCGCAGCCAGTCGCCCAGCCAGGCCTCGTTCAGGAACCAGGCGTTGGCGGCGGGGTCGGCGACGAAGGTGAACTCCTGCTGCCGCACGCTGTCGTCGGGCGACGGCGCCACGTACGGCCCGGCGCCGGGCGGCAGCAGCGCCGTGTCGAAGGCGAGCGTCAGCCGGTGCGTGCGGCCCGGCCCCGCGCTGGGATGCGGCACCAGCCGGCCGCGCGCCCAGTTGCTCGGCCCCCGCTCATGCGCCTCCTGTCCGGTGCCGCTGCGGGACAGCAGCATAAAGTAGGGGAGCGGCACCCAGCGGCCGAGATGCAGCTCGATGGCCTGCCGGGCGCTGATCGCATACGTCTCCTCGGACGGCGGCGCGTCGCGGGTCAGCGGGTCCACGAGCTGGCCGGTCTCCAAATCCGGCTGCAACTCGTGCAGCTGCGAGCGGATGGCGCCATGCTCGTCCGGCGGCCCGCCCAGCGGCTCCTCCCAGAACGTGCGGGCCTGGCGGGGCAGCGCGTCCGCGTCCAGGTCCACGTCCCAGAAATGGATGCCGCTGTTGGGAATGAGGGTGATCAGCGGCGGCATGCGCGGGGTGTCCGGTTCGGGATGGTCATCGCTTGAAGGTGCCCTCGAATGTCGTGCCGTCGAGGTTGCGGCCCTCGCACTGCGCCTCGGCGTCGTTCACCCGGCGGCACAGAAGCTCGCTCTGCCCCATTTGCAGACTCGGGCCGCTGCATCGTGCGCGTTCGGTGACATGCAGGAGGTCCCCCCGGTCGAACGCCGCAGCCAGCGGCCCGTCGCAGGAGCGGCCATCCTTAAGCGTCTCCGTTTGCCGGCCGGCGCCGTGCTCGTCAAAGCACAGCTGCCAACTGCGCAGCCGCACCATGCTCTCCCGGTCGCGTCCGGCGGACATCTGTGTCGCAAGGCTCCAGCAGCCATTGAGCATGCCGACGTCGCGCTGTCCCCACTGGCGTTCCGGCAGCGCGGCCCGCGGAGCCGGCGGAGGCGCCACCGGCGGCGCTGCGGGGATCGGGCACTGCAACTGCCGGCGCCCGGCCTCCTCCGTCAGCGTCGCGAGCAGGGTTCGCAGCTCCTGCCCACGGCTCTCCAGCTCCATCTGCCCGCGCATGGCGTCGAGCTGGCCGGGCACGATGGCGCAGGCGGCCGGCGGCTGCACGAGCCACGGCGCCGCCCAAGGCAGCAGCAGCCCGGCCGCGAGCGCCAGCGCCGCCAGGACCCCCAGCGCCGCGCCGTAGCGGCCCCACGGCGCCCGTGCCGCCGCGCGCCACGGCACCCCGTCGTCCAGCCGCGCCAGCCGCCCCGTGACGCCCGCGCCGTCGCCCGCATGGCCCCACGCCGCCAGCACCGGCCGGCCATCGACGGCGAACAGGTGGCCCATGTCGGGGATCTCCCGCAGCGCCGGCCAAGCCTCCCGCATCGCAGGCGCCACGCCGCTCTCGGCCAGGCGGCGGATGTCGGACAGGATCGCGCCCGCGGCCAGGTCCAGCGCGCGGCGCGCCTCCGCCGGAAGCTCGGCATAGCGGCTGCGCGACGCGCCGTCGGCGGTCCAGGCCATGCCGCCCTCCGTGCGCTCCGGCCGGGCCAGGAGCAGCGCGTGGGCGGGGGACAGATGCCGCGCGATCTCCGCGGCCAGCGCCGCGTGCCACGCCGCCGGGTCCCGGCTTGGCGGCAGCAGGGAGCGCAAACGGCCGGGCGCGGCCTCCGTCAGGCGGATCATGGCGGCGTCACCGTGAACTCGGTCACGGGCTGGTTGCGGCGGCCGTTCTGCGCCGTGCCGGCCGTGACCTGGTCCGGTTGGCCGTCCCGCCGGACCGTGAGGCGGAACGGCGAGGCCGGACGCTCCCGCATGCCGTAGGGATCGACGACGACCCGGTAGCGGCCGGGCTGCGGCTCCGTGAAGAACACGTTCTCGACCGGGGTGGGCGTCAGGCGCCGCACGTCGCCGTTCGCGTCCACGTCCAGCGTGCCGCCGCACGCCTGCCGCCGGATGTAGTTGATGTCCACGCCGTCCGGGCACACCACGTGCAGGTCGAGGTCGTTGCGGTCGTCCCAGGCCAGGATGATCTGGAGCTTGCCGGCCTGCGCGCCCTGCCGCTGCGCCCGCTGGGCGTCCTGGGACGGCGCCGCCGTGGCCGCGGGCACCGGTTCGGGCGGGCACATCAGCCGGCGCTGCCCGGCGTCGGCGGCCAGCCGGGCCAGCTCCGCCCGCAGCACCCCCTCCCGCGCCACCTCCTCCTGCAGGCCCTGCGCCAGGCCGAGCTGGCCCGGCTCCAGCCGGCATTGCGGCGCATCGACCGCGAACCAGCCGAACGGGTCGCGCCACAGCAGCAGCCCCGCCAGCACCGGCGCCAGCAGCGAGGCGCCGAGCGCACCCCACAGCCAGGTCCGCGGCGGCGGCGGCGCGGCGTAGGGGGACGGCGGCGGCGGCAGGATCGCCGCCTGCGCCGCGGGCGACATGGCCTGTCCCGTCAGCACCACCGCGCCGCCGCGCCCGCCGCTCCGCACATGGCCCCAGCCCACGAGGACCGGCTGGCCGCCGCGCCCATACTTGCTGTCCTCCCCCGGCAGGCGCAGCGCCAGGCCCAGCATGTCCGACAGGAAACGGTCGCTGCCGGTACGGCTGCTGCCCAGCTGGGCCGCGAGCGCCTGGATCTCTCCGACCCGTTGGTCCAGCCGCGCCTGCACCACCGCGCGCTCCGCGTCCGGCAGGTCCTGCAGCCGGGTGGCGGGGCCGTCGCCCTCGGCATACCAATCGACCTCGCCCCGCGCCGCGTTGGCGACCGGCTCCGCCAGCAGCGCCGCGAGGGCGGGCGACTGGTCCCGCAGCAGCGCATGCAGCGTGCCCCACGCCTCGATCACGGTCTGCCCGGCCGCCGCCAGCGGCTGCAAGTCCTGCGAACGGGTCGTGGCGATCAGGAGGCTGGCCATGCCGCGCGCCGCCCGGGGTCAGCGAGGTGCCGCGGGCGGCGCTGCGGGCGGCGCGGGCGGCGCCGGGGCGCCCGGCGTGCAGGGGCCGGCGAGGTCCGCGACGTCCGTGCCGTTCTGCCGGATGAAGGCCACGATCCCGTCCGACTTCTGCGCGTAGTTCGCATGCGCCACCTGCTCCCGGTTCGCCGTGATGAAGGTGTTGATGCCGAGCACCCGGCCGCAGGAATCCGCCAGCGGCCCGCCGCTGTTGCCGCCCGACACGGCGGCGCTGTGCGGCATGATCTTCATGCCGCCGGCCGCTGACTGGATCGCGTTGATCCGCCCGTCGGTCAGGATCACCTCCGGCACCGCGGAGGTGTCGCCGCCCCGCAGGCGCGCGAACGCCTCGTCGGACTGCATCAGCAGGCCGGGGAACCCGGCGGCGATCACCGGGTCCAGCGGCGCGGCCGTGGTGCTGAACGCCAGCGGCTGGATGCCTGTGGCGCCCTCCACCCGCAGCAGGGCGATGTCGGGGCTGCCGATCTCCGAATCGGGCGTCTGCGCCACCACGCGCGCCCGCGTGGTGCGGCCGAGCTTCTTGCTGGTGACGACGATCTCGTTGGGATCGGCCCCCTCGATGACGTGCCGGTTGGTGGCGATCAGGTCGGGCGCCACGAAAAAGCCGCTGCCGGTGGAGGTCCCGTCGTCGGGTCCGCGGCCGGGTGCGATGATCAGCACGACGGCCTGGGTCAGCAGCTCCGCCAGCGTGCCCTGGAACGCGGGGCCGCCCGGGGACGGCGCCACGGCGCCCGGCGGCACGGCGGCGGCGCGGTCGGGGCCGAGGCGGGGCATCTGCGCCGGGTCCGCCACGCAGACGTTGCCGGACAGCAGGCGGCGGCGCGCCTCGATCTCCGTCTCCAGGGCGGCGTTCTGCTCGCGCTGCCGGCCCATCGCCTCGCGCGTGGCGGGCTCGTCCAGCAGGGCGACCGAGTTCGGCCGCGCCGCGACGCGCGCCGCCACCATGCGGGCGCCGGCATACAGACCCACGCCCAGGAACAGCGCGGCGACCACGACCGCCGCCGGGATCAGCGCCCAGTCCCAGGCCGGACGCGCCGCCGCCGCCGGGACGGGCATGGGAACGGCGCGGGGCGGCGGGGCGGCGGGGACCGGCCCCGGCGCGGCGGCGGGCGGCGGCGGCGCGTCCGCGTAGTCCTCCATCCAGGCCGCGGCGCGGGCCGCGATCCCGTCCTCCGGCCCGGCGGCTTCGGGCGCCAGGCCCCATTCCGTCAATACGGGCGTGCTGCCGACCACCAGCAAGCCGTTCCGGCTGCCAAGCGCCAGGGCGCGCCGCAGCAGCGGCCCGGTTTCGGGATCGGCCAGCAGCGGGCCAAACTGCCGCAGGATGCCGCGGAGCCGCGCCTCCGCCAGGGCGCGGCGGTCGGCGGGCAGGCCGGCGAGCGGCTCCGCATCGCCGGGCGCGTCGGTGTACCAGGAGATGCTGCCAGGAGACACGCTTCCGGCAGCGTCGGCGCCGGGCCAGGTGACGACCGGCTCCGCGAACAGCCCGGCCGCCGCGGCGCCGAGCCGGGCTTGCAGCAGGTCGCGCAGGCGGGCGTGGGCGGCCAGCACGGGCTGCCCGTCCGACTGCACGGGATGCAGCCCCGCCAGCGAGGTCTTGCCGATAAAGCGTGGGGCCATCGCCGTCGCAGCCTCATGTCGTCGCAGCGGGGCCACTATGACGGTCAACAAACGATATAAGCAAGGTGAAGTGACGACCCGGTTTAGCTTGCCGTCCGCTCATTCTGCTTGCAGGATGGCACGGTGTTTCGGAGGAGGCGTCGGAATGGCGCGGTTCAGCACCCTGGGCGCGGCGGCGCTCGGCACGGCACTCGGCATCGCGGCCCCGGCCTGGGCGCAGAAGAACTCCGGGCCGCTGCTGCCGGCCAGCCCGCCCGCCTACGCGCCGCCCGCTTATGCACCGCCCGCTTATGCGCCGCCGGCCTACCCGCCGCCATCCTATGCCCCCCGCCCCTACGCGCCGCCCGCGCCCCGGCCGGCGCCGCCCCTCGCTCCGCAGGCCGGCAATCCCGACGCGGAGCGCCTGGCGCGGACGCTGCCGCTCGACCCGCAAACCCGCGAGATGCGCGACCAGATGCCGGCCGACCCGCGCGGCGCCGAACGCCGCCTCGGCCTGCGCGAGCCGCGGGGACCCGCCACCGACCTGCGCGGCCGCACGCCAAGCTCCAGGGAGATCGTCGATGCGCTCGCACCCCGCTAAGTTCCTCTCGCTGCCGGCCATCGCGTTGCTCGGCGCCCTCGCCGCCTGCGCCCCGGTCCCGCCGCCGATGGCCTACGAGGCCGCCCCGGCCTTTGAGCGGCGGATCATCGGCGCGGTGAACTTCGGCTTCGACAGCTACCGCATCCAGCCGGACAGCTTCGCGCTCCTCGACAACGCCGCCGTCGCGCTGAACGACCCGCAGCTTTACGGCCTGACGTTCGAAATCAACGGCCACACCGACATCTCGGGCCGGCTCGGCTACAACATCAGCCTGTCGATGCTGCGCGCCGCCGCCGTGGTGGACTACCTCACGGCCCGCGGCGTGCCGCGGGAGCGGATGCGGCCCCAGGGGTTCGGCCCGTTGCAGCCGTACGACGCCTACAACCTGCGCAGCCCGGCCAACCGCCGGGTGGAGATCGTCGCCCTCCGCTGAGGGCCGCCGCGGTTTTACGCGGCCTTTATGGTTTGCTGCCCAAACGATGATTGCGCTTTTTTGGGACGAAGGGGCATTTCGGGCCTGAGAACCTGAAAGGCGCAACAATGGCTGACATCCTCGTCGCAGTGCTCGGCACGGGCGGCATCCTGCTCATGGCGGCCTACGCGGCCCTGTGCGAGCGGATCTGATCCCGTGCTCGACCTGATCCTGGGCGGCGCGGTCTCCGCCGGGCTGCTGGTTTACCTGGTCTGGGCGCTCGTCCGCCCCGAAGACTTCTAGGACATCGCAATATGACATTGATCGGCTGGGCGCAGATCGCGCTCGTGCTGGCGCTCGTGTTCCTGTGCGCCGTGCCGCTCGGGGGCTACATCGCCCGGGTGGTGCAGGGGGAGCGCACCGTCCTGTCCCCCGTGCTCGGCCCCGTCGAGCGCGGCTTCTACGGCATCGCCGGGGTGGACGCCTCCCGCGGCATGGGCTGGCTCACCTACGCGACCGCGCTGATCGTGCTTCAGGCGGTGCACTTCCTGATCCTGTACTTGATGTTGCGCTTCCAGGACAAGCTGCCGTTCAACCCGCAGGACCAGTCGGCGCTGTCGCCCCAGCTCGCCTTCAACACGGCCATCAGCTTCGTCACCAACACCAACTGGCAGGCTTACAGCGGCGAGACCACGATGTCGTACGGCACCCAGATGTGGGGGCTGACGGTGCACAACTTCCTGTCGGCCGCCACCGGCATCGCCGCCGCGGTCGCCGTCGCCCGCGCGTTCGTGGCCGGAAGCGTCAAGGAGCTCGGCAACTTCTGGGTCGATCTGACCCGGATCACGCTGTATCTGCTGCTGCCGATCGTGCTGGTCTACACCGTGTTCCTGATCGCGTCCGGCGTGCCGCAGACGATGGCGGGCTACGTGGACGCGACGACGCTGGAGGGCGCCAAGCAGAGCATCGCGCTCGGCCCCGTGGCGTTCCAGGAAGCGATCAAGATGCTGGGCACCAACGGCGGCGGCTTCTTCAACGCCAACAGCGCCCATCCGTTCGAGAACCCGACCGCGCTCACCAACGTGGTGGAGACCTGGTCGGAGGTCGTGATCCCCTTCGCGCTCGCGGTCGCGTTCGGCCACATCGTGCGGGACCGGCGCCAGGGCTTCGCCCTGATGTGGGTCATGGCGATCCTGATGGTCGCCGCGATCATCGGCTGCTACGCCGCCGAGGGGGGCAGCAACCCGCTGCTGACCGCCGCCGGCATCGACCCGTCCATGGGCAACATGGAGGGCAAGGAGGTCCGCTTCGGCACCGCCATGTCGTCGCTGTTCGCCGTGACCACCACCGCAACGTCGGACGGCGCGGTGATCGCCATGCACGACAGCTTCACCCCGCTCGGCGGCATGATCCCGCTGTTCCTGATCCAGTTGGGCGAGGTCGTGCCCGGCGGCGTCGGGTCGGGCCTGTATGGCATCCTGGTGTTCGCGCTGCTCGCGGTGTTCGTGGCCGGGCTGATGGTCGGCCGCACGCCGGAGTACCTCGGCAAGAAGGTGCAGGCGCGGGAGATCAAGCTCGCCATGCTGGCGGTGCTGATCCTGCCGCTCTGCATCCTGTCCGGCACCGCGCTGTGCCTGGTGCTGCCGGACGGCGTGTCGTCGCTGGCGAACGCCGGGCCGCATGGCCTGAGCGAGATGCTGTATGCGTTCAGCTCGGCGACCGGCAACAACGGCAGCGCGTTCGCCGGGCTGACGGCGGACACGCCGCTGCTGGATTACGGGCTGGGCGTGTGCATGCTGCTGGGCCGGTTCGCCTTCCTGGTGCCGGTGCTGGCGATTGCCGGGTCGCTCGCCGCCAAGCCGAAGCTGCCGCCCAGCGCCGGCACCTTCCCGACGCACGGGCCGCTGTTCATCGGCCTGCTGATCGGCGTGATCCTGATCCTGGGCGGGCTGCAATTCCTGCCGGCCCTGTCGCTCGGGCCGCTCGCGGAGCACTTCTCGATGCTCGCCGGCAAGACCTTCTAAGGACACCTTATCGTGGCACAGGCTGAAACCATCCGACTGTTCGACGGCGCGATCCTGGCCCGCGCGGCCGGGGACGCCTTCGTCAAGCTCAACCCGGCCCGGCTGATCCGCAACCCCGTCATCTTCGTCACCGAGATCGTCTCGATCCTCGTGACCGTGCTGGCGGTCCGCAACCTCGCCACCGGGCAGCCGGCGGGCTTCGCGCTCGCCATCGCCCTGTGGCTGTGGCTCACCGTGCTGTTCGCGACCTTCGCCGAGGCGGTGGCTGAGGGCCGCGGACGCGCCCGGGCCGAAAGCCTGCGCCGCGCCCGCAGCGACACCATGGCCAAGCGCCTCACCGGCACCAGCCGGGGCCAGACGACGCAGGTGCCCGCCCCCGACCTGCGCCGCGGCGACCTCGTGCTGGTGGAGACCGGCGACCTGATCCCCTCCGACGGCGAGATCGTCGAGGGGGTGGCGAGCGTCAACGAGAGCGCCATCACCGGCGAGAGCGCCCCGGTGATCCGCGAGGCCGGCGGCGACCGCAGCGCCGTCACCGGCGGCACCCAGGTCGTGAGCGACTGGCTGGTGGTGCGGATCACCGCCGACCCCGGCAACACCTTCATCGACCGCATGATCGCCCTCGTGGAGGGGGCGCAGCGCCGCAAGACGCCGAACGAGATCGCGCTCGACATCCTGCTGGCGGGCCTCACCATCATCTTCCTGATCGCCGTCGTGACGCTCGTGGGGCTGGCGAAGTACTCCGGCACCGACCTTGCCGTGCCGGTGCTGGTGGCGCTGTTCGTCACGCTGATCCCCACCACCATCGGCGGGCTGCTCTCCGCCATCGGCATCGCCGGCATGGATCGGCTGATCCGTTTCAACGTGGTCGCGACCTCCGGGCGCGCGGTGGAGGCGGCGGGCGACGTGGACACCCTGCTGCTCGACAAGACCGGCACCATCACCTTCGGCAACCGCGCCGCCGCCAGCTTCTCGCCGGTGCCGGGCGTGGAGGAACGCAGCCTGGCCGACTCCGTGGTGCTCGCCTCGCTCGGCGACGACACGCCGGAGGGGCGCTCGATCCTCTCCTTCGCCCGGGACCGCTTCGGCGTCACGCACGACGTGCCGGCCGACGCCACGGTGGTGCCGTTCACCGCCAACACCCGGGTGAGCGGCCTCGACGCCGGCGGGCGGTCCTGGCGCAAGGGCGCGGTGGAGAGCGTGCTGGCGCTGACCGGCGGCGCGGCCCCGCAGGCGTTCACCCAGGCGGTGGACCGCATCGCCCGCTCCGGCGGCACGCCGCTCGCGGTCGCCGTCGATGGCCGGCTGCAGGGCGTGATCGAGCTGAAGGACATCGTGAAGCCCGGCATCCGGGAGCGGTTCGCAGCCCTCCGCCAGATGGGCATCAAGACGGTGATGATCACCGGCGACAACAAGGTCACGGCGGCGGCCATCGCGACCGAGGCCGGGGTGGACGACTTCCTGGCGCAGGCGACGCCGCAGGACAAGCTGGACTACATCCGCAAGGTGCAGGCGGAGGGCCGGCTGGTCGCCATGTGCGGCGACGGCACCAACGACGCCCCGGCGCTCGCGCAGGCCGACGTGGGGGTCGCGATGCAGACCGGCACCCAGGCGGCGCGCGAGGCCGGCAACATGGTCGACCTCGACAGCGACCCCACGAAGCTGATCGAGATCGTGGAGATCGGCAAGCAGCTGCTCATCACCCGCGGGTCGCTCACCACGTTCAGCATCGCCAACGACGTGTCGAAGTACTTCGCCATCCTGCCGGCGATCTTCGTCGCGACCTACCCGGAGCTGGGCGCGCTCAACGTGATGCGGCTGCATTCGCCGCAGAGCGCCATCCTGTCCGCGGTGATCTTCAACGCGCTGATCATCGTGGCGCTGGTGCCGCTGGCGCTGCGCGGCGTGAAGTTCCAGCCCATCGGCGCCGCCGCCCTGCTGCGCCGCAACCTGCTGGTTTACGGCCTGGGCGGCCTCATCGCCCCGTTCGTCGGCATCAAGCTGATCGACGTCATCCTCACCCTGTTGGGATTTGCGTGACATGCAGCATCTTCGCCCCGCCATCGTCCTCGTCGTGCTGTTCACCGTGCTGACCGGGCTGGCCTTCCCCCTGGCCTTCGTGGGCGTCGCCGGGGCCGCGTTCCCGCGGCAGGCCGGCGGCTCGCTGATCGAACGGGACGGCAAGGTGATCGGCTCCTCCTTGGTCGGCCAGACGTTCACCCAGGACAAGTACTTCCAGGGCCGCCCGTCTGCGACCTCCACCCCTGACCCGGCCGACGCGACCAAGACCGTGCCGGCGCCGTACAACGCAGGCAACTCGGCCGGGTCGAACGCCGGGCCGACGTCGAAGACGCTGATCGACCGCGTGACGGAGGATGTCGGCAAGGCCGGCGCGACGCCGGTGCCGGGCGACATGCTGACCACCTCGGCCTCCGGCCTCGATCCGCACATCTCGCCCCAGACCGCGAGCCGGCAGGTGGCCCGCGTCGCCGCCGCCCGGTCCATGCCGGAAACCCGGGTGCAGGAGATGGTCGTGGCCCACACCGAGGGCCGGCTGCTCGGCCTGATCGGCGAGCCGCGGGTCAACGTGCTGGCGCTGAACCTCGCGCTCGACGCGCAGGCGCTGGACGGCAAGCCCGGCTCATAGCTTACTGAGAGGCATGGACGACGCCCGCCCCGATCCCGACGCGCTGGTCGCCGACGCCGCGCGGGAGGGGCGGGCGCGCCTCAAGGTGTTCCTGGGCGCCGCCCCCGGCGTCGGCAAGACCTACGAGATGCTGGCCGCCGCGCGCCGCCAGCGGGACAGCGGGACAGACGTGCTGGTGGGCGTCGTCGAGACGCACGGCCGGGCGGAAACCGCGGCGCAGATCGAGGACCTGCCGATCCTGCCGTATCGCCAGGTGCCCTATCGCGGCCAGATGCTCCAGGAATTCGACGTGGACGCGGCGCTGGCCCGGCGGCCCGGCCTGCTGCTGGTCGATGAGCTCGCCCACACCAACGCGCCCGGCAGCCGCCACGCCAAGCGGTGGGAGGACGTGCAGGAACTGCTGGACGCCGGCATCGCCGTCTGGGCGACGCTGAACGTCCAGCACCTGGAGAGCCTGAACGAGGCGGTGGCCCGCATCACCGGCGTGCGCGTCGCCGAGACCCTGCCGGACCGCGTGCTGGAGGGTGCCGACGAGGTCGAGCTGATCGACATCCCGCCCGCGGAGCTGCAGGCGCGGCTGCGGGAGGGCCGCATCTACCGCCCGGACGTGGCGAAGCGGGCGCTGGACGGCTTCTTCAAGGGCGGCAACCTCGCGGCGCTGCGGGAGATCGCATTGCGCCGGGTGGCGGCGCACGTCGATGAGGACGTGCGCGACTACATGCGCCGCAACGCCATCAGCGGCCCGTGGCCGGCCAGTGACCGCGTGCTGGCGCTGATCGGCGGCGACGCCGGCGCGGTCGCCGTGGTGCGTCAGGCCAAGCGCCTGGCCGACGCGCTGCACGCCCCCTGGATCGTCGTGCACATCGAGCGCAGCCGGCATCCGAGCGATGCCAGCGCCGCCCTGTCGCTCGCCGCCCAGCTCGGCGCCGAGGTCGAGACGCGGGCCGGCCCCGACCTCGTGGCCGTCGTGCTGGAACTGGCCGAGCGCCGCAACGTGACGCAGTTGGTCATCGGACGGGGCCGCCCCGCGGCGTGGCGCCGCGCGCTGGGCCGCACGCTGTCGGCGCAGCTCCTGGTCCGCGCGCCGGAGTTCGCGCTGCACGTCGTGCCGTCCTCCGGCCCGGTCGCCCGGCGCCGCCTGCCGCGCGTGCCGGAGGGCTGGCTGGCCTGGGGCGGCACGACCGCGCTGGTCGCCGCCATCACCGGCGCCGGCCTGCTGATGGGCACCGGCGTCCCGCCCGAGGCGGTGGGCATGATCTACCTGGCCGCCGTCGTCGTCGTCGCCAGCGCGTTCGGCCTGCGCGTCGCGCTGTTCGCGGCGGCGGCCGGCTTCCTCGCCTGGGACTTCTTCTTCATCCCGCCGCTGTATTCCGTGACCATCAGCAACGCCCGCGACGGCATCGCGCTCGTGGTGTTCATCCTGGTGGCCGCGCTGACCGGCAGCCTCGCCAGCCGGGTGCGGGCGGAGGCGCAGGCCGGCCAGGCCCGCATCGAGGGCCTCCGCCGCATCGGCGCCTTCAGCCGGTCCTTGGGCGAGCCGACGACCGAACCCGAATTGGTCGCCGAGATCGCGCGCCAAGCCGCGGGCGCCGCCGGGCGCGCGGTGGTGCTGACGGGAGAAGGGGCCGACCTCGCCATACGCGCCGCCGAGCCGCCCTCCGATGCCGCCGCCGTGCTCGACGACGGAAGCTGGGCCGCCGCGCGCTGGTGCAGCGAGCGGCAGGAGGCGACCGGGCGCGGCACCGCCACCCTGCCCTCGGCCGAGTGGCGCTTCCTGCCGATGAGGACCGTGCGCGGGCTGCTGGGCGTGGTCGGCGTGCACATGGCGGGCGGGCGGTTCGACCCGACGGCGGCGCAGACGCTCGCGACGCTGGCCGACCAGGCCGCCGTCGCGCTGGAGCGGGTGAAGCTCGCCAACGAGGCCGCCCGCAGCGCCGCCATGGAGGAGACGCAGAAGCTGCGCACCGCCCTGCTGAACTCGCTCAGCCACGACCTGCGCACGCCGCTCACCGGCATCCGGGGCGCGGCGGAGACGCTGGGCACGACCTGGGACCGCCTGACGCCCGCGACCCGCGCCGACCTGCTGGCCAGCATTAAGGAGGACACGGCGCGCATGACGCGCTTCCTCGCCAACATCATGGACCTGACCCGGCTGGAGAGCGGCCAGGTGTCGCCGCGGCTGCAATCGGTGCAGGGGGTGGACCTGATCGACGCCGCCATCGCCCGGGTGCCGGACGCCGGGCACGTCTTGGTGAACGTGCCGGCCGGCCTGCCGGCGATCCGGGCCGACCCGGCGCTCCTGGAGCAGGTGCTGGTCAACGTGCTCGACAACGCCGTCCGCTACTCGCCGCTCGGCTCCGACGTGCGGATTCGCGGCAGCGCGGGCGGTGGGCACGTCACCTTGGAGATCTCCGACGAGGGCATCGGCATCCCGCCCGACGACCTGCCGCACGTGTTCGACAGCTTCTACCGCGCCCGGCGCGGCGACCGGACGGCGCCGGGCACCGGGCTGGGCCTCGCCATCGCCCGCGGCATGATGGAGGCGATGGGCGGCACGATCCAAGCCATCAGCCCGCGCCCGGACGCGGCGCGGGACGGCTCCCCCGGAACCATTGTCGTGCTGCGGCTTTCCGCCATATCCACGGCGTAACGCTTGGACTTCTGGATTTGCACCGCACCCGTATCCTGGTCATCGACGACGAGCCGCAGATCCACCGCTTCCTGCGCCCGGCGCTGGAGGCGTCGGGCTATGCCGTGGAGCGCGCCGACACCGCCGCCGACGGCCTCGCGATGGCCCGGGCGCGGGCGCCCGCGCTGATCCTGCTGGACCTCGGCCTGCCGGACATGGACGGGCAGGACGCGCTGGTGCAGCTCCGCGCCACGAGCCAGGTGCCGGTGCTGATCCTCTCGGCCCGCGACCAGGAGGCCGGCAAGGTCGCGGCGCTCGACAACGGCGCCGACGACTACGTGGAGAAGCCGTTCGGCCTCGACGAGCTGCTGGCCCGCATCCGCGCGGCGCTGCGCCACGCCCATCCGGGCACGGCGGCGAGCGAGATGTTCCAGGCCGGCGACCTCATGGTCGACATGGCGCGCCGGGTGGTGAGCGCGTCGGGCGCCCCGGTCCAGCTCAGCCCGCGCGAGTACGACCTGCTGATCCTGCTGGTGCGGCATTCCGGCAAGGTGCTGACCCATCGGCACCTGCTGAACGCGGTCTGGGGTCCGGCGCATGTCGAGGACGTGCAGTACCTCCGCGTGTATGTCGGCCACCTGCGCCAGAAGCTCGGCCCGGCGGCGGCCCGGCTGCTCCTCACCGAACCCGGCGTCGGCTACCGCCTGCTGGACCGCACGCCGCCGGACGCGGCGCCTTGATCTCCGTCCTCGCGGCGCTGGTCGGCGTCGTGCTGCTGTTCATCGTCCTGCAGGATGCGTTCGAGGTCATGCTGCTGCCGCGCCGGGTGCAGCGCAACCTCCGGTTCATGCGGCTGTACTTCCGCGCCACCTGGGCCGTCTGGTCGCGGCTGGGCGCGCAGCTGCCGGCCGGCGCCCGGCGTGAGCGGTTGCTCAGCGTGTTCGGCGCGCTGTCCATGGTGCTGCTGTTCATGATCTGGGCCACCACGCTGATCTACGCCTTCGCGCTGATCGAATGGTCCCTGCAGGCGGCCGGCCCCGCGGTCTCGGCGCTGCCGGAGCAAGCCTACATGAGCGGCGTCACCTTCTTCACCCTGGGCTACGGCGACGTGGTGCCGCACACCGCCGGCGGTCGCCTGGTCGCCGTGTTCGAGGCGGGCACCGGCATCGGCTTCATCGCCGTGGTCATCGGCTACCTGCCCGTCCTCTACCAGTTGTTCTCCCGGCGGGAGGCGCATGTCATCCAGCTCGACGGCCGCGCCGGGTCGCCGCCCACCGCCGGCACCATGCTGGCCCGGCACGCCGAGGCGGGCGGCCTCGACAAGCTCGACGAGCTGCTGCGCGAGTGGGAGGTGTGGGGGTCGGAGCTGCTGGAAAGCCACCTGTCCTATCCCATGCTGGCCTACTACCGCAGCCAGCATGACAACCAGTCCTGGCTCGCGGCATTGGCCTGCGTGATGGATGTCTGCGCGCTGGTGCTGGTGGGGGTCGAGGCGGTGCGGCCGTTGCAGGCGCGCATGACCTTCACCATGGCCCGGCAGGTCGTGGTCGAGATGGCGCGGTCGTTCCACATCCAGCCGTCCCGCTACGACGGCGGCAACCGGCTGGACGACGCCGCCTACGCCGAGCTCATGGCCGTGTTCGAGCAGGCCGGCGTGGGCTGGGCCGGCGGGCCGCAGGCCAAGGAGACGCTGGCGGCGCTGCGCGCGACCTACGAGCCGCTGCTGGACGGCCTGTGCCGCTACCTGCTGCTGCCCCTGCCGGCCTGGACCGCCGGGGATGACGGCGCCGACCATTGGGAGCGCGGCCCCCGCGGCCTGATCGCCAGCCACCTGATCGAGCAGCTTTCCAGCCGCGGCGGCGCGGCGCAGGCCGACCCCCTCGACACCGTGCAGTGGCGGCGGCTGCTCAGCCGGTTCAGATCGGATTGATCGGGCGCACAGACCCCTTCCATCACGGCCGATTCCACTGCTATGCCGCAAGGCCCATCTCGGAGACTCCGTCATGAACACCGTCGAACTCGCCGAACACATCGCGACCGACCACGAAATGAACAAGTCGCAGGCCAAGCAGGTGGTGGAGGCCGTGTTCGCCGCCATCGTCCAGGCCGCCAGCAAGGGCGAGGAGGTGTCGCTGCCGGGCTTCGGCAAGTTCAAGGTGGCCGCGCGCGAGGCGCGCCAGGGCCGCAACCCCGCCACGGGCGAGACCATCCAGATCGCCGCGTCGAAGAAGCTCGGCTTCACGCCGGCCAAGCAGGTCAAGGACGCCATGAACCCGGCCAAGCCTGCCGGCAAGGCGGCCAAGCCCGCCGCGAAGGCGAAAGCCAAGAAGGCTTAGGCGGCCTCATCCAGGGCACCGGCCCGGTCGGCGCTACCGGGCGTCGTGGAAGATCAATCCCAACGTGTGGCGATGGCCGGCGCGTAGCCGGCTGACGCCATGGCGCATCGCCACGCGGTATGTGCCGCGCGTGCCGGCCACCGGCCGCTGGTTCGTCGCGAACACGACGGCCTCTCCCTGTTGCAGCGCCACGACCTCGGCACGCGACTGCATGCGCGGGCGTTGCTCGGTCAGCACGAACTCGCCGCCGGTGAAGTCGTCGCCGGGACGGCTGAGCAGGATGGCGGCCTGCAAGGGGAAGTGCAGGTCGCCGTAGAGGTCCTGGTGCAAGCAGTTGTAGTCGCCGGGTCCGTAGCGCAGCAGCAGCGGCGTGGGCCGCGACTGCCCGGCTTCATGGCAGCGCGCCAGGAAGCCCGCATGGTCCGCCGGGAACCCCGCCATGCCCAGCGCCACGCCCCAACGGTTCGCGATGGCCGCGAGCGCCGGATACAGCGCGGCGCGCAGGGTGCCGACGAGCGCCGGCAGGGGGTAGGCGTAGTACCTGTACTCGCCCTGGCCATAGCCGTGCCGGGCCATCACCACCCGGCTGCGGAAGCGGTCGGCGTCGTCGTAGCTGTCGATCAGGGCGCGGCACTCCGCCCCGGTCAGCAGCGGCGGCGTCGTGGCGCAGCCGCGCTGGTCCAGGGAGTCCATGATCCCCGGCCAATCCAGCGCCGCGACCCGGTCCGCCGCCGGCATCACGCCCGCTCCCGCGCCAGCAGCGCCCGCTTGCGCTCCACCCCCCAGCGATAGCCCGCGAGCGCCCCGGTCGAGGCGACGACCCGGTGGCACGGCACGGCGACCGCCAGCGCGTTGGCGGCACAGGCGCCGGCGACCGCGCGGACCGCGTTGGGCTGGCCGAGCCGGGCGGCGACGGCGGCGTAGCTCAAGGTCTCGCCCGGCGGGATGGCGCGCAGCACCTCCCACACCCGGCGCTGGAACACCGTGCCGCGGATGTCGAGCGGCAGGGACAGCGCGCCGCCGCCCGGCTGGTCCACGAGGGCGACGACCTGGGCGAGCCACCCGGCGTCCTGACCAGACTCCTGACCAGACTCCTCCAGCGTGGCCTTCGGGAAGCGCGCCCGCAGCTCCGCTTGCAGCGTGGCCGCGTCGTCCCCCAGCAGGATCGCGCACACGCCCCGCCCGGTCGCCGCCACGAGCACGCGGCCCAGCGAGCAGCGCCCGACCGCGTGGCGGATCGTCTCGCCCGGGCCACCCGCGCGGTAGCGGGAGGCCGTCATGCCGAGCATGGCGTCCGCCGCCGCGTAGAACCGCCCGGAGGAGTTGAAGCCCGCGCCGTACATCGCCTCGGTGACGCCGGCCCCGGCCGCGAGGCCCGCCTGCACCCGCGCCTGGCGGTGCGCGTCATGGTATGCCTTGGGCGTGACGCCCGCGATCCTGCGGAACATGCGGTGGAAGTGGTGCGGGCTGATGCCGGCCTCCGCCGCGAGGGCCGCGAGCGCGGGCGCGTCCTCGGCCGCCTCGACCGTGCGGCAGGCGGCGGCCACCAGCGCGGCCTCGCGCGCTGGCCGGGGCGGCAGGTCGGGGCGGCACCGCTTGCACGGCCGGAAGCCGGCGCGCTCGGCGGCGTCGCGGTCGGCGTGGAAAGCGATGTTGCGGCGGAGCGCCGGGCGGGCGGCGCAGGACGGGTGGCAATACACGCCGGTGGTCGCGACGGAATACAGGAAGCTGCCGTCCGCCGCGGCGTCGCGCCTGCGGATCGCGGCGAGCCGAGCCTCGTCGTCATGGTGGCCGGTTGTCAGGACATCGAGCATGGGGCGGACCTTGCTGTGCGGGGCGGGCGGGATGCCGCGCCCTGTCCGACTGAATGTGAGGGACGGCGCGCGCCGCCGCACTCCGCCGCTTGCTCCGGTATTCGGGCAACCTGCCTTTTTGCGCGCCGGGTTAGAACGGGTTCTTCACCGACCCGCGCTGCTTCGGCGGCGGGATCGCCTCGGGAAGGCTGCTGTCGGCCTCCAACGCCTGCACCACGGCGGCCATGAGGGCGTGCAGTTGCCGGGCCAGCGCCAGCCCGGCCTTGTCCCGCGTCAGGTCGAGGCTGCCGTAGCAGGCGATGCGGTCGCGCCCGTTCTCCAGCTTGAGGTCGCCGACCTCCATGGCCGCACTGTCGTCGGCGAAGGGCTTCATGTCCGGCATCAGGGCATCCTGCGTTTGGGGTATGGCCGGTCCCCGGCATAGCCGTGCGGCGTCGGCTCCGGCAAGCGCAGGGTGGCGGCGCGGGCGCGGGGCGGCAGCGCCGGGAACACGTCGATGCCGATGAGGCGGGTCAGCTGCGCGATGCTGAGCGGCGTCCACGCGGCCTCGTCGGTGTTCTCGGCCACATAGGCGGCGGCGCTGCGGCTGCGCGGGTCCAGCACGGCCTTGAAGACATAGGTCGGCACGACGACGTCGCCGATGGTCGCGAGGTGCTCGCCCCTGAAGACCGGCCCGGTCACGACGTACAGCTCGCCGCGGCGCTCGGCCAGGGTGCGGACGGTGCTCTCGATCCCCTCCCACACGCCGCGGTTCAGCTTCGGCGCCTGGGGCACCATGTTGGCGAGGGTGAAGCTCTCCTGCTGCGCCTCGGGGTCGGGCATGTCGCCGCTGGGCGCCAAATGGCCCCGGTCGAAGCCGCTGCGGGCGTAGTCCGCGAGGTCCGCCCGCTCATGGGGCGGCAGGGCCGGCTCCGCGTGGAACTCGCCGGTGCGCGGGGTGCCGCGGGCGGCCTCGATGCGGTCCGCGGTCAGGTGCTCGGCCGAATACAGCGCGGTGCGCGTGAGGGCGGAGTGCAGCAGGGCAAAGCCCTGGAAGCACAGGGCGCGCGTGCCGGCCGCCAGCCGCGGGTTGACCAGGTCGGGCGCCCGGCCGCCGGCGAAGTGCTCGGGGCACGCCGTCGTCGCGGCCTGGGCGGCGCCACAGCCTTGGAGCAGCAGGGCCGCGGCCCAGATGACGGCACGGCTTCCATGTTTCACAACGGCATCCCCGGGGTCCGACTCGGCACGCAGGCCGCATCGTAGCGGCTTGCATCGGAGGCTGTCGCGGCGTCGTGCGGCTTGCGCTATCCTGGCCGGGTGAGCACCCAAGCCCTCCCGCCCGTCAGCGTCGCCGTCAACGGGCCGGTCGCCGTCGTGACCATGCAGGACCCGGCGAAACGCAACGCCCTCGGCGGCACCATGCTGGACGGGCTGACCCGCGCCTTCCGCGGCTTCGCCGGCCAGGACATCCGCGCCGTGGTGCTGCGGGCGCAGCCGGAGGACCGGGTGTGGTGCGCCGGCTTCGACATCGGCGACCTCGCCCCGGACTTCGACCCCCTGGCGCAGGACGGGCCGCTGCAAGGGCTGTTCCGCGCCATCGCGGAGTGCCCGGCGCCGGTGATCGCCATGCTGCACGGCTCGGCCTGGGGCGGCGGCACCGACCTCGCCTTGCGCTGCGACATCGCGGTGGCGGACCCGACCTGCACCCTCGCCTTCACCCCGGCGCGGCTCGGCCTGCCCTATGATGCCGACGGCCTGCTGAACGTCATGCTGCGCGGCGGGCTGCATGTCGCGATGGAGATGTTCGCGACCGCCGACCCGGTGCCGGCCGACCGGGCGCTGGCGCTCCGCCTGCTGAACCACGCGGTCCCCGAGGCGGAGCTGGAAGGGTTCACCCACGCCCTCGCCGCCCGCATCGCCGCCAACGCGCCGCTCTCGGTCACCAGCGCCAAGCAGCAGTTGCGGGCGCTGGCGCAGGCGATGCCGCTGCCGCCCGCCACGGCGCAGCGGCTGCAGGAGGGGCGGCGCCGGGCGCTGCGCAGCGAGGACTACCGCGACGGCCTGGCGGCGTTCCGTGCCCGGCGGCCGCCGGTGTTCCGCGGCCAATAGACTTAGCCGGCCGGGCGCTGCGCCGTGATGAAGCGCCACACGTCGTCCAGCACGGGCGCCCGCCAACGGAACAACGGGGTGAAGGCGGTGACGATGCCGACATGGCCCAATCCCGGATAGATCCGGCTCTGTACAATGCCGCCCGCCGCGGCGACCCGCGCCGCGAGCGACCGTGTGTTGCCCGGCCGCACCGTCGTGTCCGCGTCCCCGGCCAGCAGCAGCAAGGGCGGGTTGCGGCCGTCCACATAGGTGACGGGCTGGCTCGCCGGGCCATCGGCCACGGGGGCGAACACCGGGATGATGTCGGGATCGGTCATCGGCAGGAAGTCGTAGGGTCCGGCCAGCCCCGCCACGCCCGCGACCCCTGCCCGGTCCAGCCCGGCATGCGCCAGCCAGCGCGGGTCGAGCGCCAGCATCGCCGCGTTGTAGGCCCCGGCGGAGTGGCCGACGATGAACACGCGCCTCGGGTCGGCGCCGAGCGCGCCTGCATGGGCCACCGCCCAGGCGACGGCCTGCGCGTTGTCGTCGAGGAAATCGGGAAAAGCGACCTCCGGATACAGCCGGTAGTCCGGTACGACGACCACGGCGCCGCGCGCGGCCAGCGGCGTCGCCACGAAGGCGTAGGTGCCGCGGTCCCCGGTCCGCCAACTGCCGCCATACAGGAACACCACCAGCGGGCACGGCCCGGCCGCACCCGTGTTCCGATACACGTCGAGCATGCGCCGCGGGCCGTCGCCATAGGCGATGCCGCGTTCGACCGTGATCCCGTCGCGCTCGACGGCCGCGTTCAGGATGCTGGCCGGAGAACAGGCCGCGAGCAGCGCGGCGCACAGCGCAGCGGCGATGGGCGCGACCCTGGACAGCATCACGTCACGCCCGTCCCAGCACCCAGCCGGCCCAGACCGCGCCCAGGCAGGCGAGCACCGAGCCGGCCATGTAGCCCAGCGCCGGGCCATAGCGCCCGGCCTGCAGCAGTTCCAGCGATTGCAGGCTGAATGAGGAGAAGGTGGTGAAGCCGCCGCACAGGCCGACCATGACGAACGCGCGCAGCTCCGCGACATCCGGGAACCGCCCCTGGCCCAGCGCATCGCTGAAGATCCCGCGCTCCCCGAGCGCCGCTGCGAACAGCCCGATGACGAAGCCGCCGATGACGTTGATCAGCAAGGTGCCCCACGGGAAGCTCGGCCCGGTCCAGGCCATGACCCAGGTGCCGAGCCAATGCCGCGCCAGGCCGCCCAGCGCGCTTCCCAGCATGACCCAAAGCGAAACCGCCACCCGCCGTCCCCCCGTCCGCCTCAACATAAAACAGCATTTCTCCAAACCCACAAAGGTTGACGTCGCGCAAGAAGGGCTGGTTTATTCAATTTAAAGTTGATGACGGTGCAGCGCCACGATGTCCAGCCAACAGGAGACTCCGCCCTTCGCGCCGTTGCGCATCGATGCTGGCGACCTGCTCATCCTGCAACGGTCTGGTCTGTTCGCACGGACATGGTTTCTGGAACGCCATGCCGACTTGAACGAGGCCGGCGTTGATCCTCTGGTGCACTATTCCCGCTATGGCTGGAAGGAGGGCCGCTGGCCCAACCCGTATTTCGACCCGGCCTGGTACCTGGGCCGCAACCGCGACGTGCGGGAGAGTGGGCTGGAGCCGCTGCTGCACTACATCGAGCATGGGGAGGCGGAGGGGCGGCAGCCCGTCGCCTGGTTCGACCCCGAATGGTACCGGGCCGCGCACGGCATCCCGGCCGGGCAGCTTTGCCTCGCGCACTTCCTGGCGCACCGGCACGGCGGCCTGGTCAGCCCGATCCCGGAGTTCGACGCGGCGCACTACCTCCTCCGCTCGCCCGACGTGCGCGCGGCGCGGATGGACCCGTTCGAGCATTATTTGCTGCAAGGCGCACAGGAAGGGCGGGAGCCGGCGCCAGGCTTCGACGGCGTGTTCTACCGGGAGCGTTACCTGCGCGACCTCCCCGACGCCAACCCGCTGCTGCACTACCGCGCGCACCGGCACGACCCCGGCGTGTTCACGACCCGTCCCGCGACGCCCACCGACATCCCGTCCGAGGTGCGGCGCAACACGCAGCCGGGGCCGCTGTTCGAGGAGGTGCAGCCCTTGGCCCCCGGCGCGCCCCGGCGCGCGAAGGTGCTGGCGTTCTACCTGCCGCAGTTCCACGCGATGCCGGAGAACGACGCCTGGTGGGGCCGCGGCTTCACCGAGTGGACCAACGTGGCCCGCGGCCTGCCGCGGTTCGCCGGGCATTACCAGCCGCGCATTCCCAGGGACCTGGGGCATTACCGGCTGCACGGCACGGAGACGCTGCGGCGGCAGGCGGAGCTGGCGCGCGGCGCCGGGGTGCATGGCTTCGTGTTCTACTTCTACTGGTTCAACGGCCGCCGGCTGCTGGACGGCCCGCTCGACGCCCTGCTGGCCGACCCGTCGGTGGACCTGCCGTTCTGCCTGATGTGGGCCAACGAGAACTGGTCCCGCCGCTGGGACGGGTCGGAGCATGAGGTGCTGATCTCCCAGGACTACCGCCGGGACGACGAGCCGGCGCTGGCGGCGGAGCTGCTGCGGCATTTCCGGGACGCACGCTACATCCGGCTCGGCGGGCGGCCGGTGCTGATGGTGTATCGCGCGGGCCTGATCCCCGGGCCCGCCGCCGCCGTGGACCGCTGGCGCGCGCTGTTCCGCGCGCACGGGGAGGACCCAATGTTCGTCATGGCGCAGAGCTTCGACGACCGCGACCCGCGCCCGTTCGGCATGGACGCCGCCGTCGAGTTCCCGCCGCACAAGCTGACCAACAGCCTGGATTTGCTGAATGCCGGGCTGCGGATGCTGGACCACGCGGCGACGGCGCGGGTGTACTCGTATGACGACGCGGCGGCGGCGGCGGACCTGACGCCGCCGCCCTACCCGCTGATCCGCACGGCGCTGCCGAGCTGGGACAACGACGCGCGTCGGCAGGGTGCGGGCATGGTGCTGCACGGATCGACGCCGGCGGCCTATCAGGCGTGGCTCGACCGGCTGATCGCCGCCGCCATCGCGCAGCCGGTCGGGGGCGAGGCGGTGGTCTGCGTGAACGCCTGGAACGAGTGGGCGGAGGGCGCGTACCTCGAACCCGACGTGCATTTCGGCGCCGCCTACCTGAACGCCACCGGGCGCGCGGTGGCCGGGGCGGCGATGGGGGCGGGGCGACGGCGGCTGCTGCTGGTGGGGCATGACGCCTGCCCGTTCGGGGCGCAGATGCTGCTGCTGAACCTTGGCCGCCACCTGCGGCATGTGCGGGGCATGGAGGTCGCGTTCCTGCTGCTGGGCGGCGGCGCGCTGGCGGCGGAGTACCGGGCAGTGGGGCCGACCACGATCCTGGCCGGCTTGCAGGACCTGCCGCGCCAGGCGCAGGCGGCGGCGGCCCGGGGCTTTGGCCGCGCGGTCGTCAACACCTGCGCCGCCGCGGGCGCCTGCGAGGGGCTGGCGCAGGCCGGCATCGCCTGCACGCTTCTGGTGCACGAGCTGCCGCGGCTGCTGCGGGAGCGCGGCCTGGTGGAGGGGGCGAGGAGCGGGGCGGCGCTCGCGGAGCATGTCGTGTTCGCCTCGCCCTATGTGCGCGACCGGTTCCATGAGCTGGTCGCCGTGCCGCCGGGCCGGGCGGCGGTGCTGCCGCAAGGGACGTACCGCCCGGTGGCCGTCGCCCCGGCGGTGGCGGCGGCGATGCGGGCACGGCTCGGGGTGCCGGAGGGCGCGCTGCTCGCGGTGGGCCTGGGCTACGCCGACCTGCGCAAGGGGTTCGACCTGTTCCTGCAAGCCTGGCGCCTGGCGCAGGCGGCGGACCCCGGCATCCATCTGCTCTGGGTCGGCGACATCGACCCGCACGTGCTCGCCTACCTCGGCGCCGAGATCGCGGCGGCCGAGACGGCGGGCAGCTTCCACCACCGGCCCTACGGCGCGGACGGGGCGGACTGGCTGGCCTGCGCCGACGTGTTCCTGCTGACCTCGCGGGAGGACCCGTTCCCCAGCGTGGTGCTGGAGGCCATGTCCGCCGGCGTGCCCTGCGTGGCGTTCGAGGAAAGCGGCGGCGCGCCGGACCTGCTGCGGGAATACAACGCCGGCTGCGCCGTGCCGCTGGGCGACGCGGCGGAGATGGTGCGGCAGATGCGAGCGCTGGCGCTCCAGACCCGGCCGGACGACCACGAGCGCCTGGCCCAGACGGCGCGGCGGCATTTCAGTTGGGACGCCTACGCCGACCGGCTGCTGCGGCTGGCCGATCCCGGCACGCCGGAGGTTTCGGTCGTGGTGCCGAACTACAACTATGCGCGATACTTGGAAGCGCGGCTGGGCAGCGTGTTCGCGCAGACCCATCCGGTGTCCGAGGTCATCGTGCTGGACGACGCCTCGACGGACGACAGCGCGGCGGTGGTGCGCGACGTGGCCGCCGCTGCCGGGCGCAGCGTGCGGTGGCTGGCGAACAGCAGCAACTCCGGTTCGGTGTTCAAGCAGTGGCGGCGGGCGGCGGACCTGGCGCGCAGCGAATGGATCTGGATCGCCGAGGCGGACGACCAGGCGGACCCCGGCTTCCTTTCGGCCCTGTGCCGGGCGCTGGCGGACGCGCCGGACGCGGTCCTCGCGTTCAGCGACAGCCGTGCCGTCAATGCCGGGGGGGCGGCGATGTGGCCGGACCACCAGGGCTACTACGCCCAGGCCGGCGCGCCGATGCTGGCGCAGGACGGCGTGTTCCCGGCGGGCGACGTCCTGCGCGGCTGCCTGGCCGCGCGCAACCTGATCCTGAACGCCAGCGCCGTCGTGTGGCGCCGTACGGCCCTGCAGCAGGCGTTGCGGCGCTGCGGCGCGGAGCTTTCGGCGTTCACCATGGCCGGCGACTGGCGCGTCTATGCGGAGGCGCTGTCACAGGGCGGCACCGTCGCCTACGTCGCCCGCCCCCTCAACACGCACCGGCGCCACGCGGCGAGCGTCACCCACCGCCTGCCGCCCGCCCGCCATTTGGAGGAGGTCGCGCGCATGCACCGGCACATGCAGTCCATGCTGGGCGTCGATCCCGACCTGGTGCAAAGGCAGCACCGGGCGATGGAGGAGGCGCGGGCGGCGCTGCGATCAGCTGCCCTCGGGCCGCCGGTCGATGACCCGGCGGGCCATGCCGAGGCTTTATGCGGACAACCGTCGTAGGGCGGAAAAGCGCCAGCGCCTTCCGCCGGGACACAGCGCCGCACATCGGCGTATGGCGCTTCGCTTATACGCCCTACGAGTGACGGGCTATGCCCCTGGGCCGCCGGTCGATGACCCGGCGCGCTTTGCCGAGGCTGCGCTCGACGCCGCCGGGCGGCAGCACCTCGATGCGGGCGGAGACGCCGATCCGTTCCTTGACCGCCAGCGCCAGGGCGGCCCCGGCGTCGGATGCGCCGAACGCCTCGGGCCGGGCCTCCACCCGCACCAGCATCTCGTCGAGGCGGCCCGTCCGGGTCAGCTCGATCTGGTAGTGGCCGGACAGCTCGGCCCGCTCCAGCACCAGCTCCTCGATCTGCGTCGGGAATACGTTGACGCCACGCACGATCAGCATGTCGTCGCTGCGTCCCGTCACCTTCTCCATGCGGCGCATGGAGCGCGCCGTGCCGGGCAGCAGGCGCGTGAGGTCGCGGGTGCGGTAGCGGATGACCGGGGTGGCCTGCTTGGTGAGCGAGGTGAACACCAGCTCCCCCGCCTCCCCGTCCGGCAGCACGGCGCCGGTGTCGGGGTCGATGACCTCGGGGTAGAAGTGGTCCTCCCAGATGTGCAGGCCGTCCTTGGTCTCCACGCACTCGCTGGCGACGCCGGGACCCATGACTTCGGACAGGCCGTAGATATCGACGGCGTGCATGTCGAAGTCCCGCTCGATCTCGGCGCGCATGGCGTTGGTCCACGGCTCCGCCCCGAAGATGCCGGCGCGCAGCGAGGTGCCACGGGGATCGAGCCCGGCAGCGCGGAAGCCGTCGAGCAGCGCCAGCATGTAGCTCGGCGTGACCATGATGAGGTCGGGGGCGAAATCCTGGATCAGCTGCACCTGCCGCTCGGTCTGCCCGCCGCCCACGGGGATCACCGTGCAGCCCAGGCGCTCCGCCCCGTAATGCGCGCCGAGGCCGCCGGTGAACAGGCCGTAGCCGTAGGCGACGTGGACGCGCATGCCGGGCCGCCCGCCGCCGGCGCGGATCGAGCGCGCCATGACGTCGGCCCACACGTCGAGGTCGGCCTACGTGTAGCCGACGACGGTCGGCTTGCCGGTGGTGCCGCTGCTGGCGTGGATGCGGGCCACCCGCTCCCGCGGCACGGCGAACATGCCGAACGGGTAGTTGGCGCGGAGGTCCGCCTTGGTGGTGAACGGGAACCGCGCGAGGTCGGGCAGGTCGCGGAACTCGTCGGGATGCACGCCGGCGGCGTCGAACGCCCGGCGGTAATGCGGCACGCGGGCATAGGCGTGGCGCAGCGTCTCTGCCATGCGGAGGCGCTGGAGGCCCGCGATCTCGTCGCGCGACGCGGTCTCGATGGGGTCGAGGTCGCCGGGGCGCGGGGACAGGTCAGCCAGCATCGGCGCGCCCCGCCGGCGTCACGGCGTGCGCGGGCCGAACTGGGCGGGCCGCTTGTCCAGGAACGCCTGGACGCCCTCCCGGAAATCGGCCGACGCGCCGCACTCCCGTTGCAGGTCGCGCTCCAGGTCGAGCTGCTGATCCAGCGTGTTGGTCCCCGACGCATTCAGCGCGCGCTTGATGCGCGCGATGGCCTGGGCGGGCTGGGCCGCGAGGTGGGCGGCGATGCGCTCCGCCTCCGGCAGCAGGTCGTCGTCGGTCACGGCGCGCCAGACCAGGCCCCATGCCTCGGCCTGCGCGCCGCCGACGGGTTCACCCAGCAGCGCCATGCCGCGGGCGCGGGCGTCGCCGGCCAGGCGGGGCAGGACGTGGGTGCCGCCCGCGTCGGGAACCAGGCCGATGCGGACGAAGGACTGGATGAACCGGGCGGACTGCGCCGCGAGCACGATGTCGCAGGCAAAGGCCAGGTTGGCGCCGGCCCCGGCAGCGACGCCCCCCACCGCGCACACGACCGGCAGCCGCGAGGCGCGGATCGCGCGGATCAGCGGGTTGAACCGCTGCTCCAGCGTGTCGCCCAGGTCCTGGTCCGGCGAGACCTCCGCCAAATCCTGCCCGGCGCAGAAGCCGCGGCCGGCGCCGCGCAGCAGCACCGCGCGGACCGTGGGATCAGCCTCCGCCTCCGCCAGCGCCGCGCGCAGCAGGCCGATCAACGGAACCGTCAGCGCGTTCAGCCGGTCGGGACGGTTGAGCGTCAAGGCCATGACGCCGTGCCTGCGCGCCACCAGCAAGCTGTCGTCCATTCCGCCCCCCGATCCCCGGGCGCACGATGCGCCGCGGCCGGCCCCTGTCAAGCCTGGCCCATGGCAAGCCCGGCCTTTCAAGCCACGTCGCGCTGCGGCTCCTCGATCACCTCGCCCAGCCGCTTGCTGAGGAAGCGCGTCACCGCCACCTCCCGCGGCGACAGCCCGGCGCCGCCATCCTCCAGCACCGCGTCGGCCCGGGCCTTCAACCCTTCCGCCAGGCTGCCGTCCAGGTAGCCCTCGAACACCGCCGGGTGGATGTAGCACTTGCGGCAGATCGCCGGCGTGTTGCCGAGCCGCTTGGCGACGCTCTCCACTGCCTCCACCAGGGCGCGCTTCGCCTTGGTCTTGGTGTCGTGCACCTCCGCCGCCGCCAGCGCCTCCGCGGCCAGGTTGGTCGCGGCCCAGGTGCGGAAGTCCTTGGCGGTGATCTCCTCGCCCGAAATCTCGTGCAAGTACTCGTTCACGTCGTCGGAGCCGATGCCGTGGGTCTCCCCGTCCTGGTCCAAGAACTGGAACAGCTCCTGACCCGGCAGGTCGCGGCACCGCTCCACGACGCGGGCCAGGCGGCGGTCCAGCAGGTCGATGTGATGCTCGACCCCGTGCTTGCCGCGGAAGTCGAACGTCAGGCGCCCGCCCTTGACCCGGGCATGCCGGTTGCGGAGTGTGGTCAGGCCGAAGCTCTGGTTCTGCTTGGCATACTCCTCGTTGCCGACCCGCATCATGGTCTTCTCCAGGAGCGCCACGATGGCGGCCAGCACCTTGCGCTTCGGCAGGCCGTGCAGCGCCAGGTCGCGCAGCACCTGGGCGCGGATGGTCGGCAGCACCCGGCCGAAGGTCAGCATCTTGCCGTACTTCGCCTCGTCCCGCACCTCGCGCCAGCGGGCATGGTAGCGGTACTGCTTGCGGCCCCGCGCGTCGCGGCCCACCGCCTGCAGGTGCCCGCGCGGGTCGCGGCAAATCCAGACGTCGGTATAGGCCGGCGGGACGGCGAGCTTGCGGATGCGGTCGAGCGTCCGCTCCTCGGTGATCACGCTGCCGTCCACGTCGTGATAGGCGAATCCCTCGCCGTCCCGGGTGCGGCGGATGCCGGGCCGCCGGTCCGACACGTAGCGCAGGCGTGCGGCGCGCGCGGCGGCTGCGGGATCGCTCAGGCTGTCGTCGTCGGCGTCTTGCGGCATCGTCCCCGTCCCGTTCGCCCGGCGGAACGGCCGGGTCGGGGCACCAACACCGGGGCGCGCCGCGGGTTTCGCCGGAACCTAATGCGAACGAACCCGGCAGGTGATGCTATGGTGTCGCAGCGGTGTCGCAGCGGTCGGAAAGGGTTGGGAATGCAGGTCGAGGCTGGGCGAAGCGGGTGGCAGCCCTTGGCGGCCGGGGATGCCCGGCAGACGCTGCTGTGCTTTTCGCATCTTCGCTGGGCCTTCGTCTTCCAACGCCCGCAACACCTGCTGACCCGCGCCGCCGCCGCCATGCGGGTCGTGTACTGGGAGGAGCCGATCTGGGGCGAGGAGGCGGCGCCCCGCCTCGACGCGCGCCGGTCCGCCGAGGGCGTCGTGGTCGTGCAGCCGCACATCCCGCACGGCGCCGATCCCGACGCGGCGCAGCGCCGGCTGCTGGACGCGATGCTGGACACGATGCTGGGGCAGCGGCGCATCGCCGATCCGGTCCTGTGGTACTACACGCCCCAGGCGCTGGCGTTCTCGGACCACCTAAAGGCAAGCCTCACGGTCTATGACTGCATGGACGAGCTGTCGGCCTTCGCCGGCGCCGACCCGTCCTTGCCGGCGCGCGAGCAGGCGCTGCTGCGGCGCGCCGACCTGGTGTTCACCGGCGGGCAGAGCCTGTACGAGGCGAAGCGCCGCCACCACCGCGACGTGCATGCGTTCCAGAGCGGCGTGGACACGGCGCATTTCCGCCCGGCGCGGGACGGCCTGCCGGACCCGGAGGACCAGGCCCGCATCCCGCATCCCCGCGTCGGCTTCCACGGCGTGCTGGACGAGCGGCTGGATCTGGACTTGCTCGCCGCCGTCGCCGACCTGCGCCCGGGCGTGCAGTTCGTGCTGATCGGCCCCACGGCGAAGATCGACCCGGGCGACCTGCCGGCGCGGGCCAACCTGCATTACCTCGGCGCCAAGCCGTATGCCGCCCTGCCGGGCTACGTCGCGAACTGGCAGGCGGCGGCCATGCCGTTCGCGATCAACCGGGCGACGCGGTTCATCAGCCCGACCAAGACGCCGGAATACCTCGCCGCCGGGCTGCCGGTGGTGTCCACGCCGATTGCGGACGTCGTGCGGCAGTATGGCCGGGTGGCCGGCGTGCAGATCGCCGGCAACCCGCGGGACTTCGCCGGCTGCATCGACCGGGCGCTGGCGCTCCGGCCCGCGTCGTGGCGGCCGGCGGCCGACGCCCTGCTGGCGGGCATGTCGTGGGACGGCATCTGGGGGGCCATGGCGGCGCTGGTCGGACGCGCGCTGATGGAGGAGGGGGCGCCCGGGGCCGTCAGCCTCGGCCGATGAACGGCATCTGCGTCGCCATCACCGTGACGAACTGGATGTTCGCATCGAGCGGCAGCCCGGCCATGTGCACCACCATGTCGGCGACGTGGCGCACCTCCATCCGCGGCTCGACCATCATGGCGCCGTTCGCCTGCGGCACGCCGGCGGTCATGCGCTCCGTCATCTCGGTGGCGGCGTTGCCGATGTCGATCTGGCTGCAGGCGATGTCGAACGGCCGGCCGTCCAGCGCGAGCGACTTGGTCAGCCCGGTGATGGCGTGCTTGGTCGCGGTGTAGGCGACGGAGCCGGGCCGCGGCGCATGGGCGGAGATCGAGCCGTTGTTGATGATCCGCCCGCCCCCCGGCGCCTGCCGCCGCATCAGGGCGAAGGCGTTGCGGGCACACAGGAACGATCCCGTCAGGTTCACGCCGACCACCGCCATCCACTGCTCGACCGAAAGCTCGTCGATCGGCTTGGCCGGCGTCCCCATGCCGGCGTTGTTGAACAGCAGGTCCAGCCGGCCGTATGCCTGCTCCACCGCCGCGAAGGCCGCGTCCACCGCGGCGGGCTGCGACACGTCGGTGGGCAGCACCAGCGACCGGCCGGCCTCGCCCCCCGCCGTCTCGCCCTCCATCGCCGTGGCTTCCAGCGCCTCCGCCCGGCGCCCGACCAGCGCCACGGCCCACCCGGCCCGCATCAGCGCCACGGCCGAGGCCCGCCCCACGCCGCTCCCGGCCCCCGTCACCAGCGCGATCTTTCCCGTCATGCCCAAGCCCCCCGATCCGATTGCGCCCAGCCTCTCACGAAGCCGAACGCGCGGCCAGGCCGGATGAGCCGCCTTCGATTGGCCCGAGCGAACGGCTCAAGGCCGGGCGAGGTCGATCTCGAAGCGCAGGTGGCCGGACTTGATCGATTGCAGCAGGCTGTCATACAGCTCCATGCCCGCGTAGTCGTCGCCTGCCGTCAGCGTGATCTCCACCGATGGCCCCTTGCGCCGCAGGGCGATGCGGTAGCCGCCCGCCGCGGCCTGCGGCGCCGTGCTTGCGGCCTGGGCGGGCTGGGCGGGTCCGTCGCGTTCGCCGTCGTGCTGCGCCATGTGCGGTATGCTCCGACTCCAGCAGGTGAAGGACTGTCGAACAGGAGTAACAGGCTTCGAGTCCCCATGCCAACGGAACTTGACGCGCCGGCTCCTGCGGACCGGCTCGCCGCGGCGGGCAGGCTTGGCGGTCCCTGGGGATGCCCGGAAGCCGACGTATGGGCCGGCGGGGACGGACGCGCGGCGGGAGCACGGTGTCACGCTGCCGCGCTGCATGCCCGAGCGCGCAAGCGCGCTACATGCCCGAGCGCGCAAGCGCGCTACGCGGCCTGCGGCTCCTCCTCCTCCAGCACACGCTCGGTTTTCGGCGCTTCCAACTGCCAGGGCACCACCAGGACGGAGACGTCCGGCCCGCCATGGCGCAGCACCTGGGTGCGGAGCCGCTGCGCCCGGTGGGTGTGCAGCGCCGCCTCCCACCAGCGCCCGCCGGCCAGTTCGCTCAGCACCACGACGACGGGGCGGCCGGGGCAGCGCCGCTGCAGGGCCGTCACCTCCCGCAGCAGGGGCGCCAGCACGCTGCGGTAGGGCGAGGGTTCGATCACCAGCCGCGGCGCGGGCAGGCCGGCCGCCGCCGCCGGCTGCTGCACGAAGCGGGACCACTCCCCGCGCAGCCGCGTCTCGTGCTCCGCGGCGTCGGGTCCCTCCAGGTCGGTCAGATGCAGCGCCACCACGTCCGGCGACAGGGATGCCGCGACCTGCACGGCGCGCTGGGCCATGCGGTCCCAACGCTCCAGCGGGATCACGGCGCAGGGCGGCGCGTGGTCCCGCAGGTCCAGGCTCCGGCGGCTGCCGGCCAGCACCTGGCGCTCCAGGTCGCGGTAGTAGCGCCGGGTCAGCCGCAGCAGCAGGAGGGTGAGCGGGATGATGAGCAGGGTCAGCCACGCGCCCTCCGCGAACTTCGCGACCAGGATGATGGCGAGCGCCGCCCCGGTCGACAGCGCGCCCAGCCCGTTGATCCCCAGGCGCACCCGGTCGGCACGGCCCCGGCCCTTGCGCCGCCAATGCACCGCCATTCCGGCCTGGCTGAGCGTGAACGACAGGAAGGCGCCCACCGCGAACAGCGGGATCAGCCGGTCGGTGATGCCGCGGAACGCCACCAGCAGCGCCCCGGCGCCGGCCGCGAGGAACAGCAGGCCCACGGTGTACACCAGCCGCCGCCCCGGCAGGGCGAACGCCTTGGGAAGATACCCGTCATTCGCCACCTGCCGGCACAGGCGGGGGAACCCGACGAAGCTGGTGTTGGCCGACAGGCACAGCACGGCCAGCACGCTGCCGATGGTGAGGTAATACACCCAGCCCCGCCCCCACACCGCCGCGACCAGTTGCGACAGGACGCTCTGGTAGCCCTCCGCCGACTGGTCCATCGCCGCCACCCCGTAGCCGCGGGCCAGGTAGGCGATGCCGAGCAGCAGCAGCCCGAGCACCAGGCAGATGACCGCCAGCGTGCGCCGGGCATGGGTGACCGTGGGGTCCTTGAAGGCGCCAACGCCGTTGCTGACCGCCTCCACCCCGGTCATCGCCGTGCACCCGGCGGCGAAGGCGCGCAGCAGCAGCCACACGGTGAGCGTCCCGGCCGCGCCCGATTGGCCCGGCGGCGCCTCCATCGGCTGCGGCCGTCCCCCGGCGGTCCAGGCCGCCCAGGCGCCCGCGGCCAGGATGAAGGCGAGGCTCGCGATGAACAGGTAGGTCGGCACCGCGAGCGCCAGGCCGGACTCCTTGGTGCCGCGCAGGTTGACGACGGTGATGGCCGCCAGCACGGCCAGGCACACCACCAGGGTATACGGGTGCAGGCCCGGCGCCGCGGAGGTGAGCGCCCCCACGCCCGCCGAAATGCCGACCGCGACGTTCAGCATGTAATCGACCATCAGCGCCGCCGCCGCCAGCAGCCCGGCGCCGTGCCCCAGGTTCTCCCGCGCGACCGTGTAGGAGCCGCCGTTGCTCGGATAGGCGGCGATGGTCTGCCAATACGACAGGAACAGGACGGCGAGCAGCGCCAGGATGGCCCAGGTGATCGGCTGCACCGCGGCCAGCCCGGCGGTGCCGACGACGGCCAGCACCGCCAGCATCGCCTCCGGCCCGTAGGACGCCGAGCCCAGCCCGTCGAGGCCCATCGCGGGCACGCCCTCGAACACACCGATCTTGCGGCCTTCGGCCTCCCGGTTCGCCAGGCGGCGGCCGAGCAGCAGGCGGGTCAGGGACATGCGGGCCTCGTGGAACAGGTCGTTGCGGGAGCGATCATACGCGCCCCAACGCGCCAGCTTGCGCGTTGGTTGACCCGGGTCCGTCCCGTCCGCCGCCGTCCCGCGAACCGTCAGCCGATGCGCGCGTAGTCCAGGCGGCGGGCCAGCCAGCAGCCGACCCCGACCCCCGCCGCGCGGCCCGCCCCGTCGCGCCGGACCGCCAGCGTCCAGTCGCCCGGCGGCGTGTGGTCCAATGCGCGCGGGCACGGCAGCACCCACACATCCGGCCCGACGGGATCGAGCAGCTCCATGCGTCCCTGGCCCAGGAACCCCGAGAACCCGCCATAGAGCACGCCGCCGGCATCGGCCACCGTCAGCTCCGCATCCAGCTCCGCGCAGCGGTAGCGGCCAGCCAGGTCCGCGGTGGGCGTCCCGCGGCAGGGGCGAAGTCGGGCGCTGTGGTTCTCCCCCGGGCGGTCCATCCACAGCCCGCCCTCGCCGGGCCGCAGCCGGGTGCCGCCCCGGCCCGCCGTGCCGTCCGCCTGAAGCTCAAGCCGTTCGGCCGAATGGCCGTAGCGCAGCCGCACATGCCCGTCCGGCGCCGCGTCGATGCGCGCGGCAAGCCCGGTCTCCGGCTCCGTGTACGCGCCGAGCCAGTCCGGCATCGGCCGGGCGGCGGGCGGCGGCCGGTCCTCCCCCAGCACGGCGGCCAGCGCATCTACCGCCGCGCCGTGCGCGTCCGACAGGTGGTTGAACAGGACGACGACCGAGACGCGCTCCGACGGCATGTACATCCGGTGGCTGCGCCAGCCCCGCAACGCGCCGCCATGGCCGGTGACGGGACGGCCCAACTCGGTGGCCCGGCCCAGGCCGAAGCCGTAGGCGGCGGGGGCGCCATCGGCAAAGGCCACCGGGGCGGACAGCCGGCGATACAGGCCGTTTACATCGTCCCGCGTCGCGTCGATGTGCCGCTCCCACGCGATCATGTCGTCGAGGCAGGCGCCCAGCCCGGCGTCGCCGGTCCACAGGATGCGGTTCTCCGCCGCGCGGAACCCGGTGGCCTGGGTGCCCTCGTAGCCCTCCGTGCCGTCCGGCATGGCGCGGGTGTCGGCGGCCAGGATCGCGCCTGCCATGCCGGCCGGCTCGAAGACGCGGGTGCGCAGCAGCTCCGCGAAGCCGCGCCCGGTGCGCTCCTGCAGGATGTCCGACAGGATGCGGAAGTTCTGGTTCACGTAGGAATACCGGCTGCCCGGCGCGAAGTGCAGCGTGCGGGTGCCGGCGATCACCCGGACGGCCTCCGCGTCGCCGAACGCGCCCTCTGCCGGCGCGCCGTGCAGCATCGCCACCGCCCAGTAGTCGCGCAGGCCCGACTGGTTGTGGCACAGATGCAGCGTGCCGGGCGCTGCCTGCTCCAGCAACGGGAGCCGCGCCCGCACGTCGGCGTCCAGCGCGGAGGGGTCGGGAAAGGCGTCCAGCACCAGGGCGCAGGTGAACTGCTTGGTGACCGAGCACATGCGGAACAGCGTCTGCGGCGTGAAGGGGATGCGCCGCTCGGCATTGGCCCAGCCCCAGGCGTGCCGGGCCAGCACCTCGCCGTCCCGCAGCACGGCGACCGCACCGCCCGGCCCGGGATAGGCGCGCGGCAGGAGGGCGAGCAGGCGGTCGATGCGGACGGCGGGGGGTGTCGTCATGGCCGCCACTCTCGCCCGCGGAGGCGCTGCGCGTAAAGCGTGCCGCATTGATGGCGTATGATCTTCGCCCTACCATGACCCGAATTGCCCAGGGAACACCACGATGCCCCCACTGCTCGCCGCGGCCCTCGTCACGCTCCTGTCCGCAGGCGCCGCCTGTGCCGCGGAGATCACGCCCGCCATCGTGTTCTCCATGGGCGGCAAGCTCGACAAGTCGTTCAACGAGGGCGTCCATGACGGCGCGGAAGCCTTCACCAGAGCCAGCGGCGTCGCGGTGCGGGAGTTCGAGCCGCAGACCGACATCCAGCGCGAGCAGGCCATCCGCAACTTCGCCCGGCGCGGCCAGACCCCGATCATCGCCGTGGGCTTCAGCCAGGCGACCGCCGTGAAGGCCGTGGCGGCCGAGTTCCCCGCCCTCCGCTTCGTCATCATCGACGCCGTGGCCGAGGCGCCCAACGTGCAGTCCATCCTGTTCCGGGAGGAGCAGGGCAGCTACCTCGCCGGCATGCTCGCGGCCATGCGGAGCACCACCGGCAAGATCGGCTTCGTCGGCGGCATGGACATCCCGCTGATCCGCAAGTTCGCCTGCGGCTACGCAGAGGGCGCGCACGCCGTGAACCCGCGCATCGAGGTGATGCAGAACATGACCGGCCCCACCCCCGCCGCCTGGGCCGACCCGGTGCGCGGCGCGGAGCTGGCGCGCTCCCAGATCGAGCGCGGGGCCGACGTGGTGTTCCACGCCGCCGGGGCGACGGGCATCGGCGTGCTGCAGGCGGCGTCGGACGCCGGCAAGTTCGGCATCGGCGTCGATTCCAACCAGAACATGCTGCATCCCGGCCGCGTGCTGACCAGCATGGTGAAGCGGGTCGATGTCGCCACGCGCAAGACGCTGGAGGCCGCCCGCGCCGGCACCTGGACGCCGGGCACGCAGGTGCTGGGCCTCACGGAGGACGGCGTGGGGCTGGCGTTCGACGAGAACAACGCGGGCGTCGTGACACCCGCGATGCGGGGCCGGGTCGATGGGGCGAAGGCCGACATCGCCGCCGGCAGGATCAGCGTGCACGACTACATGAGCGACAACAACTGCCCGAACTGAGGGTGCCGGGACTGACGGTCCCAGACGGGGACGCGGCACCCCCGCCCGCCCCCGAACTCGCCATCGAGCTTCGCGGCATCGACAAGCGGTTCGGCGCGGTGCACGCCTGCCGTGCCGTGGACCTCCGGGTCGAGGCCGGCACGATCCACGGCATCGTCGGCGAGAACGGCGCCGGCAAATCGACGCTGATGGCGATCATGCACGGCTTCCACCAGGCCGACGCCGGCGCCATCCTGGTGCGCGGCCGGCCCGCCGCGATCCGCGGCAGCCGCGACGCCATCCGGCTCGGCATCGAGATGGTGCATCAGCACTTCATGCTGGTGGACAGGCTGACGGTGCTGGAGAACGTGCTGCTGGGCGCGGAGGGGGGCATGCGGCTGGCGCCCGGGGCGGCGCGCGCCGCGGCCGAGCTGGCGCGGCTGGGCGACGCCTACGGGATGCGCGTCGATCCCCATGCCCGCATCGAGGATTTGGCCGTGGGCGCGCAGCAGCGGGTCGAAATCCTGAAAGCGCTGTATCGCGGCGCGCAGATCCTGATCCTCGACGAGCCGACCGGCGTGCTGACGCCGCAGGAGGCGGACGACCTGTTCCGCGTGCTGCGCGCGCTCCGTGCCCAGGGCTGCACGGTGTTGCTGATTACCCACAAGCTGCGCGAGATCATGGCGGTGACCGACCGCGTCTCGGTGATGCGGGCCGGGCGGATGGTGGCGCACCGCGACACCGCCGCGACCTCGGCGGCCGAGTTGGGCGAGCTGATGATCGGCCGCCGCCTGCCGCCGCCCCTGCCCCGCCCGGCGCCGCGGCCCGGCCCGGCGCTGCTGGAGGCGCGCGGCCTCGTGGTGCGCGACGCCGCCGGGGTGGAGCGGGTGCGCGGCATCGACCTCCTGCTGCGCGGCGGCGAGGTGCTCGGCCTCATCGGCGTCGCCGGCAACGGCCAAAGCGAGCTGCTGGAGGCGCTGGCCGGCATGCGCGCGCCGGATGGGGGCGAAATCCGCCTGCATGGGCGCGCCGTGTTCCCGGGGCGCGCGTTCAACCCGGCCGCCCTGCGCCGCCTGGGGCTGGGCCACGTGCCGGAGGACCGGCTGCGCAGCGGCCTGCTGCGCGGGGCCAGCGCCGCCGACACCGCCATCCTGGGCTATCAGGGCGACCCGGCGTATCGCGGGCGCCTCGGCCTGCTCTCGCCCGGGCGGATCACGGCGCATGGGACGCGGCTGATGCGGGACCACGACGTGCGGCCCGGCGACCCCGCCCTGCGCTCGGCCCTGCTGTCGGGCGGCAACCAGCAGAAGCTGATCCTGGCGCGGGAGATCGAGCGCGACCCCTCCGTGCTGCTGGTCGGCCAGCCGACGCGCGGCGTCGATATCGGCGGCATCGACGCGATCCATCAGCGCCTGCTGGCGTGCCGCGCCGCGGGCAAGGCGGTGCTGGTGGTGTCCGTGGAACTCGACGAGATCCTGGCGCTGGCCGACCGCATCCTGGTGATGTTCGACGGCCGGATCATGGGCGAACTCACCGCGGCGGAGGCGACCGAGCAGCGCCTGGGCCTGCTGATGGCCGGCATCGGGCCGGAGCGCGCGCCGGCATGAGCGGGACGGTTGCGCTGCCCCGCTGGGTCGATCTGGCGCTGCTGCCGTTGCTGAACCTGCTGCTGGCGCTGGTTCTCACCGCCGGGTTGATGCTGGCGACCGGCAACGACCCGGCGGTGGCGCTCAAGGCGCTGGCGGTCGGCAGCCTCGGTTCGGCCGACGCCATCGGCTACACCTTGTATTACGCGACCGACATGGCGTTCGCCGGGCTGGCGGTGGCGGTGGCGTTCCAGGGCGGGCTGTTCAACATCGGGGCGGAGGGCCAGGCCGCCCTGGCCGGCCTGGGCGTGGCGCTCGTGGCGCTCGGCGGGGAGTCGTGGCCCGCGGCGCTGCTGCTGCCCTTGGCGATGCTGGCCGGTGCTGCATGCGGGGCCGCCTGGGCCGCCGTGCCGGGCTGGCTGCAGGCGCGGCGGGGCAGCCACATCGTCATCACGACGATCATGTTCAACTTCCTCGCGGCGTCGCTGGTGGTGTATCTGGTGGTCAACGTGCTGATCGCGCCGGGTTCGATGTCGCCGGAGACGCGGCGCTTCACGGCGGCGGCGGACCTGCCGTCGCTGTCCGCCTTGGGCTTCCCCAGCTCGGCCCCGGTCAACCTCTCCTTGCCGCTCGCCTTGCTGGCGGCAGGCTTGGTGTGGCTGCTGGTCTGGCGCACGCCCTGGGGCTATGCGCTGCGCGTCATGGGAGAGAGCGCCGAGGTCGCCCGCTACGCCGGCATCGACCAGGCGCGCATGACCATCCTCGCCATGGCGCTGTCCGGCGCGCTGGCCAGCGGCATCGCCGTGAACGAGTTGCTGGGCGCGCAGCACCGGCTGCTGCTGGGCTTCACCGGCGGCTACGGCTTCACCGGCATTGCGGTGGCGCTGATGGGGCGCAACCACCCGGCGGGCGTGCTGCTGGCCGCCCTGCTGTTCGGCGCGCTGACCCAGGGCGGCGCGGAGCTTGCCTTCGAGGCGCCGGACGTGCCGTCTGAGATCGTGGTGCTGATCCAGGGCCTGGTGATCCTGCTCACCGGCGCGCTGGGCACCATGCTGCGCCCGGCGCTGCTGCGCGTGCTGGGCCGCCGAGGAGGCTGAGGCGATGGACATCCTCGACGCCCTCCTGCCCGTGCTGGCGGCCACCCTCCGCCTCGCCACGCCGCTGCTGCTCGCCGCCCTGGCCGGCCTGGTGTCGGAGCGCGCCGGCATCGTCGATGTCGGGCTGGAGGGCAAGATGCTGGCCGGCGCCTTTGCCGCCGCCGCGGTGGCCGCGCTGACCGGCCACGCCGTGCCCGGCCTTCTGGCGGGCATCGGGGCCGCGTGCCTGCTCGGGCTGGTGCATGCCTATGCCAGCGTCACGTTGAGCGGCAGCCAGGTCGTCTCCGGCATGGCGATCAACATCATCGCCTCCGGCCTCACGGCGACCTTGGCGCTGTCCTGGTTCCGCCAGGGCGGGCAGACGCCGCCGCTGCCGCCTGAGGCCCGCTTCCTGCCCATCACCCTGCCGGGGACGGAGGCGCTGGCGGGCATCCCGGTGCTGGGACGGGTTTACGCCACGCTGCTGGGCGGGCAGTCGGCGCTGGCGTACCTGGCCTTCGCCCTGGTGCCGCTCAGCGCCTATGTCATGGGGCGCACCCGGTTCGGCCTGCGGCTGCGCGCCTGCGGGGAGCATCCGGCCGCGGTTGACACCGCCGGCCTCTCGGTCGCGCGGCTCCGCTTCGCCGCGGTGCTGATCGCCTCCGTGCTGTGCGGGATCGCCGGGGCGTCGATTGCGACGGCGCAGGGGGCGGGGTTCCAGCGCGACATGGTCTCCGGCCGCGGCTTCATCGCGCTGGCGGCGATGATCCTGGGCGGCTGGCGGCCCTGGCCGACCATGCTGGCCTGCCTGGGGTTCGGGCTGCTGGACGCGGCGGCGATCCGGTTGCAGGGGGTGGAGGTGCCGGGCGTCGGCCAATTTCCGGTGCAGGCATTACAGGCGCTGCCCTACGGGCTGACGGTCGTGCTGCTGGCCGGGTTCGTGGGCCGGACCATGCCGCCGCGGGCGAGCGGGGTGCCGTACGTGAAGGAGCGTTGATGGTGTTGCGTCAACGGCTCTGTTTGCTGACCCCATCCGGCCCATACCGTTGGAACCGTTGGATACATAACCGGTCCGGCATGGGCCGCGTGGTCACGCAGTGATCACAAATCCTGGCCGTGCTAGATTGGTGCGCCGGCCAGTCCAAAGCATCGGCACTGTTGGGGAACTGCCATGGAACTTTCGATACGCGAGGCGAAGGCTCGATTTGCCGAGGCCGCCGCCGCTGCGGTGCGTGGTGAGCGTGTTGTCGTGACCAAGCATGGCCGTCCCTTCATTGAACTGGTCTCGGCACAACGGGCGTCCAGCATGGATTTCGAGAAAGCAGCCATCGTCCGTCGCGAACTCGGACTTGATGGCCTGAAGGTGAGCCTGCCGCCCGATTTCGACGACCCAGCCTTCAGCCGGCACGTGCTTAGCCTGCCAGATTAAGACTGCTGCTCGACACGCACATCGCCGTCTGGGCGGCGCTGGACCCCGATGCGCTGACGGAAGCTGAGCGCAAACGGATGGCGAGAGCCGACATGCAGCTCGTGCTCTCGGCGGTGAGCATATGGGAACTCAGGCTGAAGTGGCACAGCTTCCACATCTCCGGAGGGCGAAAGGGTCCCATAAACCCCGCAGCCGTGGTGGCGTTCGCTGAGGCCATCGCTTGGGAGCTTCTGCCGCTCACGGCCCGCCATGCCGCCGCCGAGCTCGCGCAGCCGCTTGGGCACAAAGACCCGTTCGACGAGCTGTTGCTTGTGCAGGCTCAAGAGGAGGGGATGCGTCTGCTGACCCGCGATGCCAAGCTTGCCGGCCATCCGTGTTCCGTTGGCAGCGAGTGACTGGCGGCGGCTACCGGCGGCTTGCCCCTGTCTGGCGAGCCGCCCATGATATCAGTGCCCACTTGACCATCCGGAGTTGCCGATGACCCTCTCGTCGCCCGACACGGACCGGCGCTACTCCCGCGAGGAGTTCAGGCAGTGGTGTGCAGCGCAGCCGAGGGGCCGCTACGAACGGGTGGACGGCCGCATCGTGGCCATGGCGCCGGAACGCGGCGCGCATCTTCGGGTCAAGGGCGCCGTTTACAGGGCGCTGGACCGCGCGGTCACAGTTGCTGGCGTTGGTTGCCAGGCATTGCCCGATGGCGCGACGGTGGAGACTGGCGACAGCGACTATGAGCCGGATGCGTTGGTGAACTGTGGGACGCCAATGGCCGATGATGCCATCGCGGCCCCGAACCCGGTGATCATCGTGGAAGTGCTCTCGCCCAGGACGGCCTCGACGGACACTGGCGGCAAGCTGGCCGATTATTTCCGGGTGCCATCGGTCGCGCATTATTTGATCGTGCACCCCGTCAGGCGAATGGTCACCCATCACCGCCGGGCTGGCGCCGGCATCGATACGCTGGTCGTCGTGGGCGGCCCGATCACGATGGACCCGCCTGGGATCGTCGTCACGGTCGAGGAACTGTATGGGGGTGGGTAGGGCGGTTGTCTTGCACCCTTTGGCGTCTGTCGTGGGCCGACTCATTGTCGGACCGTCCTTCTTGTTCATCGGGCTATAGGTGTCGGTGATGTCCGAAGACCCCCTGATCGACGCGGCGCTGGCAGCGCGCAGCATGGCCTACGCCCCCTATTCCCGCTTCGCCGTAGGCGCAGCCCTGCGCACGCCAGAAGGCGCCATCCACGCCGGCTGCAACGTGGAGAACGCCGCCTATCCCGAGGGCACCTGCGCCGAGGCGGGCGCCATTGCCGCCATGGCGCTGGCCGGCGGGCGGCGCATCGCCGAGTTGGTGGTGGCCGGCGGCGGCGACGCGCCCTGCACCCCTTGCGGCGGGTGCCGGCAGAAGCTGCGGGAGTTCGGGGGGGCGGAGATGGTGATCCGCATCGTGGACGGCGCCGGGCAAACGCTGCTGCTGACCAGCTTGGCCGAGCTGCTGCCGCACTCCTTCGGGCCGGACAACCTAGCACCTCGCGGCTAAGCAGCCTCTTGCAGTTTGGGCCACGGCTGGCTGGGCCAAGCCGTACGGGTAGGGCGCATAAGCGGAGCGCCATGCGCCAACGGGCGGTGCGAACAGGAGGCGGATGGCGCTCCGCTTATCCGCCCTACGATCCTCCTGAGCGGGCATTCGTGGCGCAATCTACAAATGCCGGCTTAGGCGACCCAGCGCCGCACATAGGCCAGGCAGTCCCGCATTGCCGCCTCGATGACCGGCAGCGGCACCGGCTCGGGCGCCCGTACGGGCTGCGCGTCCGGCCGCCGCCGCATGCGGAGCGGCAACTCAACCGCGAACGGCAGGTTCGGACGGGCGGCCAGCGCGTCCATGATCGCATCGCAGTCGAGGCCGCCCCGCCCCGGCACGGTGAACTGCCAGCCGGAAGCGTCCTGCCGCACGTCCTTCACGTGGAAATGCACGCAGCCCGGCAAGGCCCGGATGGCGTCGGCGGCGGCGTCGATCCGGCCGGGCCGGTGCGATACGGTGTTGCCGGGGTCGTAGTTGAGCCGCACGGACGGGAGACCCAGCCGGTCGATCAACGCCAGCCCCTCCGCCGCGTCGTTCATCAGGTTGTCCTCGCCGTTGCCCGGGTTCTCCAGGCCGATCACCAGGCCGAGCGCGGCGGCATGGTCCGCGAGGCGGCCGATGTGGGCCATGAACCGCGCCTCGTTCCCGCGCGCCGCCGCGTTGGTGTTGATGACCCGGGCGCCGAGGGCCGCTGCGAAGTCCATCCGCCCGGTGAACACCTCCATTGCATCCGCCCGGCCCAGGTCGATGTGGGACGACAGGGCGTGGCAGTGGAGGCCGCTCGCGTCCAGCCAGGCGCGATGCTGCCGGGCGTTTGCCGGGCTGAACGTCGCCTCGTCGAACGGCTCGGTGTAGCCGACGATGAAGGCCGGCTCGACGTGGCGCACGCCGCAGCGCGCCATGCTGTCGAGGGCGCGCGGAAACTCGTAGCCGTCATAGGGCGCAGCCGAGATCGAGATGATGCTCATCAGGCGGGCGTCACGGCAGGAACCCCGTCGAGAACCACGGCACCGCCGCCAGCAGCAGCAGGCTGAGCGTCAGCACGCCCAGGTATGGCCAGATGCGCCGCAGCGCCACGTCCGGGTGCACCTTCCCGATGGTGCAGGCGGTGTAGTAGCCGAGGCCGAAGGGCGGCGCGAACAGGCCGATGCCCATGGCCAGGATGACGACCACGGCATAATGCACCTCGTTCACCCCAAGCTGCCGCGCGATGGGGAACAGCAGCGGCCCGAACAGCACCATGGCCGGGATGCCCTCCAGCACGCTGCCGAGCACGATGAAGGCGAAGACCGAGATCACCAGGAAGCCCCACTGGCCGCCGGGCACACTGCCCATCGCCTGCGCCAAAGCCTGCGAGAAGCCAGATTGGGTTAGCGCCCAGGCCATTGCCGTCGCGGCGCCGATGATGAACAGGATGGCGCCCGACAGCGCCGCCGTCTCGATCAGCATGGGATAGACCCGGCGCCAGTCGAACTGCCGATATACCAGCAGGCCCACCACCAGGATGTAGGCGACGCCGATGGTGGAGACCTCGGTCGCGGTGGCGACGCCCTCCACCACCGCGGCGCGGATCAGCAGCGGCAGCACCAGCGCCGGCAGGCCGATGACAAAGGCGCGCAGCACCGTCCGAACCGGCGCGCGGGCGATGCGGGTGTCCACGCTGTCCGGCGTCCGCTGCCGCGCGATGGCCGCCAGCGCCAGGGCCAGCACGATGCCGGGCAGCAGGCCGCCGGTGAACAGCGCGGCGACGGAGACGCCCGTCACCGAGGCGACGGCGATCAGCACGAGGGACGGCGGGATCGTCTCCGCCATCGCGCCGGAGGCCGCGAGCAGCGACACCATCTCCCCCTCGTTCATGCCGCGCCGCTTCATCTCCGGGAACAGCACGGGGGCCACCGCCGCCATGTCCGCCGCCTTGGAGCCGGAGATGCCGGACACCAGCAGCATGCCCCCCAGCAGCACGTAGGACAGCCCGCCGCGCAGGTGGCCGATGAGCGCCGCGAGGAACCCCACCATGGCGCGGGCCATGCCGGTCATCTCGACCAACTGGCCCAGCAGCACGAACAGCGGGACGGCCAGCAGGATCAGCGAACTCATGCCCTCGTCGAGCCGCCCCACGATCACCGAGAGCGTGGTGGAGGTGGTGGTCAGCAGGTACGCGGAGGTGGCGAGGCCGAAGGCGAAGGCGATGGGCACGCCGAGCAGCACCGCGGCGCCGACCAGCAGCACGAAGAAGAACAGCAGGTTCCAGTTGCCAACCGCCATCAGCACGGGCGAGGCGGCCCAAAGCAGCGCCGCCACCGCCGCCAGCGCCGCCGCCATCAGCATCGTCTCCCGCCAGCCCTGCTGCATCAGGCGGAGCAGGGCCACCGCGAGCATGAGGCCGATGCCGGCCAGCAGGGCCGCCGCGCGGATGCTGCCGGGCCAGCTCAGGGCCGGCGTCTCAATGAAGGACTGGTCATCGACGTAGTCGAGCGCCGGGTTGATCAGCAGGGCAAGGAACAGCAGCGGCACCCCCACCGCCAGCGCGTCCATCCGCGCCCGCCACACCGGCGGCATGAGCGCCGCCACCGTCGTTAGCCGCATGTGCGTGCCCCGGCGCAGCGCGATGGCCGCGCCCAGCATCGCCAGCCACAGGAACAGCAGGGAGGCGACCTCGTCGCTCCAGACCAGCGGGCGGTCGAACACGAAGCGGGAGACGACGCCCAGGAACAGGATGATGACCTCGGCGACCACCAGGATGGCGGCCGGGACCTCCGTCAGCCAGCCGAGCGCGCGGTCGGCCCCATGCAGGACCCGGTGATCCGCCCGTGCCCGCGCGGCGCCGGCAAGCTGGCTCACGCCAGCCTGCCGGAGGTCTTCTCCAGCATGGCCCAGGGCGCGTCGCCGAACTTCGCCTGCCAGTCCCGGTAGTAGCTGGACCCGCGCAGCGCGTCGCGGAACGGCGCGCGGTCCACGTCGTGGAACGCCATGCCCTTGGCCGCCAGGTCCTGGCGCAGGCTGACGCTGAGCCGGGCGATGTCCGCCCGCTGGTCCAGCCCGGACCGGGCGAGTTCGCGCTGCACGATGTCCTTGAGGTCCTGCGGCAGCTTCTCCCAGGCGCGGCGGTTGCCGACGATCTGGTAGCCGTCCCAGACGTGCCCGGTGGTGCTCAGCGCCTTCTGCACCTCGTAGAGCTTCGTCGTCGCGATGATAGCCAGCGGGTTCTCCTGGCCCTCGACCACCTTGGTCTGCAGGGCGGAGTACAGCTCGTTGAAGTTGATCGGCGTGGGCGACGCGCCGAGCGCCTGGAACAGCGAGGTGAGGATCGGCGCGGGCGGCACCCGGATCTTGAATCCCTTGAGATCCGCGGGCGTCAGGATGTCGCGCGTGGAGGACGTGACCTGGCGGAAGCCGTTGTCCCACAGGTTGGCGACGGACACGATGCCGGCCTTGGCGATCTGGCCCGCGACGTACTGGCCGAGCTCGCCGTCCACCGCCCGCCACACCGCGTCGTAATCCGGGAAGGCGAAGCCGATGTTGACGATGCCCACGGCCGCCACCAGCGTGTTGAGGATGGAGGTCGAGACGTTCAGGAACTCGACGCCACCGTTGCGCACCTGGCTGATCAGGTCGGTGTCGGAGCCGAGCTGGTTCGCCGGGAACAGCTTCATGTCGAGCCGCCCGCCCGAGGCGTCGCGGATGCGCGCCAGGGCTTCCGCGGCGCGGATGTTGACGGGGTGGGTGGGGTCCTGGCCCGTCGCGAACTTGTAGGTGAACTCGGCGGCGTCGCCCCGGCGCGACAGCACCGCCGCGAGCGGCAGGGCGGCAGTGGAGGCGAGCAGCGTGCGCCGGGCCAAGCTCGGCCCGCGGTCCTTGTCGTCCATTGTTTCCCCCATTTTTGTTCGTTAAGCGTGAAAGCTTGGACGGCTACGGCTTCTCCGCCGTGCCGTTCAGTTGGTTGTACGTCCGAATGAGTTGGCTGTCGTCCGCGCGCCCATGGCCTTGCCCGGACGCCGCCAGGAAAAGCTGGTGCGCCACCGCGGCCATCGGCAGCGCCGCGCGCGCGTCGCGCCCGGCCTCCATGACGATGCCCAGGTCCTTCACGAAGATATCGACGGCGCTGCGCACCTCCGGCTCCGCCTCCAGCATTCGCGGCCCGCGGTCCCGCAGCATCCAGCTCGATGCGGCCGAGCCGCCGACGATGTCCAGCACCGCCGCCGTGTCGATGCCGAGCTTGGCCGCAAGCGCCAGGGCCTCCGCGGCGGCCGCGATGTGCACGCCGCAAAGCAACTGGTTCACGGTCTTGACCACGGCGCCCTGCCCCGGCCTTTCCCCCACATGCACGACCTTGCCGCCCATGGCGTCGAGCAGCGGGCGCACGGCGGCGAACGTCTCGCTGGGTGCGGCCGCCATGACGGTCAGCGACGCCGCCACGGCGCCGGCGACCCCGCCCGACACCGGCGCGTCGATCAGGCGGCGGCCCATCGCCTCCACCCGTCCGGCCAGGGCGGCGACCGCTTGCGGCGAACAGGTCGCCATGACGACGACGGACCCGCCTTCGGGCAACGCCTCCGCGGCACCCGCCTCGAACAGCACGGCCTCGGCCTGGGCGGCGTTGACCACCATCAGCACCAGCGCCTCGGCGCCGGCCGCCGCTTCGGCCGCGGAGGCGACGCCGATGCCGCCGGCCTGGCCGAGTGCCGCGAGCGCCGCCGGGTTCAGGTCGAAGCCCCGCACGGTGTAGCCGGCCTTCAACAGGTTCAACGCCATCGGCAGCCCCATGGCGCCCAGGCCCACGAAGCCGACCGTCCCGGCTGTGTTCGCGCCGCTCATGCCACCCACTCCTTCACGGAAGCAACCATTGCAGTCGTCGAGATGCCGTATCGGTCATGCAGCGTCGGCAGCGCCCCGGCTGCCAGGAACTCGTCGGGCAGGCCGACCTGCCGGAACGCCGGATGCACGCCGGAGCGCATCAGCAGGGCCGCCACCGCCTCCCCCAATCCGCCGATGACGGAGTGGTTCTCCGCCACGACGACCAGGCGGCCGGGCCTCGACGCTTCCCGCAGGATGGCGGCCTCGTCCAGTGGCTTGAGGGTGGGGCTGTGCAGCACCGCGGCCCCGATCCGGTCGGCCTGCAAGGCTTTGGCCGCCTCCAGCGCCCGCATCGTCATGAAGCCGGAGCTGATGATCAGCACGTCGGCCCCGTCCCGCAGCAGCGCCGCGCGGCCGAGCACGAAGCGGTAGTCGTACTCGTCCAGCACCACCGGCACCTGGCCGCGCAGCAGCCGCATATAAACCGGGCCGGGATGGTCGGCGATGGCCGGCACCGCGCCCTCGATGTCCACGGCGTCGCAGGGATCGACGATGACCATGTTCGGCAGGCCGCGGAAGATCGCCACGTCCTCCGTCGCCTGGTGGCTCGGGCCGTAGCCGCTGGTCAGGCCCGGCAGGCCGCAGACGATCTTGACCGGCAGGTTCTCCTCCGCGATGGCCATGGCGATGAAGTCGTAGGCCCGGCGCGCGGCGAACACGGCATACGTCGTGGCGAACGGCAGGAACCCCTCCCGCGCGAACCCGGCGGCGGCGCCCATCAGCAGCTGCTCCGCCATGCCCATCTGGTAGAACCGGTCCGGGTGGGCCTGGGCGAAGACGTGCAGGTCGGTGTACTTGGCGAGGTCGGCGGTGAGGCCCACGATCTCGGGCCGGTCCTGGGCGAGCTTCGCCAAAGCGTGGCCGAACGGCGCCGGGCGGGTGCGCTGCCCTTCGGCCGCCAGCGAGGCGATCATGGCCGAGGTGGTGAGGCGGGGCTTCGCGGGCGGCGGCGCGGCCTCGTTCATGGGGTCCTCCCGGCATCGAGCGCGTCGAGCGCCAGGCGCCATTCGGCGGCATCGACGCGGATGAAATGCGCCTTCTCCCGCGCCTCCAGGAACGGCACGCCGCGTCCCATCACGGTGTCGCAGATCAGCACCCGCGGCTTCGGCGATTGCAGCGACCGGGCCTCGTCGAAGGCGGCAACGAGGGCCGGGATGTCGTGGCCCGGCACACGCTGCGCGTGCCATCCGAACGCCTCCCACCGGGCGGCCAGCGGCTCGAACCCCAGCACGGCGGAGGACGCGCCGTCCGCCTGCTGGTTGTTCACGTCCACCAGCGCGATGAGGTTGTCGAGCCGCCAATGCGCGGCGCTCATCGCCGCCTCCCAAGTGGCGCCCTCGTTCAGCTCCCCGTCCGAGAGCAGGTTGTAGACGAAGGCGCCCGACCCCTTGCGCTTGAGGCCGAGGCCCATGCCGACCGCGATGCTTAGGCCCTGGCCCAGCGAGCCGCCGCTGATCTCCATGCCCGGCGTGTACGACGCCATGCCCGACATCGGCAGCCGGCTGTTGTCCGCGCCGTAGGTCTCAATCTCCTCCTCCGGGAGGATGCCGGCCTCGATCAGGGCGGCATACAGCGCGATGGCGTAGTGGCCGATGGACAGCAGGAAGCGGTCCCTCTCCTCCCAGGCGGGGTCATCGGCTTTGTAGTGGAGGGCATGGAAGTAGGCGACCGCCAGCACGTCGGCGACGCCGAGCGCCTGGCCGACATAGCCCTGGCCCTGCACCTCTCCCATGCGCAGCGCATGGCGGCGGATGCGGAGCGCCCGCTCGGCGAGGCTCGTGTTGGACAGCGCCCCGTCAACCATGGATCAACATGCCGCCGTTCACGTCGATGGCCGTGCCGGTCAGGTACGACGACAGATCGGAGGCCAGGAACAGGCACACGCCCGCCACGTCCGCCGCCTCGCCCAGCCGGTTCAGCGGGATGCCGCGCAGGATGTCCGCGCGCATGGCGTCGGTGAGCTTGCCCGCGGTGATGTCGGTCTGGATCAGGCCCGGCGTGATGGCGTTCACCCGGATGCCGTCCGGCCCGAACTCCCGCGCCATCGCCTTGGCGAGGCCGAGCACGCCGGCCTTGGCCGCCGAGTAGTGGGGCCCGCCGAAGATGCCCCCGCCGCGCTGCGCCGAGACCGACGACATGCAGATGATGGAGCCGGCGCGCCGCTGCCGCATGGAGGGGATGAAGGCTTGGCTGAGGTACAGGGTGCCGCGCAGGCTCACGTCCATCACGGCGTCGTAGTTCCCGGGCGCGATGTCGAGGAACTTGACGGCCTGGGTGATGCCGGCGTTGTTGACCAGGATGTCGGCGCCGCCGAACGCGGCCAGCACGTCCCGCGCCGCGGCGAGGCACGCGTCCCGGTCGGTCACGTCGCAGGCGAGGCCGATATGCCCTTCACCCGGCAGCGACCCGGCACTCTCCGCCGCACCCGGGCCGTCCAGGTCCAGGATGGCGACGCGGGCGCCATGCTCGGCGAACAGGCGCGCCGCGGCGCGGCCGATGCCGCGCGCGCTGGCGGCGCCGGAGATCACGGCGGTCTTGCCGGACAGAAGCATGCGGTTCGTCCTCCCTTTTAAGACAGCTTTCGTCCGAAGGTGAGGCGCTGGCAAACGGAAATTTGCCTGGGGCAAGGATTGTTGCCGAGAACCGGACATGGGGTCGGGTCCGAAGGGCGCTGGAAGGTGTTGGAAACGATGGTGCCGACGCTCAGGATTGAACTGAGGACCTACTGATTACGAATCAGTTGCTCTACCACTGAGCTACGTCGGCTCCGTGCGGGCGGATATAGCCGGGCGGGCGGATCGCCGCAACTGGCGCGCGCCGTGTGGGGTGCCGGACGGCATCCGTATGTGTTATGCAACAATCCAACACGCGCCGCCCGCTGCGTTCCCGGAACGCGCGGCGGCGCCCCACGTATTGGTCCGAGATGTCCGACATAGCCTCCCCTGCTCGTCTCGACCTCAACGCCCGTCCCGGCCCGGATGCCACCATGCGGGAATGCCCGGAGTGCGGGCTGTTCCAGGCGGTGCCCGCCATGCGGCCCGGCCAGGTCGCCGAATGCACGCGGTGCGGCGCCCTGCTGCGGCGGCGGCGGCGCGACGCGCTCGGCACGACGCTCGCGTTCAGCATCACCGGGCTGATGCTGTTCGCGTTCGCCGTGTCCAACCCGCTGCTCGGGCTGCGCGTGGCCGGCCAGCAGCGGGACACCACGCTAGCCTCCCTGCCCGGCGCGTTCGAGGGCCAGGGATTCTGGCAACTGGCCGTCGTCGTGCTCGCCACCACCCTGCTGGCGCCGCTGCTGAAGCTGGGGCTGACCGCCGGCGTGCTGATCGGGCTGCGGACCGACGCCGCGCCCTCCACCCTCGCCGCCATGGAACGCTGGCGCAAGCGCCTCACCCCCTGGGCGATGATCGAGGTGTTCCTGCTCGGCGCCTTCGTCGCCTATACCCGGCTGTCGGCGCTGGCGGAGGTGCAGGTGGGCCTGGCGCTCTATGTCCTGGGCGCGCTGATGCTCACGGTCGTGGCGACGGACGCCTGGCTGGACGAGCATGCGCTGTGGGAGGCCATCGGACGGCGGCGGCGCACGCAGGCGCCGATGGGGACCGGCCCGCTGATCGGCTGCGACAGCTGCGGCCGGGTGAGCCGCGCGACGCCGGGCGCGCGCTGCCCGCGCTGCAATGCGCCGCTGCGGGTCCGCAAGCCCGACAGCATCGCGCGAAGCTGGGCGTTGCTGATCGCGGCGGCGGTGTTCTACATCCCGGCCAACCTTTATCCCATCTTGACCCTCATCCGGTTCGGCCGCGGGCAGCCCAGCACCATCCTGGGCGGCGTGCAGGAGTTGGTCGAATACCGCATGTGGCCGCTCGCTTTGCTGGTGTTCGGCGCCAGCGTGCTGGTCCCGGTGCTGAAGCTGCTGAGCCTCGTGGTCCTGCTGGTTTCGACCCAGCGCCATGCCGCCGGGCGGCTGCGGGACCGCACGCGGCTGTATCGCATCGTGGACGCGGTCGGGCGCTGGTCGATGATCGACGTGTTCATGCTGGCGGTCCTCGTGGCGCTGGTGCGGATGGGGCTGCTGGCTTCCGTGATCCCCGGGCTGGGCGCAGTGTGCTTCGCCGCGGTGGTGATCCTGACGATGCTGGCGGCCTTCAGCTTCGACCCGCGGTTGATGTGGGACGCGGCCGGCCAAACCGGATGCGATGCGGCCGAGGCTGAGGCATGAGCGACTTGGTGCCTCCGAAAGAGCCTGCCGCGACGGTCCGGCGCAGCCGCATCTCGCTGATCTGGCTGATCCCGCTCGTCGCCGCCGTCATCGCCGCCTGGCTCGGCTGGCGCACCGTGTCGCAGCAGGGCAGCGTCGTGACGTTGAGCTTCCGCGGCGCGGACGGCCTGACCGCCGGGCAGACCCGGGTGCGGCACAAGGCGGTCGAGCTGGGCCAGGTCGAGACGATCCGGCTGTCGGACGACATGTCCCACGTCATCGTCACGGTCCGCATGCGGCGGGAGGTCGAGCCCTATTTGACCGAAAAGGCCCGGTTCTGGGTGGTGCGGCCCCGCATCAGCTCGGGCAGCCTGGCGGGGATCGAGACCCTGGTGTCCGGCAGCTACATCGAGATGGACCCCGGCGGACGCGACGGGGACCGGCGCCTGGAGTTCACCGGGCTGGAGCAGCCGCCCGGCGTCCGCACCGGCGAGCCGGGCCGCACCTTCACCGTCAAGGCCCAGCGCCTCGGCTCCCTGGGGCCGGGGGCGCCGGTGTTCTACCGCGACATCACCGTGGGCGAGGTGCTGGGCTACGACATCGGCGACGGCACCGGGCCGGTGGCCGTGCAGGTGTTCATCCGCGCGCCGTATGACGGCTTCGTGCGCCACGGCACGCATTTCTGGAATGCCTCGGGCCTGTCGGTCCAGATCGGCGGCGAGGGGGTGCACGTGGAGGTCGCGAGCCTGCAGGCCGTGCTGTCCGGGGGCGTCGCGTTCGACTCGCCGAGCCGCAGCAAGGCCGACGCCGCGGAGGCGGATGCCGGCACCGAGTTCCCGCTCTATAACAATTTCGGCGAGGCGCAGGCGTCGGGCTACAGCACCAAGCTGTCCTTCGTCACCTATTTCGAAAGCTCGGTCCGCGGGCTCGCGCGCGGCGCCCCGGTCGAGTTCTTCGGCATCCAGATCGGCACCGTGAGCAACGTCGCCCTGGAACTGGATCCGGCGCGCGGCAGCGGGCGGGTCCGGGTGCTGCTCGAAGTGCAGCCCGAACGCATCATGACCGAGGACGCGGTCAAGACCGACGACACCCTGGAGACGACCCGCCGCCTGGTGCAGCGCGGCATGCGGGCGCAGTTGCAGACCGCGAGCTACCTGACGGGCCAACGGGTGGTGGCGCTCGACTTCGTGGCGAATGCCCGGCCTGCGGATGTGGCGATGGAGGGCGACAGCATCGTGCTGCCGAGCCAGGGCGGCGGCCTCGACAACATCCTCGTCGCCGCCAGCGACATCGCAGGCAAGCTGGACCGGCTGCCGCTCGATCAGATCGGGCAGAACCTCAACGGCGCCCTGCGCTCCGCGTCCAGCGCGATGGCGAGCGTGCAGGAGCTGGTGAGGAAGACGGACGCCGGGCTGACCCCCACGCTGCGCCGCCTGCCGGAGATCACCGCGGGCCTGCAGGAGGCTGTGGCGAAGGCCGGGCGGACCGTCGGGTCCATCGAGACGAGCTACGGCAACAACTCGCAATTTTCACGGGAGCTGGAGCGGGCCATGACCCAGGTGGGCGACACTGCGCGGTCGATCCGGCTGCTGGCGGACTTCCTCGACCGCCATCCCGAGGCCCTGGTGCGCGGACGCGCCGGCGTGGCCGCCACGCGATGACGCTGTCCCGCCGCGGCCTCCTCGGCCTCGCGCTGGCCGGCGCCGCCACCGCGTGCGCCTCGCCGGAGCCTGCGTATTTCACCCTGGCCGCCGTGCCGGGCGCCCCCCGCCGCGGCGGCCCGGCGCTGATCGAGCTGCGCCGCCCCGGCCTCGCCGGCTACCTCGACCGTCCGGAAATCGTGCGGAGCAACACCGCCTACTCGCTCCGCGTGACCGGCTCGGAGCGGTGGGGGGAGCCGCTGGGCGACCTGTGCGCGCGCATCCTGGCCGAGGACCTGAACGCCCGCCTGCCCGGCAGCAGCGTGTTCACCTCGGCCGGGTCGATCACGGCGGAGGCGGATGCGACGGTCGAGATCGACATCCAGCGGTTCGATGCCGACCCGTCGGGCCAGGTGGTGCTGCTGGCGCAGGTGGCGGTGTCGCGCGGGCGCACGCGCACCGCGGCGGCGACGCGCGTGGTGCGGTTGGCGGTCCCGCCGGCCGGCGCCGGCACTGCGGAGTTGGTCGCCGCCATGAGCCGGGCGCTTGGGCAGCTTGCCGATGCGCTCGCGGCGATGCTGCGGGACGCGAGGCGTGTTTGAGCGTGGCGAGAAATCTATACGTTTTCAACATTGTCTGGGTTTCGGCACCAGTTGGCCTACTACGTCCCCTAGCGGCCTCCGGGCTATTCGCCGCGGAATGGGATCGCTTTCCATGTTTCCAGATTATCGGTCTGATGGGTGTTAAGTATGCTAGCTAGTGAAAACAAATATGAAAGATGATGTAAACATAACAACTGCTTTCACCAAAGATCGTTGGCCTGCTGTCGCGGAGTAACTGGACATGCAAGTAACTATCATCAATTGCCCTATGCACCGAAAATCGTACTGCAACTGCCTCTTAGCAACGAAAAGATGCTGAGCCCGTTTGTTGAGATCTGCCTCCGCGACGGTGTCTTGCTAATTGCGTTGAATGGCATTGGCGCAAGCTACGTAGAGAATTTGATTGATGAACTCGTAGTTGGTGACGGCTCTGATCCGAGCCGCTTCATCATCACCACCATGCACCCTGATGAACCATTAGAGAGGGTGTTGGAATTTGCGGCCATTTGGAAAGCTGAATTTGGCGGAGAAGTCCAGTTGGTTAGACTATGATGTCCGCGCTGAATCGAATTCGGCTGTAAAATCCAACTGGAAACGTGAATCAGACTTTCAGGTCCGTTGCTACCGGCCCTCAGTTGAACTCTCCTCGCTTGGCGGCTCGCAAACCCTTGTTCCTGATGACCCTTGGATTACGGCAAACAGACTATCTCTCAATTGGGACAACCCGCCGCTTCACCGTTTGGCTCCTGCTCCTATTCCAGCGGCTGCCAGGACATGAACCACATCCCTTAATCACCAGAACACCACATCTCAGCCGCCACCGCGCGAACCAGTTCAGGACCCGCCCCGCGCCACCTTCAGGCAAACATCCACGCTATCGCGGAGCGAACTCGTGAAGTGGTCGGCGCCGATCTCCGTCTGCACCATCCGGTCGGTCAGCGCCGCCTCTCCGGTGGGCCACAGGCCGACCAGGATCGGAGCACCCTTCGGCAGCTTCCGCCGCAGCCGCTGCATCAGGTAGCGCAGATGCGCCGGGTTGCCGGCGATGTTGAGGTAGGAGATGCACACCATCGCCACGCCGCTCACGTCGAGCATCTCCACTTGCTCCCGCGACGCCGCCTCGTAGGGCGTGAGGCGGGCGTTCATGCCGTGCTTGTCGAGAAGCTGCACCAGCATGGCCGAGGCCGCCTCGTCCAGCGGGCCACGCCCGGCGATGCAAAGGACGGGCGCCTCGCCCTGCCAGGACGGCGGCAGGTCCGCCTTCGCGGGCGCGGACCCGTCCGGCGTCGGGTTGTCCGGCAGTTCGCGCCGCCCGGGCGCCGGGGCCAGCGCGCTGTCGTCGGGCTGGGCCGGCTTCACCTTGGGCGCCGCGTCGTCATGGCCCGCGAGGTCGTCCACCAAAGCCTTGATGGTGCGCTTCACATGCTCAAGCTGCCCATGCGTCAGCACGCCGCGCTGGCTGTCCTTGGCCGCGAGTTGCAGGCCCTTCAGCGCCACCTCGTCGTAATAGGTCGAGAGCGACCGCTGCTTCAGCGTCCGCTCGGCCTCCTCCAGCACCTCGTCGGGATCGCCGGCCAGCAGGCGCTGGTAGAAGCTCTGCGTCGGCGTCAGCGCCGGGGTGTCGCCCAGCAGCACGTCCAGGAACTCCAGCCGGTCGATGTGGCGCCCCAGCACGACCAGGCACAGCGTCAGCGGCGTGGACAGGATGAGGCCGACCGGACCCCAGACCCAGGACCAGAAGATCGCCGCGACGATCACCGAGAACGGCGACAGCCCCGTGCTGTGGCCGTACACCAGCGGCTCGATGGCCTGGCCGGTCACGCCCTCGGCCACGACGAACAGCCCGAGCGTCCAGAGCGGCATCGACCATCCAGGGGCGACCCCGGCCGCAAGGGCCACCGGCAGCAGCGCCGAGATCAGCGCGCCGACATAGGGCACGAAGCGCAGCAGCGCCGAGAGGATGGCCCAAAGCACCGGATTCGGCACGCCGATGAAGAACAAGCCGACGCCGATCAGGCAGCCGAATCCGGTGTTGATGCAAAGCTGCGTCAGGAAGTACCGGCTCAGCCGCTGCCCGCCATCGTCGATGGCGACCGTCGCCCGGTGCAGGTCGGTGGTGCCGAACAGCCGGATCAGCCGGTCGCGCAGGTCCTCCTGCTGCAACAGCGCGAAGATCGCCACGATGAACACGATGCCGAACGTCGCGAGCGGCGACAGCACGGGCGACAGGTAGCGCCGGGCGAGTTCAAGCGGCGAGGAGGTCGATGGGCCGGCGGCATCGGGGGCGGGCGCGGCCTGCGGCGAGGACGGCGCCTGCGCCGCCTCCGGCGTGCCGGCGGGCGTCGCGGCGTGGCTGCCCACCTTCTCCGCCAACGCCGAGAGCCGGCCGATGGTGGCCCGGCGGACCGTCTCGACCTTGTCCTCCACCGTCGCCGCGTACTCCGGAAGCTTGCTGGTGAGTTCGGCCAGTTGCGAGCCGATCACGCCGCCCACGGCGAGCACGAGACCCACCGCAAGCAGCACGGCGAGCAAGACCGCCGGCACCCGGCCGATCCGCAGGCGCCGCAGCAGCCCGACCAGCGGCGCCAGCACGAAGGCCAGCAGCAAGGCCAGCGTGATCGGGACCAGCACCTCCTTGCCGAAGTACAGCGTGGCCACGATCATGACGAACAGCGTCATGCCGCGGGACGAGTCCGCCATCGGGGCGGACCCGGCCTCCGCGCCCTGACGCGCCGTCCGGACGTCGAGCTTGGAAAAACCGGCGTCAGGCATTCCGCGCGGCATCCCGGGCTGCCCTGGATGCCCCGTAGCCATAGGCGAGCGCCGCGACGCCGAGGACCAGCCCGGCGACCGCGACCGGGCGCCAGGCGCTGCGCTGCCGGGACGGCAGGACGGCCGAGACCGCCTGGGCGGGCGCACGCCCCGCGAGGCGCTGTATGAGGCCGACGAGGGGCTGCCCGTACTCCGCGGCCAGCGTGGCGTAGTCGAGCAGCGTCCGCAGGCCGGCGCCGGCGCCCTGCGCCGCGGCCTCGACGGCCGGCCCGGCGCTGTCCGGCAGCAAGCCTTGCAGTTGCTCCCTCAATTCGGTGGCCTGCCGGCCATGCGCCAGGGCGTTGATGGTGCTGCGAGCGGACATTGCGGCATTCCTCGTGGTTGTGCGGTGCAGAGGGAAGCGCGCCAGGAGGCTGGACAGTTGCACGGGACGCCACGGCAGCTTATTGCATTACGACAACTATTCAAGGCGGCGCGCCGGGCCGGGAAACCACGCTCGGCAAAATTTTCGTGCTGGGTCTGAACACAGGCGAACCAATCGGCGTCTGATCGGTTAGTAGCCCCCGTAAGCGGCTTAAACGCTTGTCCGCCGCTGCGCCTGACATAAACCTAGGGAGTTCCGATCTTGCATAAAGCCGTCCTGACAGCCTTTGCCGCCACGATGTTGAGTGCTGGGCTGGTCGCCGGCCCGGCGTTGGCCCAATCCGGCGCGACGCAGACCCCGCCCTCGCCCAACGCCAGCCAGAACGCGCCGGAGCCGTCGAACAGCGTGCCGGCCGGCGCCGGCACGACATCGCCGGGCGCCCCGCCGACCGGCGTGGTCGGCCAGACCGGCATGAGCGCGCCGAGCGGCGCCATGCAGGCCGCGCCGGCGGCGCCGAGCGGCTCCACGGGCGGCCAGCCCTCGGGCGCCTTCGACAAGACCGTGCCGCAGCCCGCCTCCAAGTAGCAGCCAGCGCACCATGCGGCCTGGGACGCCCTGCGCGTCCCAGGCCGTTTTGCGTTCGGACGCCCTCTGAACCCCTCAGTGTTGCAACGGCCCAACGAACCTCCTGGGACTCTCCGCGACCCGGCGCTCCGGCAGCAGCGCCGCGCCCTGCTGGCCCTGCCGCACATGGCGCCCCTTGCGGCCTACGCGGCGCGCCTGCGAAGCCGTCCGGGCGTCGCGGTTCCGGATTTCGATCCCATGGACGGCGGCACGGCGGCGCAGGTGCTCTTCCTGCTGGAGAAGCCCGGCCCGCAGGCGGCCCCGTCTCCCGCGGACGGCGGCGACGCCGGGTTCATCAGCCGGGACAACGGCGGCGCGACCGCCGGGGCGCTGCGCCGCTTCATGCTTGAGGCCGGCCTGCCGCGGCGCGACACGGTGATCTGGAACGTCATCCCCTGGTGGAACGGCTCGATCTCCGTCACCGCGGCGGAACGGGCGGCCGGCTTGCAGGAGCTTCCGCAGGCGTTGGCCCTGCTGCCGCGGCTGCACACCGCGGTGCTCGTCGGCCGCACCGCGGCGCGGGCGCGTTCCGCCATGCAGGGGCTGCGCGTGCTGGAAAGCGCCCATCCCAGCCCGCAGGTGCGGGCGGGCAACCGCGCCCTGTGGGACGCCATCCCCGGCGTCTGGCGGCAGGCGGCCCAGCCCCCGTCCGGCCCAGCCCAGCCTTAGCCGGTCAAGCCCGGCGCGGCACCTGCGCCAGCAGCGCCGGCACGAACAGCAGCGTGGTCAGCAGCGTGCAGCCCAGGCTGAGCAGCAGCAGCGCCCCCATGCTGGCGGTCCCGGGATGCCGCGACAGCGCGAGCGAGCCGAACGCCGTGGCCGTGGTGAGCGCCGAGAACAGCACCGCCCGCGCCGTGGCCGATCCCAGGGGAGACATGCGCCCCGCACGCCAGTTCATCACGAAATAGATGTTGAACGACACCCCCACCCCCAGCAGCAGCGGCAGGGCGATGATGTTGGCGAAGTTGAGCGGCAACGGCAGCAGCACCGCCAGCAGCACCGTCAGCATGGACGACAGCAGCAGCGGCGCCATCACCAGCAGCACATCGACCACCCGGCGCAGCGCCACGACCAGGATCGCCGTGATCGCCAGCAACGCCCAGACCGCCGCCGAGCGGAACGCCGTCACGATGGTGTCGGCGCTGGCGGTGATCGAGACCGCGGCCCCGGCGGCGTCCGGCGCGACCTCCTGCACCTGCGCCACGAACCGATGCAGGCCGTCGCCGGCCATGACGCTCCGCTTCGGGACCACCTGCAGCCGGGCGCGGCCGTCCGGCAGCACCCAGTCGGCGGCGATGTCGGGCGGGACCTCGGCCTCCGTGGTCGGCTTGGCGGCCAACGCCCGGCGCAGGCGGTCAAGCTGCAACGGCAGGAACCGGGTCAGCGCGGCGTTGGCGGCCAGCAGGACGGGGTCGGGCGCCTGGGCGAGGGTCTCCAAATCGGCGGCGATGGCGGTGAGCGTGCTGCCCTCCGGCAGCTTGTCCCGCACGCCGTCCAGCGCCGCCGCCGCGGACTGCGCGGCCTGACGCAGCGCCGGGGCGTCCGGCGGCTCGGCGCCCGCATCCACATCCAGCGTCGGCCCCAGCAGCGACGCGGCGTCGGCGATCAGCGGCAGCTTCTCGGCCTGGTCCTCCGGCACGAAGCTGCGCAGCGTCAGCACGCTATCGACCAGCGGCAGGCCCTGCAGCCGCCCGGCCAGGCTGGCGGCGTCGGCCACGGAGGCTTCCAGCGCCTCCATCGTGTAGGGGTTGGCGACGGGGTCATCCATCAGGGCGTGCAGCGTGCGGACCGCCTCGGTCGTCGGGTCCTTGGTGTCCAGCGGATCGCTGTTGAACACCAGGCGCGGCAGCGACGCGGCGCCGGCGATGGCCAGCATGGCGCAGGTCAGCAGGATCGGCTTGCGGAAGCGCGCGAGGGGCACGTCGAGCGGGCGCAGCCAGCGCAGGCCGACCTCCCCGGCCCCGGCCCGCGGCTCGAACAGCAGCAGCAGCGCCGGCAGCACGGTCACGGTGCAGGCGAACGCGATCAGCATGCCGACGCCGGCGATCAGGCCGAGCTGCGCCACGCCGACGAAGTTCGTGGGGGTGAAGGCGAGGAACCCGGCGGCGCTGGCGCAGGCGGCCACCATGACCTGCCGCCCGGCCCGGCGCGCGGTGCGGTCCAGCGCCGCCGGCAGGGTCGGGGCCTGCAGCCGCTCCTCCCGGAAGCGCGCGGCGATCTGGATGCCGAAATCCACCGCGATCCCCACGAACAGCACAGCGAAGGCGACCGAGACGAGGTTCAGCGTGCCGACGGCCAAGGTCGCGAACCCCGTGGTCAGCAGCAGGCCCAGCACGAGGGTCAGCAGCACCGGCACGATCAGACGCCAGCTCCGCAACGCCAGGAACAGCAGCAGCGCCACCAGCGCCGTGCTGCCGAGCAGGCCGGCGACGGCGCCCTGTGCCACCGTCGCGAACTCCTCGTCCTCCAGCGCCACGGAGCCGGTCAGGCGCACATGGGCACGCCCGCGCTGCACGAACTCCAGCCCGGTCACGGCGCGGCGAATCGCCTGGGTCGCGGCGGCGCCGGGTTCGAGCGCCCCGAAGTCGAGGCGCGGCTGCGTCAGCACGAAATGGTATTGCCCGGCGAGGTCGGAGACCGGCCCGGCCAGCAGCCGCTGCCACGACAAGGGCTGCGGCCGGTCCGCCGCCGCGGCGGCCAGCGCGGCGTGGAAGCCCTTGAGCGCCGGGTCGAACGGCGCGAGGTTCGCCTGGCCGGCCCGCACGCCCTCCGCGATCAGCGACAACGCGCTCAGCAGGCCGCGCAGGCTCGGGTCGGCGGCGAGCTGACCCAGGAAGGGCTGCGCGTCGATGGTCTGGTCCAGCAGCGCCGAAAGCTGCGGGCGGCTCAGGAACATCAGGGCGTTGCGTTCCAGATACGGGGAGGCGTCGGGCTGGCGGACGCTCTTGAAGTGCGCCCTGTCGTCTTGGAGGGCCAAGGCGAGCGAGGTGGCGGTCGCCTCCGCCTCCTCCGGCGTCGCGCCGTCCACCACGGCGACCAGCAGGTCCTCGTTCTGCGGGAAGGCGCGTTGCAGCTCCATCCCATGCTGCCGCCAGGGCAGGCTCGCGGAGAACAGGCGGGAGGTGTCGGTGGTGACCGCGAGCCGGGACTGCGCGAGCCAGACGCAGCCCCCGGCCAGTAGCAGCGACAGCAGCAGCACCGCCCAGGCATGGCGCACGCACGATCCGATCCAGCGGGCCAGGGCGTCCGACATGACCCTAGGTCTGGGTGGCGCGCAGGGGGGCCGGGCGCCTCAACTGCAGGCCCGACCGCTTGCAATGGCCGACCAGCTCGCCTCGCTGGTTGTAGGCGCGGTGCATGTAGGTCACGATGCCGGCGTTCGGGCGCGACTTCGACGGGCGCAGTTCCAGCACCTCCGTCTCGATCCGCAGCGTGTCGCCGTGGAACACCGGTTTCGGGAACCGCACCTCGTCCCAGCCCAGGTTCGCCACCGCGGTGCCGAGCGTCGTGTCGCCCACGGAGATGCCGACCATCAGGCCCAGCGTGAAGGCGCTGTTGACGATGCGCTGGCCGAACTCGGTCTCCGTGCGGCAGTACTCCTCGTCGAGGTGCAGGGCAGCCGGGTTGTGCGTCATGCAACTGAACCAGACGTTGTCCGCCTCGGTGATCGTACGGCGGATCGGGTGCAGGAACGTCTGCCCGACCGCCAGCTCGTCGAAGTACAATCCGGCCATGCCCGGCCCCTCCCCTTGCTCCGGCCGCACGCCCGGCCCGTCGTCGCCAGCATACGATGGCAAGGATTGTTTGCCTGGTTTATTCCGCCGCGACGAGCGGCCCGTGCGGCACGGCCCTCCGCCGCCGGCCATCAGCCTTGGGCCTGCACCCGGCCAAACCGATTGAAAGCACGGTTTCGTTCCTTTACTTGTACAGTATTCTCTGATGCCCACAGAGTCGCACGCCGGGAGCCGCAGCCGCCCCATGACCGACCGTCTCCCCCATGATGCGGCCTGCGGCGGCGATTCGGCCGGACGTGCCGGGCGGCTTCGGACGGGGCGCACCGCGTGAACGACTTCGGGTGGGACCAGCACCAGTCCGTCCTGCGCCAGCAGACCACCCTGGCCCGGTTCGGCGAGCTTGCGCTCAAGTCCGAGGACCTGGACGAGATCCTGACCGAGGCGTGCCACCTGGTGGGAGAGGCGCTCGGCACCGACCTCGCCAAGGTCATGGAGTTGCTGGAGGACGGGCAGACCCTTTGGGCGCGCGCCGGAGTCGGCTGGAAGCCGGGCGTCATCGGCGAGGCCACCGTCAAGGCGGAGGACCACACCTCGGAGGGCCACGCGCTCAGGACGGGCAAGCCCATGATCTCGCCCGACATCAGGACGGAGACGCGGTTCCGCTACCCGGCCTTCCTGACCGACAACGGCGTGAAGGCGGTCGTCAACGTGCTCATCATCGGAGCCAGGGGCCGGCCGCCCTTCGGCATCCTGCAGATCGACAGCCGCGAGCCGCGCCCGTTCAACGAGGACGATACGGCCTTCCTGCAAAGCTACGCCAACCTGATCGCCGCCGCGGTGGACCGCCTGCGTGTCATCGGCGACATGCGCGACGCGGAGGCGCGGCTGCGCGCGAGCCTGGACCGGCAACAATCCGCGCTGGCGACCGGCCTGCTCGGCTTCTTCGAATGGGACGTGCCCGCGGGCACGCTCACCGCCGACCCGCATTTCGCCGGGTTCTACGGCCTTGACCCCAAGGCCGTCGGGGCCGGCATGCCGCTTGCGGAGCTGGCGGCCCTCATCCACCCCGACGACCGCGCGGGGACCGTCGCGAGCATCGGGGAGGCGACGGCCCTGCTCGCCGATTACGAGAGGGAGATCCGTCTCGTCTATCCCAACGGCGAAAGGCGCTGCGTGCACGTCCGCGGCCGCTGCTGCGAGCAGGCGGGCGGCCGGGCGCTGCGCTACACCGGCACGGTCGCCGACGTGACCGCGTCGAGGACGGCCGAGGCGGCGCTGCGCCACGCCAACGAGGCGCTGGAGGCCCGGGTCGCCGAGCGCACCCGGGCGCTGGTGGAGGCGAACAGCCGGCTGCAGGCCGAGGCCGAGGAGCGCGAGCAGGTCGAGGAGGCGCTGCGCCAGTCGCACAAGATGGAGGCGGTCGGCCAGCTCACGGGCGGGATCGCGCACGACTTCAACAACCTGCTGACCGGCATCACCGGCAACCTGGAGCTGATGCGCACCCGCGTGGCCCAGGGGCGCACGGCGGAACTGGGCCGCTACCTCGACGCCGCGCTGACCTCGGCCGGCCGCGCGGCGTCGCTGACCCATCGGCTGCTGGCCTTCTCCCGCCGCCAGACGCTCGATCCCAAGCCGACCGACGCGAACCGGCTGGTCCGCGGCATGGAGGACCTGATCCGCCGCACCATGGGACCCGGCATCCAGGTGGAGACGCGGCTTGCGGACGGGCTGTGGCCGACCCTGTGCGACGCGAACCAGCTCGAAAGCGCGCTGCTCAACCTCGTGATCAACGCGCGCGACGCCATGGCACAGCCATCCCCCGGCGGGAGCGCCTGCGAAGCGGGCACGAGGCCGGAGGGCGGGCGCCTGGTGATCGAGACCGCGAACGCCGCCCTGCCCGGGCCGGGCGGGGAGACGCGGCCCCCCGCCGGCCCCTCCTCCTTCGACAGCGTGCCGGCCGGCGAGTACGTGGTCCTGTCCATCGCCGACACCGGCTCCGGCATGACGCCCGAGGTGCTGGCCCGCGCCTTCGACCCGTTCTTCACGACCAAGCCGCTCGGCCAGGGCACCGGGCTGGGCCTGTCCATGATCTATGGCTTCATGCGGCAATCGGGCGGGCATCTGAGCCTGCGCAGCGCGCCGGGCCAGGGCACGACGGCGACGATCTGCCTGCCCCGCCACTTCGGGGCGGTGGCCCCGGCGGCGGAGGCCAGCCCCACGGCCAGCCCGCTCTCGGCGGAAGCCGGCGCCGTGGTGCTGGCGGTGGAGGACGAACCCGCCGTCCGCATGGTCATCACCGAGGCGCTGTCGGACCTCGGCTACGCGGTGCTGGTGGCGGACGACGCCCGGTCGGGGTTGGACATCGTGGAGTCCGGGGCCCGCATCGACCTCCTGCTGACCGATGTCGGCCTGCCCGGCGGCATGAACGGCCGCCAGTTCGCCGATGCCGCCCGAAGCCGGCGTCCCAGCCTCAAGGTGCTGTTCGTCACGGGATACGCCGAAACCGCGGCGGTCGGCCATGGCCTGCTCGACCACGGCATGGAGGTCATCACCAAGCCGTTCGCCGTGGACGCCCTCGCGGCCCGGGTGCAGGGCATGATCGGCGGCTGAGCGCGCGCGGCGGCTCGCCGCGGACTACTCGCCCCGCGGATCGAAGGCGTGACGCAGCCCGTCGCCCAGCAGGTTCACCGCGATCACCGACAGGAAGATCAGCAGGCCCGGCAGCACCGCCAGCACCGGCGCCGTCGTCACCAGCTCCTGCGCGTTGTTGAGCATGTTGCCCCAGGACGGCGTGGGCGGCACGATGCCGAAGCCGAGGAAGCTCAGCACGCTCTCGAACAGGATGACGCGCCCCACCGTGAGCGTGACCGCGACGATCAAGGGGCTGGCCACGTTGGGCAGCACGTGGGTGAGGATCGCGTAGCCCGCCCGCGCGCCGCTGACCCGGGCAGCGCGGATGTAGTCGGCCTCCCGCACCGAGAGCGTGGCCGCGCGCACGATGCGGGCGATGCCGGTCCAATCGACGATGGAGATGATGACCGCCACCCGCCAGAACCCGGCGGCGCCCGAACGCGCGAACTCCGGCGAGAAGCCCAGCTTGGTGAGGTCGAGCGCCCCCAGCACGATCAGCAGCGGCAGCAGCGGCAGCGCGATCATGCCGTCGGTGAAGCGCATCAGCACGGCGTCGAGCCGCCCGCCGAAGTAGCCGGCGGCCACCCCGATGGCGGTGCCCAGCACGGCGCCGAACACGGTGGCGATCAGCCCCACCAGGAGCGAGATCTGGCCGCCCACCATCAGCCGCACCAGCTCGTCCCGCCCGGCGTCGTCCGTGCCGAGCGGGTGCGCGGCGCTCGGCGGGTCGAAGCGGGCGAGCAGGTCGGTCGTGGTGGGGTCCACCCCCAGCCACCACTGCACGGGCCAGGCGCCCAGGCAGAACAGCACGACCAGCAGCAGCAGCACGAGCGCCGCCATCCCCGTCCGGTGCCGGCGGAAGCGGCGCAGGCGGAGGCGCCAGGGGCTTTGCGGCGCCTCCACGGCCAACGCGGGCGTGACCGGAAGCTGGACGTTCACGCGACGGAAATCCGCGGGTCGAGCCAGCCATAGGCGAGGTCGGCGGCGAGGTTGCTGAGCAAGGTCACGAGCGTCGCGAACAGCAGCCCGCTGAGCGCCAGGTTGTAGTCGTTGCCCAGGATGGCGTCATAGATCATCTTCCCCATGCCGGGCTGCGCGAACATCGTCTCGGTGATCAGCGCGCCGCCGAACAGGCCGCCGAAGCTCAGCGCCATGACCGTCACCACGGGGATCAGCGCCGGGCGCAACGAGTGGATCAGCACCACCCGGCCCTCCCCCGCCCCCTTGGCCCGCGCGGTGCGGACGTGGTCCATGCGGAGCGCGTCCACCATGGCGGCGCGCACGTAGCGCACGAACTGGCCGATGATCGACAAGGCGAGCGTCGTGACCGGCAGGACCATGTGCCAGAACGTGTCCGCCCAGGAGCCGTCGCCCACGCCGCTCGCCGGCAGCATGTGCAGGTTCACGGCGAACACCAGGATCAGCACGAGCGCCAGCCAAAACACCGGCACCGACACCCCGGCCAAGGCCACCGTGCTGATGGCGCCGTCGATCCAGCCGCCGGGCCGCAGCGCCGCCAGCACGCCCAGCAGCAGCGACAGCGCGACGGCGATGCCGAAGCCGCCCAGCATGAGCTTGCAGGTCTGCCACAGCGCCGGCAGCAGCACCTCCAGCACCGGGCGGGAGTGCACCCGGCTGAACCCCAGGTCGCCGCGCAGCGCGTCCCAGAGCCAGCGGGCGTAGCGGAACAGCAACGGCTGATCGAGGCCGTAGATGGCGCGGAGGCGGGCCGCGGCCTCCGGCGTCATGCCGGGGTTGCTCGCCATCATCAGGTCGATGGGGTCGCCCGGCATGAGGCCGATCAGGCCGTAGATGACGAACGACATCACCAGCAGGACGAGCACGGCCTGGGCGGTCCGACGGAGGAGGAAGCGGGCCATGGCTACTCCGCGAAGTGGCAGGCGCTCAGCACCTTCCGCCGGCCCGGCGCCGAGACGAGCAGAGGGGGCTGGACGCGGCAGACGGCCTGGACCTTGGGGCAGCGCGGGTGGAACACGCAGCCCGGCGGCGGCGCCATCGGGCTGGGCATCTCGCCGCGCAATGCCGAGCCGCGGGCGCGGCGGCGGCCGATGCGCGGGGCGGCGTCCAGCAGGGCGCGGGTATAGGGGTGGCTCGGCTTGCCGAACAGGTCGGCGCGCGGCGCAAGCTCCACCAGGCGGCCCAGATAGAGCACGGCCACGCGGTCGGCCAGGTGGTTCACCACGGCCAGGTCGTGGGAGATGAACAGGTAAGCGAGGCCGTGCGCGCGTTGCAGGTCGCGCAGCAGGTTCAGCACCTGGCTGCCGATGCTGACATCGAGCGCCGACAGCGGCTCGTCCGCCACGACCAGTTCCGGCTCGGGGGCGAGCGCCCGGGCGATGGCGATGCGCTGGCGCTGGCCGCCCGAGAACTCGTGCGGGTAGCGGTTGAGCGCGTCGGGCGGCAGGCCCACCTGGGCCGCGAGTTCCCCCGCGCGCCGCCGCTGCTCCGCCGCCGGGCGGCGGGCGATGCGGAGCGGCTCCGCGATGATGGTGGACACCGGCATCCGCGGGTCCAAGGCGCCGAACGGGTCCTGGAACACCACCTGGATCGCCTGGCCGGCGTAGCGCACCGCCCCTTGCGTCGGCGCGCGGAGGCCGGCGACGACGTGGCCCAGCGTGGTCTTGCCGCTGCCGCTCTCGCCCACCAGCGCCAGGGTCTCGCCGGGCTGGATGTCGAAACTCACGTCCTCGACCGCGCGCAGGACCCGCGGCTTGGCGAACAGCCCGCCCCCTTGCGGGAAGTGGACGGACACGCGCTCGACCGACAGCAGGCTCACAGATGCACCTTGAAGCACGCGGCCCACTGGCCCGGCGCGTGCTCCAGGAGCGCCGGCTCCGCGCTCCGGCACCCGGCGTCGCCGCGCGGGCAGCGGGGGGCGAAGCGGCAGCCCGGCTCGGGGCGGCCGAGGTCCGGCACGCCGCCGGGGATCACCGGCAAATGGTCCACCCGGTGCGCGGGCTGCGGCAGGGTGTCGATCAGGCCGATGGTGTAGGGGTGCAGCGGCTGCGCGAACAGCGCGTCGGCCGGGCCGCGCTCCACGATGCGGCCGGCGTACATCACCACGACCTCATGCGACACCTCGCTCACCACCGCGAGGTTGTGGGAGATGAACTGGATCGCGGCGCCGGTCTCCTCCTGCAACGCCAGCATGAGGTCGAGGATCTGCGCCTGGATGGTGACGTCGAGCGCCGTGGTCGGCTCGTCCGCGACCAGCAGCGCCGGGCGGCAGGCGAGCGCCATCGCGATCATCGCGCGCTGCCGCTGCCCGCCGCTGAGCTGGTGCGGGTAGGCGCCGGCCCGCTCCCGCGCGGCGGGGATGCCGACCTGGGCCAGCAGCTCGACGGCACGCTCGCCCGCGGCGCGCCAGCCGATGGCCTCGTGCAGCACCAGGGCCTCGGCGATCTGGCGGCCCACGGGCATGACGGGGTTGAGCGCCGTCATCGGCTCCTGGAACACCATCGCCATGCGGTCGCCGCGCATCGCCCGCCAGGCGGCGCGGTTTTGGCCGACCAGCTCGCGCCCCTCGAAGCGGATGCTGCCGAACACGCGGCCGGGCTGCGGCACCAGGCCCATGAGCGCCAGCGCCGTCATGCTCTTGCCGCAGCCGCTCTCCCCCACCACGCCCAGGGTGCGGCCCGGCGGGATGGAGTAGGCCACGCCCGCCACCACCGTGCGCGGCCCGCCCGGCAGGTCGAAGGCGACCTCTAAACCCTGGACTTCCAGGAGCGGACTTATTGCGGGCGGCACCCTTGATTGATCCGTGTGCGGCTGATGGGTTTCACCCATCCTACGTGACCCATGCCGTAGGATGGGTGAAACCCATCAGCGGATAACGGCCACTCAACTGAACCGTCCGTATCACTGCGATGTCCATTGCTCCGCGAAGATGCCGACGTTGTAGCCGTTGCCGAGCGGCTGGTAACCGTGCAGCCATTTGGGGGTGACGTGCGGCTCGGCGCGGAAGAACAGCGGCAGCGCCGGCAGCTGCTCGGCATACAGGCGCTGCATCGCCGCCCATCCCGCGCGGGCCTTTTCCGGGTCCAGCTCGCTTTCGACCGCGGCGATGCCCGCGTCCATGGCGGGGTCGCTGAAGCCTGGGTAGTTCGCGCCGCCGTAGCTGTTGGCCTGGCTCGGGATTTGGTCGGTCGCGAGCGTCCGGCGCGGCGATTCGGAGGCGGTGCTGCTCCAGCCGTACAGGATCGCGCCGGTGTAGGTGCGCCGCTTCAGCGTCTCGCCGAACAGGGTGCGGGCCGGCTCGTTCTTGATCGTCGCCTCGATGCAGGCGGCCTTCCACTGGTTCTGCAGGACCTGCTGCTCCAGCTCGCGCAGGCGGTTGCCAGCGGTGGTGCCGAACTCGATGGACAGGCGCTGCCCGTTCTTGCGGCACACCCCGTCCGGGCCGGGGGTCCAGCCGGCGTCGGCGAGCAGCGTCTTGGCACCCGGCAGGTCGAACTTCGCCGCGGCCACCGTCTTGTCGTGCATGGGGTGCAACGGGTTGACCCAGGTGGCGGCGACGGGCTGCAAGCCCTCGAACAGCCGGGTCACCAGCGTCTGGCGGTCGAGCGCCGACAACAGGGCGCGCCGCACCCGCACGTCGGACAGGATGGGGCTGTCGAGCTTGAGGTCGATGTGCTCGTAGGTGAGGCTGGGCTGGAAGACGTAGGTGAAGCGGTCGGGCGCCTGCTTCCGCAACGCGAGCGCCTGGTCGATGGTGAGGCCCACGCCCTCGCCTGCCACCATGTCGATGTCGCCGGACAGCAGGTTGGCCTGGAGCGCTGCGGTGTTCTCGATGGTGCGGAGCGTGACCTTGCGGAAGGCGGGCTTGGGGCCGGTCCAATGCGGGTTCGGCTCCATGACGATCTGGCTGCCGGACTGGTAGCCCGTCATGATCCAAGGGCCGTTCCACAGGCCCGGCGTGGTGGGCGCGCGGTTGTAGAGGGTCGTTTGGATATAGGCGCCGGGTGCGGCTGCGGCGGCGGCCACGGGACCCTCCACATGCTCGGGCAGGATCTGGTCCCACATCATGTAGTCCGACAGCACGCGCGGCAGGTGCAGCACGGCGGTCGCGTCGTCCACCACGTCGGCCGAGGCTGCGCGCTCCCACGGGTAGGTGTTGCTGAACCCGGAATCCGGGTTGCGCGCCAGCTTGAGGGTGAAGGCGATGTCGCGCGCGGTGACCGGCCGCCCGTCGCCCCACATCAGGCCGGGCTTGAGCTTGATGGTGACGGCCATGCCCTTCTCGCCGCCGCCCAGGTCCTCGATGCGGGCGAGGCCGTTCTCCAGCGACGGCAGCTCGGCGCAGAGCAGGCAGACCGGGTGCCAGTCCTTGTCGTAGGCGCTGACCGGGCGTTGGGTGAAGGCGAGGGCGTAGGTCTTGATGACCTCCGGGTTGATGGTCGGATGCAGGCTGGAGGGGAACTGCGCCGCGCCGATCACCAACTCGTCCTTGGCGTGCGCAGGCGCCGCGAGCGTCATGAGGAACGGCAAGGCGAGCAGGAGGCGGCGCATGGCTGGTGGACTCGGTTCGTGGCGACGCAGCATAGCCCGGCGACCGGACGGCGCGTCAATGCGGGAGTCGATGCAGGAATCGTGCCGTTTCCCCAACATCAGCCGGCCTCGCGCCGATAGAGCACGTCCTTGACCCGCCCGCCGCTCACCCGCAGCCCGGTGACGGCGCCCGCCGCATCCCGCAGCGCCTCCGCGTCGAGCCAGGATGGGAACAACAGGTCCGGCATGTGGATGCGCACGATGTCGCCCTGCACCGGCTCGACCCGCCACGGGCCGCCGCGCGTCACCGGCCCGCGGACGATGACATGCAGGCCGTCGCCGTCCGCCCCGACCGTCCAGTCCGCATCCATCTCCCCGTTGCGGTAGCGGCCCGGCAGCCCGTCCGGCAGCGCCGCGCCGGGGGGCACGCGGCGGAACGTGGCGACGTGCCCGGCGTCCAGCTCCACCTCGACCGCATCCGCATCCACCGGGCGCAGCGCGAAGGCGGCCATGCCGCGCACGGTGCCGAGGCGGCCGTCCGGCAGCGTCGAAGGCTCGAACGGGAGGCCGTAGGTGGCGAAGCTGACTGCCCCCTCCGGCGTCACGGCGATGTCCAGCGTGGCGCGGGATGCCGGGTCGAGCCAGCGTCCGGCCAAGGGCCGCGCGATGGCCGGGTCGGCGGGCCGGGGCGCCGGCGCCGCGCCGGGGCGGGCGTCCAGCAGCAGGTCGAGCACCCGGTGCGCCAGCAGCAGCGGGTCGGCGTCGGCGCGGTTGGCGATGGCGACCACCGCGACGCCCCGCTCGGGCACGCGCAGGAACTCGGTGCGGTAGCCCGGCCACAGCCCGCCATGCCCCACGGTGCGGACGCCGCGGTAGTCCCGGACCACCTGGCCGCGGGCGTAGAGGTTCGTCGTCCCGTTGGCGAACGGCGCCTGGGCCGAGAGCGCCCCGGCGAGGTCCGGGTGGGCATCGAGCCATCGGCTCCAAAGCGCCAGGTCCTCCATGCCGGAGACGAGGCCGCCCTCCCCGTGCAGCGGGAAGGCGTGCGGCGCGCGCATCCAGGCGCCGTCGCGGCGGACGTAGCCGGTGGCGAGGCCGGGCACGACCTGGCCGACCTGCTCCATAAGCCGGGTGCGGGTCATGCCGGCGGGCGCGAAGATGCGGCGGTCCAGGAACGCGGCCAACGGCTCGCCGCTCACCCGCTCGGCGATGCGGCCCAGCAGCAGGAAGTTGGAGTTGCTATACAGGAAGCGGCTGCCCGGCGCGAAGTTCAGGGTGCGCTGGCGGAGGATGCCGGCCATCAGTTCGTCCGCCTGCACCGGCTGGCCGAGGTCCGCGCCGCCCAGACGCATGATGCCGAGCATGTCGCGGATGCCGCTGGTGTTGTGCAGCAGGTGCGCGACCGTGACCGGCGCGCCCCCCGAAGCATTCATATCCGGGACCTCCGGCAGGTGCGTCCGCACGTCGTCCTCCAGCCGCAGCCGCCCCTCGTCCGCGAGCATCAGCACCGCGGCGCAGGTGAACTGCTTGGTGACGGAGGCGACGCGGAACGTGGTGTCCGGCCCGATGGGCGCGTTCAATTCCAGGCTGGCCAGCCCGGCGCAGCGATGCACCGTCAACTCGCCGTCCTGCACCACGCCGACCGCGGCGCCGGGGTGGCCGGGGCTGCCTTGCAGCCCGTCCAGCAGGCGCTCCACGCCCCGGGCGAGCGCCAGCCGCGCGAGGCCCGTCCTGGCTCGCTCCGCCATAGCTCGGATTGCTGG
>CAXULX010000013.1:0-80663 GCA_964252005.1 uncultured Acetobacteraceae bacterium | reverse complement strand
GGCAGGGGCGCGGTGGACGCGGGCGCAGGGGTCGGGGTGGTGGGCGCCGGGGTGGTGGGGTCAGGCGAGCCGCCTGACGAGAGATCCGGCTTCGAGGCGTAGGCGCGGACGTAGTTGACCTGCATCTGCGTGGTCGTGCCGGCCTTCGGCGCGCCGACCCAGGAGCTTGAGGTGCCGGTCAGGGTGTTGAGCAGCAGGTACATCGGCTTGTTCATGTCGGCCGGAGTCGCCTCCTGCGCCATCTGCTTGCCGTCGAAGTACCAGGTGATCTTGTCCGGCTCCCAATCGACGCCGTAGGTGTGAAACGCCTGGGTGGGATCGGGGATGTCGGACCAGTGCGGGTTGGTGCCGCCGGAGGAATGGGCGGTCATCACCAGCGTGGTCGGGTTGTTGCCCAGCACCTCGACCGCGTCGAGCTCAGGCGGCCAGGACCCGTCGGCCGGCAGCAGCCAGAAGGCGGATTCGACGCCGGCGCCGGCCGCGAGCTTCGCATTCATCTCGAAGTAGCCGTAGGTCTGGGAGAAGGTCCGGTGGGTCGTGAGCTCCCCGGCGAGGAACGGCGTGTTGTTGACCGCGCCGCTGACGCTGCCGGGCGTCGGCTTGATCCCCATCGAAAGCACGCCGTTGTTGATGGAATAGACGTTCGCCTCGGGCGCCGACGTGGGACCCCACATCGGGTTGACCTCCCATGAGGTGACGGTGGGATCGGTTGTCCCGTTGGGGGTCCACCAGAGGGACGGCTGCCAGGTTCCCGTCTTGCCGTTGTCCAGGGACAGCGTGTTGAACTCGTCATCGAAAGTCAGCTTGGGGCTTGCTGAAGCGGACGCGGCCATCACAGGTCTCCACCAATCAATTGGGATACGAACCCATACGACATACCAATATCCGAACCCTCAGCGCAATGCCGTCAGGCTTCTTCTTGCTGATGTTTGGCAAGTAAGCGACAAAACCTTACTGACTGCTGATTTGTCTGACAAAAACTAGTTTACCCTATTCAGGGCTGTGCTTTAAAAACATGGCCTGTTACAGGCCGGCAGGCATCGTTCGAACCGAGTTTGCACGATGGCGTGGCGGGCAGGGCGGCAACGGTCCAGGCTCCTGGGCCGCCACGCTCCACCCGATGATCCCCGGGGCTGGCGCTTCATTGCTGAAACATCCGCAGAGTTGCTTGATGTTTCCACAGCAAGGGCCTCATCTGGCATGAAACCTGCTGAAAACCTGCTATGGGCTTCGGCTTGGCCCCGATGTCGCTTCATCCCGCACGACCTGGTTCGCCCCATGACCTACATTGACCGCACCTTCGCCGCCACGGCCAGACATACGGCCCAGCCCTACCATGAGCTGTCAGTGCCCGCAGCCATCCTGCATGCCCTGGTTTGGCAGGCCATCGGCATCTTCGGGCTGGTGTGCCACGTCGTCCTGGTGAAAGAGATCAACCCTGCATGCATCGTGCTCTGCACGGCCGGGCTGGCGTGGCTCGCCTTCGTCAAGCCGTTGCCGGCGTTCATCGTCTTCGTGCAGGTTTTGTTGTATCAGAACGTGCTGGTCTCGATCTTCAGCCCGGGCATGAGCCATGACAGCTACGTCGCCCTGTCGGGGACGTCGTTCATCGGCGCGGTGGCCGTGGCGGGCGCGTTCTCCGTCCACCTGCTCCGCTCAAGCGACGGCCGGGTCAAGCGCCTGAGCCAATACGCCATCGCCGCCATCGCCGTTGCCGCGGTGTACATGGTCATCGGCGCGGCGGTCCAAGGCCCGGTCGGCGCCATCATCTCGTTCCGGTCGGTCTCGGCCATGCTGTTCAGCCTGCTGATCGGGTTGAGGCTGGGGTCATCCTGGGGCTACCGCACCGCCGCCATCTGTTTCCTGCTCGCCGTGTTCACCGGCTTGATCCTCTCGTCGCTCGAGATCGCGGACCCGTCCTGGTACCTGGGCCTGGTCAACGCGAAGGACTTCTTCAACCTCAAGAATGCCGGCCTGGTGACCGACAGGTACCTCTTCGACGTGTATTCCGTGATCGAGACGCAGACCGGCGACTGGTTCAACACCCCGCTCCTGTCCGGGGGTGAGGCGAGCTTCCGCTTCGGCGGCCCCAACATGCACAGCATCAGCTACGCCTACGTGCTCTCGGTCTCAGAACTGGTGCTGATCAGCCTCGGCCGGTTCGAGCTGCTGCCGGTCCTGCTGGCGTTCAGCTTCAGCGCCGGGGTCAAAGGGCCGACCGTTCTGTTTGCGATCACCATTGCCCTGTATATCCTGTGGTACCTCGCGCGAAGCAGGCGGCTGCTGATCGCCGCCACCCTGGGCTTCTCCGCCTTCTACGTCATCTACGGCATCCGGACCGGCATCGAGATCGGCGACTACCACTCGCTGGGCTTCATGGGCGGCGTCTATGGGTTCCTGGCCAACCCGCTGGGCCACGGGTTGGGGGCGGGCGGCAACCTGGGCACCAGCGTCACCAAGGCGTATTGGCAGAAGATGCAGCACGCCGGGACCGCCGACGTTGGGCTGGAGAGCGCGGTGGGCGTCATGCTCTACCAGATGGGCATCGGCTGCGTGGTGGTCTTCGCCGCCCTCATCAAGCTGCTGCAGGCGGCGCCGTTCGGGAGGACGCCCCGGGCCGGGGCGGCGCCGACCGGCCTGTTGTTCATCGGGCTTTGGATCGGCCTGCTCAACGGGGTGTTCCAAGAGGAAGCCTACTCGCCCTATGCCGTCGGCCTCCTGGTCCTGTTTTGCGGCATCCTCGCCGCCAACGGGCGCCGCCGGCCTGCCTTCAACGAGCGGCTGCCCGCATGACCTGACCCGGCCGCGTCAGGGTTGCGCGGCTTGCCGCGGCCGGCGTGAACGGTTGAATGCCGGCTGCATCGGACGCCGGAACCACGCGGGCTGCTCCGTCTCAGGGGCGGCATCGGCCCCCGCCGCCACCGCCACCGCGCGTGCCCGGCCGCTGGTGGCCTTGTCGATCATGCGGCCCAAGGCGAACAGCATCCACGGCATGACGATCAGCAGAAACACGGAGCAACCGAGAACCAACAACATAAAACCCTCCTTCGCCCCATCGGGCATGGCCTATCCCGTAAACCTATGACGCCCGGCCATTTTGCAAAGTGAGACCGAACGTTCCATGTGACCACCCCCGTCGCCACCGCCCGGCCACGCCCCTATATGCCACCCATGCCGATCCTGCTCCTGCTGTTCGTCCTGACCTCCATCGCCGCGACCGGGCTCGACCTGGCGCTGCGCGCGCGTCAGGCCGCCCATGTGGCGCGGCACCGCGGCACCGTGCCGCCGGGCTTCGCCGACACGGTCAGCCTGGCGGAGCACCAGCGCGCCGCCGACTACGAGCGGGCGCGGCTGCGCCTGGGCGCTGCGGCGTCGCTGTTCGGCCTGGCGGTGGCGCTGGGCTGGGCCGCCTTTGGCTATGACGCGCTCTATGGCCTCCTTGAGCAGCGGGTCCCGTCCGGCCTGACCCGCAGCGTGCTGTTCCTGATTGCGGCCGGCGCGGTCTCCTTCGTGCTGGGCCTGCCGTTCGCCCTGCTTCGGACCTTCGGGGTGGAGCAGCGCTTCGGCTTCAACCGCACACGGCCCGGCGCCTTCGCGCTCGACAAGCTGAAGGGCGCCGCGCTGTCCCTCGGCCTCAGCGTGCCCCTGCTGTACGGCCTCCTATGGCTGATGCGGCAGCCCGGTCCCTGGTGGGTTTGGGCTTGGCTGGGCCTTGTCCTCCTCATGCTGGCGATGATGGACGTCTTCCCGCGCTGGATCGCGCCGCTGTTCAACCGCTTCACGCCGCTTGACGGCCCGCTGCGCGCCCGGATCGAGGGCCTGCTGCGCCGTTGCGGCTTCGAGGCGTCGGGCCTGTTCGTCATGGACGCCTCCCGCCGCTCCGCCCACGGCAACGCCTACTTCTCCGGCTTGGGCCGCAACAAGCGCATCGTGCTGTTCGACACGCTGATCGCCTCCAACAGCGAGGCGGAGCTGGAGGCCGTGCTGGCCCATGAGCTCGGCCACTTCAAGCTGAACCACATCCTGTTCGGCCTGCTGCAGACGGCGGTGCTGCTGTTCCTCGGCTTCTTCGCCATCGGCTGGCTCTGCCGGCAGCCCTGGCTGCTGCCGAGCTTCGGACTCGCGCATCAGGACGACGCCCTGGCCCTAGTGGTGGGGATGCTGGTGATCCAGGCCGCCGGGCCGATTCTAGGCATCGCGGGCAACTGGCTCAGCCGGCGCCATGAGTACCAGGCCGACGACTTCGCCCGCCGCATGGTGGGGGCGGAGCCGATGATGTCGGCGCTGGTCCGGCTGTCGCGCGACAACGCCAGCACGCTGACGACCGACCCGCTCTACGCCCTGGTCAATTTCAGCCATCCCCCGGTGCCGCTGCGGGTGCAGCGGCTGCGGGACGCCTGAACCCCGCCTCAGATCCCCGGCCGGGTTTGGCCGCGCATCGGTCGGAAGCCCTGCAGAGCGTCCGCGCCGGGTCCCGCCTGGGCCGGTGGCGATGGGGCCGCGCTGTCCGGGGCCAGGGCGGCGGGCGGTTCAGGCTCGGGCGCCAGGTCCGGCACGCCCACCGGCGCCTCGACGTCCTCGGGCGGCGGCAGGGCCTCTTGGCGGGGCACCGGAGCCGGCATTGGATAGAGCGGAACCGGGCCGGACGGCTGGGCGGCATAGGGCGGCGGGGTGACGTAGGGCGGCGGCAGATAGAGCGGCGCCGGATAGGACGGGTAGGACGGCGCTATGCAGCCGGCGAGCATCGCCGCACCGCAGGCGAGCGTCAGCCAGCGGATCATGCCCCTCCGTGCCGTGCGCCCCGCTGTCGTCGTGGCGCCGCGCCGAAGCGCCGAGGCGGTGTCGAAGCCCTGCAATGCCCTCATCCCGTCACGTCCTCACCCTCTCAAATGGTTCCGCCCCGGCGGATTGCATGCCGCCTCAGGACCTTTGCATGCCGCGCTGGATCACCCGCCAGTATTCCACCGGGAACAACCGCTGGATCAGCGCGATCCGCCGCGCGTCGCGGCCGACCAGGACACGCTTCTCCCGCCGCTCGATGCCGCGCACGATGCGCTCGGCCGCGTCCCGCGGATCGAGGCGGAGGAACTGGCCCCATGCCCTGGCCTGCGCCTCGGTTTCGGCGCGGCTCAGCCCGGTGCGGCGGGCGTTGGCGGCGATGGCGGTCCGCACGCCGCCGGGATGCACCACCGTGACGCCGACGGACGAGCCCGCCAACTCGTGCCGCAACGCCTCGGAGAAGCCGCGGACGGCGAACTTGCTGGCGGCATAGGCCGTCTGCCCCGGGGGCGCCACGATGCCGAACACGCTCGACAGGTTGACCAGCTGCGCGGCCGGCTCCCGCCGCAGCAGCGGCAGGACGGCGCGGGTCATCCGCACGACGCCCCCGAAGTTGATCGACATCAGCCAATCGAAATCCCCGGCCGGCACCTGCTCGAACCGTCCGCCCAGGGCCACGCCGGCGTTGTTTACCAGCACGTTGACCCGGCCGTGCCCGGCCAGCACCGCGTCCGGGAACGCCGCCACGGCCGCGAGGTCGGCCACATCCAGCCGATGCTCGCTCACGGCGACGCCCGCGTTGCGCGCCCGGGCCGCCACCTCCCGCAGCCCGGCCGCGTCCACGTCGGCCAGCGCGAGGGCGCAGCCGCGGGCAGCCAGCACGTCCGCCAACGCCGCGCCGATGCCGCCCGCTGCCCCGGTGACGACGGCCACCCCGCCTCGCAGCGCCATCATCGCCCACCCCGGGCTTGCCACGCATGGCTCACCGGCGCCCCCAGGCGCCAGCCGCTCTCGCCGCCGCCCTCAGAGCAGGGTATGTTGGCCGCCGCCGGGTCGCGCGGCATGGCGATGCGCGTGGCCGAACCATGAAGGAAACCGCCATGGCATTGCTCGTCCTGACATTGGTTGGACCGGATCGGCCGGGGCTGGTGAGCAGCCTGTCGAAGGCGGTGGCGGGGTGCGGCGGAAGCTGGCTGGAGAGCGAGATGGCCCGGCTGGCCGGGCAGTTCGCAGGCATTCTGCTGGTCAGCGTGCCCGACGCGCAGGTCGACGCCCTCACGGCGGGGGTGCAGGAGCTTGAGGAGGGCCATCTTCGCCTGACGGTGCAGCGGGCTGATGCCGAGGCAACGCCGCAGACCCATACCACGTTCCAATTGGACCTCATCGGCCAGGACCGGCCCGGCATCATCCGCGACATCGCCCGAGTGCTGGCCGAACGCCGCGTCAACATCGAGGAGCTGACCACCAAGGTCACGAGCGGCGCCTTCTCCGCCGAGCAGATGTTCCAGGCCGTGGCCCGCCTCCGTGTGCCCGATGGCGTCGAGGCCGCCGAGTTGCGGGAGATCCTGGAGCGCCTGGGCGACGAGATGATGGTCAGCATCACAATGCGGGACGCAAGCAGCCCGGCTTGAGCGGATGAAGCGCATGCGCCTCGCCGGCCTGGCCGTGCTGGTCCTGCTGCCAGCCGCCCTGCCCGGCTGGGCGGCCGAGCGGGACACGCCGGTCGGCCGCTGGCTGACGCAGGACAAGGAGGCGGTGATCGCCATCGAGCCCTGCGGCGGTGCGCTGTGCGGGCGCATCGTCGGCGTCACCCTCGACCACCCCGACGACCCCTTCCCGACCGACAAGGACGGCCGCAGCCAATGCGGCCTCACGATCATCCATGGCGGCGTGCCGGACGGGGAGCAGGGGTGGGCCATCCGGATCACCGACCCCCGGGACGGCAAGATCTACCGCGCGCGCATGCGGCTCGATGAGCAGCACCGCCTGCGCGTGCGCGGCTACATCGGCATCCCCCTGCTGGGGCGCACGGAGGTCTGGACGCCGTTCCGCACCGCCATCGGCGAGAACTGCCGACTGCCGGCCCTGTAGCAACCGGCCCTACACGCGGGTCATCGCCGCCGAGCGCCCGTCATCGGCCTGCATGACATGCCCCCGCCAGACGACCCGGCCGCCGAGGTAGCTGGCGATGACCTGGCTGACCGACATGACGTCGCGGAGCGGCAGCAGCCAGACCGGCACGCCGATCGCCGGCCGCCACCCCTGCCGCAGCCACCGGTCGATCCCGAGCGCCGCACCCGCCCGGACCGCCCAGGCCGCGCCGAACAGGCCCACGGACCAGGCCGCCCCCTGCGCCAGCACGCAGGCGCAGGCGGCCCAGAACAGCGGGAACTGCAGCACGGAGGTGGTGAACAGCGCGGGCTCCAGCGCCCGGATGGTGCGCGCCCAACGCATCTCATGCTGCCACAACGCGCGCAGCGACGCTTCCGGCACGGCCGTCAGCGGCACCGTGCCGGCCAGCCCGACCCGCAGGCCGAGCTGCCGGACCCGCTGCGCCAGCACGTTGTCGTCGGCCAGATGGCGGACCAGGGAGTGCAGCCCGCCGACCCGCGCCAGGGTGCCGCGCCGCAGCGCCATGGTGGTGCCCAGGCAATCCTCGCGGCCCAGCGCGCGGGACAGCAGGGTGCCGGGCAGGAACAGGTGGCTGATGCCGGTGGCGCCGAGCCGGGCCGCCATGCCCGCCGCCGTCGGCAGGCCGAGGCACAGGGAGGTCACGAGGCCGGTCCCCGGCTGCTCCAATCGGGCGACGATCCCGTCCAGGTAGTCCGGCGGCACATGCAGGTCGCTGTCGGAGAACACGAGCACGTCGTGCCGCGCCTTCGGCATCATGTTGATGAGGTTGCTGACCTTGCGGTTCGACCCGTGCAGCGCCGCGTTCACCATCACCGCGATGTCGCAGGCGGGGAAGCGCCGCTGGACCCGCCGCACCACCAGCAGCGCCGGGTCGTCCTCGTCCTGGACGCCGAACACGACTTGGAACGCCGGGTAGTCCTGGCCGCAGATCGAGGCGAGCGCCGCCTCCAGCAGCGGCTCCTCGCCGCAGAGCGGCTTCATCACCGTCACCGCCGGGCGCTGTTGCGTCAGGCGCGGTCCCGTGCCGGCGAAGCGCCGCACCGCGACGGCGCCGGCCGCCACGACGACCAGCCCGGCCAATGTCAGCAGCGCCGCCAGCCAGGTGAGCAGGGTCAGGACGGCCGCCAGGCCATCGGCCAGGGCGCCGGTCAACGAACGGCCAGCCGCCAGAGGGTGAGGCCGACCAGGCCCACCAGGACCTCGCGCATCCGCTTGACCAGCGACAAGGCCAGCGCCGGCCCGACCGGCAGGCCGAGCGCCGCGGCGGCCAGCGCGAAGCCGCCCTCCTGCGCGCCGAGCGCCGCCGGGATCGCGAAGCCGGCGCTGCGGGCCGCCATGCCCAGGCTCTCGACCGTGAACGCCTGCAAGGGCGTCGCCGCCACCCCGAGCGCGTTCAGCACCGCCCAGGTCTCGATGCTGCCGAGCACCCAGGCGAGCAGATGCAGCACGGCGCCGCGCAGCAGCGCCCCGGGCCGGCGGTAGAAATCGAGCGCCGCGGCGTGGATGCCGTCGAGCGACGCGCCGGCCAAGGCGGGCCAACGCCGGGCGATGCCGCGCAGCAGCGCCTCCAGCGCGCGCAGCAGGCCGAAGCGTTGCGCCAGCAGCAGCGCCGCAGCCGTCAGCGCGCCGGCGAGCGCCGCCTCCAGCCACTCCCACCCCGCGCCGTGCGTCAGCCAGGCGAGGGCGCCCAGGCCCGCGGCCAGGAACGCCACCTGGGTCAGCAACTCCATCGTCACGTCCACGATCACGCTGGCGCCGGCCTGGCTCGGACCGAGGCCCTGCTGGGACAGCAGCCGGGCGCCGACGATCTCGCCGCCGACCTGTGCGACGGGCAGCAGCGAGTCGATGCCCTCGCGGATCACGCGCAGGCGATAGAAGGCCGCGACGCCCGGCCTCGGCCCGGTGAACAAGGCGCGCCACGCCACCCCGGACAGCAGCAACTGCCCCAGATGCAGCGCCACCAGGGCCGGCAGGAGCCATAGCGCCCGCACGATCCCGTCACGCTGCTCGGCCAGGCCGTTCCAGTTCGACACCGCCCCCAGCACGATGCCGGCCGCCGCGACGGCGCCGACGATGAGGGGCCAGCGGAGGGCGGACCGCGGCAAGGCGCCTCCGGCGTCAGACCCCGGCACTGTCGCTTCCCGGCGGCATCAGCCCCTGCGCGGGCGGATGGCCGGCCCCCGGGCGCACCGGGACGCCTCGGCAAGCGGCGCCAGCCGGCAACCTCTCGATGGCGTCCCGCCATCCAGCCGAATGGTCCAGAAGCATTGCCTTAGAGTTCCCTCTTGGATTTTTGCCGAAGCCGCCGCCTGTCCCACCTGGCAAGGCGGAGTTTCACCGCACGCAAGGGCGTCCAGCCGATCCCGTCGCCACGACTGCCAGCATGGGGCTTTGTCAGGCTTTGTTGCAAGTCAGCCGATGGTGATATCGCGGGACACGAGCTTATAGCTGTACGGTTACGTAACGAACAATTATCGCCATTGGACAGTAATAAGTTGGAACAGGATGGCGCGTCACTGGTCTGCGTTGCCAGGTAGCGCCAGCAGCCCCTCCATTCATTTAGAACCGCCCTCGCGTAACTCGGTAGTTATTTAAGCAAAGCTTCCTAGAATCCGTGAGCCCGGGCCAGCGATTTTGCTGAATATCTTTTTGAGACGGAAAATCTCGGCCCATGAGCCTGGCCAGGGATTGTGCGGTTCGCCGCCCAACGGCGATACCGCCGCCTCGCGGCCATCGAGATCTCGGGCGCTTGACGACAACAGGAGGGCTGTGATGGCTGCACCACCCAATTTCGCCTTGACCTTCGATGAGGAATTCGACTCGTTGTCCTTCAACAACGGCACCGGAGGCACCTGGTCGCCGGCATTCCCCTACAGCCCGAATGGCTCCACGGACAACACCGTCAGTTCCTTTCAGGTGAACCCGCTTTGGGGTCCCACCTCGGCCCCCGATGCGAACGTCTTCTCCATCGACAACGGCGTGCTCTCGATGGCGATCAAGCCGACCCCTGACGATGTCAAAGGCGTCATCAGCAAGCCGTTCATCACCGGGCAACTGCTGACCGACCGTTCCTTCTCGCAGACCTACGGCTACTTCGAGGTGAACGCCAAGCTCTCGAACGCCACCGGCGTGGTGTCCGCGTTCTGGCTGCTGCCGGCCGACGGCTCCTGGCCGCCCGAACTCGATGTCGCGGAGGTGGTCGGCAGCAACTCGTCCACGCTGGTGATGACGTCGCATTCCGGCGGCGGCACGGTCCCGCATTGGGCCGACGTGCCGGACACGTCCCAAGCCTTTCACACTTACGCCGTCGATTGGGAGCCGGACAAGCTCACCTGGTTCTTCGACGGCAAGCAGGTCGCGCAGCAGAACACCCCGGCGGACATGAACAAGCCGATGTACATGTTGCTCACCTCGGTCGTGGGGACCTCAAGCACCTGGGTCGGCGCACCGAACGCGGGCGAAACCGGCGTGATGCAGGTCGATTACGTCCGCGCCTACTCGCAAAACCCGAACACATCCGCCGCTCCGGCGCCGGCAGCCGCCCCGGTGGCCGCTCCGGCCGCAACCAGCACGCTGACCCTCAGCCTGTCGGAGGATGCCTGGGAGGGCGACGCGCAGTTCTCGGTCGCCATCGACGGCACGACGGTCGGCACGCCACAGACGGTCACGGCGCTGCATTCGGACGGCGCGGTGCAGAGCTTCACCTTCAGCCAGGCGCTGACCGCCGGACCCCATGACGTCGCCGTTTCCTTCCTCAACGACTCTTATGGCGAGTCCACGGGCGGAGACCGGAACCTGTACATCGCCGGCGCCTCGGTGGACGGCACCGCCGTCGCCGGGGCTGAGGCGATGCTGTGGTCCGCCTCGACCCAGCACATCTCGGTCAATGTGGCGGCGCCCGTCTGACAGCCCCAGGCGCTTCTGCCAGCCCGGCGCGCCCGGGCTGGCGGTTGCCCATCAGGGACGGAACAGCAGCCCGTCGGTGATGGAGAGCTGCTCCGGACGGTAGTGGCCGACGCCCCATGCCGTTTGCAGGCCGTTCGGGTTGGCGCCCGCATCCTCGGTGCCGATGTTCCACCAGGAGCCGGAAAGCGGCGGCTGGAAGCCGTTCATGTACTCCAGCAAGGTCGTCGCCCAGGCATGGGCGCTGCCGCCCGGGCCGGGATCGCTGGCGCCGAGTTCGCCGATCCAGACCGGCGCCAGGTTCTGGCGGGCGACGAAACCCCAGCCCGCCTCATAGCGCGCCACGGCCACCGGGCCGCTGTCCGGCACGACGCTGCTGATCTCGGCGGGATAGGCGTGCACGGAATAGACCACCTTGTTCGGCACGCGGAGCACCACCGGCTTGGCCGTAACGGGACGCAGGTCGCCTTCGGGCGCTTCGCCGAGGTACTTCTGCAAGCCCTCGCAGATGATCAGCGCGTCGGGGTTCACCGCCCCAATCGCGTCGCCCACGTCCACGAACATCGCCCAGATGTCCGTCGGCCCACCCTGGCCCCAGTTGCCGGCGTGCGGCTCGTTGTCGAGGTCGAAGCCGATCACGGTGGGATTGCCGGCATACTGCCGGGCGAAGCGCAGCCAGTTCGCCTTGAACGTCGCCGCGGTCACCGTGCCGCGGTGCCCGGCACCGTCCGTGCCGTCCGAACCCGGTCCCAGGTCGAACCACAGCCCGTTCGGCTGCTGCCCGCCGCCCCCGTCATTCGTATGGTGGTCGAAGATCACCTTGAGGCCGATCCGCCCGGCGTAGTCCACGACCTCCTTGAAGATCTCCCACGTCGTCAGGCCGGCAAGCTGGCTGTTGGCGTCGAAGTCGATGGTGCCGCTTTCCCGCGTGTTCCGGGGCCGCGCGTCCAGGTTCACGTCCGACCAGGGAATGCGGACGGTGTTGAACCCGGCGGCCACGATGCTGTCGCAGATGGCGCGGTAGCTGACGGCCCATAAGCCCTGCAGGGCGTAGCCGGCCGGCCCATCGGTGCCATACCATCCAATCGAGGCGATGCGGACCGTGCTGCCTTGCGCATCGACGATCTGGCTGCCGCGCGTGCTCAGCCACCCCTGCGGCAACAGGCTGCCGCCACGGCCCGCCGGGCGGAGGGCTTCGGCGGCGTCGCCCGCCCCGGCGCCGCCCAGGGCCAAGGCCGCGGCGACGGCGAGCCTTGCCAGGATACGCCGCATGGCGCTCATCCCGCCACCGGCCGCAGCTTGGCGTTGGCGAAGCTCGGGCGCATCCCGGCCTCGACCGGGCCCCTGGACGGCTCCGGGACGGCGAGCGTCTTGAGGACCAGGAAGGTGAAAAGCACCGCCATGAAGTTGGTCGAGCGGAGAAAGTAGGTCTCGGTCAAGTTGATGGTGAAGAACATGATGGCGTAGCCGGCCGTCATCTCCAGACTCAGCCGATTCGATTTCGCATGCAGCAGCAGGAAGTTGAGCCGTGGCGCCAGGCTGAGCACGGTGCCGGAGAACAGGATCAGGCCGACCAAGCCCGTCTCGACGGTGATCGCCATGTATCCGCTATGGTAATTGTCCAACACCCATCCGTGCAAGTTGAGGTAGCGCCAAAGGACATCCTCGTTCGTCCAGAACCCGTTGAGGCCAAAGCCGAGGTAAATCCGGTCAACCCACAGGCTCGTGGCATATTGCCAGATGAACGTGCGCTCCGTCAGGTTGATATCGGACCCAAGCACCTGGATCGAGGAGTGGCCGGTGATGGAGAAGTAGGCGACCTCCAGAACGCCCAGAGTGAGGCCCAGCAGAAGGATGCCGGTGACCAGCGGGGCGAATTTCGGCGAGCGGCGGACCGCGATCAGGCTGACCACCGCCGCGACCGCCATCCCACCGCCGCCGCGGGAGCCGGACCCGATCAGGCAGACCAGCCCGAGGGCGCAGGCCGCAACGTTGAACACGGTTCGCCGATGCGACAAGCGCAGGAACGCCAGGACGAGGAACACCGCCGAGACCGTGCCGAGGCCCTGCTTGGTGGCGAACATGCCCTTCCACTGGCCTTCGTGCTGCCAGTCATGCTGCAGCAGCCCGACCTCCGGCACCGCGACCGCCAGGAGCAGGGACAAGGCCAGGAGCGCCAGGAGCGTGTAGAAGGCGCAGCCCAGCATCTCCTTGACCGTCACGACCGAGGCCATGCGCCAGGCCGCCAACGAGGTGAGCAGGAACGCCAGCGCCTTCGTCGCGCCATTCGCCGGGTCATCGCTCCAAAGCGGGGAGACGACCACCCAGCCGAGCAATAGGCCCGGCCAAACCAGCCCCTTGGCGGTCGGGCGGGACAGCGACAGGCCCGGGAGGAACGACACCATCAACAACACGCTCCACAGGCCGATTGCCGCAACCTGCCAGCGGGTGTCGCCGCCTTGCTGGACCATCTGCTCGTCCGTCACCCCGGTGAGCTGCGTGTTGAAGGTGTCAATCGAGAGGAACGCGACCAGGCAGATGAGGCCATACAGCACATACCGCATGGGAGGGGTTCCCCCCGGGCCGTTCGCGAGACGAAAGGCGACCCTGCCGCGGCGCTGGTTCGATGAACCAGGGCGGACCACCTTCGCGCCGGCTGCATGCGGTTTCCACAATCCATGGCTGTCTGCCGGATTTGACATCAATAGTCCCGAAATAACGTTGAATCATCCAAGATCGTAGAAATCACGGTTAGTGTAGAATTAACCAACCGACATAGAACCAAGCCATCATCCGGCGAGACCATCAGGCTGCTTACATTGTTGCGTTTTATGCAATATTCCAGGGATGCGATACAATGCATCGAATGGCCCGGACACCAGCGCCGCCTTCGGACAGGCTCCGGCTGCTCGCCAACAGGGGTGCGGGACCTGCGTCCGGCCCGGCCGCCTGCCGGCATCGTGTCAAGCCATTGAGGGACGCATCGACAAAACAGATCGCAGCACGGCAGCGCGCGGTGCTATAGGGCACTTCATCATCAAAGGATGTCCGGCCGTGCGCGCGCTCCCCCTCCTGCTTGCCGTGTCACCGCTTGGCATCGCCCTGCTGCCCGGCACCGCCTGGGCGGAGGCGCACACGGTCACCGTGGCGAACCACGCCGGGGGCATCATCCGCAGCATCCAGATCGCGCCGGCCGGCGCCGCCTCGTTCGGCGCCAACCGCCTGCGCTCCCAATTGCCGCCCAATACGGAGGCGCGCATCGGCTACAGCACGGGCTGCCCGGCGGACCTGCGCCTCGGCTTCGACGACGGGCGGATCGAGGACCATCTGGGCCTCGACGCCTGCAGCGACCCGCACGTGCTGACCGGCAGCAGCGCCGCGGTGGTGGCCAGCGCCGCGCCGGGCCGGGCCGCTGCGGACAGGCACCAGGTCGCCGTCCCGGCCGCACGGCCCACGCCCGTGACGGTGCCGCCATGGTCCGGGCGCAGCATCACCAAGCGGTTCGGCGGCCTGGATTAAGGCCGTCTGCCTGGGCGGCGCCTCTGGCACGGGACGGGAATAGGATGGAGGACGTTTGAGCGGCGCCGAGTTCTCCGGCCCCGATGCCGGCGAGTTCGCGGAACGGGTCCAGGGGCGCCTCGACCGCCTCGGCCTTTCGCCCGGCTACGCGGCGCGGGCGGCCGGGCTTCCCGCCGACTTCGTGTCCCGGCTGCTGGAGGGCAAGCTGCCGCCGCCGCGCGGCCAGCGCCTCGTCAAGCTGGCAGACGCGCTGGCCACCTCGGTGTCGTACCTGATCGGCCTCGACCCGGACATGCCGGTGCCGGCGGAATACCTGGAGGAGCAGCAGGGCAGCCTAGGCCTGCTAGCCGGGGATGAGGAAGCGCTGCTGCGCGCCTACCGCCGGCTTGACGTGTCCTCCCGCGCGGCGCTGCTCCAGGTCGCGTCGAAGATGGCGCCCGAACCTGAGCCGCAGGCGAAGCCGCGCCGGGGCAGCCGCCGCGGCACGTAGCGGTGCAACCCGCCGCAGCGCAGGACGTTGCAAAGCCACTCTGCAAGGCTACGACGAGACCATGGGCGGCGTGCAGCGCACGTGAACCGGAAGGCACCGAGGCATGAAACGCGACCCTGTCTCCATGCTGTTCACCGCCCTGGCCGTGGCGAGCCTTTCCGTTGCCGCCTTCTCGGGCCGGGCAGAAACGCTGCCGGCTCCGGCCGGCGGCGGCAGGGCCGGCGGCACGGCGCGCTCGTCCTCCGCCGCCGGACAGTCCCCGCCCGGGCACGACGCCGCCAAGCCGTCGGACATCCCCGTCCGCGGCTGGTGGGCTATCGCCAAGCGGGTCGCGGCCAAGGTCTCCAGCGACCGGCTGCTGACCGAGGCGGCCGGCATCACCTTCTACGCCCTGCTGGCCTTGTTCCCCGCCCTGGCCGCCACCGTCTCGCTCTACGGCCTCATCGCCGACCCGGCCACCATCTCCGACAACCTGGGCGCCCTGTCCGGCGTGGTGCCGGGCGGCGGCATGCAGATCATCACCGACCAGGTGCACACCCTCACCGCGAACGGCAGCAAGGCGCTGGGCTTCGCCGCCATACTCGGGCTTGCCACCTCGCTCTGGAGCGCGAACCAGGGCACCAAGGCGTTGTTCGACGCGCTGAACGTGGTGTACGAGGAAACCGAGAAGCGCGGCTTCCTGCTCCGTACGGTGACCACGCTCGCCTTCACCCTGGGCGGCATCGTCTTCGTGCTGCTGGCGATGACCGCCGTTGTCGTCGTGCCCATCGTGCTCGGGCTGATCGGGCTGGGCGATGCCGCCGACCTGCTGCTGCGCGTGCTGCGCTGGCCGGTGATGCTGGCGGCCCTCGTGGCCCTGTTGGCCTGCATCTACCGGTTCGGGCCGAGCCGGGAGCGTGCGCGCTGGCAATGGGTCACCTGGGGCGGCAGCTTCGCGGCCGTGGCCTGGGTGGCCGGCTCGGTCGCGTTTTCCTGGTACGTCAGCCATTTCGGCAACTACGACAAGACCTACGGCTCGCTCGGCGCCGCGGTCGGCTTCATGACCTGGATTTGGCTGTCGGCCACCATCGTGCTGATCGGCGCCGAGCTGAATGCGGAAATGGAGCAGCAGACGGCGCGCGACACGACGACCGGGCCCGAACAGGCGCCGGGCCGTCGCGGCGCCAAGAAGGCGGATGCGGTGGCCGCGGCGTAAAGCGCCCGAGGCCCGCCTCGCGGGAACGTGACGGGGCCGGCGCGGCACCCAAGCGGGTCTCGCGTGTCATGGCGTCTCACACCACGCACGGAGAAGGATCCGGCCTTCACGACACCGAACGCGACCGACTTGGCCCAGGGCCAAGCCCGTTTGCGACTTAACTTCAAAATCATATCCAATGGAGACGACCTATGGCGACACGCACCTTGACGGCCCTGTTCAAGACCCGCGGCGAGGCTGAGCGCGCCGAGCAGGCGCTTACAAGCGAACTCGGCCTGAACCGCTCGACGATCCAGACCAGCCCCGGCGCCGGCGTGACCGATGCCGGATACGACCAGGCCCGCCCCTACGAGGAGAAGGGCTTCTTCGCGTCGCTCAAGAGCCTGATGCTGCCCGAGGAGGACCGCTACGCCTATGCGGAGGGCATGCGCCGCGGCGCCATCCTGCTGAACGTGAAGGCGGATGAGAGCCAGATCGACCGGGCGTCGGACATCCTGGAGCACGCCGGGGCCATGGACCTCGACGCGCAGGAGACCGAATGGCGCAAGTCCGGCTGGACCGGCTACGACGCCACCGCCCATAACAGCATGCGCACCGCCGCCGTCGGCACCGTGCCCACGGCCGGCCAGGACGAGACGATCAAGGTCGTCGAGGAAAATCTGGTGGTCGGCAAGCGCGCCGTCGAGGGCGGCCGGGTGCGGGTGCGCTCCTATGTCGTCGAGACGGCGGTCGAGGAGAACGTGACCCTGCATCAGGAGCGGGTCACGGTCGAGCGCCACCCCGTGGACCGCGCCGCCACCCCCGCCGACCTGGCCGCCTTCCAGGAGCGCACGATCGAGGCGCGCGCCACCAACGAGGAGGCCGTCGTCGGCAAGGAGACCCGCATCGTCGAGGAGATCGGGGTGCGCAAGGAGGCGGCGGACCGGGTCGAGACCGTGCGCGACACCGTGCGCAAGACCCAGGTCGAAGTCGAGGACGGCACCACCGGCCACGCCGGCGCCACGACGCCAGTCGCCAACCCAGAGCGGACCTAGCCGGAGCCGTCTGCTCGGTGCCAAGGGGGGAGCCAGCCGGCTCTCCCCGGCATTCTGCTGCGAACCACAAGGCCAAGAAGGATCTCACCATGACTCGCATCTCGCTCGCGCTGGCGGCTACGCTGCTGGCCGGCACGGCAATGGCTGGCACGGCGATGGCTCAGGGCGCCGCGTCGAACGCTCCGATGCCGGGCGTCAACCCGAACACCGGCGTCAACCCGGGCACCGGGATCGTGAGCCGCAACTCCGGCGCTGCCGCCGCCAGCGGCGACCGCAACCAGGCGGTCACGACGACCGGCGCCAACGCGGGGCAGCCCGCCCGCGGCAGCAACAGCTTCACCCAGAACGAGGCGCGGCGCCGGCTGGAGCGCAACGGCTTCCAAGGGATCGGCAGCTTGACCAAGGACAGCGGCGGCGTTTGGCGCGGCGCGGCGACGAAGGACGGCCAGCCGGTCCAGGTGTGGCTCGACTACAAGGGCAACACCGGGCAGGGGGGCGGCATGGCGACGAACACGGCCGCGCCCGGCACGTCGATCGGCAGTTCCGTGAGCCGCACGATGGACCGCACGCTCGGGACCAACACGACGGGCGCCAACCCGGGCGGCATGAGCGCCGTCTCGCCCGGCCGCCCGGCCCAGTAACGCGAGGGGGTCGCCGGTCGCAACGTGGGCAACCCGGCGGATTGCCGGTATGCTGGCCGGCAGAAGGGGCCGGGTCGCCGGCCGCGTTGATTTTGGGGAGAGATCGCGATGGACGACATCAAGGCCACCACGGCCAAGCACCACGAAGACGCCGCGCATCAGTTCGAGGTGGCCGCCAAGATGCACCACGAGGCGGCCAAGCACTGCGCGTCGGGCAACTTCGAGAAGTCCGAGCACCTGGCCAGCACCGCGGCGGAGGCCGAGGCGGTGGCGAACCGGCACGCGCTGCAGGCGCTGGAGCAGTATCGCCACCATGCCCAGGAGGTCGCCGACCGCAAGGCCGAGGCGGCGTCGGAGGACGCGGCGCGCGCGGCCAAGCACGATGCCAAGGAGGCCGCGAAGGGCTGAGGCGCGGCCGGGCATGACGGCGCCGCCGGGCCGGCCGCCCTTGCGGCAGGCGCTGCATCGGCTGACGGTCGCGACCCATGGCAAGGGCCTGGTCGAGATCACCCGCGACGTCCTCGCCTGGACCGCGGGGCAGGGCATCGACATCGGCCTGCTCACGCTGTGGTGCCGCCATACCTCGGCCTCGCTGACCGTGCAGGAGAACGCCGACCCGACCGTGCGGGAGGATATCGCCCGCTACTTCGAGGCCCTCGTGCCCGAGGACCCCGCACGCTACGTCCACAACGACGAGGGCGCCGACGACATGCCGGCGCACCTGCGGACCATGCTGACCCATACGCAGCTGACGATCCCGATGGCGGGCGGCGTCCCGGTGCTGGGCACCTGGCAGGGCGTGTACCTGTTCGAGCATCGCCGCCGCCCGCACCGCCGCGAGATCGTGCTGCACCTGCTGGGCGAGTAGCCCTCAAAGGCCGGTCCTGCGGGCTGAACCGCTGCCGACGGTGGGGCGACCGGCATCCATAACTTTTGCGCATGAATATCATGTCGGATGGCCCGCTAACCGGGCTTTACCGCCATGCCCATACCTGTGGCCGACGACGCGCTCCTGATCGAACGACGCCGCCTCAAGCGGGTGGGAGACCCCGCCCCACAGGAGTTCATGCCATGAAGACCCTTTTCCTTGCCGCCGCCGTCGCGTTCAGCTTCGGCCTTACCCCCGCCTTCGCCGGCGAGGGCAACGGCGAGCCGTTCCCGACCGTCGCAGAGGGCTTCACCGCCCGCACGGCATCGGCCCCGCAACAGTTCGCCGACACCGGCTCCAGCGCCTATCCGGATGTCGCGGGGCGGCCGGGTTCCGACCTGCCGGGCCTTGCCGGCGACGTGCTGCCGACCAACGGCAGCGAGGGCGCGGTGCAGACCGCCAACTCCCTGCCGGCACGCTTCGAGGAGGGCACGGTCGCCTACGCGCAGGCGAATCGGGTCCATAACTGGATGGTGGCCCATGCCGGGCGGTCCGCGGCCTTCGCCTCCGCGGCGCGGCGCACACCCGGCGGCTGATCCAAGCCGCATAGACCCCATCGCGATGCGCCCGGGCCATTCCCGCCCGGGCGCCTCTCTCAGAAAGCCAAGACGATGAACACACGCATCCTCAGCCTTGCCGCCTCGCTCGCCTTCACGCTGGGCGGCGCGGCCCTGGCGCAGCCGGCCGCCAGCACGGCAACTGGTGGGGCCACCGTCTATTCCGCCGCATCGAGCGTGGTGGGCCGCTGGCTTTATGACCTGAAGGGCAACCGGATCGGCAGCGTCCGCAGCCTGGCGGATGGCGGCCGGATCGCGGTCATCATGGTCGGCTCCTACTTCCAGGATGGCAGCCACGAGGCCCGGGTTCCCGCAAGCGCGCTGTCAACCCTCAACGGCAAGGCCGTGCTTCACGACGACGCCGTTCAGTCGCTGAACCTCGCCAGCCGGTAGCGGCCGCGCCGAAGCCAATGCGGTCCGTGCCGGCCAAGCAGTGGAGCAGCGGAACCACCCAAGGCAGCCCGGCATCGCCTTGCGCCGTGTCCATCCCGAACCGGCTCCGGCCGAAAATGAGCCTTATGGCCCCTCTCGTTTACTCCCGCGCGGCGAAGGATTAAACCTTGGCGCAACGGCGGCCAGCGCCGAGGGAGAAAACGTTCCATGCCCATGCACCGCCTGCTGCCCGCCCCCGCGCTCGCCCTCAGCCTCGCATTCGGCTTGCCCGGCGCCGCGTCCGCCGCCGACCCGATCCGCATCGGCGTGATCGCCGAGAACTCCGCCATCAGCGGCATCGCCATCCCGAACGCCGCCATGGTCGCCGCCGAGGAGATCAACGCCCATGGCGGGGTGGACGGGCGCATGATCGAGATCGTCGCCTACGATGACCACAACTCCGCCACCGACGCGGTCCGCGCCTTTCAGCGCGCGGCGAACCAGGACAAGGTGCACGCGGTGATCGCCACCTACACCAGCGAGGTGGCACTGGCCCTGGAACCCTGGGCCGGCCGGCTCAAGATCCCCACGATCACGCCCGGCGCCGCGAGCGACGACATCGCCAAGCGCATCCACGGCGACTACGACCACCTGAAATACTTCTTCCATGGCTACCTGCCCTCCGCCTTCCTGGCGCAGTCCGTGTGCGACGCCGCCAAGGACCTGCTGACCGACAGCAAGCTCAAGATGAAGACCGCGGTCATCATGAGCGAGGACGCCGCCTGGACCACGCCGCTCGACGCCGGCTACATGGCCTGCCTGCCGAAGGTCGGCCTCACCGTTCTGGACCACATCCGCATGTCGCCGGACACCACGGACTTCACCCCGATCTACAACGGCATCGAGGGCAAGAAGCCCGACGTGATCGTGACCGGCATCAGCCATGTCGGCGTGCAGCCGACGGTGCAGTGGGCCAACCAGCAGGTGCCGATCCCGATGTTCGGCATCTCCTCCCAGGCGACGTCCAGCACCTTCTGGAAGGACACCAACGGCGCGACCGAGGGCGTGATCCTGCAGCTGGTCGCGGTCGATACGGTCGCCAGCACGCCGAAGACGATCCCGTTCGCCGCCGCCTACATGAAGAAGTTCGGCATCACCCCGGCCTATTCCGGCTATGGCGCCTACGACGACGTGTACCTCATCGCCGACGCCGTGCGCCGGGCCGGCGGCACCGATCCCGACAAGATGGTGACGGCGCTGGAGGCGGCGGACTATGAGGGCACGGTCGGCCGCATCCAGTTCTTCGGCAAGGACGCGCCGTTCACCCACGCCATCAAGTACGGCCCGGACACCGTGAGCGGCCTGGTGGTGCAATGGCAGGACGGCAAGCAGGTCGCGGTCTGGCCCCCCGCCGTCGCGACCGGCACGCTGCGCTTCCCGCGCTTCGTGAAGGTGGCGAACTGACGGCGGCCTGACACGCGGTGCTCGGCCTCCAGATCCTCATCGACGGCTTCGCGATCAGCGCGCTGTACGGCCTGGGCGCCATCGGCTTCACCCTGCTGTTCGGCGTGTCCGGCGTGCTGAACCTGGCGCATGGCGGCATCCTGCTGGTGGCAGCGGTGGTGGCGTGGCTGCTGGCGGATCGGGTCGGCGCGTATGGGGGCGCGGCGGCCGGGCTGCTCGCCGGCATCGCCATGGCATTCGCGACCTACCTGCTGGTGGTGCGGCCGATCCAGCGGTCCCGGGCGATCCCGCCGGAGGAAAAGGAGATCTTCGTCCTCACCGGCACGCTGCTCTGGGGCATCATGATCCAGGAGGCCGTCGCCTACGTCACCACCACCAGCCCGCACACCGTGCGACCGCTGATCGCCGGGGTCACGGTGCTGGGCGGGGTGCGGACGCCGACCAACGAGATCCTGACCGCCGTGCTGTGCTGGTCCGCCATCGGGCTGCTGTGGCTCCTGGTCAACCGGACGCGGGCGGGCAAGGCGCTGCTGGCGGCGTCGATCAACCCGCGCGGCCTGACGCTGCTGGGCTTCGAGCTGCAGCGCATCTATCTGCTGGTCTGGGCGATCTACGGCGTGCTGGCCGGCACGGCGGGGGTGCTGCTGGGCGCCTTCCTCGGCGTGTCCTCCGAGAACGCGGGCACGCTGACCGCCTCGGCCTTTTCCATCGTCGTGCTGGGGGGCCTCGGCAGCGTCGCCGGGTCGCTGCTGGCGGCCTATGCGGTCGGCTATCTGGAGACGATCACCGCCTACTTGATCTCGCCCTCGCTCCGCACCATCCCGGCGCTGCTGCTGCTGGTCGTCGTGGTGTACCTGCGGCCGCAGGGCCTGCTGGGGCGCCGCTGATGCGGGGCCTGCTGCGCTCGCGGCTGTTCTGGGCGGCCCTGCTGGTCTTGGCGGTCGCCGCCGTGCTGCCGCTCGGCGTGTCCGGCTACGTCTTGGGGCTGCTGACGCTCGCCTACTACTTCGGCGTGTTCGCCATGGCCTGGGACCTGCTGTTCGGCTTCGCGGGCGAGGTCAACTTCGGTCCCACCTTCCTCGTGGGTCTCGGCGCCTACGGGGCCGGCATCCTCAACAGCGAGGCGGGCCTGCCCATCCCGGTCTGCGTGCTGTTCGGCGCGCTGCTCGCCGTCGCCGGCGGGCTGCTGCTGGCGGTGCCGGCGCTGCGGCTGAGCGGGCCGTACTTCGGGCTGATCACCCTGGTCGCCGTCTTGCTGCTGCAACAGATGGTCACGGTGTTCGCCCGGTACACCGGCGGCGAGATCGGCCTCACCATCCCCGACGTGATGTCGATCGACGACGCCACCAACTACTACATCGCGCTCGGCTTCATGGCGTTCAGCGGCCTCATCTTGTTCGGCCTGTCGCGCTCCGCCCTCGGACTGATCCTGCAAGCCTGCGGGCAGGACCCGGTGGAGGCGCAGGCGCTCGGCTTCAACGTCGCCAAGCACAAGCTCGCCGCCTTCTGCGTGAGCGCGCTGTTCAGCGGGCTGGCAGGCGCCATGCTGGTGTTCTACCTCGGCACCGCCTCCCCCGGCACCGTGATCGACATCGCGGTGGGCGTGCAGGTCATCATCGCCGCGGTGCTGGGCGGACGGCGCACCATCCTCGGCGCCGCGGTCGGCGCGGTCGTGCTGATCGTGGCGGGGGAGGTGCTGCGGCCCTTGGGCCAGCTCAGCACCTTCATCGTCTCGGCGGTCGCCCTGCTCGCCATCCTGCTGATGCCGTCCGGCCTGCTCGGCGTCCTGATCCGGCAGCGGCCGTGACGGCCCCGGGAACGGCGCTGCTCCAGGTCTCGGGCCTGGTGAAACGGTTCGGCGGGCTGGTCGCGGTGGGCGGCATGGCGCTCGACATCGCGCCGGGCGAGATCCTCGGGCTGATCGGCCCCAACGGCTCCGGCAAGTCCACGGTGATGAAGCTCATCATGGGCATCGAGCGGCCGGACGCCGGGTCGGTGCGGATCGACGGCGTGGACGTGGCCGGCTGGCCCAGCCACCGCATCGCCCGGCAGGGCGTCGGCCTGGTGTTCCAGCACTCCCGCCCGCTGCACCGGCAAACGGTGCTGGAGAACATCAAGCTTGCCCTGCTGCCGGATGCGCTGCTGCGGCTGTTCGCCGATCCGGACGTGGAGGAGCGGGCGCGCGCCATCGCCCGCCGGGTCGGCCTGGGCGCCGTCCTGGACCGCCGGCCCGGCACGCTGCCGTTCGCCGACCTGCGCCGGCTGGAACTCGCCAAGGCCATCGGGCGCGACCCCAAGGTGGTGCTGGTGGATGAGCCGTTCGCCGGGCTGACCTCCGGCGAGGTCGGCGCGTTCTCCGACCTGATCGCGGGCTTCCGGGCGGAGGGCCGCGCCGTCCTGCTGGTGGACCACAACGTGAAGGGCGTGGCGGCCCTTGTGGACCGCGTGCTGGCGATGTACCTGGGCGAACCCATCGCCGAGGGCACGGCGGAGCAGGTGATGCGCGACCCGCAGGTGCGCCGGGTCTATCTGGGCGGCGCCATCGAGACCGCGGCGCGCCCGGCGCTCCCCGCGAAGTCCGGCCCGCCGCTGCTCGCGGTTGAGGGCGTCGATGTGCTCTACGGCAAGGCGCAGGCGCTGGAGGGCGTGTCGATCCACGTGGCCGAGGGCGAGTTCGTCTCGGTCGTCGGGCTGAACGGCGCCGGCAAGACGACGCTGTTCAACGCGATCTCCGGCCTCGTGCCCTATGCCGGGCGCATCGCCTGGGGGGGCCAGGCGCTGGCCGGGCGGAGCGCCGCCGCCATCGCCCGCGGCGGCATCGTGCAGTGCCCGGAGAGCCGCGAGTTGTTCGGAAGCATGAGCGTGCGGGAGAACCTGGACCTCGGCGGCTCCCGCCTGCCCAAGGCGGAGCGGGCCCGGCTGCTCGGCTGGATGTTCGAGCTGTTCCCGATCCTGAAATCCCGCCAGAGCCAGCTTGCCGCCACGCTGTCCGGCGGCGAGCAGCAGATGCTGGCGATTGCCCGCGCGCTGATGATGCAGCCGCGCCTGCTGATCCTGGACGAGCCGACGCTGGGCCTCGCCCCGGTGATCCTGGAGCAGCTCAGCCGCGCGCTGGAGACGCTTAGGACCACGACGCCGATCACGGTGCTGCTGGGCGAGCAGAACGTGACCTTTGCCCTGCCGCACGCCGACCGGGTGTACGTGCTGGAGCACGCCCGCATCGTGTGGGAGGGCGATCCCGTCCGCTTTGCGCAGGAGGCGGGCGCGGCCTATCTGTAATACGGACGGCTTGGTTGAATAACCGTCCTCCGCCGATGGGTTGCACCCATCCTACGGTACGGATCGCGTAGGATGGGTGAAACCCATCAGCAGCCGCACACGGGTCGATCAATGATGCCGCCCGTATAAAACCGGCCCGCATCCTCGCCTTGCGGACGCCGGCATGCTTCATTGCGCCCATGACCGCCTACGCCCCGATCCGTCCGGCGATGCGGCGCACGGCTGCGGAGGCCATGGCCTTCCTCCAGCCGGGCCGCGCCCTTCCGGTCGATCCCGCGCTGCCCCGCGGCGAAGGGCGGGCCGTCCTGGTGCTGCCCGGCACTGGGCGCGGGGATGCCCATGCCGCGCCGATGCGCGCGGCGCTGGGCGCGCTCGGGTACCAAACCTTTGGCTGGACGCTTGGCATCAATGCCGGCCCGACCCCGCGGCTCCTGGCCGGCCTCGACGACCGCCTGGCGGCGCTGCACGCCGCGCACGGCCCGCTGGACGTCGTGGGCTTCAGCCTGGGCGGGGTGTTCGCCCGCCTGCTGGCGCATCGCCATCCGGGCAGGGTGCGCCAGGTCGCCACCGTCTGCAGCCCGTTCCGGGACACGGTGAACAGCGCGTTCCTGCCGCTGCGGCCCGTCCTGCGCGTGTGGCGCACGCCGAGCCTGCTGGAGCTTGCGGCCAAGGCGGCGCAGCCCCTGCCGGTGCCGGGCACGTTCGTCTTCGGTCGGAATGACGGCATCGTCGCCTGGCAAAGCTGCATCGAGCCATCCCGGCCGGAGGACTGCTTCGAGATCGACGGCCCGCACGTGACGATCACGCGGGACCCCGACGTCCTGGCGATCCTCGCCCGCCGGCTTGCGCGCGACCTGCCGGGTTAGCTACCCGCCCGCGCTCCGGTACTTCGCCCGCAGCCGCTGCGCATAGACGTTCACCACCAGCGCCAGCAGCAGCACCAGCCCACGGATCAGGATCTTGAGGAAGCTGTCCATCCGCACATGGTCCAGCCCGTTGTTCAGCACGCCCAGCACCAGCAGCCCGACGATCGTGTTGCCGATGCCCCCTTGGCCCCCGAACAGGCTGGTGCCGCCCACCACCACCGCGGAGATGGCGTCGAGCAGGTAGTTGTCGAACTGGTTCTGCTGCGCGCTGCCGAAATACGCGACGCCCAGCATCCCCGCGACGCCCGAGCACAAAGCGCAGATCAGCAGCGCCGCGCCCACCACGGCCTTGACGCCGACGCCCGAGTGCTCCGCCGCCTCCCGGTTGCCGCCGACCATGTAGATGTAGCGGCCGAACCGCGTGTAGGTCAGCACGAGGTGCCCCACCAGCAGCACCAGCCCGGCCACCACCACGATCCACGGCACCGAGCCAATCGAGCCGCTGCCGAGCGTCAGCAGCACCGGCGGCACGCTGTAGGCGATCTGCCCGCGCACCAGCAGCGCGCAGATGCCGTTGCCGATCTGCAGCATCGCCAGCGTCATGATGAAGGACGGGATGCCGATGCGGGTCACGCCGAACGCGGTGATGGCGCCGAGCGCCAGGCACCCGGCCAATCCGCCCAGGATCGCGAGCCACCCCGGCAGCGGCAGGTTGGGGATGTTGACGCTCGCATCCTGCACGGTCAGGAAGGCGACCAGGATGCCGGTCGCGTTGGCGACGCTCGCGACGCTCAGGTCGATCTCGGCGCACAGGATGACATAGGTGAGGCCCACCGCGATGATGGCGGTGATCGAGACCTGCTGCAGCACGTTGCTGAGATTGGACAGCGTGGCGAAGGACGGGCTGGTGGCGCTGAACAGCGCGACCAGCGCCACGAGCGTCACGAGCGGCGCCAGGTTGCGCAACTGCCCGCGCAGGCGGACCCAGGGAGACGCGGGCCGCGGGGCGGCGAGGGATGCGGTCATCATGTCCTCATTCATGCGGCGGCGAGCAGGCGATCCTTGCTGACCGGCTCCCCCGCGAACTCCCGGGCGATGGCGCCGCGCCGCATCACCAGGATGCGGTCGGCCAGCGACAGCACGGTTTCCGGCTCGGACGACACGACGACGACGCCGATGCCGGCGTCGCGCAGGCCGCGCACGATCCGCACCACGTCGTCCTTGGCGCCCACGTCCATGCCCCGCGTCGGCTCGCTCAGGAGCAGCACGCGCGGCAAGTGGGTGAGCCAGCGGGCCAGCGCGACCTTCTGCTGGTTGCCGCCGGAGAGCTGGCCCACCGGGCGGTCCACCCCGGCCGGACGGATGCCGAGCGACCGCACGTGGCCGTCCGCGATGCGCCGCTCGGCCCGGGGGCGCAGCAGGACGCGGCCGATTCGCTCCAGGATGGCGATACTGATGTTGCGATACACCGGCTCCTGCGCGAACAGCATGGCCCGGCGGCTCTCGGGGACGAAGGCGATGCCGGCCCGCTTGGCCGCCGGCGTGCCGCCGCGGAGCCGGGCCAGCCGCCCGTCCACCCGCACAATGCCCCGGTCCAGCGGCAGCTTGCCCGACAGCGCCCGCGCCAGCTCGAGCTGGCCCGATCCCATGAAGCCGTAGATGCCCAGCACCTCGCCCTCGTGGACCGCGAGCGACACGTCCTCGAACAGGCCGGGCACCGAGAGGCCCTCCGCCTCCAGCACCACGGGCGTGGCCGGACGGTCCGCAAGCTGCATCTCGCCCGCATGGCTCTCGCCCAGCCGCTCGTGCCCGGCGCCCACCATGCGGTCGATCAGCCAGGGCTTATCGACCGCATCCGCCCGCGCCCCCTCCACCCGGCGGCCGTTGCGGAACACCGTGACCTCGTCCGACACGCGCAGCACGTCGTCGAGGAAATGCGAGATGAACACCGTACTCCGCCCGGTCTCGCGCAGCCGGGCCAGGAGGGCGAACAGCCGCTCCACCTCCGGCGGCGAGAGCGCCGAGGTCGGCTCGTCCAGGATGATGATGCGCGCGCCGGACAGCAGCACGCGCGCCAGCTCCACCATCTGCTGCAGGCCGAGCGGCAGGGAACCGACGGGCACGCGCGGGTCCACGTCGATGCCGAAGGCGTCGAGCTGCTGCTTCGCCTGCGCGCGCATCCGCCGCCAGGACACGACGCCGAACCGGGTCGGCTGCGCGCCCAGCAGCACGTTCTCGGCGACCGACAGCTCGGGCACCGTCGAGAGTTCCTGGTGCACCATGCCGATGCCGGCGTCCCGCGCGTCGCGGGCGTTGCGGAAGCGGACCGCGCGGCCGTCCAGCCGCATCTCCCCGTCGTACTCCGCATGCACCCCGGCGATGATCTTCATCAGCGTGCTCTTGCCCGCGCCGTTCTCGCCGACGAGGCCGTGCACCTCCCCGGCGCGCAGGGTGAAGTCCACGCCGCTGAGCGCGGCCACGCCCGAGAACCGCTTGGCGATGCCGGACAGCTCCAGCAAGGGGCCGCCGGCCAAGGGCGTTCTCATACGGGCGGCATCATTGATCGACCCGTGTGCGGCTGATGGGTTGCACCCATCCTACGCGATCCATGCCGTAGGATGGGTGAAACCCATCAGCAATCGACGGTCGTCCAACCAAGCCATCCGCATCAGATCAGGAAATGCTTTTCCATCCACGCCATGCCCGGCGCGTTCGCCTTGGTGACGACGGGGCCGTCGGTGATGACGGATTTGGGAATGCCGGCCTCCCCGCCCTTCTCGCCCATCACCACGGCCGCGACGCCCGCCATGACCGCGCCGCCATGGATGCGGCAGGACGGGTTCCGCACGGTGGCGAGCATTCGCCCGTCGGCGACCGCGGCCAGGGCGGGCGGCATGGCGTCGCAGCCGCCGATCTTGATGTCGGTGCGCCCGCGCGACCTCATGACGTTGTAGGCGGCCAGCGCCATGTCGTCGTTATGGAAATAGGCCGCGCTGATCTTCGGATACTTGGTCAGGAGGGTGTCCCAGATGCGCGCCACCTTGGTCACGTCCCAGTCGCCGGGCTGGGTGTCGAGCACCTCCACCTTGGGGAACCGCTTCATCACCGTCTCGAACCCGCGGGCGCGGCCCTGCGCCCCGGTGTGGCCGAGCGCACCCTGCGTCATGATGACGGTGCCCTCGCCGCCGATGGACTCCATCAGCGCCTGGGTGACGGAGGCGCCCATGAACTCGTTGTCCGGGGCCAGGAACGAATGCACGTTCACCTGGTCGAGGGGCGCGATCAGCGTGTCCATGTCGATGACCGGCACGCCCGCGTCGATCATCTTGCGCACCGGGGCGGCGAGCGTACCGATGCCGAACGCCTGGATGGCGACGAAGTCCCATTTCTGCGACGCCATGTTGTCGATGGCGCCGCGCTGCCGGGTGGCGTTCAGCTCGCCGTCGAACCAGGTGACGTCCACGTTAAAAAGCTTGCCCCAGTACTCGGCCGCCGCCTTGCCCTGGGCGCACCAGGTCGCTTGCAGCCCGGCGTTGGAGAATGCCGCCTTCAACGGCTTCTCCGACCGGCCCATCTCGGCGGCGAGCGCCGGCCCCATCCCGCCCAGCAGGGATGCGCCCGCGCCGGCGGCCATCGCCGTGAGCAGGGCGCGTCGATTGGTCGGTGGAACCGCGTGGTTGTCCATGGCGTCGTCCTCCCCAGGTGCCCGGGCGATCATGCTGCCGCCGCGTATGCCCGAACAGCTTGCCCGCCTGAGCAGGGACATGCAATGAACAATTGCGGCTGGGCGTCGGCTCAGGCCCGGGCCACCACGCCCAGCTTCGCCCGGCGCGCAAGCTGCTGGTCCGCCAGCGCGCCCAGCAGGATCACGCCCCCCATCACCGCGAAGTTCAGCGAGGACGGGATGCCCAGGATGTTCACCAGGTTCTGCAGGATTTGCAGCAGCACCGTGCCGAGCACGATGCCGAGGATGCTGCCCTCCCCCCCGCGCAGCGAGCAGCCACCCAGCACCGCGGCGGCGATGGCATACAGCTCATAGAAGCTGCCGAATCCCGAAGGGGAGACCGAGTTGGTGTAGAACACCAGCAGCACCGTCGAAAGCCCGGCCAACCCGCCGCCCAGGATATACGCCCCGGCCACCACCAGCCCGGTGCGGATGCCGGAGTAGCGCGCCGCCTCCTCGTTCCGCCCCACGGCAAAGAGGTAGCGCCCGAACACCGAGCGGTGCAGCACCACCGCCATCACCGCCGCCACAACCACCAGGATGAGGAACGGGTTCGGCACCCCGAAGCTGCGCCCCGACGCGAGCCAGGTCAGGCTGTCCAGCCCCTCCGCGTAGCCGAAGCCCATGGTCGCATCGCCGGTGTAGTAGCGCGCGGCCCCCCGGTAGATCAGCAGGCCGCAGAGCGTGACGACGAAGGGCTGCAACTTGGCCCGCGTGACCAGCACGCCGTGCACCGCCCCGATCAGCAGGCCGCCCCCCAGCACCAGGAGCAGCGCCAGCGGCCAGGCCACGTCGCGGTTCGCCAGCAGGTCGATGAACACGACGCCCAGCAGCGCGAACACCGAGCCGACGGCCAGGTCGATGCCGCCGGTGATGATGACCAAGCCCTGCCCGATGCTGAACACCCCGAACAGCCCGATCAGGTTCGCCATGTTCAGCAGGTTCACCGCCGACAGGAAGCGCGGGTTGAGCGCCGTCGTGATCGCGCCGATCACCAGCACGAGCACGAGCAGGCCGAGCTCCTTCTTGCCCATGGTTCAGGACACCTGGCCGATGGCCAGGCGCAGCACGGCGGCCTCGCTCAGTTCGCTGCGCCCGAGGGTGCCGGCCACCCGGCCCTCGTGCATCACCGCCACCCGGTCGCTGACGCCGATCACCTCCTCCATGTCGCTGCTGATCATCAGCACCGCCACGCCGCGGTCGGCGAGGCCCCGCATCAGCGCGTAGATCTCCCCCTTGGCGCCGACATCGACGCCCCGGGTCGGCTCGTCGAACACGATGGCGCGGGGCGAGAGCGACAGCCAGCGCCCCAGCACGACCTTCTGCTGGTTGCCGCCCGACAGGGCCACGGCGTGCACCGACGCATCCGGCGCCTTGATCCGCAGCGCCGCCCGCTGCGCCTCCCCGGTCCGCGCCTCCGACGCCGCGCTGAGCAGCCCCATCCGCGCGTGCCCATCGAGCGCCGGCAGCGTCACGTTCTGCGTGATCGACATGTCGAGCACGAGGCCCGAAAGCTTGCGGTCCTCCGGCACCAAGTACAGCCCCCGCGCGATGGCATCCCGCGGCGAGCCGATCCGCACGGGCTTGCCGTCCAGATGGATGCTTCCGCCGAGCGCCGGCTCGATCCCGAACACCGCGCGGGCCAGCGACGTGCGGCCGGAGCCGACCAGCCCGGCAAGGCCCAGGATTTCGCCGGGCCGCGCGTGCAGGCTGGCGCTGCGGTCCGGGAACGCCGGCGTGACCAGATCCTCCAGATGGAGACCGCCGGCACCCGGCGGCGCGGATGGCGGGCTGTAGAGCGATTGCAGGTCGCGCCCGATCATCAGCCGGGTCATGGCGGCGTGCTCGATGGCCTGGCGCGGCAACTCCCCGGCCACGCGCCCGTCGCGCAGGCACAGCACCCGGTCGGCGCAGGACACCACCTCACCCAGCCGGTGCGTGATGTAGATGACGCCCGTGCCGCCCTCGCGGAGCGCCGCGACGACCGCGAGCAGCCGGTCGGTCTCCGACAGCGTGAGGCTGCTGGTGGGTTCGTCCAGGATGATGATGCGGGCATCGACCGAGAGCGCCCGGGCGATCTCGACCAGTTGCCGCTGCGCGATGGACAGCCGGGCCACCGGGGCGTCCGGCGCGAAGTCGGCGCCCAGCCGCTCCAGCAGCGGCGCCACCCGCGCCCGGCAGGCCCGGCGGTCCACCAGACGCAGCGGCCCGGCCCGCAGGACCTCCCGCCCGATCAGCACGTTGGCGGCTGCGTCCAGGTTGTCGAACATCGACAGCTCCTGGTGCACGAAGGCCACGCCCTCCGCCTGCGCGTCGGCCACCGTCAGGTGCGTGCGGTCGCGCCCGCCCAGGGCGATGCGCCCGGCGTCCGGACGCACGACGCCGCCCAGCACGCGCATCAACGTGCTCTTGCCGGCGCCGTTCTCGCCGATCAGCCCGAGCACCTCGCCCCGGCCGAGCCGGAGCGAGACGCCGTCCAGCGCCTTGACGCCCGGGTAGCTCTTGCTGATGCCGTCAAGCTCAAGAAGCGGGAAGTCGGGAGGCAGCGGGGCCACCCGCTCAGCTCGGGCGCAGGATTTGCTTCATGAAGCCTTGGAAGTCCGCCACGTTGCTGCTGTCGATCACGCGGGTCGGCACGATGATCTGCTTGCTGGCGGGGATCCAGGACTTGTCGCCGCCGAGGGTGCGGACCATGCCCTTCATGCACTGGTAGCCGAACTCGAACGGCTGCTGCACCACGGTGGAGTGGATGGTCCCGTCGGCCACGCCGCGGAGCGTCAGCGCGTCCTCGTCGAAGCCCACGACCTGCACGGTCTTCTCGCGCCCGGCCTGCTTCACCGCCTGATAGATCTGCGGCGTGTTGTAGGCCCACAGGCCCACCATCAGGCCGAGGTCGGCATAGCGGGACAGCGTGTCCTCCGCGTTGCGCTTGGCGCGGGCGAAGTCGCTGTCGTCGGTGCGGACGTCGAGGATTTCGATGTTGCCGTCCTTCAGCACCTCGCGGATGCCCTGCACCCGCTCCCGCGCATTGTCGGCGTCCATGGTGCCGACGAACATCATGGCCTTGCCGCCCTTGGGCAGCGCCTTCTTCATCTGCGCGCCCGCCACCCGGCCGGCATCGACGTTGTCCGTGCCGATGTACACCAGCCGGTTGCTGCCCGGCGCGTCGCTGTCCGTGGTGAACAGCAGCGCCTGCGACGCGGCCCGGTTCAGCGCGTCCGTAGAGCTGGCCGGGTTGATGGCGGAGATGGCGATGCCGGCGGCCTGGCGGGCGATCAACTCGTCCAGGATGCGGCGCTGGTCGGCGGCGCTGGCCTGGGCGGGGATGATCATCTGCATCTCGTACTCGGGATGCTCCTTGTTCGCCTTCTCGATGCCCCGGCGCGCGATGGTCCAGAAATCCGCGGACACGTTGACGACGAAGGCGAGCAGCTTCTTCTGCTGCGCCGCCGCCGGGCGCGTCCCGGCGGCCAGGGCCGCGGCGAGGCCGGCCCCGGCCAGGCTGGCGTTGAACTGGCGGCGATTTAGCTGGCGACGATGCATGGGTGGCCTCCGCGAACGTTTCCCGGGGTCTGAGCCGCCCCTCCTATGCACGTTAGCAACAGGCCGCCCGGAATGGGAAGGCCCGCTTAGGTCCCGTGGACATAGAGGTAGGCGCCCGCCCCTTGATCGCTGCTGAACGACAGGGCCAGGCGCCCGTTGCCGAGGTCGGCCTTGCTGTATCCGGCCAGGGTGATCGACGCGACCGGCTTGCCGGGCGAGATCGCGTGCAGCGTCAGCCCGGTGGACCCGGCAGCGCCCTGGTTGTCCTCCCAATCGAACGCGGTGTTTGCGGCGGTCACGCCGAAGACCGTGGCGCTGTCGCCCGGGTGGAAGCCCACGACCGTGCTCCAGGTGTCGGCGGCCATGGCGCGGGCATCGACAAAGAACGTGTCGTCCCCGGCGCCGCCGACCAGGTAGTTGGAGCCGGTCGAGCCATCCAGGACGTTGCGGCCCCCCGCCTTGCCCACGTCGATCGCGTCGTTGCCGGAACCGCTATGGATGAACGTGCTGGGTGCGGTCGCCGCGATGTTGAGGTTATGGGGGCTCACGTTGATGTACTGGTATCGCAGGCCGGCGACCGGCCCGCTATAGGCCGTGCCGCCGGCGGTCGACGACACTCCGGTCGCCATGTCGGTGAGCAGGAAACGGGCCTCCGGCGGCGTGGCGACGGCCGGAGGGGCCGCGGCCACGGTCAGGTCGTAGCTGCCGGCCGCGGCGCCCGCCGTGACCTTGAACGCCTTCCCGGCGAAGTCTCCCGCAAAGGCGAGGCGGCCCAGCACGGTCGCGCCGCTGCTCAAGGTGAGCGTGCCGACGCCGCCGGCCCCGGCGGCGTAGCTGGCGGCCGTGACCGCGGCGGCGCTGTTGACGACGACCACGTCGCTGGCGGAGAACCCGGCGATGGTTCCGGCAAAGCCCGAGGGCCTGTCGAGGATCAGGGTGTCGTTGCCGATCATCGTCACCGTCTGGCCGGCGCCCACGTCGTTCACCTCCAACGTTCCGGCGGCCGCGGCGGGGATGGGCGTGTCGAAGCCGGGCAGGATGGTGGTGCGGTTGAAGGTGATCTGCCCGGTGCCGGACAGGGCGCCGCGGAACGCCATCCCCGGCCCCTCCGAGACGATCTGGCCGTTGTTGGCCACCGCGCCGTTCACCACCACCCGGCCCGTGCTCGGACCGGCATCGGTCGGCGAGATGCCTCCCATCAGCAGGCCGCCGGCCAGCAGGGTCAGGCCGCCCGTGCTGAGCGTGCCGCCGGCTTGCTCGAACACGCCATCCTTAGCGATGGTCAGGGTGTTGGCCGTCGTGTAGTCGCGGCCGTTGCGCACGTTCACGTACGCCGCGTTCTCGATCCGTTTCAACGTCGATTCGACCGGCACGTAGCCTGTGCCGTTCCACTCGTTGATCTGCGATCCCGGATCGTCGTAGCTGAGCTGCGTCCAGTAGCTGTGGGTCGGCGTGGGCTTCGGTCCCGTGAGGGTCTCGACATCCAAGACGAAGCCGCCGCCCTTGCCGCCGAGGTTGATCGTCCGGCCGCCGCCCAACGCCTCGAACGCCCCGTCGAACAGGGTGTGCTTGGCCGCGTCGTACTGGGCGATGCTCGACGTGTCCACCGTCGCGGTGCCGTCCAGGACCTGAAGCTCCCAGGCGATGTAGATCGGATTGGTTCCGGTGAACTGGACGTCGCCCCGGGTCTGGATGAAGGTGAACATCAACCCGGCGTTCACGACCCTGCCGCCATTGATCGTGAGCGTGCTGCTCTGGAACTCGCGCCCCAGCGCGCCTGCCGAACCCGGCGCGAAGGTCAGCGTCCCGTCAACCTCCAAGCCGATGCTCGAGTTGGCCAGGTCCAGCGAGTTCACCGTGACATCGGTGCCGGCGGCGATCGTCGCGTTGTAGTAGCCGCTGGCGTTGGCCGGCGCCGCGTCGATCTCCACATCGGCGGCCGGGCCGTTCGGCACCATCCCGCCCAGCCAATTGGCGGCGGCGCCCCAACTGCCGGAAATGCCTTTGCCCCACGTGAATTTGGCCATGCGTGCTTACCTCGGAGACGTATGATCCGGCGCAGTGCCGCCCAGGCCGTATTGGCGCTGTTCAGCCCAGTCGGCGATGCCGGTTTAAAGCTCCGACACCTGAGCGGCGATTGGCCGAAGGAGACCGTTTCGCTGCGCCATACATAACGATCTACATGAGGGGATCGAATCGGCCATGGGCCTTAATGCCTGAACGATTCGATCTAAGGGCCATCGACGGAGCGGCGGACGCCCCTTGATGTCAGGACAACGTGGTCACGGCCCGGCTCACACCCAGCCGCCGTCCACCACGTAATGCTGGTTGGTGCAGGCCGACGCCTCCTCGGAGGCGAGGAACAGCGTCACGCGGGCGATCTCGTCGGGCACAAGCTGGCGCTTGAGGCATTGGCGCTGCATCAGCTCCCGTTCGCCGTCCGGATTCAGCCACAGGTCCTTCTGCCGCTGGGTCATGATCCAGCCGGGGGCGATGGCGTTGACCCGGATGTTGTCAGGCCCGAAATCCCGGGCGAGCGACCGGGTGAGGCCGAGCACGGCGCTCTTGCACGCGGTGTACGCCGCCATGCCGCCCTGGCCGATCATCCACGACACGGAGCCGAAGTTGACGATGGCGCCGCCGCCCGCTGCCTTCATGTCGGGCAGCACCGCCTGGGCGGCGAAGAACTGGTGGCGCAGGTTCACCGCGATGCGGCCGTCCCAGTACTCAGGCGTCACGTCCTCCGTGCGGTGGCGCTCGTCATGGGCGGCGTTGTTCACCAGGATGGTGATCGGCCCCATGGCGTCGCGCAGCGTGGCGATGGCGGCGCGGAGTGCCGCGATGTCGGTCAGGTCCGCCTGCACGAAATGCGCCTTCGGTCCCAGCTCCTCCGCCAAGGCGCGGCCCTCCGCGTCCTTGATGTCGAGGAAGCCGACCTGCGACCCTTGCGCCGCGAAGCGCCGGACGATGGCCTCGCCGATGCCGGACGCGCCCCCGGTGATGAGCACGGCCTGGCCGGCCAGATCTGGGTAAACTGCTGCCATGGGGACGATCCTTCGTTGACGGGCGAACGGTGCCCTCGATAGCGTGCGGTCAACAAGAATGCGAATGGGGGATGCGGTCATGCTCGATCAATCGGCGTCGCAGAAGGCGGCGCTCTGGCTGTCCGGGTTCGCGGACGCCCTGTCGCGGGGCGACGCCGAGGAGGCGGCCGGGCAGTTCGCCGAGACCTGCTTCTGGCGGGACCTCGTGGCGTTCAGCTGGAACATCGTGACGTTCCAGGGGCGGGACGCCATCGCCGCCATGCTGCGGGACGCGCTGCCGCGCACCCGGCCGGGCCATTGGGCCATCGAGGGCGAGGCGAGCGGCGCCGACGGCGTGGTCGAGGCGTGGATCAGCTTCGAGACCGACGCGGCCCGCGGGCGCGGGCACCTGCGGCTGAAAGACGGCAAGTGCTGGACGCTGCTGACCGCGGTCACCGAGCTGAAGGGCCATGAGGAGCGCCGGGGCGCCACCCGGGAGAAGGGCGCCGAGCACGGCAGCGCGCCGGGCCGCCAAAGCTGGGGGGAGCGCCGGGCGCAGGAGGCGGCGGAACTGGGCTATGCGACCCAGCCCTACGTTCTGGTGGTCGGCGGCGGGCAGGGCGGCATCGGCCTGGGCGCGCGTCTCCGGCGGCTGGGCGTGCCCGCCATCATCATCGACAAGAACGACCGGCCCGGCGACGCCTGGCGCAACCGCTACAAGTCGCTGTGCTTGCACGACCCCGTATGGTACGACCACCTGCCCTATCTGCCGTTCCCCGACCACTGGCCGGTGTTCTCCCCCAAGGACAAGATCGGCGACTGGCTCGAGATGTACACGAAGGTCATGGAGCTGAACTACTGGACGCGCACCGAATGCAGCAGCGCGCGCTATGACGAGGCCGCCGGGGAATGGGCCGTGGAGGTCGTCCGCGACGGGCAGAAGGTCACGCTGCGCCCGAAGCATCTGGTGATGGCGACCGGCGTATCCGGCGTGCCGAACCTGCCGGACTACCCCGGCATGGACCGTTTCGAGGGCACGCAGCACCACAGCAGCCGGCATCCCGGGGGCACGGCGTGGGCCGGCAAGCGGTGCGTGGTGATCGGCTCCAACAACTCCGCCCACGACATCTGCGCCGATCTTTGGGAGAACGGCGCCGACGTGACGATGGTGCAGCGGTCCTCCACCCACATCGTGAAGTCCGACAGCCTCATGCAGCACGGCCTGGCCAGCCTGTACTCCGAGGAGGCTTTGGCATCGGGCATGACGACGGACAAGGCAGACATGACCTTCGCCTCCATCCCGTACCGCATCATGCACGAGTTCCAAGTCCCGGTGTACCAGCGCATCGCCGAGCAGGACGCGCCGTTCTACGCGGCGCTGGCACAGGCCGGGTTCATGCTGGATTGGGGCGACGACGGGTCGGGCCTGTTCATGAAGTACCTGCGCCGCGGCTCCGGCTACTACATCGACGTGGGCGCGTCGGAGATGGTGGCGGACGGGCGCATCAAGCTGCGGAGCGGCGTCGATGTGGTGGGCATCACCGAGCACGCGGTCCAACTGGGCGACGGCAGCGAGTTGCCGGCGGACCTGATCGTCTATGCCACCGGCTACGGCTCGATGAACGGCTGGGTGGCGAGGCTCGTGTCGCAGGAGGTGGCGGACCGGGTCGGCAAGTGCTGGGGCCTCGGGTCCGGCACCACGAAGGACGCCGGCCCGTGGGAGGGCGAGTTGCGCAACATGTGGAAGCCGACCGCGCAGCCCGGCCTATGGTTCCACGGCGGCAACCTGCACCAGTCGCGGCACTACTCGCTGTATCTGGCCTTGCAGCTCAAGGCGCGGCTGGAGGGCATCCCGACGCCGGTGGTCGGGCAGGGGCCGGTGCATCACAGGCATTAGGGACGGGTCGCGGCGGCCTGCACCAGCACGACGCCGTCGATCCCGGCCGCGTCGAACAGGGGTGCCGCGTCGCCCGGCAGGCAGTCGCGGCAGATCGGCAGGTCCGGCGTCATCCAATGATAGTCGCCGCGGTCCACGCGCCAGTAGTGCACGTGGGCGTCGATGATCAACGCCCTGGCAACCGGATCAGCCCAGCCTGCCGCAGCTCCTGCCAGAGCGCGTCGGGGCTGGGATGCGTGATGAGGCGCAGGTTCTCGTCCACCTCCGCCGCGTCGCGCGCGCCGGGGATGACGGTCGCGACGGTGGGGTGCGACAGCGGGAACTGCAGCGCCGCCGCGCGCAGCGGCACGGCGTGGCGGAGGCAGATGCGCTCGATGGCCCGGGTGCGCTCCAGGATGGCAGGGGACGCGGGGGCGTAGTCGTACAGCGCGCCGGGGACGGCGCCGGTGGCGAGGATGCCGGAGTTGTAGGGGCCGCCCAGGATGATGCCGATGCCGCGCCGTTCGCACAGCGGCAGGAAGCTGTCGAGCGAGGTCTGATCCAAGAGCGTGTAGCGCCCGGCGAGGAGAAAGCAGTCGAAATCCCCGGCCTCCGCGAACTCCTGGCACGCCTCCCACTCGTTCAGCCCGGCGCCGATGGCCCGCACCACCCCCTGCTCGCGCAGCGACAGCAGCGCGCGGTAGGTGCCGTCCATCGCCTCCCGGAAGCGGTCGCGGTAGGCGTCGCCGTGGTTGCGGCGGTCGCAGTCGTGCAGCAGCAGGATATCGACGCGGTCGGTGCCCAGGCGCTGCAGGCTGTCCTCGAAGGAGCGCATGGCGCCGTCGTAGCTGTAGTCGATGCGCGGCGTGAACGGCGCCGGGCGGTCGAACAGGCTGTCGGCGGCGCTGCCGGGGCCGGGGGACGCGCCGCGCGGGACCAGGCGCCAGCCCGCCTTGGTGGAGAGCACGATGTCGTCCGGCAGCCGTCGCCGGGCCGCGCCCATGCGGTGCTCGGCCAGGCCGAAGCCATACAGCGGCGCGGTGTCGAAGTAGCGGATGCCGGCGCGGTGCGCGGCCTCGACCGCCGCCATCGCGCCGTCCTCGGTCTGCGCCCGGTATAGGTTGCCGAGGCCCGTGGCTCCGAAGCCGAGCGTCGTCAGTTCGATCCCGGTGCGGCCAAGCGTGCGCGTGGGGAGCGTCATGGCGGGATCACGCCCTTGCGGACCAGGATGCAGCCATACAGCCGCGTCTCCCCGGTGGCGACGATGGCGTAGGCGCCGGTGGCCCGCTCGTAGAAGGCGAACCGCTCGATCTCCTCGATGGCGACGGCGTGGCCCTGCGCCGCGTCGAGCGCCTGCTGGAAGTCGGCGGCGACCGGCGGGCGGCCCTGGGACGGGGTCATGATCGCGGCGGGGCAGGCCACGAAATCGTCCAGCGGCAGCAAGGTCAGCACCGCCTCCAGCACCTGCGGCGCCGGCAGGCCGGCCGCTTGGATCAGGCGCCGCGCGTGGGTGGCGGCGGGGAAGTTGGCATCGACGATGGCCAGCTCGTCGCCATGCCCCATCTCCGCCAGCACGGCCAGCAGCGGCGGCGAGATCAGCGGATGCAGGCCCTTCAGCATGGTCGCGCGCTCCCTATCAATCAGCGTGCCGCCGTTTGGCGATCATGAGGCAGCAAACGTAGGATGGGTGCAACCCATCGCTTTCGAAACGCCGCGCATTAACCCCTCCGTCCTTGCCGATATTGGCGAACGCAGCATCATACGCGGATGACCCAGTACCGGCGGAACCGCGTGCCCGGCGGAACCTATTTCTTCACAGTGAACCTGCTCGACCGCCGCAGCGACCTGCTCTCCCGGCATATCCAAGACCTGCGCGACGCCGTCCGGCACGTGCGGGCAAGCGCGGCGTTCCACATTGATGCCTGGGTCGTCTTGCCGGAGCACATGCACTGCATCTGGACGTTGCCGGACGGCGACGCGGACTTCTCGTCCCGATGGCAGACCATCAAGGCCGGCTTCTCCAAGCGCCTGCCGCCCGGGGAGCATCGGTCGGCCAGCCGGATCGGCAAAGGCGAGCGTGGCATCTGGCAGCGGCGGTTCTGGGAACACACGATCCGGGACGACCGGGATTATGCCGCGCATGTGGATTACGTTCATTTTAATCCCGTGAAGCATGGCCTTGTGTTGGGCAGGAGGGGGTGTTGATGTTTTGGGGGCGGGGGAGCGGTCTTGAGGGGAGGGAGGTGATGGGTTTCACCCATCCTACGTTTTGTTTAGAAGGCGCGGCGTCCGCGTAGGGCGGCTGCTAGGGTGCCGTCGTCCAGCACGTCTAGGGCGCCGCCGATGGGGACGCCTTGGCCGACGCGGGTGATGCGGGCCGGGCTGCCCAGCTTGTGCAGGCGCTCCGTCAGCCAATGCGCGGTGGTGGCGCCGTCCACGGTGGCGCCGAGCGCCAGGATCACCTCGGTCACGTCGCCCTGCTCCACCCGGGCCAACAGCGGCGCCACGTTCAGGTCCTCCGGCCCGGTGCCGCCCAGTGCCGAGAGCGTGCCGCCCAGCACGTGATAGAGGCCCCGGTGCACCGCCGCGCGCTCCAGCGCCCAGAGGTCGCCCACGCCCTCCACGACGCAGATCGAGCCGCGGTCGCGCTGCGGGTCCGCGCAGACGCCGCAGGGATCGCGGCTGTCCAAGTTGCCGCACTCCCGGCACGGCCGCACCGCCCGCGCCGCGTCGGACAGCGCGCTCGCCAGCGGCAGCATCCGCGCCTCCGGCTGCTGCAGCATCCTCAGCGCCGCCCGGCGCGCGCTGCGCGGCCCCAGGCCCGGCAGGCGGGCCAGCAGGCCGATCAGCCGCTCGACCTCGGGACCGCCCATCGGGTCAGAACGGCAGCTTGAGGCCCTCTGGCAGTTGCAGGCCGCCGGTCGCCGCCTGCATCTCTTCGGCCATCATCGCCTCGGCCTTCTGCTTGGCGTCGGCGTGGGCGGCCACAACCAGGTCCTCCAGCATCTCGGTCTCGTTGGGGTCGGCGAGCTTCGGGTCGATCTTCAGCCGCTTCAGCGCGCCCTTGCCGGACAGGATGACGCTGACCATGCCGGCGCCGGCGCTGCCTTCGACCTCCATGGCCTCCATCTTGGCCTGCATCTCCTGCATCTTGGCCTGCATCTGGCTCGCCTGCTTCATCAGGCCGGCTAGGTTCTTCATGCGTCCTCCTCCCTCAGGTCAAATCCGCGGCGCCCGGCGGCAGCACATCCCCGTCTTCGGCGTCGAGCGGCGCGAACTCCCGCCCGTCACCCTCTTCCGTCATGGGCGCCGTGTCCACAAGCCCATACACGTCGGCCCGGCTGTCCGTGACGCTCGCGATCCTGGCGCCGGGAAAGGCGTCCAGGATCGCCTGCACCAGCGGGTGGGTCGCGGCCTCGGTCCGGCGCGCGGTGTCCGCCGCCTGTCCCTGGCTCGCCAAGGTGGGTTCGCCGGCCTCCCGCGACAGCGCGATGGTCCAGCGGGCGCCGGTCGCCTCCAGCAGCAGGGCGGCGAGGCGGGGCGCCAGGTCGCGCGGCGCGTCCGGCTCCGGCCGCAGCTCGATGATCGGGGGGGCGAAGCGCACCAGGTGGACGGCGTGCAGCAGGAGGCCATGCAATATCGGCTCGCGCCGTTCGGCGACCAGCATGGCGACCTCGCGGAAGCTGGACAGGCGCAGGGCGGCCGGGGCCGGGTCGGGAGACGGGGCCGGATCGACGGCAGGCGCCAAGGCGGTGGCGCCGTTGGCGACGGCGCGGGTGGTGCCGCCCTCGAACGGCGGCGGGGCGGACGCGCGGGGCGCGGGCTGCGGGGCGGCTTGCGGCGCCTCCGTCAACCGCCGCACCAGCTCGCCCGGCGGCGGCAGGTCGGCGACGTAGCACATCCGGATGAACACCATCTCCGCCGCGGCCCGGCGGTCCGACGCCTGCTCGACCTCCTGCGTGCCCTTCAGCAGCATCTGCCAGGTGCGCCCCAGCACCGGCATGGTCAGGCGGTCGGCCAGCGCCGCGCCGCGGGTGCGCTCCGCCTCCGGCAGCTCGGCGCCGTCGCGGAGGGCGGGCACGGATTTCAGCCGGGTCAGGGTGTGGGTGAGGTCCAGCAGGTCGCCCAGCATGAGGCCGAGGTCCGCGCCGCGCTCATGCGCGCGGTCGGTGATCGCCAGCGCCTGGTCCGGGCGCCCGGCCATCACCGCCTCCATCAGGTCGAACACCGCCGAGCGGTCGGCGAGGCCGAGCATGTCGGCGACAGCAACGCCGTCGATGGGGGCACCCCCGGCCCCCTGCGCGATGGCCTGGTCCAGCAGCGACAGCCCGTCCCGCACCGACCCGTCCGCCGCGCGGGCGATCAAGTCGAGCGCGTCCGGCGCCACCGCCACGCCCTCCTTCGCCGAAATCCGCCCGAACTGCCCCACCAGCTCCGCCACCGAGACCCGGCGCAGGTCGAACCGCTGGCAGCGGGACAGCACCGTCACCGGCACCTTGCGGATCTCCGTCGTCGCGAAGATGAACTTCACATGCGGCGGCGGCTCCTCCAGCGTCTTCAGCAGGGCGTTGAAGGCGTTGCGGGACAGCATGTGGACCTCGTCCACGATGAACACCTTGGTGCGCGCCTGCAACGGGCGGTAGCGGGTGGCGTCGATCACCTCCCGCATGTCGTCCACGCCGGTGCGGCTCGCGGCGTCCATCTCGATCACGTCGGGGTGGCGGTCGGCGAGGATCGCGACGCAGTTGGGGCAGACGCCGCAGGGATCGGCGGCCGCACCGCCCGTGCCGTCGGGACCCACGCAGTTCAGCGCGCGGGCGATGATGCGGGCCGTCGTGGTCTTGCCGACCCCGCGCACGCCGGTCAGCATCCAGGCATGGGCGACCCGGTTCTGCGCGAAGGCGTTGCGCAGCACGCGGACCATCGCCTCCTGCCCGATCAGGTCGTCGAAGGTGGTGGGGCGGTACTTGCGGGCCAGCACGCGGTACGGCGCGGGCGGCGCGAGGGCGGGCGCCGGCTCCCCGAACAGCCCGGGGCCGGTGGGCGGCGGCTCCGGCAAGGTGTCGTCCACAAAGCCAGACATGCGCCCGGTTCCTGCCGCCGACGGTGTGAGGGGTGGGAGGCCGGACACCGACCCGAGCATGAACTCGTTGCGGCTGCTTCCTTCCGGACCTGACCGGGTTGGCGAGGCGCCCGTCCGCCGCCGACCTCCCACGCCGGCTATACCACGGTACCCAGGGGTTGGCACAAGCCTGGCTGCATGCGAAATGCGGCGTGCATGTCAGTCATCCTCGCCAGCCGCCCCAACGTCTATACCGGCAGCCCGCTGGACCGCGCGGACCGGCATCGCGCCGACGAGGCGTGGATCGCCGGGCGCCTGGCCGATCCCGCCAGCCTGTGGGTCCCGGTCTGGCGCGCCCGCACCCTGTTCCGCGGCCTCGACGAGGGCCGGCCGGAGGCCGTGTTCCTGACCGGGGAGGCGGCGTCGGCGCTGCGCATGGCCGGCGGGCCGTGGGCGTTCCTCGGGCTGCAGGACGGCATTGCGATGTTCACCGTGGACGTCAGCGCCGTCGATGACCCGCTGCCGCTGCTGCCGCCCGGGGCGGCGTGGCCGCCCGGGGTGGCGCGGTTCGAGGACCTGCGGCAGATCGGACCGGGCCTTGCGCCCAACGAGGCCGCGATCCTCGCCCATGCCCGCGGCCTCATGCACTGGCGCATCCGGCACGGCTTCTGCGGCGTGTGCGGCGGGCGGTGCGAGGCGCGGAGCGCCGGGCACGCGATGGCCTGCACCCAATGCAAGGCGCAGCATTTCCCGCGCACCGACCCGGCGGTCATCATGCTGGTGCACCGCGGCGGCCGCGCGCTGCTGGGCCATTCGCAGCGGTTCCCGAAGGTCACGATGTACTCGACCCTCGCCGGCTTCGTGGAACCCGGCGAGAGCCTGGAGGAGGCGGTGGCGCGCGAGGTGCTGGAAGAGAGCGCCATCCGCGTGGGCCAGGTGCGCTACCACAGCAGCCAGCCCTGGCCGTTCCCGTCCAGCATCATGCTGGGCTTCTACGCGGAGGGGCTGACGGAGGAAATCACCATCGACCCCAACGAGCTGCGGGACGCCCGCTGGTTCTCCCGCGCCGAGCTGCGCGACCCCGACGCCCACGGGTTCAGCCTGCCGCGCCGGGACAGCATCGCGCGCCGCCTGATCGAGGACTGGATCGCGCACGCATGAGCCGGGGCGCATCCCTGGCCCTGATGGCGCTGCTTGCGGCCTGCGCGCCGGCTTCTGTCGAGCGGACCCCTGTCGAGCGGGCCTGCGACGACGCGGTGGACAACGACCCGGCCGTCAAGCTGCTCATCATCAAGGGCGTCGGCAACCCGTACTTCCAGGCGATGAGCCAGGACGAGTTGCGGGCGGCCAAGCAGCAGGCGCGGCTGGCCTGCCTGCGCGGACGCGGCCTGGCGCCGCCGGGTGGGGTCGAGCGGCAGAAGCCCATCACCTGACCGGAGGACGCATCCTGGACACCATCCGCATCGCCTCGGGCGGCTTCGCCTTCACCGCGCGGTTCGAGGATTCGGCCGCCCCGCAGACCTGCGCCCGGTTCTGCGCCCTGCTGCCCTACCGCCAACGCATCATCCATGTGCGCTGGAGCGGGGAGGCGTGCTGGATTCCGCTCGGCGACTTCGACACCGGGCTGCCGTATGAGAACGCCACGAGCTACCCGGCGCCGGGCCAGATCCTGCTGCATGCCGGCAGCGTCAGCGAGACGGAAATCCTGCTGAGCTACGGCGCCTGCTGCTTCGCCAGCAAGGCCGGGCAGCTTGCGGGCAACCATTTCCTGACGATCACCGAGGGGATGCAGGATTTGGCGACGCTCGGGAAGAAGACGCTTTGGGAAGGGGCGCAGGAGATCGTTTTCGGGGCGTAGTCACTTCGGATGAGCGACCAAACACAGCCAGATGCACCCGCGTTTGCAGAAAGCCCCGAGGCCGTAGCGCTGCTGCTCACCACGTTTGCCGAGCTTTACCGGCATGAAATCGGGGCGGAGGAGGACATTCACCGTGCCTTGCCATTCTTCGGCACGGCGCTGGGCATCGTCGTTGGCGCCCTCGCTTATGCGGCGGGGCGCCTGCCGAGATGGCCTGACATTGCGGCGGTGCCTGAGAGCCGGGCTGCGTTCTGTTTCGCGGGTGGTCTGCTGACATTGGCGGTTGTGGAGGCTGGCTGCGTCCTGCTGTTCCTGTCCCGCGCGATGGCGCGCCGCGACTACCGGCGCATCGGACCGATGGCCGTACTGCGCGCCCAGGCTGGCCAAGGCGCCAACATGCAACGCGCGCTGCTTGATTCCTACGAGGAGATCACGCCGTTCAACCGGGAGCTGAACCAGCGTCGCCAGAAGTTCCGTGGTTTGGCGTCATCACACCTGATACGGAGCTTGATTTGGGCGCTCGGAGCCACCACAGTCATTTTTGTGGCAGACAAACTAGGATACTTCACGGGGCCTGGATCATGAGCAGCACATCGAAGCTCGACGCCGCTTTTAGCCCCACTTGGCGGACCGCGGTGACAACAAACGACGTCTCGCCGAATGTTGACCACCTCGCCGTTGCAAGCAAGCCGAGCAAGCCTTCCGGCGCCATATTCTACACCGAGGCCAGCGGCGCCGACCTGTTCCCAAGCCTGGACTCGATCAGGGCGCTTTTCAGAAAACTGCGCCGCGCCTGATCTAATCCCCGCCCAGCCGCGTCCGGAACGGCGCACGCGGATAGACGCCCAGCACACGGGTTTCGGCGCTGAAGAAACCGAGTTCCTCCAACGCGCGGGCCAATGCCGGTTGCTCCGGATGGCCGTCCACGTCGCACAGGAACTGCGTCGCGGTGAACTCGCCGTGCAGCATGTAGCTTTCCAGCCGCGACATGTTGACGCCGTTGGTGGCGAATCCGCCCAACGCCTTGTACAGCGCCGCCGGCACGTTGCGAACGCGGAACACGAAGGTGGTCATCAGGTCCGGCGTGCCCGGCGGCGGCACGCGCGGTCGCTGCGCCACCACGTAGAACCGCGTCGTGTTGTGGGCGGCGTCCTCTACGTTGGCGCGCAACACGTCGAGGCCGTAGATCTCGGCCGCCAAGGCCGACGCGATGGCGGCGTCCTCCCGCCGGCCCCACTCCGCCACCAGCTTCGCCGACCCGGCCGTGTCCGCCTCCACCACCGCGTCCGCATCCAGCTCCTGGAGGATCGACCGGACCTGGCCCAGCGCCACGGCGTGCGAGTGGACCCGCCGCACGTCCCCGATCACGGCGCCGCGCGGCCCCAGCAGGCAGTGCTCGACCCGCTGGAAATGCTCGCCGATGATCGACAATCCGCTGCCGGGCAGCAAAGCGTGGATGTCGGGCACCCGGCCGGCGAGGCTGTTCTCGCACGGCAGCATCGCGAGCGCCGCGGTGCCGGCGCGCACCGCGTCCATCGCATGCTCGAAGGTATGGCAGGGCAGCGGCGCCAGGTCGGGGTAGGCGGTGCGACAGGCCAGGTCGGAATAGGCGCCGGGCATGCCTTGGAAGGCGATGTGTGTCATGGGGTCTCCAGGATGGCGCGGGCGCGAGCCAGGTCGGCGGGCGTGTCCACGCCGAACGCGCCGTGCTCCACCCGCGTGCAGGCGATCCGCATGCCCCCCTCCAGCGCCCGCAACTGCTCCAGCGTCTCCCGCCGTTCCAGCAGGCTCTCCGGCAGGCTGACGAAGCGGGCCAGGGCTGCGCGGCGGTAGGCATAGATGCCGACATGGTGCCAGAGCGGCCCCTCCCCGGCCGGAATGGCGGCGCGGGAGAAGTACAGCGCCGCCGCCACGGATTGCCCGTCCGCAAAGACGCAGGCGGCCTTCACCACCTGCGGCGCCGCCGCCTCCGCGGGCGAGAGGACCGGCGTCACCAGGGTGGCGATGTCGAACGCCGGGTCGGAGAGCGGGGCGGCCACCACCCGGAGCTGACCCGGCGGCAGCGTGGGCATGTCGCCTTGCAGGTTTACCACCACGTCGTGCGCGCCCAGCGGGTCCAAGGTCGCCAGCGCCGCGTGCACCCGGTCGGACCCGGAGGGCAGCGCCGGGTCGGTCAGCACGGCGACGCCGCCCGCCGCCCGCACGGCGTCCGCGATCTCCGCATCGGCGCAGGCGACGGCGACCGGGCCGATATCCGCCTCCCGCGCGCGGTCGAGCACGTGCAGGATCATCGGCTTCCCCGCGATGAGCGCCAGCGGCTTGCCTGGCAGGCGCGCCGAGGCCATCCGGGACGGGATGACGATGATGGGGTTCACGCGGCGGCGCCAGGGTCGGGATCGAGGTCGGGAAGGGTTTGCATAGCGTTCGGCGCACATTAGGTAGGCAAGTCCGCCGGTGCAACGCCCGGCGCCTTGGAGGACCACCCATGCGTCACGCCTTGCCGACCGCCGCCGCCCTCGCGCTGCTCGCCGCAGCACCGGCCTGGGCGCAGAACCAGCAGATGACCCAGCCCTCCACCTCGCAGAACCAGTCGCAGGCCGTGCAGAACCAGGGCCAGCAGCCGGCCAACGCGCGCGAGGTCAGCCCGACCGTGCCCACCGCCACCGAGAACGGCGTGACCAAGCCGCAGGGACCCGTCAGCGGCCCGACCAGCCAGGGGCCGAACGGCAAGAGCAAGTAGCCGCCGCATGCAGGACCTGATCGCAGCGGCGGAGGCTGCGGCCGACGTCGCCGCGGCGGCGATCCGCCCGCTCTACCGCGGCGGCGTCGGCGCCGAGCTGAAAAGCGACGCCAGCCCCGTCACCATCGCCGACCGCACGGCGGAACTCGCCATGCGCGCCGTGCTGTCGCAGCGTTTCCCCGAGCACGGCATCCTGGGCGAGGAATACGGCCTGGACCGCCCGGACGCCCGGCTGCGCTGGGTGTTGGACCCCATCGACGGCACCCGCGCCTTCATCACCGGGCGCCCGACCTTCGGCACGCTGGTCGCCCTGCTGGACGGCCCGACCCCGATCCTGGGCGTGATCGACCAGCCGGTCACCGGGGAACGCTGGGTGGGGGTGGCCGGGCAGCCCACCCGGTTCCGCGGCGCGCATGGCCGGGCCGGTTGCCGGCCCTGCGCCGGGCTGGACCAGGCCGAGCTGTCCTGCACCGCGCCCGAAATCTTCACCCCGGTGCAGTCCAACGCCTGGCGGCGCCTCGCCGCCGCGGCGCGGCGCACGTCCTGGGGCGGGGATTGCTACGCCTATGGCCTGCTGGCGCTCGGCGCCATCGACGTGATCGCGGAGCCGGGCCTTAAGGTGTGGGACTGGGCCGCGCTGGTGCCGGTGATCGAGGGCGCGGGCGGGCGCATGACCGATTGGCAGGGACGGCCGCTGCACCCCGATGGCGACGGCTGCGTGCTCGCGGTCGGCGACCCGGTTTTGCTCCCGCCGGCCTTGGCGCTGCTGGCGGCTTGACGCGGGCCGTGCTCCCCCCTGCTATGGCCTGACCCGATCACGGAGGCCCCATGCTGCGCTGCCTGCTTCTCCTGATATTGTTCGCCGTGCCCGCGCAAGCGCAGGTGACGCGCAGCCACGCCCTCACCATCCTCGGCACCCCCGCCTTGCCAGCGGACTTCCCCTACTTCCCCTACGTGAACCCGGCGGCGCCGAAGGGGGGCGAGGCGGTGTTCGCCATGGTCGGCAGCTTCGACGGCTTCAACCCCTACATCCTGCGCGGCAACGCCGCCATCGGCACCGGGGCGATCTGGCAGCCCGGCGTCGGCGGCACCGCCGCCGGGTCGGCGGGCGGCCATGTGTGGGAGACCCTGCTGGTCGGCTCGGCCGACGAGGTCGCGACCGGCTACGGCCATTTGGCCGAGACCATCGAGCTGCCGGCCGACCGCATGTGGGTCGCGTTCGAGCTGCGGCCCGAGGCGCGTTTCGCCGACGGCACGCCCGTGACCGCGCAGGACGTGGCCTGGACGTTCAGGACGCTGATGGAGAAGGGCCGCCCCCCCGTCCGCGTCGCCTATGCCGACGTGCAGGACGCGGTGGCGGAGAGCGCGCGCCGGGTGGTGTTCCACTTCAAGTCGAACCAGAACCGCGAGCTGCCGCTGTCGGTCGGCGGCCTGCCGGTGCTGTCGGAGAAGTGGTGGTCCACCCGCGACTTCACCAGGCCGCTGACCGAGCCGCCCTTGGGCAGCGGGCCGTATCGCGTGGAAGCGTTCGAACTGGGCCGCAGCGTGACCTATGCGCGCGACCCCAACTGGTGGGCGCGGGACCGGCCGACGGGGCGCGGGTTCCACAACTTCGACCGGGTTCGGATCGAGTATTTCCGTGATCCCACGGTCGCGATGCAGGCGTTCAAGGCCGGGCAGATCGACTACCGGCAGGAGAACATCTCGAAGGAATGGGCGACCGGCTACGACTTTCCCGCCGTGCGCGACGGCCTCGTGCGCCGGGACGAGATCGAGCACCGCCTGCCGGTCGGCATCCAGGGGTTCAGCATGAACACCCGGCGGCCGATGTTCGCCGATGCCCGGGTGCGGGAGGCGATGGCCCAGGTGTTCGACTTCGAATGGATGAACAAGAACCTGTTCTTCAGCACCTACAACCGCACTCACAGCTATTTCGGCAACACGGCGCAGGAGGCTTCCAGCCTGCCGGATGCGGCCGAGCAGGCGCTGCTGGCGCCGTTCCGCGACAAGCTGCCCCCGGCCCTGTTCACCGAGCCGTTCCGCGTGCCCGCGACCGATGCCTCCGGCAACAACCGGGAGGGGCTGCGCCGGGCCTTGGCGCTGCTGAAGGAGGCCGGGTGGACCATCCGCGACCGCAAGCTGGTGGACGGCGCGGGCAAGCCGATGGCGTTCACCATCCTGCTCTCTGACCCCACGCTGGAGCGGGTGGCGCTGCCGTATCAGCAATGGCTGCAGCGCCTGGGCATCGAGGTCGGCATCCGCACCGTGGACAGCGCGCAGTACGAACGGCTGACGGACGACTACGATTTCGACATGACGACGATGATCTATCCCGGGTCCGACCTGCCGGGGAACGAGCTGCGGGACGATTTCTCCTGCATCGGCGCCAAGACGCCGGGCGGCGGCAACCTGGCCGGCGTGTGCGACCCGGCGGTCGATGCGCTGATCGAGAAGGCGGTCGAGGCGCAGGACCGCGAAACGCTGGCCACCGCCGGGCGGGCGCTCGACCGCGTTTTGCTGCGCGGCTGGTACATGGTGCCGAACTGGCACAACGAGCGGTTCAACATCGCCACCTGGAACCGCTTCGGCCGGCCCATCCAGCCGATCCGCGACGGCTTCGTGCTGGATAGCTGGTGGATCGACCCGAACCTGTCCGCCCGTGCCGAGACGGCGCGCAAGGCGGCGAACTAGTGCTCCGGCGCAATCGGGAGATGCAGATCGTAGGGCGAATAAGCGAAGCGCCATCCGCCTCTCGTTGGCGCCGCCGATTGGCGCATGGCGCTTCGCTTATGCGCCCTACAGGTCTGGGGTGGCGTAGCCAGCCGTGGCCTAAGCTGCGAGAGGCTGCTTAGGCTTGGCGAACTACCTGCTGCGCCGGCTGCTGCTGCTGATCCCCACGCTTTTGGGCATCATCGCCATCAACTTCGCCGTCGTGCAGTTCGCACCCGGCGGCCCGGTCGAGCAGGCCATCGCCGAGACGCGCGGGCGCGGCACCGAGGCGACCGCCCGCATCACCGGCGCCACCAGCGACAGCGGCGCCTATCGCGGCGCCCGCGGGCTGGACGCCAGGCAGATCGAGGAGCTGAAGCGCCAGTTCGGCTTCGACAAGCCGGCCGGCGAGCGGTTCCTCGCCATGCTGGGCGGCTACCTGAGCTTCGATTTCGGCCGCAGCTTCTTCCGCGACCAGACGGTGGTGGCGCTGGTGCTGCAGAAGATGCCGGTCAGCATTTCCCTGGGCCTGTGGTCCACCCTGCTGATCTACCTCGTCAGCATCCCGCTCGGCATCAAGAAGGCCGTGCGCGACGGCAGCCGGTTCGACGTGGCGAGCAGCGCGGTGGTGCTGGTGGGCTACGCGGTGCCGGGCTTCCTGTTCGCCATCCTGCTGGTCGTGCTGTTTGCGGGCGGCAGCGTGGTGCAATGGTTTCCCCTGCGCGGCCTGGTCACGCCGGGATCGGAAGCCTGGTCATGGAGCGCCCGGGCGGCGGACTATACCTGGCATGTGGCGCTGCCCACCGTGGCGCTGGTGGCGGGGGGATTTGCCGGGCTGACGATCCTGACGAAGAACTGCTTCCTCGACGAAATCCGCAAGCAGTACGTCGTGACCGCCCGGGCCAAGGGGGCGGGCGAGCAGCGGGTGCTGTACGGCCACGTGTTCCGCAACGCCATGCTGCTGATCGTCGCAGGCTTCCCTGCCGCGTTCATCGGCATCCTGTTCAGCTCGGCGCTGCTGGTGGAGATCGTGTTCTCGCTCGACGGCCTGGGCCTCTTGGGGTTCGAGAGCGCGATCCGCCGCGACTACCCCGTGATGTTCGGCACGCTGTACATCTTCACGCTGTTCGGCCTGGTGCTGCAAGTCGTGGGCGACCTGCTGTACACCGTGGTCGATCCCCGGATCGATTTCGAGGCCCGCCGGTGACGCCCATGACCATGACGCCCATCACCCGGCAGCGCCTTGCGATCTTCCGCGCCCATCGCCGCGGCGCCTGGTCGCTCGCGATCTTCGCCGTGCTGTTCCTGCTGTGCCTGTTCGCCGAGTTCCTGGCGAACGACCGCCCGCTGCTGATCCGCTTCAATGACCAGTTCTATGCACCGGTCCTGCGCGACTACAGCGAGGACACGTTTGGCGAGGATTTCCTGCCGACCGAGGCCGACTACACCGACCCGCAGCTTGCCGCCGCGATCAACGCCCATGGCTGGATGGTCTGGCCCGCCATCCCGTTCCGCTACGACACCGTCATCAAGGACCTGCCCACCCCGGCCCCGGCGTCGCCGTCGCTCCGCAACCTGCTGGGCACCGACGACCAGGCGCGGGACGTGCTGGCGCGGGTGATCTACGGGTTCCGGCTGTCGGTGCTGTTCGGCTTCACGCTGACCATCGTGTCCTCCCTCGTCGGCATCGCCGCGGGCGCGGTGCAGGGCTTCTACGGCGGGCTGACCGACCTGCTGTTCCAGCGGTTCATCGAGGTCTGGGCCGGCATGCCGCAGCTTTATTTGCTCATTATCCTCGGCAGCATCGTGACGCCCACCTTCTGGACGCTGCTGGTGTTCCTGCTGCTGTTCTCCTGGATGGCGCTGACGGGCGTGGTGCGGGCGGAGTTCCTGCGCGGGCGCAACCTCGACTACGTGCGGGCGGCGCAGGCGCTGGGCGTGTCGAACGGGGCGATCATGGCGCGGCATATCCTGCCGAACGCATTGGTGGCGACATTGAGCTTCCTGCCGTTCACCCTGTCCGGCTCGGTGACCGTGCTGGCGAGCCTCGATTTCCTCGGCTTCGGCCTGCCGCCGGGATCGCCGTCGCTGGGCGAGCTGGTGGCGCAGGGCAAGAACAACCTGCAGGCGCCGTGGCTCGGCATGACGGCGTTCGTCGTGCTCGGCGGCGTATTGACCCTGCTGATCTTCATCGGCGAGGCGGTGCGCGACGCCTTCGACCCGCGCAAGCAGCCCTGATGCTGGCGGTGCATGACCTTTCGGTGGCGTTCGGCCCGCGATGCGTGGTGGACAGGGTGAGCTTCACGCTCGATCAGGGCGAGACCCTGGCGCTGGTCGGCGAGAGCGGGTCGGGCAAGTCGCTGACGGCGCTGTCGATCCTGCAACTGCTGCCGTCGGGGGCGGGCTGTACGGGCAGCGTCATGCTCGACGGCCAAGCCATGCTGGGCGCGCCGCCCCGGATGCTGGAGGCCGTGCGCGGCGACACCGCCGGGATCGTGTTCCAGGAGCCGATGACCAGCCTGAACCCGCTGCACAGCATCGGCCGCCAGGTGGCGGAGGCGCTGCTGCTGCATGGGCGGAGGCCCACCAAGGGCGCCATCGTCGGCCTGTTGCAGCGCGTGGGCTTTCCCGATGCCGACAACCGGCTGGCGGCGTTCCCGCATCAGCTCAGCGGCGGGCAGCGGCAGCGGGTGATGATCGCCATGGCGCTGGCGAACAACCCGAAGCTGCTGATCGCCGACGAGCCGACGACGGCGCTGGATGTGACGATCCAGGCCGGCATCCTGGATTTGCTGGCGCGGGAGAAGGCGGCGCGCGGCCTCGCTCTGCTGCTCATCAGCCATGACCTGAACGTGGTGCGGCGCGTCGCCGACCGGGTATGCGTGATGAAGGACGGCCGCATCGTCGAGAGCGGGCGGGTGGGCGACGTGTTCCGCGCGCCGCAGCACCCCTACACCCGAATGCTGATCGCGGCCGAACCCAGCGGGCAGCCCGGCCCAGTGCCGGCCGCGGCGCCCGTCATCGCCGAGGCCGAGGGGCTGCGCGTGGTGTTCCCGGTCCGCCGCGGCCTGCTGCGCCGGGTGGTGGGCGAGGTGCGCGCGGTGGATGGGGTGAGCCTCCGGGTTCGCGAGGGCGAGACGCTGGGCCTGGTGGGGGAGAGCGGGTCCGGCAAGAGCACCATCGGGCTGGCGCTGCTGCGGATGCAGGCGGCGACGGGCCGGGTGGCGTTTGCCGGGCAGGATATCTCGGGGCTGCCGCAGTCCCGGCTGCGCCCGCTGCGCCGGTCGATGCAGATCGTGTTCCAGGACCCCTATGGCAGCCTGTCGCCCCGCATGAGCATGGGGGAGATCGTCGCCGAGGGGCTGCGCGTGCATGAGCCCCGGCTGAAGCAGCGCGAGCGCACGGCGCGCGTCGCGGCGGCGTTGCAGGAGGTCGGGCTGCCGGTCGAGGCGGCCGGGCGCTATCCGCACGAGTTCAGCGGCGGCCAGCGCCAGCGCGTCGCCATCGCCCGCGCCATCGTGCTGACCCCGCGCCTCCTGGTGCTGGACGAGCCGACCAGTGCGTTGGACCGCTCCGTGCAGGCGCAGATCGTGGACCTGCTGCGGACGCTCCAGGCCCGGCACGGCTTGGCCTACCTGTTCATCAGCCATGACCTGGCCGTGGTGCGGGCGCTGGCGCACCGGGTCATGGTGCTGCGCGCCGGGCGCGTGGTCGAGGAGGGCACGGCGGATGCGCTGTTCGCCAACCCGCGCGACCCTTATACCGTCGCCTTGATGGCGGCGGCGTTCCCGGTGCCTTTGCCTGAAATCTCAGAAACGGAAGAAGCCCGATGACCCTATCACGCCGCACCATCCTCGGCGCCGTCGGCGTCGTGGCGCTGGCGGCCCCGCGCGCCGTCGCGCAGACGGCGCCCAGCGCGGCGCCGGGTGCGTTCACGCTGCCGCCGCTGCCCTATGCGCCGGACGCCAACGAGCCGCACATCGACGCCGAGACGATGCTGCTGCATCACGACCGGCATCATGCGGCGTACGTGGCGGCCCTGAACGGCGCGGTGAAGGACAATGCCGTGCTGGGCGGCAGGCCGGTGCATGACCTGCTGGCGCGGCTGGCCGACGTGCCGGACGCCGTCCGCGCGACGGTCCGCAACAACGGCGGCGGCCACGCCAACCACAGCATGTTCTGGCAGGTGATGGGCGGCAGCGGCGGCGCGCCGTCCGGAGACGTGCTGGCGGCGGTGAACCGCGACCTGGGCGGCATGGAGGCGATGCGGGCAGCGTTCAGCCGCATGGGCCTGGGGCAGTTCGGCTCGGGCTGGGTGTTCGTGACGGTGAACCGCGCGGGCAAGCTGGGCCTGACGACGCGGGCCAACCAGGACACGCCGTTGATGGAGGGCGGCCGGGTGCTGCTGGGCAACGACGTGTGGGAGCACGCCTATTACCTAAAATACCGGAACCGCCGGGTGGACTACCTGGCGGCGTGGTGGAACGTCGTGAACTGGGAGGCCGTGGCCGCCCGGTATGACCAGGCGCGCGCCGGGACGCTGACGGTGTAATCAGCCGACATAGACCCAGGCGTCGTGCGTCGCGCCCGCGGTGGCGACCCGGTTCTCGTTGCTGTCGGCGAACCCGGCCAGCACCTGAGCACGGCTGCTGCCGCTGGCAAGGGCGTTGAGCCAGCCCTGCCGCCCCGCCGCATCGGGCGCGCGATGCAGCACGTTGGCATAGAGCCGTCCGACGAACCCGGCGGAATCGAGGGCGCCGTAGGCCGCCGCGAACTCCCACGATCCGACGAAGCCCTGCGCCACCTGCTCCACCGCGACGCCATGGCTGAGTTGGCCTGACCAAAAGGCCAGCCCCGCGGCGTCCGGCGTTCGGTTGAATGCGGCTTGATACAGCCGGGTCGCCTCCGCATCGGGGCGGCTGCCGGCGATGGGCAGGGTCTGGCGGTGGTTCTCCTGGCTGTCGGAGAAGGCGAGCAGGGCGTCCCCGCGGGAGGTCGCGTTGGTGTAGTCGGCCCAAAGCTGCTGCTCGGCCGGGTCGGGATTGCGGTGGAGGACGTTGAGGTAAAGCTGCCGGGCAAAGCCGTCCGTTCCGGTTTGGCCGTAGAGTGCTGCGAACTCCGGCGAGGCCACGAAGCTCGCGGCCAGGGCGGCGAGGCCGATGGTGCCGGCCGTGACCAGCGCCGTGTTGTCAGCCAGTCCCTGGATGTCCGGGGCGCGCCCGAACGCGGCCTGGTAGAGGCGCGCCACGTCCTCCGCCGTGCCGGTGGGGTCGAACAGGCCGGCGCCGTCGGCGAAGCTGATGCGGTCGAGCTTGGACAGGGTTTGGATGCCATCCCGGCCGGGCCGGGTATCCTGGACATAGGCTTGGCCGCCCGAAACCTGGGCGATGATGTAGTCCGTGTGCAGGCCGCGCAACCGGATGCCCGATTGCGGATACAGCGCCCGGATGCCGAGGATGTCGGATGCGCTCAGCGTTCGGTTCTGCGCGATGGCGACGGGATACATGACGTCGGACGGGCTGAATGAGTGGGCGAGGCCCAGGGCATGGCCGAGTTCGTGCAGCGCGACCTGATAGAAGCTCGTGCCGCCGGCACCGCCGTACACCAGGCTGCCGCCCACCGAGACCAGGGGGTATTCCGTCGGGTCTTCCAGCCGGATGACCGTGTCGCGGGTGAAGTATTGCCCGGTCGAGTATTTGGTCTCGCCGACCTCCTGCGTGACCGCCGCGTCGAACGTCCCGAACCCGATCCGGATGTCGGCGGCAGCGTTGGGGTCCGGGGTGTCGGCGACCTGCTGGAGCACCAGGCCGGAGACGCCCGCCCACTCCTGGACGGCCTGCGCCACCGTCGCCTGGGCCGAGGCAATCAGCGATAGCGGGTTGCTGAAAGGGAACTGCGCCCGATCCGCCGCATAGGTGGTGTCGGCGAAGCTCCAAGTGATCGGGCCAGCCCGCCAGACCGGCCCCAAGAACGCATAGCTTGCCATTCAACCCGTCCCGTTTCGTTACAGGATCATATCGGTTATTCCAAGCGGCGCCATCTAGAAAATGAGCGGGCGCTTCGACCGAAGCGCCCGCTGGATGCTCAGAGGACCTTGAGGCGCACCGGGACGTTGTTCCGGGTGGCGTTGGAGTAGGGGCAGACCTGATGCGCCTTGTCCACCAGCGCCTCCGCCTCCGCCCGATCCAGGCCCGGCAGCGACACGGCCAGTTCCACGTCGATGCCGAACCCGCCCTCGGAGCGCGGCCCCATGCCGACCGTGGCGTTCACCGTCGTGTCGGCGGGCACCTTCGGGCCGCCTTGGGAGGCCACGAACTTCATGGCGCCCAAGAAGCACGCGCTATAGCCGGCTGCGAACAACTGCTCGGGGTTGTTGCCCTCGCCGCCCCCGCCGCCCAGTTCCTTCGGCGTGGACAGCTTGACATCGAGCGAGCCATCCGCCGTCGCGGCATGGCCGTCGCGCCCGCCGGTCGCCGTGGCGGACGTTGTATAAAGCACATTGACTGACATCTGATACCCTTCCGAGTCCCATCGATCGCGTGAGGCGACTGGACCGATAACCAAATCGTGGGACCTGCGCTACCCGGCCCACGTCATCGTGACTCCACGGCTTGGGGCCGCCGTTGGAGGCCGCCACCTCCCCACGGAGCGATCAAGGGCCGTGCAGTCCCTGAATGGCCGGTCCGACCCAATTCGACCGTGTTGCCCTTAGCAACGGCCATCCCAACGCGATATCCCACCCTCATTGGACGCGAGACAGACGTTGCAGCATGCCCAGGAGATCGTTGCCGACTACCCACGCCCGCCGCGGCTGGAACCGGCGCACCGCCGGGTGAGGATCGTGTTCGCCGGTGAGACCATCATCGACACGTCCGCGGCATGGCGCGTGTTGGAGACCTATCATCCGCCGGGGTTCTACCTGCCGGCCGCCGCGTTTGCGCCGGGTGTGCTGACGAAGACTGCCCGGACCAGCTTCTGCGAATGGAAGGGCAGCGCGCATTACTATGACATCAAAGCCGGTGGGCGCGTCGCCGCCAGCGCCGCTTGGGGCTACTCGGACCCGACGCCGGGCTTCTTGCCGATCCGTGACCACGTGGCCGTCTATGCCGGCGCCATGGATGCATGCTTCGTCGATGAGGAGCGTGTGACCCCGCAACAGGGTGGCTTCTACGGCGGTTGGATCACGTCGGAGCTGGTCGGGCCGTTCAAGGGTGGGCCTGGGACGCTGTTCTGGTAGGGATTTTGCGCTTTCCTGTGTAAAGCCCCGGGCGGGCCTGACCCTATTCATACCTAGGATAAGTTGATTTGGACGGCATTGGCCTCCTGCGTCCCGCACGCGCCGGCACTGTGATGCACCACGCGATCAAGACGCTGCGGCTGGCCGGTCCTCTGGCGGTCGCCCAGTTGGCGCAGATGGCGATGGGCGTCACCGACACGGTGCTGCTGGGCAGCCTGGGCGGCGATGCCCTTGCTGCGGGCGGCCTTGGTGCAAGCCTGTTCATCACGGTGTGCGTCGTGTTGCAGGGCGTGCTGACGGCGCTTGCTGTCCTGGTGTCGCAGGCACGCGGCGCCGGGCGGGACGCCGACGTGCCGGGCCTGTATTGGACCGGCCTGCTGCTGGCGGTCCTGCTGCTCCTTCCGGCGTTCGCTTTGTTGAGCGCGGCAGAACCGCTGCTGCTGGCGGTGGGCGAGCCTCCAGCACTGGCGCATGACGTGGGCCGGTTCATGGACGTTCTCCGCTGGGCCGTGCCTGGCGCGTTGCTGGGCATGGGCTTCATGCGCGCTTTCCTGCCGGCAGTAGGTCAGGGCGGGATAATCCTATGGGTGTCGCTGACGACGGCCGCTTTCAATGGGGCGCTCTGCTATGGGCTGGTCCATGGCGCCTGGGGCTTGCCTGCTCTGGGCCTGTGCGGGCCGGCCCTGGCAACCGTTGTGTCGTTCACGATGGAGGGAGGCGCCCTGCTGGTCTTGCTCCACGGCCGTCTGGCCCTGCGGCGCTTCGTGGCGTGGCGCCGTCCGCGCGTGGCCGTGCTTGGCGCCCTGCTTTGGCTTGGGGTCCCCGTCGGCGCCACGTTCGCCGTCGAGACGGGATTATTCCTCGCCATCGCGATGCTGATCGGGTGGCTGGGCCCGGTGCCGTTGGCGGCGCAGCAGGTGGCGCTGAACATCGTGTCCGTCTCCTTCATGGTGCCGCTCGCCATCGCGCAGGCAGCGAACGTCCGGGTGGGCCGCCGGGTCGGCGCGGGCGATGGTCCTGGCGCGCGGCGGGCTGGTCTGGTGGCCATCGGCCTTGGTGCCATGTTTGAGGGCTTGGCGGCGCTGTTGCTGCTTGCGGCCCCGCATGCCGTGATCGGCCTGTATCTTGACCCGACGCTGCCGAGCAACGCCGAGACGTTTGCCATCACGGCCACGTTGGTGAAGGTTGCGATCATCTTCCAAGTGGCGGACGGCGTGCAATCGGTTGCCGGCGGTGCGTTGCGCGGCTTGGGCGACACACGCGCGCCGTTCTTGCTCGCGACTGCGGGTTATTGGGGAATCGGGTTCCCCGCGGCCTGGTTCCTTACGATGCGTGCCGGTTGGGGCGCGGTGGGCGCCTGGTGGGGCTTGGCCGCGAGCCTGATGGTCGTGGCTGTCCTGCTGACGTGCCGCTTTCTGCGGCGCACCCGCCTCACGCCGGAGTACGTTCGCCAGCCATGACGGCCCTGGGCAACCGATTGCCCGGCGGCGCCAGCGGGCAGACGTAGCGCGGCGAGTAGGCGCAGGATGGATTGTAGGCGAAGTTGAAGTCCAGCACCGTCATGCCGTCCGCTGTATGGCCGAGATCGGCGCCTTTAATGGTGTCGAGCAAATAGCGTCCGGCGCCATAGGTGTCCCGGCCGCTGGTGGCATCCGCGAAGGGCAGGAACACTCCACCGCCGTAGCCCAGTATCCAGTATAACGTGAGTTCGTTGCCCAGCTTGGCTTGCAGGCCCTGGCTCCTTGCGAATGGCTGCATGTCAACCATCCCATCGGAACCGGCTTGGACGGTTTCTACGGGTGCATCCGCAATCGGTGAAAGTTTCACGTGAAACATCAGGGCAGGATCATGCGGAAATACGTCGAGGCCCATGAACCGACGTCCCGGCTCAATCGGGCTTTGCGGATGGTCACGAAACATCTGATCGCGCACGGTCCGCCAATTCAGCCACGCGCGTCGCGGGTCCTGCTCTGCACGGACCGCCGCATAAAGCGCGGTGATCCGACGGCGCCAATCCCATAACGCCTCGATGTCCGCGGTCACGCCTGCTTCGCCTCGATCAAGCCCTGCCGGATTTTACGCCCGCGGCCGATGCGATCCTCGATGTATGCCGCATCGCCCCAGCGGACCGCCCGCGCCATCGCCTGCGCGTCCTCCGTGAACCGCGCCAGCATCTCCAGCAACGCTTCGCGGTTGTTCAGGAACACGTCGCGCCACATCACGGGATCGCTCGCCGCGATGCGGGTGAAGTCGCGGAACCCCGACGCGGCAAACTTCAACACCTCCGGCCGGGTCGCCGCCGTGCCTTCCCCTTCGGTCACCAAGTCGTCGGCGGTGCCGCAGATGGTGAAGGCAATCAAATGCGGGAGATGGCTGACCATCGCCATCACACGGTCATGGTGCACCGGGTCCATCACCTCGACCATGCTGCCGGCACGCCGCCAGAAGCCGGCCAGCCGCTCGGTTTCCGTCGGGCTGGTCGCATGAGGCGGCGTGAGCAGGCACCAGCGGCCGTCGAACATCGTGCTGAACCCTGCATCCGGTCCGGAATACTCGGTCCCCGCCAAGGGATGCGCCGGCACGAAATGCACTTCGGGCGGCAGCAACGGTCCCACGTCGCGGATGACCGAAACCTTCGTGCTTCCCACGTCCGTGACGATGGCGCCCGGTGCCAGATGCGGCGCGATGGCAGCGGCAATGGCCGCGTAGGCGCCCACCGGCGCGCACAGCATCACGCAATCCGCCCCGGCAACCGCGCGCGCCACGTCAGGCTCGATCCGGTCGGCGAAGCCCAACGCTGCAACCCGATCCAGCACCGCGGCGCTGCGGTCGGTTACGACCACCTCCGCCGCCAGGCCCCGGCGCTCCCGAACCACCCGGGCAACGGAACTGCCAATCAGGCCGCTGCCGATCAACGTCAAGCGCTGAAACGCTGTGCTGCTCTCAGGCATGGGCCGCCATGAACGCCGACAGGATGTCGGCAACCATGGCGCATTCCTCGGCCGTGCCAATCGTGATGCGGAGGCAGTTCGGCAGGCCGTAACCCGCCACCATCCGCACGATCACGCCGCGCGCCCTCATCGCCTCATGCGCGGCGCCGGCCTTCTCAGGCGCGCCGAAATCGGCCAGGACGAAGTTGCCCTCGCTCGGCCAAACCCGGATCCCGGAACGCTCCAACTCCGTGGTAAGCCAGCCGCGGTGATGCGTGTTGTGCGCGCGGCCCGCCTCGATCCAGCCGGGTTCAGCCAGGGCCGCAATCCCCGCCGCTTGGGCCGCAAGGCTCACGTTGAACGGGCTGCGCACCCGGTTCAGCACATCGACGATCCCCGGCGGCGCGTAGCACCACCCCAGGCGCAGTCCGCCCAAGCCGAAAATCTTGCTGAAGGTGCGCGTCATCACCGTGTTGTCGCCCGCATCCACCAGCCGCGCCCCGGCATCGAAATCAGGCCGGTCCACATACTCGGCATAGGCGGCGTCCAGCACCAGCAACACGTCGGGCGGCAGCCCGGCCCGCAGCCGCTCGACCTCCGGCTGCGGCAGCATGCTGCCGGTCGGATTGTTCGGGTTGGCCAGGAACACCAACCGCGTGGCGCCCGACACCGCCGCCAGCATCGCGTCCACGTCGGCCGTCAACTGCCGCTCCGGCGTCTTGATGACCCGGCAGCCAGCGTAGGCGCCGGCAATCTCATAAACGCTGAACCCATGGCGGCTCATAATCAGATCGGTGCCCGGGCCGCCGTAAGCCAGGCAGAGCTGGTAGATCAGGTCATCCGACCCAGCACCGCAGACGATCTGTGCGGGATCGAGGTCGAATCGTGCGCCGATGGCACGGCGCAACTCCTGCGCACCGCCGTCGGGATAACGATGCAGTTCCCCTGCCACTGCGGCGTAGGCCGCGCGGGCGCCGGGCGGCACGCCGAACGCGCCCTCGTTGAACGAAAGGTTGGTCGTCCGGTTCTGCCCGGCCACCTTGCTCTCGCCGCCGACATACGGCGCAATGCCGAGGATACCCTCGCGCGGCTGCGGACCCATCAGGCGCCTCCACCCACAGGCACCGCATAGGCGCCCAGCACCGTGACGACGCAGCCCGCCGCCCGCAACGCCGGCAGCCGCGGATCCTCGTCGGCCACGAACCCATCGACGTCCATCAGCGCACGCGCCGCCGAGCCATCGAAGTCCCGCCATGCGACCGTGACGGCACAGAACCCGGCGGCAGTCATGATGGCGCCCAACCGCACGCCATTGACCTCGGGCGACAGTTCCACACCCAGCAACGAGCGGTCCTGGCCGCTGGGGTCCGGAGCCGCGGCGCTGACCACCAGCGCCTGGACCATCGGCACCCCCTCCGGCCGCGACGACCAGAACGGCAGGCGGGCGACGATGTGCATCCGCGGATCACCCTGACACAGCAGCGCGGGCCACCAAGCGTCGGACGGCGCTTCGTCTTCAGCCACCATCGGCAGCACGGCGACCGTCGCACGCCCGGCGCTCACCTCGTGGATCGCCTGGGCCGGACTGCGGAAGCCATGCACCGGGGTCAGCGCGCCGAAATGCTCCCGCGCAAGGGCCAGGTATGCCGGATCACCCCCCGCCTCGCACACGCTCACCACCAAGGGGTGCTGCTGCGCCGTCGTGGCGCCCAGCAGTTCCCGCCAGATGCGCACGATGCCAAAGGCCGGCAGCCCGCCGACGTGCCGGGCCAGCAGGCGCCGGATGATCGCCGCCTCCCGCCCCGGGCGCAGCGGCACGGGACCCTTCACCCGAAGCGCCGCCACCTGCCTTACCACCTCGCCCCGGCGCATCAGCGTGTTGTGGATCGCGTCGTCCAGCCGGTCCAACTCGGCCCGCAACGACGCCAGGTCGGGCGCCGCGGCCGGCGCGGGCGGCAAGGTTTGGGACGGACTGGGCATCGCAGTCGCTGGTCTCTCTGGGTGAGAAAAACAAATAGCGGAAGCGTTACATCCTGCAACCCGTCCGTGGCAAGGGCGGGGGTCACGTTTGCGCACGGCGCTGTTGCCCGGCAGGGCCACGCGGCCTATGCAAACGGGATCATGGATCATCTGGACCTCTCGTCCCGCGACACCCACCAATCCGCGACGTTCGATGGCCGCTTCATGCTCGAATGCGGCGCGGCGCTCCCCTCCGTCACCATCGCCTACCGCACCTACGGCACGCTGAACGCCGCCCGCTCCAACGCCATCCTCGTCTGCCACGCGCTGACCGGCGACCAGTATGTGGCGGAGCCGCATCCCGGCACCGGCAAGCCCGGCTGGTGGAGCCAGGTCGTCGGACCCGGCCGGCCCGTGGACACCAACCGCTTCTTCGTCATCTGCGCCAACGTGCTGGGCGGCTGCATGGGCAGCACCGGGCCGCGCAGCCCGCGCGACGACGCGCCGGACGCGCCGCACGATGCGCTGCCTTGGGGCACGGACTTCCCGCCCATCACCATCCGGGACATGGTGCGCGCGCAAAGCCTGCTGATCGACCGCCTGGGCATCCGCTGCTTGTTCGCGGCGCTGGGCGGGTCCATGGGCGGGATGCAGGTGCTTGAATGGGCCGCGACCTTCCCCGACCGGGTGTTCGCCGCCGTGCCGGTCGCCACCGCCAGCTTCCACTCCGCACAGAACATCGCCTTCCACGAGGTCGGGCGCCAGGCCATCTTCGCCGACCCGGATTGGGACGGCGGCGAGTACTGGCGGCATGGCAAGATCCCCGCCCGCGGCCTTGCCGTCGCGCGCATGGCCGCGCACATCACCTACCTCAGCGAGCAGGCGCTGACCCGCAAGTTCGGCCGCCGCCAGCAGATCCCCGCCGCCGGCGCGACCTCCCTGTTCGGCGACATGTTCGAGGTCGAGAGCTACCTGCGCCACCAGGGCAGCACCTTCGTCAACCGCTTCGACGCCAACAGCTACCTGACCATCACCCGGGCGATGGACTACTTCGACCTCGCGGCCGACCATGACGGCGACCTCGCCCAGGCGTTCCGCGGCACCGCCACCCGGTTCTGCATCGTGAGCTTCGACAGCGACTGGCTGTTCCCCACCGCGCAGTCCCGCGCCATCGCCCGCGCGCTGAACCGCGCCGGCGCCAACGTCAGCTTCGTCGAGATCGCCAGCGACAAGGGCCACGACGCCTTCCTGCTGGACGAGCCGGACTTCCACCGCACCCTGTCCGGCTTCCTGTCCGGCTGCGCCGAGCACGCCCGGCTATGAGCCCGCACCCGCCGCCACTATCATCCATCGAACGGCCCGGCCGCCCCAAGGTGCGGTTCGACCTGCATCTGATGTCGGAGATGATCGCGCCGTCCTCCCGCGTGCTCGACATCGGCAGCGGCGACGGCACGCTGATCGAGCACCTGTTCCGCACCCGCGGCTGCGACGCCCGCGGCATCGAGATCGACATGGCCGAGGTCACCCGCGCCGTGGCGCACGGCCTGCCCGTCATGCACGGCGACGCCGACACCGACCTCGCCCATTACCCGGACGGCCTGTTCGACTACGTCGTGCTGTCCCGCACGCTCCAGGCGGTGGAGCGTCCGCAGGAGGTATTGCGCCAGATGCTGCGCATCGGCACCCGCGCGCTCGTCAGCTTCCCGAACTTCGGCCATTGGCAGGTGCGCTGGCAACTCGTGCGGTCCGGACGCATGCCGATGACGCCGACCTGGGACCGCCCCTGGTACGAGACGCCGAACATCCACCCCTGCACCATCCGCGACTTCTTCGCGCTGTGCGCGCAGGAGGGCTACGCCGTCGAACGCTGGCTCGCCGTGGACGACGAGGGCCGGCAGGCGCCCTGGCGCCGCTTCCCCGGCCTCGCCAACCTGTTCGGCGAGCAGGCGCTGTTCCTGCTGCGCCGGGCCTGAGCGGAGTCTGCACGCTGCGCCGGCCTTGAGCCGGCGTCAGCCTGCCAGCAACACCGCCCGCAGGTTCCGCGCCGCCACGTCCAGCACGCTGTCGTCGCCGCTCACCATCAGGGCGGCGATGGCGCCGTCCAGCACCAGGAGGATCTGCCGGGCCATCATCCGCGGCTCCGCATGACCGGCGGCCTGCGCCAGCCCGGCCAGGAACACGATGATGGCGGCATGGTGCTGCGTCGTCATCTCCCGCAGCCAGGTCTCGCCGCCGCTGCCCTTGGTGTGCTCCGCGGCGGCGTTCATGAAGGGACAGCCGTAGAAGCGCGCCCCCTCGAACCAGGTGCGCAGCGCGGGGACCGTCGCCCGGAGCTGGTCGGCCGGGTCGGGGCCGGCCTCCTCGATCAGCGCGAAGAACGTCTCCCGCCACTCTGCCCCCTCCCGCGCCAGCACCTCCCGGACCAGCGCCTCTTTCGAGCCGAACCGGCCGTACAGCGTCATCTTCGACGCGCCCGCCTCGGTCAGGATGCGGTCGATCCCCGTCGCATGGATGCCGTCACGACAGAACAGGTCGCGCGCCACCTCGATGATCCGCTCATGCGGCGGCACCCGGCGCGCACCGGTCGTCGCGACACCGCCCACAACCGTGGCAGTCAAGCCATCTCCCATCTTGAACCTTCCAGATTGCTCATCTTCTACGCACTCAATGCCTACGCATTAGTCATTTCGGTTTGGTGTTGCAGCATCCAAAGTCTGCCGGAGTGTCAGCGCAAAGCCCGTGCCGGTCAAACCGCGCTTGGCACACATCCTGCGTAGGGGTAGCATAAGACTGACCGGTCTGTTCCGGGAACCAAGAAGGAGACATAGGGATGAGTGCCACCACCAAGGCTCCCGCCGCGCCGCCCACCGCCATGACGGGCTGCCTCGCCCCCATCGACAAGGGCGGCCTCGACAGCCTGATCGCCAAGGGCCGCGCCGATCCCACCGCCATCAAGACCCTCAAGTGCCGCACCGTGGCGGAGGGCCGCTTCCGCCACCTCAACATGATCCGCGACCTGCCGCCCTACATCGTGGACGAGCCGCCGGGTCTGCTCGGCGACGACACCGCGCCGAACCCGTCGGAGGCGTCGCTGGCCGCGCTCGGCTCCTGCCTCGCCGTCGGCATCCACGCCAACGCGGTGTCCCGCGGCATCGTGGTGCGCAAGCTGGAGATCGAGCTTGAGGCCGACATCAACATCACCGCGGTCTGGGGCACTGGCGACACCTCGCCGAAGCCGGTCGGCTTCGATGCGGTCCGCGCCAAGGTCCACCTGGAGGCCGACGCGCCGCAGGAGGAACTCGACGGCCTGATCGCCCACGCCACCAAGTGGTCCCCGGTCGCCAACACCTTCACCAAGCCGGTCGGCCTCGACGTCAAGTCCGTCTGAACGGCAGGAGCGTTGCCATGAGCGAAACCGCAATCCGCGCCAGCGCCCCGGCAGCGCTCCCGTCCGACGCCGCGCTGCGCGCCGTGATCGACACGGAGCTGGCGCCGCTGGTGAAGCAGATCGACCATGACGGCCTGTATCCCGCAGGCGCAATGCGTGCCTTGGGCGGCGCCGGGCTGTTCGCCCATCACCTCGCCGCCCATACCCCTCGTCCCAGCATCGCCGCCGCCATCGACGCGATGGCGGCAGTGGGTGAGACATGCATGTCCACCGCCTTCTGCACCTGGTGCCAGGACGCCAGCGGCTGGTACTTGGAGCAGTCGGACAACGCGGCGCTCCGCGACGAGGTGCAGGCCGGCCTGGCCCGCGGCGCCACCATGGGCGGCACCGGCCTGTCCAACCCGATGAAGTCGCTGTCGGGCATCGAGAAGTTCAAGCTGCGCGGGCGCCGCGTGCCCGGCGGCTATGAAGTCTCCGGCGTGCTGCCCTGGGTCAGCAACCTCGGCCCGGGCCACCTGTTCGGCACGGTGTTCGAGGACGCGGACCGTCCGGACCACCGCATCATGGCGATGATCCGCTGCGGCCAGCCCGGCGTGGACATCAAGCAGAATGCCCGCTTCGTGGCGCTTGAGGGCACCGGCACCTACAGCGTGCTGTTCCGCCGCGCCTTCATCGCCGACGAGACGCTGCTGGCCGATCCGCTGGGCGACATGATCCGCCGCATCAAGGCGGGCTTCATCCTGTTGCAGACCGGCATGGGCATCGGCGTGACGGCGGCCTGCATCACCCTGATGCGGGAGGCCGACGTGACGCACGGCCACACCAACCAGCATCTGCCGCGCCGCGCCGACGACTTCGCCGACGACCTCGCGGCGCTGCGCCAGGAGATCGCGCAACTTGCCGCGACGCCGCTGGAGCAGGCGCCGGAATACCTCCGCGCCGTGCTCACCGCCCGCCTCCGCGTCAGCGAGCTGACGCTGGAGGCCGGGCAGGCCGCGCTGATGCACACCGGCGCCCGCGGCTACATCGAGGGGTCGCCGGTCAACCGCCGCATCCGCGAGGGCCATTTCGTCGCGATCATCACCCCCTCGATCCGCCATCTGCGCCAGGAACTGAGCCGCCCCGAGCTTCGCGTGGCGCCCCAGGATCGTTCGGGACACCTCCACTGATGCCGCACGCCGTCATCGACGGACCCGGGGGCGAGACGGTGCTGCGCGGCCAGCCCGGCGACAGCATCATGCAGCTGGCCCGCGCCGCCGGCCTGCCGGTGCTGGGCGAGTGCAACGGCTCGCTCGCCTGCGCCACCTGCCACGTGATCGTGGACCCCGCCTGGACCAGCCGCCTGCCGCCGGTGTCGGAGGAGGAGGAGGAGATGCTCGACACCGTGTTCGACCTCACGCCGACCTCGCGGCTGAGCTGCCAGCTTCGCCTTTCGGAGGCGCTGGACGGCGTCCGCGCCCGCCTGCCCTGACCCATTCATCCCCCTGATCCCTGCATCCTAAGGAGACCGAGCATGACCGACCAAGTGTTGCTGACCCCGGCCGAGCTGCAGGGGATGATGGGTCCCGATGTCGTCGTGATCGACACGCGCTCGCCGGACGCCTATGCCGCCGGGCACATCCCGGGCGCGGTCAACGTGCACGAGATCTTCACCTATCTCGCGACCTCGACGCCCGAGGGCATGGCGACCCTGCGGCAGAAGTTCGCCGACGCCTTTGGCGCCGCCGGGCTGTCCGGCGCGGAGACGGCGGTATGCTACGAGGAAAGCATGAACTCCGGCTTCGGCCAGTCCTGCCGCGGCTATTTCCTGCTGAGCTGGCTCGGCTACGAGAAGGCCCGCGTGCTGCACGGCGGGATGCACGCCTGGAAAGCGGCCGGCCTGCCCATCAGCACCGACCCGGCACAGCCGGTGGCGAAGACCTTCCCGTTGACCGAGGCCGGCAGCGGCATGATGATCGACCGCGACGCCATGCTGGCCGCGGTCGGCAACGAGGCCATCGTGAAGCTCGATGTGCGCGACGTGGACGAGTGGATCGGCACCAGTTCCTCCCCCTACGGCCCGGATTTCTGCCCGCGCAAGGGCCGCATCCCCGGCGCGCGCTGGCTGGAATGGTATCGCCTGATGAAGCCGACTGGCGCCGGCCCGATGTTCAAGTCGCCCGACGAGATCAAGGCCGAGGCGCACACCGTCGGCATCGGCCCGTCCACCCCGGTGTACCTGTATTGCTTCAAGGGCGCCCGCGCCTCCAACACGCTGGTGGCGCTGCGGGAGGCCGGGGTGCGCGACGTGCGGATGTACTTCGGCTCGTGGAACGAATGGAGCCGCGACGAGAGCCTGCCGATCGAGACCGGCATGCCGTTCTCCCAAGCGGCCGAGTAAACCCGTTCGCAGATGAGCCCGCTTCAGGGCCCATGCCGCCAAGCGACGCTTCGGCCCAACTTGCGGTTTAAGCCCTGAAGCCTTCCGTTCCCCAATTCGGCGCTGTTAAAGCGGAAAACGTCTCACATTTGCTTGACTTCCCGGGCTTAGACTGCCTTGCTTTCCGCAGCCCCGGCAGAGTTGCTGGGCAGGAGGAGAAAGGCCAACCATGAAGTATCTCGTCGCCATGTTGCTGCTGGGAGCCGCCGTCCCGAGCCTTGCCTTTGCCCAAACGGACGCCGCACCGCCGTTGACCGCCAGCCATGCCCGTTCGGCCATGACGCAGTTCGGCTGCACCGGCATCACGACGCTCGGCGTCGCGCCGGATGGCTCGTATCACGGGCAGTGCACCAAGAGCGGCAGCCTGATCAACGTCATGATGGACAAGAGCGGCACGGTCTCCCAGTCCACCGGCGCCAAGCACGTGACCGAGGGCCAGGCCCGCTATGCGATGGCGGACTTCGGCTGTTCCAACATCTCCTCCCTGGGCACCGGCCCTGGCGGCATCTGGCACGGCCAGTGCTACAAGGGCGGGGCGCCGATCAGCGTCGTGGTGGATGCCAAGGGCGCCGTCACCGCCGGGGCCGCCAAGCACATCACCGAGGGCACGGCCCGCTCGATGCTGATCGACTTCGGCTGCTCCAACCTGTCCTCGTTGAGCATGGGCATGGACGGCAGTTGGTACGGCCAGTGCGCCAAGTCCGGCCGCACGCAGAGCGTCAGCGTGAGCGGCTCCGGCCAGGTGGCGGCCAAGTAGCGGCAACCGCACGGGCGAACCCGCCGGGTTCGCCCACCTTGCCGGCACGGGACGCAAGACCAGCCCCCGTTCGCGCCGACCCGGCATAAGCCGGCCGTCACGCGCGATCCCGCCCCGCCCAGGGCGCGTCCTTAAAATGTATCCACCGGAGTTTCATTGCATGAAGCGAAGTCTCTTTTTGGGCGCCTTGCTGCTCGGCACCGGCCTGGCCCTCTCGCCGCCGGCTATGGCGCAGGGCAGCGGGTCGGCGACCATCGACACCATCAAGTCCCGCGGCCAGCTGGTGTGCGGCGTGTCCACGGGCGTCGCCGGGTTCTCGCTCGCGGACAGCAAGGGCGTGACCCAGGGGATCGACGCCGACACCTGCCGCGCCGTCGCCGCCGCCATCCTGGGCGATGCGAACAAGGTGCGCTTCGTGCCGACCACCACCACCAACCGCTTCACCGCGCTGCAATCCGGCGAGCTTGACCTGCTGGTCCGCTCGACCACCTGGACCCTCGGCCGCGAAGGCAACCTCGGCCTGCTGTTCGCCGGTGTGAACTTCTACGACGGCACCGGCTTCATGGTGAAGTCCGCGGCCGGCGTGAAGTCCGTGAAGGACCTGGACGGCGCCACCATCTGCGTGCAGCCCGGCACCAGCACGGAGCTTGCCATCGCCGACTACTTCCGCCTCAACAAGCTGAAGTTCACCCCCGTGCTGATCCAGGACCAGGCCGAAATCCAGAACGCCTACCTCACCGGACGCTGCGACAGCTACTCGACCGACGGCTCCGGCCTCGCCGCCTTCCGCTTCCAGCAGGGACCCAAGGCCGAGGAGCACGTCCTGCTGCCCGAGATCATCAGCAAGGAGCCGCTCGGCATGATGGTCCGCAAGGGCGACGACAAGTACTTCGACCTGGTGCGCTGGACCCTGTTCGCGATGATCCAGGCCGAGGAGAACGGCGTCACCAGCAAGAACGTGGACGAGATGCTGAAGTCCACCAACCCCGACATCCGCCGCCTCGTGGGCAACGAGGGGGACCTGGGCAAAGCATTGGGCGTCGATAACCGGTGGGCAGTGAACGTCATCAAGGGCGTTGGCAACTACGGCGAGATGTGGGACCGCACCGTTGCTCCGCTGGGCATTCCGCGGGGGATCAACAACTTGTGGAACAAGGGCGGCCTGCACTACCCGCCGCCGATCCGCTGAACCGCCCAACAATACGCCTGAGCTGCCCAAAAATTGGGCCACCCTGGTTCCGGGGTGGCCCTTTTTCTGGAAAATGGCGCCCCATGCCCGTTGCCCTCACAATCATTGTCGGGGCAGATTACGGTATGCCACCGTGACATGCCTCCATGGCTCCAGTCGCATGGCACCGTTGCCGCCAGCCGTGGCTGCCCCACCGCGGCTTGACCTTTAGGGAACCGCTCATGTCCGGCGCCGTCGTCGATCCCCGCCGCTCCCCCATGCGGGCCGCGCCGAAAAAGGCGGTGAGCCTGAAGTGGTCCGACCCGCGCTTCCGCAACATCGTCTGGCAGGTGTTGATCGTGGGCGCCCTCGTGGCCCTCATTTGGTACGTCGTGCAGAACACCAACCGCAACCTCGCCGCCCGGCGCATCGCCACCGGGTTCGGCTTCCTGGGCCGCACCGCCGGCATCCCGATTGGCGAGGCGCTGATCGACTACGACCCGTCGATCAACACCTATGGCCGCGCCCTGCTGATCGGCCTGCTCAACACGCTGAAGGTCGCGGTCGTCGGCGTCGTGCTCGCGACGGTCCTCGGCACCCTGCTGGGCGTCGCGCGCCTGTCGAAGAACTGGCTGATCGCCCGCCTCTCCGCCATCTATGTCGAGGTCATCCGCGACATCCCGCTGCTGCTGCAACTGCTGTTCTGGTACACGGTGGTGCAGGGGCTGCCGGCGCCGCGCAACTCCTTCCACCCGCTGCCGGGCGTGTTCCTGTCCAACCGCGGCATCAAGATCCCGCTGGTCGAGTGGGAAGGCCCGTTCTGGTGGGCGTTGGGCGCCGTCGCGTTGGGCCTGATCGGCACCTTCGCCTGGTCGCGCTCCGCCACCCGGCAGCAGGAGGCGACCGGCGTGCGGCCCAAGGTCTGGCCCGTGGCGCTCGGCTTGCTGGTCGGCTTCCCCGTCCTGGTCTGGGGCGCGCTCGGCGCGCCGTTCGACATCGAGATGCCGGTGCTGCGCGGCTTCAACTTCATCGGCGGCGCGACCCTCAGCCCGGAGTACGGCGCGCTGACCCTGGGCCTCGTCATCTACACCTCGTCCTACATCGCCGAGATCGTCCGGTCCGGCATCCTCGCCGTGCCCACCGGCCAGTGGGAGGCCGCGGGCGCCATCGGCCTCCGCCCCGGCACGGTGCTGCGCCGGATCGTGCTGCCCCAGGCGCTGCGCGTCATCATCCCGCCGATGACGAGCCAGTACCTGAACCTGACCAAGAACAGCTCGCTCGCGGTGGCCATCGGCTACCAGGACATCGTCTCGATTGCCAACACGACGCTGAACCAGACCGGCCAGGCCATCGAGGGCATCGCCGCGATCATGGCGGTCTACCTGGTCATCAGCCTGTCCATCAGCCTCCTGATGAACTGGTACAACACCAAAATCGCCTTGGTGGAGCGTTAAGCCATGTCGCACAGCACCAGCCGCACCACCGCGGCGCTCGGGGAAGCCGCCCGCGACCCGGTCCCCGCCATCGCCGGCATCCCCGCCGCTCCTATTACGGAACGCGCCCGCCCGGTTGCCGCCGCCTTCGCCCCCGTGGCGTGGGCGCGCGCCAACCTGTTCAGCGGCTGGATCTCGACCGCCGTCACCCTGGCGCTGATCTACCTGATCGCACGCTGGGCCATCGGCTTCTTCAGTTGGGGCGTGCTGCACGCGGTCTGGACGGTGCCGCAGGCCGCCAACGGGCCGGATGCCTCGGCATGCCGGGACATGAAGGGCGTGGGCGCCTGCTGGGCGATGATCGGCGACAAGTACCGCTTCATCCTGTTCGGCCGCTACGCCTATGAGGAGCAGTGGCGCCCGGCCATCGTCATCGTCCTGTTCATCGGCCTCTACGCCGTCTCCGCCATGCGCCGGTTCTGGCGCAAGGAGCTGCTGCTGGTCTGGATCGTGGCGCTCACCGCCATTGGCGTCCTGATGTGGGGCGGCGTGCTGGGCCTGGAGTTCGTGCCGCAGGACAGTTGGGGCGGCCTGCCGATCACGCTCATCCTGTCCACCTTCGGCCTGGCGCTGGCCTTCCCGCTCGCCGTCCTCGTGGCGCTCGGCCGCCGCTCCACCCAGCTTCCGGCGGTCAAGGCGCTGTGCGTGCTGTACGTGGAGCTGATCCGCGGCGTGCCGCTCATCACCCTGCTGTTCATGGCGAGCGTCATGTTCCCGCTGTTCATGCCGGCCGGCTTCAACCCGGACAAGCTGTTGCGCGCCCAGGTCGCGGTCATCCTGTTCGCCGGCGCCTACCTGGCGGAGGTGGTGCGCGGCGGCCTGCAATCCCTGCCCCGCGGCCAGTACGAGGCCGCCGACGCGCTGGGCCTGTCCTACTGGAAGAAGACCAGCCTCATCGTCCTGCCGCAGGCGCTGCGCCTGGTGATCCCGCCCTTGGTGAACACCTTCATCGGCTTCTTCAAGGACACCTCGCTGGTCCTCATCATCGGCATCTTCGACCTGCTGACCGCCGGCAAGGTGGCGATCACCGACCCGGTCTGGCAGAGCTACAGCACCGAACTCTACCTCGTGCTCGCCGCCGTCTACTTCGCCTTCTGCTTCGTCATGTCCCGCTACAGCCACGGGCTTGAGCAGGAATTCAGCCGGACTGCCCGGCGCTAAGCCGCCTGCGCTGCAACACGGCGCTGCCACAGGCCGGCGCCGCCAGACCATAGGGAACAGCCATGAGCCAAGCCGCCTCCATCGAGCGCCCCCGCACCGACACCACCAACCAGCCGGCGATCCTGCTGGACCGTGTGAACAAGTGGTACGGCGCCATGCACGTCCTGCGCGACGTGACCCTCAGCGTCGGCCAGAAGGAGCGCGTGGTGGTCTGCGGCCCCTCCGGCTCCGGCAAGTCGACCATGATCCGCTGCATCAACCGCCTGGAAAGCCACCAGGAAGGCCGCATCGTCGTGGACGGCACCGAGCTGACCGACGACACCCGCGCGCTCGACACCATCCGCCGCGAGGTCGGCATGGTGTTCCAGAGCTTCAACCTGTTCCCGCATCTGACGATCCTGGAGAACTGCACGCTCGCGCCCATCTGGGTGCGCAAGATGCCGAAGGCCGAGGCGGAGGAGCTGGCGATGAGCTACCTGACCCGGGTGAAGATCCCCGAGCAGGCTAAGAAATACCCGGGCCAGCTGTCCGGCGGCCAGCAGCAGCGCGTCGCCATCGCGCGCGCCTTGTGCATGAAGCCGAAGATCATGCTGTTCGACGAGCCGACCAGCGCGCTCGATCCCGAGATGATCAAGGAGGTGCTCGACACCATGATCGGCCTCGCCCAGGACGGCATGACCATGGTCTGCGTGACGCACGAGATGGGCTTCGCCCGCCAGGTCGCCGACCGCGTGGTGTTCATGGACCGCGGCGAGATCGTCGAGGCCGGCCCGCCCAACGAGGTGTTCGAGAACCCGCAGACCGACCGGCTCAAGCTGTTCTTGAGCCAGATCCTCCGCGGGCACTGAGCCGGGGCCGGCCCGGGCCGGCCTTGCGACCGCTTCGTTCAGGGGACCGGTTGTGGCACTCGCTCGACCTTGATCCGGTCGGCCTGCTTCATGGCCTGCGCCAGGTCGTAGTTGGCCTGCATCATGTGCCAGGAGTCGGCGCCGCCGCCGAACGCCTTGTCCAGCCGAATCGCCATCTCCGGAGAGATGCCGCGCCGCTCGTTCACGATCTCGGACAGGGCATTGCGGGACACGCCAAGCACCTTTGCAGCGTCGGTCACGCTCAAGCCCAGAGGTTCAAGGCAATCCTGCCGGACCATCCGGCCAGGGTGCGGAGGGCTCTTCATTGACATGACACGGTTCTCCGATCCGGCCCGGGCACTATCGTCCCGGTCGCACTCTAGTGGTAGTCGACAAGGTCCACCTCCACGACGTCCCTTTCTTCGAACCGCCAAGTGATCCGCCAATTGGCACGAACGGTGACGGCCCAAGAACCGGCACGATCGCCTTTAAGCGGGTGAAGGCGATACCCGGGAAGGTTCATCTTCTCGGGTCTGTCCGAAGTATCCAGCTTCGCAAAGATGTTCTCAATCCTGTCGAGCATACCGGTGTTGCGGCATCCCGTGGCCAAGCCATCCCAGTCCTTGCAGGAACAAGAGATTTCGAACAAAGCCGAATCGGCGTCGCCGGTATGGTCGCACCATGCCGGACTTCACCTTCTTGCACGCCGCCGACCTGCACCTCGACAGCCCGCTTCGCGGCCTTGACGCCGCCGCACCCGTCGGGCGCATCCGCGACGCGAGCCGGCAGGCGCTGACCAACCTCGTGACCCTGGCGGTCGAGCGCCGGGTCGCCTTCGTGCTGCTGGCCGGCGACCTGTATGACGGGGACTGGAAGGACTGGCGCACCGGCCAGTTCCTGGCGCAGCAGCTTGCCCGGCTGACCCGCGAGGGGATCGAGGTGGTGGCGATCAGCGGCAACCACGACGCCGAGCAGGTGCTGACCAAGAAGCTGAGCATCCCCGGCATGATGCGCGCGGCCAGGCCCGAGACCCGCCATCTCCGCGGCGCCCCGGTCGCGGTGCACGGCCAGAGCTTCGCCACCCCGGCCGTCACCGACAACCTGTCGCTCGCCTACCCGGAGCCGGTCGACGGCCTGTTCAACATCGGCCTGCTGCACACCGCCTGCGGCTCGGGCGAGCACGAGAACTATGCGCCGTGCAGCGTCGCCGACCTGACCCGGCGCGGCTACGACTATTGGGCGCTGGGCCACGTGCACACCCGCAGCGTGCTGTCGCGCGATCCCTGGGTCGTGTTCCCCGGCAACATCCAGGGCCGCCACGTCAAGGAGGAAGGCTCCAAGGGCGCTACGCTGGTGACGGTCGATGGCGGCCGGGTCACGTTGGCGCATCAGGCGCTGGACGTGCTGCGCTGGCTGCGGCTGGATGTGGACGCGACGGGCGCGGCCGGGCCGGAGGCGACGCTGAACCGGGTGCGCCTGGCGCTCAGCCAGGCGGTCCTGCAGGCCGAGGACCGGATGCTCGCCGTCCGCGTCACCCTGCGGGGCGACTGCCCGGCGCACGCGGACCTCGCCCGCTCCCCGGACGCGACGTTGCAGGAGGTGCGCGCCGTCGCCGCCGAGGTGGCCGGACCCGACGAGTTGTGGATCGAGGACGTGCGCGTCGCCACCCGTCCTGCCCTCGACCTCGCGGCCATGCGCGCGCAGCCCGGCGCCGTGGGCGCGCTGATGGAGGCATTGGGACAGCCGGTGGCAGTCGATGCCGTCCTGCACGCCTTTGTCGCCGACCAGTTGCGCCGGGCGGGCGACGCGCTGGACCCGGACCACCCGGCGCACGCCATCCATGCGGGCCAAATGCCGGAGCACCTGGTGGAACGCGCCCGGGCGCTGTTGCTGGCCGAGCTGGCACGGCGCTGATGCGGCTTCGGCGCCTGCTGATCGAGCAGTACGGCTGCTTCGAGCGCGCGGACCTCGCCTTCGCCGCCGAACCCGGCCGCATCAACCTGGTCGTGGCGCCGAACGGGGCCGGCAAGTCGGTGCTGCGGCAAGCCTTCCACGACCTGCTGTTCGACATCCCCCTGCAAAGCGCCATGAAGTTCCGCTTCGACTACCCCGGCATGGCGCTGCACGCCGAGGCGGTCGCCGCCGACGGCACGCCGTTCAACTTCGGCTGGGTGCGCCGGGGCAAGCCGCAACGCGCCACGACCGACCCGGCCCGCTTCGCCGAACTCCGCGCGGGCTGCACGTCCCGGCAGTTCGAGCAGCTTTTCGCCCTCGACACCCTGCGGCTGCGGGAGGGCGGCACGGACCTGAAGGGTGGGGACACGCTGGCAGGCGCCTTGCTGTCGGGCACCGGGGAATTGGCGCCCGCCAAGGCGGTCCGGGCGGAGATCGCGGCGCGGTCCCAGGCCAACTGGGGTCCGAACAAAAGCAAGCCGCCGCTCAACGCCGCGCTCGCCGGGCTGAAGCACGCCCGCGAGCGCGTCCGCGACGCCGTGCAGCGCCCGGCGCATCGCGAGCAGCAGGAGCGTGCGCTGGAGGCGCAGCGCGCCGTCCACGCCGCGGCCAAGCGGGACCATCAGGACGCGCTGGCCGACACGCGGCGGCTGCATCGCATCGCCCTCACCCGCCCGCATTTCGTGGCGTTGTCGGCTGCCCGGGCATGGTTCGCCGACCATCCCGACGCGCCGGCCTTGCCGCCCGGCCTGGACCAGCAGCTCGCGGACGCGCGCGGCGGGGTGGCGACGGCCCGGGCCAAGTGGCTCGCGGCGCAGGACGCCTTCGACGCCGCGCAGGCGCAGGCGGCCGGGATCGAGCGGGACGCGGCGGCGGGGCGCCATGAGGCGGCGCTGGCCCGCCTGCCGGAATGGCTGGGAGAGGTCGAAAAGGCCGCGAAGGACCTCGTGGCCCGCCGGGCCGACCATGCCGCGGCGCTGCTGCTGGTCGGCGGCGCGTTGCGCGATGTCGGCGCGGCGGTGCCGGTGGGGCAGGCGGGATCGCTGGTCCCGCCCGTCGCGGTCGTGCGGACGGCGCGGGCGGCCATCACCGGGCATGCCGGGCTGCGCACGGCGCGGGACCTGGCGGACGCCCGGCTGCTCAAGGCGCAGCGCATGCTGGCGGACGCCGAACAGGAATCCGCCGCCGCCCTGCCGCTGCCTAGCGGCCTGCCGGCGCTGCTGCACGAAATCCGCGCCGACCGAAGCCCGGCCCAGCACGCCGCGACGGCGGCCGAGGCCGTGCACATGGCCCGGGCGGACCTGCGCGCGGCGCTGGCGCAGGCGCCGGGCTGGAGCGGCGGGGCGGAGGCGCTGCGCGCGCTGGCGCCCCCGGCCGAGGCGGCGTTCGAACGGCTGGATGCGGCGTGCCGGGCGGCGGAGGCGCAGGACGGGGACGCGACGGCCACGCAGGCCCGGTTGACGCGGGAGCGCGACGTGGCGCTCAGCCGCCTGGCGTCGCTGCGGGAGCAGCCCTTGCCGGACGCCGCCGCCGTCGCGTCGGCCCGGGCGGCGCGCGACCGCGGCTGGCGGCTGATCCTGCAACGCGCCTTTTCGCCGGGCGGCCCGGATGCGGCCGGGGAGCACGCCTATGCCGGCGCCGAGCCGCTGCCGCTGGCCTTTGAACGGCATGTCCGCGCGGCCGACGACCTGGCCGACCGACGGATGGCCGAGCTTGACCGGATCAACGAGGCCGACCGGCTGACCCGGCAGGTCGCGGCGCTCGATGCGGACTGCGGCGCGGCATGCCGGGCGGCGGCGGCGGCCGGCTCCGCGGTGAACGAGGCCGTGCAGGACTGGGCCGCCGCATGTGCGCCCTTCGGCCTCGGCCCCGGCGCGACGATGGCGGATGTGCGCGGCCTGCTGGCCGCCCGGCTGCGGGTGATCCAGGCGATGCAGGCGGCCGAGGTGGCGGAGGGCGCCATGGCCGACCTCGCCGCGGCGCATGGCGGCTGGACCCGGCGGCTCGCGGCGCTGCTGCAAGCGCCGGAGCAGCCGTTGCCGGCCCTGCTGGCGCTCGGCGACGCCCGGGTTGCGGAGGCGCATGCGGCCGAGCGGGCGTCAACCCTCCAGCAAGCCCGGCGGGACGCGGCGCGGCGCGAGCAGCGGGACGCGGCCGAGGCCCTGGACAGCGCGTCGGCCGCATTGCGGCGATGGGAAGCGGGCTGGACGGAGATCCTGATCCGCCTCGGCCGTCCGCCCGATGAGCTTCCGGACGCGACCGCGGCGGTGCTCGACCGGATCGCGGACCTCGATCAGCACGACCGGGAGGCGAGGGGGCTGCAAGCGCGCATCGCCGACATGCAATCGGACCTCGACGGCTTCGCCGCGGCCGTCCGGACGCTGGCGGACGCATTGGGCGAACCGCCGGGGCCGGACGCGGCGGCCACCGCCCGGGCGTTGATGGCCCGGTGGCGCCGGGCGCTTGAATTGGACAGCGGATGGGAACAGGCGCAGGTCGCGCTCCGGCAGAGCCGCGAGGCGCTGGGCGATGCCAAGGAGCATCTCGGCTCGGCGCAACAGGGCCTGGATCAGGTGGTCGCCGCCGCCGGGGCCGCGACCGCGGAGGAGGCCGATGCCCGCATCGCGGCGGCGCGGGAGCACGGCCGGCACGCCGCCATGCGGGACGCCGCGCTATCCGCCCTCACGGAGCACGGCGACGGCCGGGCGGAGCCGGCGCTGCGGGCGGAGGCGGAGGCAATCGCGCCCGAGGCGATGGCGGCCGAGCGCGACGCCGCCGAGGCCGCGGCGACCGACGCCGGCGCGCGGGCCGAGGCCGCCGCGGTGGCGCTCGACAAGCTCCGGACCGAGTTCGACGCCGATGCCGAGGCCACCGCCGCCATCGAGGCGCGCACGGAGCTTGAGGCGGCGGCCACGCTGTATGCCCGGCGGCTGGAGGACCAGCTTGTGCTCAACGTCGCGTCCGGCATGCTGGCCCGGGCGATGGCGGCGGTGGAGGACGGGGCAGGCGGCGGCGGCCTGCGCAGCCTATCGGAGTCGTTCGCCGCCGTGACGGACGGCGCGTACGGCCTCATCGCGACGGATGACGGCCCCGATGGCACGACGCTCCATGCGATGGAGCACCGGCATCCCGGGGAGCGCAAGGAGCTTCACCAGTTGTCGGAAGGCACGCGGGACCAGCTTTACCTGGCCTTGCGCCTGGTGGCGCTGCGGGAGCATTGCGCCGCGGCGCCGCCGCTGCCGTTCATCGCCGATGATATTCTGCAAACATTCGACGATGGCCGGGCCACGTCGGCGCTCCGGGCCTTGGTGGCACTGAGCGCCCACATGCAGGTGATCGTGCTGACGCACCACCGGCACGTGGCCGACCTTGCGGAGGGCCTCGCGCCGGGGTGCGTGTCGATCCAGCGGCTTTGACGGCGGCCGGGCGTCAGAACACCTGGGCGTCAGAACACCTGGCGGAACAGGAAGAACAGCCCGCCCGCCAGCAACGCCGCCGCCGGCAGGGTCAGCACCCAGGCCATGGCGATGCTGCGCACCGTGCTCCATTGCAGGCCGGACCCGTTGGCCGCCATGGTGCCCGCGACGCCGCTCGACAGCACGTGCGTCGTCGAGACCGGCAGGCCGTACACGTCGGCCGCGCCGATCGTCACCATCGCCACCAGCTCCGCCGCCGCACCCTGCCCATAGGTCAGGTGCGTCTTGCCGATCCGCTCGCCCACCGTCACCACGATCCGCTTCCAGCCGATCATCGTGCCCAGGCCCAACGCCACCGCGACGCCCACCTTCACCCAGAGCGGGATGAACTTGGTGCCGGCGTCGAGCTCGCTTCTCCAGCCCTTGAGGGCCGCGCTCTCCTCGCCGTTGAACGCCACGCCCTGCTTCTCCATCTGGCGCACGGCCTCGGACGCCAGGAACATGTCGTTGCGGACGTTCTGCACCTGCTCCGCCGGCACGTGCTTGATCGCGCCGTAGCCCTGCACCTGCGCCGCCATGTCATGCGCCAGGCTGGACAGCGCCGCGAACACCTCCGGCTTGTCGAAGCTCTTTTCCTGCACCGCCAGGGTCACCCGGGCACGCGCCTGGTCGGCCGGGATGGCCTGGTTCTGCGCGCGGGCGGTGAACACGCCCTCGACCCGGCCGGTCGCCTGCATGAAGGCGGGCGTGCTGCTCTCCGGCAAGGCCCGGTTGAGCGCGTAGGCCGTGGGCGCCACGCCGATCAGGATCAGCATGATCAGGCCCATGCCCTTCTGCCCGTCGTTGGAGCCGTGGGCGAACGATACGCCGGTGCAGGTCAGGATCAGCAGGCCGCGTATCCACGCGGGCGGCTTGCTGCTGCCGTCCGGCGCCTCGTACAGCTGCTTGGACTTCACCACCGTCTTCATCAGCAGCAGCAGGAGTGCTGCGCAGGTGAAGCCCACGATGGGGCTGACGAGCAGCGCCTTGAACACGCCCCACACCTGGCTCCAGTCCACGCCCGACACGCCCGAGCCGGCGTTGAGGAGCTGGTTGGCCAGGCCCACCCCGATGATCGAGCCGATCAGCGTATGGGAAGAGCTGGCCGGCAGCCCGAGCGCCCAGGTCCCCAGGTTCCAGATGATGGCCGCGATCAGCAGCGCGAAGATCATCGCATAGCCGGCGCCGCTGCCGACCTGCAGGATCAGCTCGACCGGCAGCAGGCTCACCACGGTGAAGGCGACGGCGCCCGACGAGGTGAGCACGCCGAGGAAGTTGAAGAACCCCGACCACACCACCGCATACTGCGCCGGCAGGCTGTGGGTGTAGATGACCGTGGCGACCGCGTTCGCCGTGTCGTGGAAGCCGTTGACGAACTCGAACCCCAGCGCGATCAGCAAGGCGAGGCCCAGCAGCACGAAGGCGCCGGTGGCGAGCGGCGGCCCGCCCGCCGCCGAGATGTCATGCACCAGGCCCTGCACGACGAAGCCGATGCCGACGATCAGCAGCCCGATGATGACAATGGCGACCGAGCCGTGCGCCTTGGCATTGAGGTCGGGGCCTTTGGGCCGATCAGCACCCGCAGCGACCCCGGCGGAATTCATTGTTATGTCTGACATCAGCTATGCCCCAGTGTATTTTCCGGGACCCTAACCAACCGACAGACCTAATCCACGACAGCTTTATGACATTACTTAAGATTTCATCACGAACCTGAGAGGCGCCGCCCCGGCGGTTGGCCGGGGCGGCTCCGGCGGGGTCAGTAGCGATACAACTCGTGCTTGAACGGGCCGGACACGCCGGCGCCGATGTATTCCGCCTGCTTCGGCGTCAGCTTGGTGAGCGCCGCGCCGACCTTCGCGAGGTGAAGCGCCGCGACCTTCTCGTCCAGTTGCTTCGGCAGGGTATATACCTGGTTCTGGTACTTGCCCGCCGGGGCGGTCCACAGCTCGATCTGCGCCAGCACCTGGTTGGTGAAGGAGGCGGACATCACGAAGCTCGGATGCCCCGTGGCGTTGCCGAGGTTCACCAGGCGCCCCTCGCTCAACACGATCAGCCGCTTGCCGTCGGGGAACACGACCTCGTCCACCTGGGGCTTCACGTTCTCCCAGCGGAAGTTGCGGAGGCCCTCGATCTGGATCTCGCTGTCGAAGTGGCCGATGTTGCAGACGATGGCGCGGTTCTTCATGGCGCGCATGTG
>CAXULX010000012.1:0-84443 GCA_964252005.1 uncultured Acetobacteraceae bacterium | reverse complement strand
GGTTGAACACGGCGGCGCCGCTATGCTGCACATCGCGGGTGTTGCGCGTGACCAGGTATAGGCCGTGCTCCAGCGCGGTGGCGGCAAGCATCGTGTCGATCACCGGGGGCGTCTGTCCCGTCGCGCGCTTGACGGCGCCGCTGATCGCACCCCAGCGGCGCACCACGGCATCGCTGACCGGCAGGAGCCGACCAGCGAACCGCGTCTCCAGCGCCGCGAGCGCCGCCTCGATCCGGGGCCGGATGGCGCTGTCCTCGGGCAGGTTGTGCAAGCCCTTCTTGTATTCGCCGAGGGTCAGGATGCTGAGATGGAGGCGTCGCTCATCCTGGGCCGCAGCCCAGGCGTGCACGCGCGCCGTGCCATGCGGGTTGGCCAGTTCGGCCACCACGTCGGTGTCCAGCAGCCAGCCGATCACAAGGCGATGTCGCGGCCGAGATCAGGCTCGCGCCCGGCGCTCACGTCCCCAAGCCCCAGCCCTTGCAGGAACGCGACCAGCGGCTGCTGCGGCGCCACGGGCGGCAGCAAGCGTGCCAACTCCTCCACGGCGATCACCACGACGGCGTCCTGGCCGCGTACCGTCACGCGCTGGGGGCCGTCGGTGCGGGCGCGCCGCACGACCTCGCTGAACCGGGCCTTGGCCTCCTCCAGCCGCCATGTGGCGCCCGCCGGCGCGGGCGGCCCTTTCTGCTGCTGTGCAGGATGCGACATGGCCCGCCCTTCATCTGACTATCTGACCAGATAGCAGAGGATCGGCTGGCTTGCCAACATTCCACGCCGGGCGGGCGCCTTGCACGACAGAGCCGGGCGTCCTGCCCTGCTCGCCAAACAGCCGCCACTTGTCAAATCGCGTGACATCTTCGATGGTGCGGTCAACAGGGCCAGCGGCGCGGCAAGCGCGGCGGCGTGGGGGGCACGGCATGACCATTCTGGGCACACGGCGGCAGATGTTGGGCGGATTGGCCGGCGCGGCGGCGCTGGCCGGCGGCGCGGCGCGGGCACAGGGGACGGCCGCCCCGGCAGCCCCGCTGACACTCAGCATCGTGGACGTTGCCGGCAACCTCGCCTTGACCCGCCCGGCGTTCGAGGCGTACCGCCGCAAGAACCCCAAGCTGGTCGGCCGCATCGTCTACAGCCAGGCGCCCGCGCCGGAGCTGCCCGGCAAGTTGCGGGCGCAGCAGGCGGCGGGCCGGGTGGACATCGACATGGTGCTGACCGGCACCGACGCGCTCGCGGCCGGCATCCAGACCGGCGTGTGGGAAAGCATGGCGCCGCACATGGCGCATCTGCCCGACCTCAAGTCCATCCTGCTGCCCGGCGCCCTCCCCATGCAGGCGCTGGCGCAGGACCAGGCCGTCATCTGCAGCTACTGCCCGGGCGGCCCGCTGCTGGAATACAACCCGGACCGCGTCAAGCAGGCGCCGGCCACGGCGGAGGAGCTGCTGGCCTATGCGCGCGGCAACCCGGGCCGCTTCATCTACGCCCGCCCTGCCAACTCCGGCCCCGGCCGCACCTTCCTGATGGGCCTCCCCTACATCCTGGGCGACGCCAACCCCCGGGACCCCATGGGCGGCTGGGACAAGAGCTGGGCCTATCTGCAGGCCCTGGGCGAGACCATCGAGTACTACCCCTCCGGCACCGCCGCCGTCATGAAGGAGTTTGGCGAGGGCAGCCGGGACATGACCGTGGCCACCACCGGCTGGGACATCAACCCCCGCGCGCTCGGCACCGTGCCGAAGACGGCGAGGGTCGGCACGCTCAAGGGGTTCCACTTCATCACCGACGCGCACTACATGGCGCTGCCCAAGGGCCTGGCCGCGGAGCGGCAGGCGGTGCTGCTGGACTTGGTGGCCTTCATGCTGGGCAGGGAGGCGCAAGCCTTCACCTACGACGCCGGCTACTTCTACCCCGGCCCGGCCGTGCGGGACGTGCCGCTGGCCGCGGCGCCGCAAGAAAGCCAGGACACGCTGCGCGAGTTCGGCCGCGGCTTCTACGACGCGCTGATGGCCGACACGCCGAACGAGACGCCGCTGGACGCCGGGCCGATGGTGCAGGCGTTCCGCCGCTGGGACGAGCAGGTCGGCGCCCAGGCCAAGAAGTAGCCGCCGGCCGCGTTGTGCCCGCCGCCCTCGCCTCCCCCCTGCCCGGCGCCGGGCTCGTGCTCGTGCCGGGGCGGCGGCAGCGCCTGGGGGACCAGCTCTATGGCCAGATCCTCGACCACATCCTGTCCGGCCGCCTGCCGGAGGGCAGCCGCCTGCCGCCGGAGAAGGAGCTGTCCGGCCTGTTCGGCGTGTCCCGCCCGGTGGTGCGGCAGGCGCTGCAGCGGCTGCAAGGCGACGGGCTGCTGCGCGCGCGGCAGGGCGCCGGGACCTGGGTGCTCGCCCGCCCGTCGGAGCGGCTGGGCCATTTTGCCAGCAGCGGGGACGTATCGGCGCTGATGCGCTGCATCGAGGCCCGGCTGCCGCTGGAGGGCGCCGCCGCCCGCCTGGCCGCGGAGCGCCGCACGCCGGAGCAGTTGGCCCGCATCGCCGCCGCGCACGATGCCTTCGCCGCCTCCGCGGAGGCGGGCGGCATGACGCCGGACGCCGACTTCGCCTTCCACGGCAGCATCGCCGCCGCCAGCGGCAACGAGTACTTCCCAGGCTTCCTGCATGCGCTGCATGCGGCGCTCCTGCAGTTCATGGGGGTGGCGCTGGGCCTGACCCGGACCGGCAGCAGGGAGCGGGCAACGGCCGTGGTGCAGGAGCACGCGCACATCCTGGACGCCATCCGCCTGGGCGACCCGGAGATGGCGGGCATGGCCATGCAGTTCCACATCGGCCAGGCCCGCCGCCGCGTGATGGACCGCACGCAGACGCCGTAGGCTCGGCCGAGGCGGGGCGGGGCGGGGCGGGGCGGGCGACCATCCTGTCACCATAGTTGACAAATCGCGGCGGCCCCGGCGTGATGCGGAAAACGCCGGGCGGCACAAGCCTGGCAGGGGGGGACGCGCATGGCGAAGGCCAACGACTTCGAGGCGCTGCACATCGACCGGCTGACCCGGCGCTTCCACAGCCATGTCGCCCTGGATGCGCTGACCCTGACGGTCCGCCGGGGCGAGTTCGTGGCGCTGCTCGGCCCGTCCGGCTGCGGCAAGTCCACGGCGCTCAACTGCATCGCCGGGCTGCTGCCGCTGACCTCGGGCGAGATCAGGCTGGACGACCGGCGCATCGACACGCTGCCGCCGGAGGAGCGCGGCTTCGGCATGGTGTTCCAGAACTACGCCCTGTTCCCGCACATGACGGTGCGCCGCAACATCGGCTTCGGCCTGCTGATGCGCGGGCTGCCCAAGGCCACGATCCGCGCGGAGGTCGAGCAGGCTCTCGCATTGGTGCAGTTGCAGGCGCATGGCGACAAGCTGCCGGGCCAGCTCTCCGGCGGGCAGCAGCAGCGCGTCGCCATCGCCCGCGCGGTCGCGGTGAACCCGCCGCTGATCCTGATGGACGAGCCGCTGAGCAACCTCGACGCCAAGCTGCGGCTGGAGATGCGGCACGAGATCCGGCGCATCCACCACCAGGTCCGGCGCAGCACGATCTACGTCACGCATGACCAGGAGGAGGCGCTGGCGCTGGCCGACCGCATCGTGGTGATGCAGGACGGCGTCGTGCAGCAGGTCGGCACGCCGCAGGAGCTGTATGCCCGGCCGCTGAACCTGAATGTCGCGCGCTTCATGGGCTATCGGAACATCCTGAACTTCGACGCCGCAGTGCCGGCGGGGCCGGGGCTGGTCCGGCTGCATCGGGCGGGGGTGTCCATCCTGGGCACGCTGCAGGCCGGCGCCGCGGCCGGGCCGGTCACGGTGGCCATCCGCCCGAACGACATCGGCGCCGGCGACGGCCCGAACGGCATCGAGGGCCGCGTCATGGAGGCCGAGTACTGCGGCGCCGACTACCTGGTGGACGTGGACACGCCGCTCGGCCTGCTGCACGCGGCCGTCCAGCAGCCGGTCCGGGTCGGCGAGACCCTGCGCCTGGTGCTGCCGCCCGGCCGGGTGCTGGCCTATGCCGGCGGCGCCCCGGCCGCGGCGGCCGCTTTGGCTGCGGAGTAGGGCCGGGTGTCCGCCAGCGTGGCCGCGCCGGCCCGGCAGTCCGGCGTGCGGATCGGGGCGGCGCCGCTGCTGCTCGCGCCGGGCGTGCTGCTGGTGCTGCTGCTGTTCATCTACCCCGCCGCCTACGGCCTCGTGCTGTCGTTCCGGCCCATGCAGGGCGACGCCTGGGAGAACTACCGCCACTTCCTCACCACGCCGCGGCTGCTCGGCACGATCTGGACGACGCTGGGGATCGCCGTGCCGGCGACGCTCATCAACGTCGGCCTGGCGCTGCCGGTGGCGTACCGGCTGCGCCAGCCCTGGCGATATCAGCGGCTGGTGACGACGATCCTCGTGGTGCCGATCACGCTCGGCACGGTGCTGGTGGCGGATGGGCTGCTGTCCTACCTGGGGCCGCAGGGATGGTTCAACCGGGTGCTGCTGTCCCTGCATCTGGCATCCGCGCCGGTGCGGCTGGTGCACAACTACTGGGGCGTCTTGATGTCCCTGGTGATCGTGGGCTTCCCCTTCGCCTTCCTGCTGCTGCTCTCCTTTGTCACCGGGATCGACCCGGCGCTGAGCCAGGCGGCGGCGACGCTGGGCGCACCGCCGGGCGCGCGGTTCCGCCACATCGCGCTCCCGCTGCTGGCGCCGGGCCTCGCGATGACCTTCGCGCTGTGCTTCGTGCAGGCGTTCGCGGTGTTCCCGTCCGCCGTGCTGGTGGGCGCGCCGTCGGGGCAGACCTACGTCATCTCCATCGCCGCCTACGAGGCCGCGTTCGAGCAGTTCGACGCCCCGCTCGGCAGCACCATCGCGCTGGTCATGGGGCTGGTGCAGCTGGCCGTCGTCGGCGTCGTGCTGGGGCTGCGCGCCCTGGCCTATCGCGGCCCGGCCGGCGGCGGCAAGGGATGAGCGGCCCCGGCCGGGCGATGCGCGCGCGCATCTGGGGTACGGCCATCTGGGTCGTGATGGGCTTCGTGCTGCTGAACATCGCCGCCCTGATCGCGGCGGTGGTGGTCAACTCCCTCGGCACGCGCTGGTTCGGCACCTGGCTCCCGGCCGGGCTGACGACGCGCTGGTATGCCGGCGCGTGGGAGGAGTTCGCGCTGCCCGACGTGCTGCTGACGACCATGCAGGCCGTGTTCGCCGTGGTGCTGATCTCCGCCGCCATCGGCGTGCCGGCGGCCTACGCGCTGGCGCGGAGCAGCTTCCCCGGCAAGCCCGCCGTGGTGCTGCTGTTCCTGCTGCCCCTGATCGTGCCCTCCATCACCTACGGCATCCCGCTGGCGACGGTGCTGTACCGCCTGGGCCTCGGCGGCACGCTGTGGGGCGTGATCCTGGCCAATTTGGTGCCGTCCGTGCCCTTCGTGGTGCTCACGATGACGCCGTTCATCGAGCAGCTCGACCCCCGGCTGGAGGCGGCGGCGCGGGTGTTCGGGGCGCGCACGCCCAGCCTGTTCCGCCACATCCTGGTGCCGATGCTGATGCCCGGCATCCTGGCGGCGTCCCTGCTGGTGCTGGTCCGAACCATCGGCATGTTCGAGCTGACGTTCCTGACGGCGGGGCCGGACAGCCAGACGCTGGTGGTGGCGCTATACTACGCGGCGTTCGCGCCGGGCATCCGGGCCGGGCAGTCGGTGGACGCCATGGCGGTGATCTACATGGCCGTGACGCTGTTCTGGCTGGTGGTGGCGCTGCGCTTCATCGACCCGACCGCCATCGTCGGCCGGGCGCGGGCGGCCCGGTAGCAGACGGGGGCGGGATCATGCGTGGCCGGCGTCAGCCGCGGGGGAACGTCGGCGGGCTGACCCCCTCCACATCCCGCCGCGCCCAGTCCCGGGCCGGCACGTCCCGGACCATGCGGGCCTGCGCCTCATGCAGCGCCGCCGCCGCCGCCGGGTAGTCCATGGTCAGCACCCGCCCATCCTCCACCACCAGAGCGCCATCCACGTAAACCGCGCGCACCGCCCGGTCCGCCGCGGCATACAGCAGGGAGCGCAAGGGATCGTAGCCCGGCCGCATGGCCGGGTGCGCCAGGTCCACCAGCACCAGGTCGGCCCGGCAGCCCGGCGCCAGGCGGCCGATGTCGTCGCGTCCCAAAAGGGCGGCGCCCCCGGCCGTGGCCGCGGTGAACAGCTCGCCGCCCGTCAGGGTGCGCGGGTTGCCGGCCTGGGTGCGCGCCAGGTACATCGCCAGCCGCATCTCCTCCAGCATGTTGTGGGGGAAGGTGTCGGTGCCGATGCCGACCTTCACCCCGGCCCGGCGGTAGCGGCCCATGTCGCGCAGCGCGATGCCGCGCCGGGCGAACACGGTGGGGCAATGGGCCACCGCCGTCCCGGCCTCCGCCAGCAGCGCCAGGTCGCGGTCGGTGTGCCACGGCGTGAACGGATGGTCGTCCAGGAAGATCGAATGCCCGATGATCGAGCGGTCCGTCAGCACGCCCAGATGATGCAGCCAGCCGATGGGGGTGAAGCCGTGGCGGCGCGTGATCTCGTGGAACTCGCTGACGGACTGCGCCGCATGGGTCTGCCACATGAGGCCGCGCCGGGCCGCCTCCGCATGGCTGTCGCGCAGCAGTTCGGGCGTGCAGGTGTCAATCTGCGAAGGGACCACCATGCCGGTCAGCCGGCCGGACGGGTGCTGGGCCGCGCGGTCCAGCAGGCGGAGCGCGTCCGCCATCGCGCGCTCCCCCGCGGGTACGTCCCACTCGTAGTCCACGGCATGGCCGTTGGCGGTGAACCAGCGGGCGCTGCGGAACATCGGCCCCATCACCACGCGCAGCCCGCTCTCCCCGGCCACGTCCAGCCAGCCATCATAGGGCAGCGACAGGTCCACCACGGTGGTGACGCCGGACAGCAGCAGCTCGCTGAACGCCACCCGCGCGCAATCCGGGATCGCGCCCGGCGGCGGGCGGAAGATCGGCAGGTACTCGTACAGCGACGAGTTGTACAGGCCCGGCGTGCCCACCTCGTCTGTCAGCCCCTTGAGCATCGGCTCCGAGGACGGGTGGCTGTGCACGTCCACCAGGCCGGGCATCACCATCAGCCCGCGCCCGTCGATCTCCGCATCCACGGTCCCGCCATACCCGGGGCCGACATGCGTGAGCGTGCCGTCGGTCCAGGCCACGTCGGCATCGGACCGGTAAACGTGCCCGGCGCCGTCCCAGGCGATGACGGTCCCGGCGCCGCGGATCAGGGTGGTGGGCATGGGCGCTCCTACTGCGACAGCGTGATGTCCAGCCCCTTGTAGATCCCCATGCCGTAGATGCCGTGCGCCCGAACGCCATGCGCGCGCCGGCTGGAGGCGACCCACAACTGCTCGCGCACCAAGGGGATCCACACGCTGGCCTCCGTCAGCTGCTGCTGCACATGGGCCAGGGCGTCGTGCTTCACCTCGTCGTCCGTGGCGGTGCGGGCCTGCTTCAGCCAGGCGTCGGTCTGCTCGTTCTTCCAGTTCATGCGGTTGGGCGTCGGCGCGCTGGTCGAGGGGAAGTACAGGTTCAGCGCCTCGCTGGCGGAGACGTAGGGGTAGGACATGATGAACGCCCCGAACTCCTGCGTCGCCAGCTTGCCCCAGGCGACGGTCGCGTCCCACATCTGCACGCGCATCTCCACGCCGGTGCGCTTCAGGTCGGCCTGGATCGCCTCCACCGCGCGGTTGTTCAGGGTGTCGCTGATGCCGTACAGGGTGAAGGAGGCGCGCTCCCCGTTCTTGGCGCGGATGCCGTCCGGGCCGGGCGCCCAGCCGGCCTCGTCCAGCAGCTTGCGGGCGCCGGCCGGGTTGAAGGCGGGGAAGTCGGCGCGGCTCTTGGGGTCGAAGTCCCGCACGGCGGGGTTCAGGTAGCTGTCGGCCGGGGTCGCGGCGCCGAACCACACGGCCTTGGCGATGGCCTCCCGGTTCACCGCCATCACCATGGCCCGGCGCAGCGCGGGATCGTTCACCGCGGGCTTGTCCACCTTGAAGCCCACGAAATAGTCCCAGAAGTAGTTGGGCTGATTGGACAGCGTGATGCCCGGCGTGTTCCGCAGGCCCGGCAGCGCGATGGGCGGCAAATATTGCGTCGCGTCGCCTTGTCCCGACTGGATCGCGGCCAGGATGGTGTTCGCGTCGGGGATCACGCGCCAGATGACCCGGTCCACCTGCGGCGCCGGGTTCTTGAAGATCGGCGGCCCCCAGTTGTAGCCCTCGTGCCGGCGCATCACCATCTCCTGCCGCGGCGTCCAGGACACCCAGCAGAACGGGCCGGTGCCGTTGAAGCCCTGCACGCCGAAGTTGGCGCCCAGGCCCTCGACCGACGCCTTGTCCACGATCGTCAGGAAGAACAGGCTGAGTTGCAGCGGCAGCTCGTTGAACGGGTCCGTCAGCTCGTACTCGATGGTGGTGGCGTCCACCGCGCGCACGTCCTTCACCGGGCCGGCCCGCCAGCGGACCGGGCTGCGCGTGGCGGGGTCGACGAAGCGCTTGATGGTGTAGGCCACGTCGTCGGCCGTCATGCGGCGGCCGTCGCAGAACGTCACGTCGTCGCGCAGCTTGAAGGTATAGAGCTTGCCGTCCGGGCTGACGGTCCAGCTCGTCGCCAGGCCCGGCCGCACCGTCTTCATGTCCCAGTCGAGCGAGGTCAGCGTGTCGCCCAGGAAGGTCAGCGCCTCCCCCGCCGAGCGCGCGGTGGAGCGGGCGGGATCGTAGTTGTCGCTGTCGATGGTCCGCAGCAGCACCAAGGTGCCCGGCGGCGCCGTCTGCGCCCGGGCCGGGCCGGGCAGGGACGCGGCCACGCCCAATGCGGCCAGTCCCAATGCGGCTCCCAGTGCGGCGGCCAGCTTAAGATGCTTCATGACTTCCTCTCCGTGCTCCGCGGGTCCAGAGCGTCCCGGAGCGAATCACCAAGCACGTTGCATGCCAGCACCACGGCCACGATGGCGAGGCAGGGGACGATGGCGATGTGCGGCGCGAAGAACAGGAAGTTGCGCCCCTGGGACGCCATCGCCCCCAGCTCCGCCGTGGGCGGCTGCGCGCCCAGCCCCAGGAAGGACAGCGCCGCGCCCAGCAGGATCACCTGGCCGAACCGCAGGGTGGCGAACACCAGCAGCGCCGTGGCGCAGTTGGGCAGCAGATGCCGCAGGATCAGCCGCCCGTTGCCCGCGCCGGTGGCGCGGGCGGCCTCGATGTAGTCCCGCCCCATCTCCACCCCCGCCGCGGCGCGGGCGATGCGGGCCATCAGCGGCACCGTGGCGACGGACAGCGCCAGCACCACCGCCGGCACGCCCGGCCCCAGGATGCCGGCCATCGCCAGGCCGAACAGGATGGCGGGGAACGACAGCAGCACGTCCATCCCGCGCATCACCGGCCCGTCCAGGCGGCGGTGGAACGCGGCGAGCAGGCCCAGGGCGATGCCCAGGACCCCTCCGGCCGCCACGGACGCCGCGCCGATCAGCAGCGTCAGCCGCAGCCCGAACAGCACGCGGGTCACGAGGTCCCGCCCCTGGTCGTCCGCCCCCAGCAGCAGCCCGGCGCCCGGCGGCTGCATGGCGAGCGACAGGTCGTTGTCCGCCGGGTCGGTCGGCGCGATGGCCGGCGCCAGCACCGCCAGCGCCAGCGCCGTGGACAGCACCAGCAGGGCCGCGAGGCCCAGCGGGTCGCGCAGCAGCCGCCTCATGCGTGCATGCGGGGGTCCAGCCGGAGGCTGAGCAGGTCCACGCCGAGGTTGACCAGGATGAACCCGCCCGCCAGCACCAGGATGGTGCCCTGCGCCATCGGGAAGTCGGAGGACATGATGGCGCCCACCGCGAGGCGGCCGACGCCGGGCCAGGAGAAGATCGTCTCCGTCACCACCGCCCCGCCCAGCAGGAAGCCGACCTGCAAGCCGATCAGGGTCACGACGGGGATCAGCGCGTTGCGGAGCGCGTGGCGCAGCACCACCGACCGCTCCCGCAGCCCCTTGGCCCGCGCGGTCCGCACATGGTCGGCCCGCAGCCCCTCCAGCACGGAGGAGCGCGTCATCCGCGCCACCGGCCCGACGAACGACAGGCCGAGCGTCAGCGCCGGCAGCGCCAGGGATTGCAGCCCGGCGAGCGTCCAGATCGGCCCGGCCCGGCCGGTGAACGGCAGCAGCCCCCAGCGGAAGCCCACGAACCAGATCAGCACGAGGCCCACGAAGAACACCGGCACCGACACGCCCGCGACGGCCAGCGCCGTCACTGCGCGGTCCGGCCAGCGCCGGTGCCGCACGGCGGCCAGGGTGCCCAGCCCCAGCCCGGCCGGCACCGCCCACAGCAGGGTGGCCAGCATCAGCTCGGCCGTCGGGCCGACGGTGTTGGCGAGTTCGGCCGCGACCGGCACGTTGTTGATGACCGACACGCCGAGGTCCCCCCGCAGCAGCCGGCCGAGGTAGCGGGCGAACTGCACGGGCACCGGCTGGTCCAGCCCGAGGTCGGCGCGTATGGCCGCGACCACGTCGGCCGTCGCGGTCGGGCCGGCGCGGATCGCCGCCGGGTCGGCCGGGACCACCTGCATCAGCAGGAAGCCGATCAGCAGCACCCCCAGCAGCACCGGCGCCGCCAGCAGCAGCCGCCCGACGGCGAGGCGCGCCATCAGGCCAGCATCCCCGCGACCGGCACGCCGCCGCGCAGCACGAAGCTGACCGTCGTGGACAGGATCGCCTCCGGCCCGGCGGCGAAGATGTCGTCGGACAGCACGGCCACGTCCGCCAGCATCCCCGGCAGCAGCCGGCCGCGCTCAGCCTCCGCGAACTGGGTGTAGGCGCCGCACCAGGTCAGGCAGTGCACGGCCTCGGCCACGCTGATGGCCTCCTCCGGGCCGAGCACCGTGCCGCGGTTCGTCCGGCGCGTCGCCATGGTGTGGATGTTCTGGAACGGGTTGGTCGAGGACACCGGCGCGTCCGAGCTTGCGGCGGGGTTCTGCCCGTCGCGCAGCCAGCTCCGCATCGGGTAGGCCGCGGCGGCGCGGGCGGCGCCGAGGTTGGCGACATAGGTGTCGCCGAACTCGTACATGAAGATCGGCTGCGGCACCGGCTCGATCCCGCGCGCCGCCATGCGGGCACGCTGGCCCGGCGACAGGAAGCCGCAATGCTCGATCCGGTGGCGGCGGCCGGCAACCGGCCGGTCGGGCGTGTCCGCTGCCTCCATGCCGCGCAGCACCTGCTCGATGGCGGCGTCGCCAATGGCATGGATCGCCAGCTGCCAGCCCTGCGCGTGGTACCGCGCGAGCAGAGCGTGCATCGTGGCGTCTGGGAAGCAGAACACGCCGGTGCCGCCGGGCAAATAGGGTTCGGACATGGCGGCGGTCAGCCCGCCGGCGGAGCCGTCCGCGAACACCTTCATCGCCCCGAAGCGCAGCATCGCGTCTCCGTCGCCGGGGCGCAGGCCGGCCTGCCAGGCCGGCTCGGCGATGCCCTCCGGGTTGCCGGCCAGGCAGATCCAGGTCCGCACCGGCAGGCGCCCCGCCGCGTGCGCCGCCCGGTAGGCCGCGACCTCCCGCATGCCCGCGGCCATGCCGACATTCGCGTCCATCACGGCGGTGAAGCCCAGGCCATTCATGTGGCGGCCGGCGCGCTCGATGGCGTCCACCAGGGCGGCGTCGCTCGGCTCGGGAACGACATCGCGCACCAGGCGCATCGCCCGTTCCTGCAACAGCCCCGTCAGCCCGCCGGCCGCGCGCCCGATCACGCCGCCCTCCGGGTCCGGCGTGTTGTGGCCCACCCCGGCGGCAGCCAGCGCGGCGGCGTTCGCCACGCCCATGTGGCCGCACGTGCGGGTGACGAACACGGGATGGTCGGGCGCCGCCGCCGTCAGCTCGGCCGCCGTGGGGTGGCGTCCGACATCCAGCTCGGCATGGTCGTAGCCGCGGCCCTCCACCCACTGCCCGCGCGGCGTCCGCGCCGCCGCGTCGCGGATGGCGCCCAGGAGGGCATCCAGGGTGCGGACCCGCTCGGGCCGCAGGTTCACCCCCGCCATGGCGAGGCCCAGCGGCAGCAGATGCTGGTGCGCGTCGTTGAAGGCGGGCACGGCCACGCGGCCGTCCAGCAGCACCCGCCGCGTGCCGGGGCCGGCCAGGGCGCGGACGGCCTCCCGCGTCCCGCACGCGACGATGCGGTCGCCTGCGATGGCCAGCGCCTCGGCGAAGCCCTCGCGGAGGCCGCGGAAGATGCGCCCCTCGATCAACGTGTCGGCGTAGCCCGTCATGCTTCGGTCCTGCGTGTCCGGCCCGGCCCATTCAAGCGGCGTGCCATGGGTTGCGACGGGGCGCCTGCGCCGCGAGCGTGGCGCAGTCGTGGATTTCAGTTAAACATGTGCATCGTCGCAGACCAAGGCCGCCCCCGGAATCGTCGCGCGGCACGGCCCTCCGCGCGGCGGCCGGGACCCTTTCACGCCGACCCAGCAGGAACCCGACCATGCGTCGTCCCAGCCCCTACGAGACCCGTGCCCGCGAGCTGGCGCTCGCCGCCGGCCTCGATCCCGACAGCCGCGTGGCCCGCCCCGGCGAGGTCGCCACGGAGAAGGGCAGCCGCGGCATGCCCGCCTGGTGCGCCTTCCGCGAGGCGGCGCGGGCCGAGCACCTCCAGGCCGAGATCGCGTCGGTCGCGCTGCCGGTGCAGGAGGCCGCGTATCGGGACGCGCCCCTGCAGGTGTTCGGCCCGCACGAGGCCGCGACGCTCGCGCAGATGCGGAACTGCATGGGCGTGGGCCATGTCGTGGCGGGCGTGGTGTGCGCCGACGGGCATCTCGGCTACGCGCAGCCCGTGGGCGGCGTGATCGCGTATGACGGCCAAATCAGCATCTCCGGCGTCGGCTTCGACATCGGCTGCGGCAACATGGCCGTGCGGCTCGACACGCCGTACGCGGCGCTCCGGGAGCGCGCGGGCACGATCCTGGCCGACGTGCGCCGCGTGGTGTCGTTCGGCATGGGCCGCAGCAACGCCGAGCGGGCCGAGCACGCGCTGTTCGACGACGACGAGGCTTGGCGCGCGGCGGACATGACGATCTACCGGCAGAAGGCGATGGCGCAGCTTGGCACGGTGGGAGGGGGCAACCACTACGTGGACCTGATGCGCGACGAGGCCGGCTTCGTCTGGATCGGCGTGCATTTCGGCAGCCGCGGCCTGGGCCATACGAGCGCCACCAAGTACCTGAAGCTGGCCGGCGGCCAGGACGGCATGAACGTGCCGCCCGCCGTGGTCGATGAGGACGGCGAGATCGGCCGCCGCTACATCGCGGCCATGGAGCTGGCCGGCCGCTACGCCTATGCCGGGCGGGAGTGGGTGGTGGAGCGCGTGCGCCGGATCATCGGCGGCGCGGTGACGGACAGCGTGCACAACCACCACAACTACGCCTGGCGGGAGACGCATGGCGGGCGGGACCTGTGGGTGGTGCGGAAGGGCGCCACCCCCGCCTGGCCCGGGCAGCGCGGCTTCGTGGGCGGGTCCATGGGCGACGACGCGGTGATCGTCGAGGGCGTGGACAGCCCGGCCTCGCAGGCGGCGCTATACTCCACGATCCACGGCGCCGGGCGGCTGTTCGGGCGGATGCAGGCCAAGCGGACCTTCACCCGCGCGCAGATGGACGCCTGGCTGACCGAACGCGGCGTGCTGCTGGCCGGCGGCGACCTGGACGAAAGCCCCATGGCCTACCGCCGCCTGCCGGACGTGCTGGCGCAGCACGCCGGCACGATCCGGGTGCGGCACACGCTGCGTCCGTTCGCGGTGGCGATGGCCGGGGACGGCGAGTTCGACCCCTTCAAGGATTGAGCGCCGGCCCGGCAGGTTGATCCCAGGCATGTGGGGCCGAGATCGCCACGCCCTGCCCGATTGAGCTTGTCCGATGCCGGCTGTAGGCTTCGATCATGCGCATCGCCGCCATCGAGACCTCGGTCGTCTCCCTCCCGTTCACGATGGGCGGTCCGCACCCGCTGTTCGCCGGGCGCCCCTGGGATCGGATGGACATCCTGCTGGTGAAGGTCGAGGCCGAGGACGGTTCGGTGGGCTGGGGCGAGGCGTTCGGCCACGCCGCGATCCCCGCCACCCAGGCGGCGCTCGACACGATCGTCGCCCCGTTGGTCGTCGGGCGGACGGCGGACATCAACGCGCTGCAACGGGAGGTGCTGCACGCGACGCACCTGCTCGGCCGCAACGGGCCGTTCGTGTATGCGTATGCCGGCATCGAGATCGCGTTGTGGGACCTGCTGGGCAAGCGCGCCGGGCTGCCGCTGTGGCGGCTGCTGGGCGGGGCGGAGCCGGCGCCGATGGACGCCTATGCCAGCCTGCTCCACTACGGCGACCTCGACCTCGTCGCCGCCAACACCGCCGCGGCCTGCGCGGCCGGCTACCGCTCCATCAAGCTGCACGAGACGACCCGCGCCGCCGTCCTCGCGGCGCGGGGGGCGCCCGGCGCGCGGGACGCGGCCCTCATGCTTGACGTGAACTGCGCCTGGTCGCCCCCGGTGGCACGCGACATGGCGGCCTCGCTCGCGGGCGACGGCCTGGCCTGGCTGGAGGAGCCGGTCTGGCCGCCGGAGGACGTGCACGGCCTGGCCAGCGTGCGCCGGGCCGGGGTGCCGGTCTCGGCGGGCGAGAACGTGGCCGGGCTGCATGGCTTCAAGGCGCTGCTGGAGGCCGGCGCCATCGACGTGGCGCAGCCGAGCGTCACCAAGATCGGCGGCATCACCGAGATGGTGCGGATCATCCAGCTCTGCCAGGCGCACGGCATCGCCGTGGCGCCGCACAGCCCGTATTTCGGACCCGGCTTCATCGCCACCCTGCACGTGGCCGCCGCCCTGATCGAACGGCCGTTGATCGAGGTGCTGTGGCTCGACATGGAGGCCAACCCCTTCGACCCCTGGGTGCGCCCGGTGGACGGCAAGCTCGTGGTGCCCGGCGGCCCCGGCCTGGGCTGCGACCCCGACCCCGCCGTGCTGGCCCGCTACACCGTCGGCACGCCCACCCGGATCAGCATGAGGCCAGGCGCATGAAGGTCGCCGCCGTCGAGACCCAGCCCGTCACCGTCCGGTTGGACCGGCCCATCGGCAGCGCCTTGGGCGAGATCGCGAGCTTCGGCTGCATCCTGGTCACGGTCCGCACGGATGCGGGGATCACCGGCGAGAACCTGATCTTCACCCTGAACGACCGGCGCACCAAGGTGCTGCGCCAGATGGTGGACGAGCTGGCCGACGTGGCGGTCGGGCGGGACGCCGGGCACATCGCCGGGTTCTGGGCGCGGGCGTGGAAGGACATCAACTTCCTGGGCCACAAGGGCGTGCCGGTCGCCGGCATTTCGGCCATCGACGGGGCGCTGTGGGATGCCCTGGGCAAGGCGGCGGGGCTGCCGCTGTACCGCCTGCTGGGCGGGGCGCAGGACCGGGTGCCGGCCTATCACAGCGGCGGGCTGTGGCTGTCCCGCTCCATCGACGAGTTGGTCGTGGAGGCGCAGGGCTTCGTGGACCAGGGCTTCCGCGCGATGAAGATGCGGCTGGGCCTCCCCAACCCGGCGGAGGACATCGCCCGCGTGAAGGCCGTGCGGGACGCCATCGGCCCCGGCGTGAAGCTGATGGCCGACGCCAACCAGGGCCTGACGGAGGCGCAGGCGATCCGGCTCGGCCGCCGGCTGGAGCCGTTCGACCTCACCTGGTTCGAGGAGCCGCTGCCCGCCTGGGACCTCGACGGCCTCGCCCGGGTCGCCGCCGCGCTCGACACCCCCATCGCCAGCGGCGAGACGGAGTACACCCGCTACGGCTTCCGCCGGATGCTGGAGCTTCGCTCGGCGGACATCCTGATGCCCGACCTTCAGCGCGTGGGCGGGGTCAGCGAGTTCATGCGGGTGGGCCACATGGCCGAAAGCCACGACATCGCCGTGTCCAGCCACCTGTTCCCGGAAACCAGCGTGCAGGTGCTGGGCGCGCTCAGCAACGCGACCTTCCTGGAGTACATGCCCTGGTTCTCGCCCTTGTACAACGAGGCGCTTGAGTTCCGGGACGGCAGCGCCGCCGTGCCGGAGCGGCCGGGCTGGGGGTTCACCTTCAACAGGGATTACATCGCCCACCTATCGCGCTAGTCTTGCCGCATGACCCGGGATCAATCCGGGCGACAACGAAACGCCTGAGGGAGCAACCGAATGAACGTCACCCGCCGCGAGATCCTCGCCGGCAGCGCCGCCCTGGCCGGCACGTCGGCCGCGGGCCTGCCCCGCCCGGCCATCGCCGCCAACGAGCCGATCCGCATCGGCTGGCTCACGACGCTGACCGGGCCAGGCTCGGCGCCCGGGATCGGCTTCAACCGTGGGGTGGAGTTCGCGGCCGGCGCCATCAACGCGGCCGGCGGCGTCAAGGGCCGCATGGTCGAGGTGGTCACGCGGGACACCCAGGGCGACCCGACCAAATGCGTGAACGCGACCCAGGAACTCATCAGCCAGCAGAAGGTCCATGCGATCTGGGGGCCGACCAACTCCGGGGAGTCGCTCGCGGTCACGGCGATCATGGCGCGCGCCAAGATGCCCAACATCCACCCTTGCGTCGTCGATACCCTGATCGACCCGGCGAAGTTCCCCAACGCCTTCCGCATCGCTCCCTCCAACGGGCAGTGGGACGAGGCCGCCCGCAAGTACTGCCTGAACGTCCTCAAGGCCAAGAAGGTCGCGGTGTTCGGCGACACCACCGGCTATGGCGTGACCGCCGCCAACGCCTGCGCGGCCGGGTTCAAGCAGGAGGGCGCGGAGGCGGTGGTCGTGGCCAACATCGACGCCACCCAGCCGGACATGACGCCCGACATGCTGCGCGCCCGCAACGCCGGGGCGGAGGCCATCGTGCTGTGGACCGTATCGACCGGCATGATCGCCCGGCTGCTCAACACGCGGGCGGCGATGGGGTGGGACGTGCCGTTCACCGGGCACCCGGCGCTGGCCTCGGGCGACGTCGCCGGGCTGATCTCGAAGCCGGCGAACTGGGAGAAGGTCTATGCGGTGGGCTACCGCAGCTGCAGCTACGACGCGGCGGGGGCGCTGCCGCCGCGCAGCCAGGAACTGGTGGACAGGCTGGCCGGCAAGGTCAACCTCTCGGACTCGCTGCTGTGGTGGGTGGCCTGCGGCGCGGATGCCGTCAACCTGATCGCCCGTGCCGTGGAGGCCGCGGGCGAGACGAGCAGCGCCGCGATCATCGGGCACTGGAACGCGCTCGATCCCTATCCCGGCTATTTCGGGGACTACCGCTTCACCAAGGAGCGGCACAACGGCTACCCGGAGAACGCCATCGTGATGTCGGCCGCCAACACGGCGAAGTCCGGCTCGTTCGCGCTCGCACCCGGGTATGGCTGACATGCTGGCGTCCATCGTCGCCTCCGGCCTCGCCATGGGCGCCGTGTATGCGCTGATCGGCATCACCTACAACACGATGTTCGCGACCTCGCGCGTCATGAGCTTCACGGCGGGGATGCTGGGCATGTTGGGCGGCGTGCTCGGGTCGCTGTTCATGCTGCGCTGGGGATTGCCGCTCGTCGTCGCCCTGCCGCTGACGCTGCTCGCCTGCGCGCTGGTGGGCGTCGTGACCGAGTTCGTGGCCGTGCGCCCGGTGCTGAAGAGCCTCGATCAGCACCTCTATGTCCTCTCGACGCTGGCGGTGGCGCTGATGATCCAGCAGGTCACCGCCATCGAGTGGAGCACGGAGCCGCGGCCGTTCCCGTCCCTGTTGCCGATGGGTGCGGGCATGTGGGACGAGAAGTATTGGCTGCCGGTGATCGCCTGCGCGGTGACGGTGATCGGGCTGGAGTACCTGTATCGGCGCACGCTGGTCGGGCGGGCCTTCCTCGCGGTGGCCGAGGATAACTTCGCAGCAAAGGCGCTGGGGCTGCCGGAGCGGAACCTGCGGGTGGCGAGCTACGCGATGGCGGGGGCGATCGGGGCGCTGGCGGGGTTCTCGGGTGGGCAGCTGCTGCTCGCCTTCTTCGCCAACGGCCCCTTGCTGAACTTCTATGGCTTCATCCCGGTGGCGCTGGGGGGCCTCGGCAACAACCGCGGCGCTGTGATCGGCGGGCTGGCGCTCGGGCTGTTCCAGCAGGCGGCGAACTTCACCTTTGGCGGCATCTTCGCCTCGGTCGCGGTGTTCGTGCTGTTCATCGCCGTGCTGCTGGCCGCACCCCAGGGGCTGTTCGGCACCTCGACCGCGCGGCGGGTCTGATGGACCCCGTGCCGCTTGCCGACGCCGGAGTGCTGGACACGGGGAGCAGCGCCCTGCCGCGCCGCGTCGCGCGGCCGTCGCACGGTCTGGCGCTGATGCCGTTCCTGGTCCTGCTGGCGCTCGCCGTCATCCTGCCGCTGACGGACAACGACTACTACGCGCTGATCGCGACCCGGGCGGCGATCTACTGGGTGCTGATCTCGGGGCTGAACCTGATCGTCGGCTTCGCCGGGCAGCTCGCCATCGGCTACGTCGCGCTGTTCGCGCTCGGCGCCTACACCGCCAGCGTGCTTGCGGCCGGGACCGTGCTGCCGCCGGCCCCGGTGGTCGTGGCGCTGGCCGGGGGCACGGCCATGGGCGCGGTGTCCGGCGTGATCGTGGGCCTGCCGGCGCTGCGCCTGCGGACCTTCTACTTCGCCATGACCACTTTGGGCTTTGCCACCATCGTCACCCAGGTGGCGCTCGGCTGGCAGGGCGTCACCGGCGGGGGCGTCGGCGTCGCCGGGCCGTCCATGCCGGCGCCGTTCGATACCGCCTGGGGCCTGTACTACCTCTGTCTCGGCATCGCCGTCCTCTGCACCTGGATGACCGCCAACATTGCCCGCAGCCGGTTCGGCCGCGCCCTGATCGCCACGCGGGAGGCGGAGGTGGCGGCGGAGGCGGCCGGCATCTCCAAGCCGGCGCTCCTGGTATACGTGTTCCTGTTCGCCGGCGCCGTGGCCGGGCTGGCGGGCGGGCTGTTCGCCAGCTTGCAGACCTACATCACGCCGGACGCCTTCACCTTCGATTTGTCGCTGCTGTTCTTCATCGCCGTGCTGATCGGCGGGCGCGGCTCCATCCTAGGGCCGCTGCTCGGCACCCTCATCCTGACGATGCTGCCGGAGGTCGCGGCCCCGCTCGCCGCCTGGTCGACCTTCGTCTATGCGGTCCTCGTGCTGGTGATCGTGCTCGCCATTCCCGGCGGGATCGCGGCGCTGCTGGACGTGCGCAGCCGGCGCGCGCTTCCGCGCGACCGGGCGATCCTGCCGCATCTGGGCGCGCTGGGCGAGCTGCTGAACGCGGACCGGGCGCCTGCCGCCATGGCGCTGCGCGGCGTGGTGCTCAGCTTCGGCGGCGTGCGGGCCATCGACGGGCTGGACCTCGACGTCTGCTCCGGCCAGGTGCACGGGCTGATCGGCCCGAACGGCAGCGGCAAGACGACGACGCTCAACGTCATCTCCGGCTACTACGCCCCGCAGGAAGGCGCCTTGACCGCAGGCGGGGCCAGCCTCCCGAGCCGGGCGCCGTCCACCCGCGCGCTCCATGGCATCGCCCGCACGTTCCAGACGCCGCGGATCATCGGCGAGGCGACGGTGCTGCAGAACATCATGGTCGGCGGCACCATCATGGGGCAGGCGAGCTTCGTGGAGGCGCTGCTGTCCCTGCCGCGCCAGGGCCGGGACGAGCGGCGGATCGAGGCGACGGCCCGGCTGGCGCTCGAGGCCATCGGGCTTGGGGCGCTGGCCGACGTGCGGGCGGACCGGCTGCAGCACAGCGAGCTGCGCTTCGTCGAGATCGCCCGCGCGCTGATGCTGCGCCCGGCCTTCCTGCTGCTGGACGAGCCCGCCGCGGGGTTGTCGCCCGACGAGATCAAGCGGCTTGGCGCGCTGATCAAGGCCGTCAGCCGGCGGGGCGTGGGCGTGCTGCTGGTCGAGCACCATGCGGACCTCATCTTCGAGATCTGCGACGAGGTCACGGTGCTGAACCTTGGCCGGGTCCTGGCCCGCGGCACGCCCGCCGAAATCCGGGCGCACAAGGAGGTCGTCAGTGCCTATCTCGGCGCCTGAACCGCTGCTGGCGGTGGCCGGCCTGCAGGCGGGCTACGGCAAGATCGCAGTCCTGCACGGCGTGGACCTGCACATCGCGCCGGGCGAGGTCGTGGCCCTGCTGGGGCCGAATGGCGCCGGCAAGACCACGCTGCTGCGGGCGGTCTCCGGGCTGCTGCCCTGGAGCGTGGGGGAGGTGCGGTTCGCCGGGCGCAGCCTGCGCAACGTCGGGCCGCGGGAGTCGGCGCAGGCCGGGCTCGCGCACGTCATCGAGGGCCACCGGGTGTTCACCCAGAGCACGGTGTCCGACAACCTCATGCTGGCCGCCTACGACATCGCGCGGGGCGAGCGGGCGGCGCGGGTGGAGGAGGCGTTCGCGTATTTTCCGGAGATCGCCGCCAAGCGGCACCAGCTTGGCGGCGCGCTGAGCGGCGGGCAGCAGCAGATGCTGGCGGTGGCGCAGGGCCTGGTGCGGCGTCCCCGCCTGCTGATGCTGGACGAGCCGTCGGCGGGGCTGTCCCCGGTGCTGGTGGACCGGGTGCTGTCCGTCGTGGACCAGCTGCGCGCGCGGGGCACCTCCGTCCTGCTGGTGGAGCAGCTGATCGAAAAGGCGCTGGCCGTCGCCGACCGGGTCTACGCGCTGGCCCAGGGCCGCATCGCGCTGGAGGCCGTGACCGGCGACCCGGCGCTCGGGAAACGGTTGGAGCAGGCGTATTTCGGGCTGGCCGTGCTGGCGTGACGGCCGCGCGCCGGGCAAGCGCGACGCCGCCGATCAGGGTGTCGCGCACGTCCACCGCACGCCCGGCCAGGTCCTCCCGCAGCAGGGCGGCGAACGCTGCCTCCAGCGCCAGGCGCCTCCGGCCCTCGGCCAAGCGGGCCAGGCCGAACCGGACTTCGAACACGCTCACGGCGGTGGTCCAGACCCGTCCGGGCTCCTGCGCGTCGAGCCACCGTACCGCGGCGGCATCGGGCGGGTCGCGCATGAGCGCAGAGAGCACGTTGGTGTCGAGCAGGATCATGCCCCGCCCCAATCCGCCGGCCGCGCGGCGTGGCCTCGCACCTCGGGCAGGTCCTCACGAAGGCCCAGGCCGGCGAAGCGCCGGGCGATGCGGGTGCCCAGCGGCTCAGGCTGGGGCTGGTCGTCCGAGGCGGCCGCGGCGAGGCGGAGACTGGCGGCCAGACGTGGCGGCGTTGCCGGGCTAACGGCCAAAGGGGAGGTGCCCGCTCACAGCCGAACCCGCGTCGCGGCGCAGCCGAAGGAAGCTCGGCACCGACGTGAGCGCCAGCGCCGCCGCCAGCAGGAAGGCGGCGTGGAACGGCGCCGCGGGGCCGTGCAGCCCTATGGTCGGGCCAGCCGCCTCCGCCGCGTGCAGCAGCACGGCGCCGAGCGCGATGCCCATGCCCACCGCCGCCTGGAACGCCGTGTTGAACAAGGTGTTCGCCGCCCCGGTCAGCGCCGCCGGCACCTCCGAGAAGGCCAGGGTGTTCAGGCTGGTGAACTGCAACGACCGGCTGGCCCCGGCCAGCGCCAGCAGCGCCGCCGCCACGGGCCACGGCGTGCCCGGCCCGATCAGCGCGCAGCCCCCGATGGCCAGCGCGTTCGCCAGCGTGTTGCCCAGCAGCACGCCGCGGAACCCGTGCCGGCGCAGGATGCCGGAGGTCCACGGCTTGATGCCGAGGTTGGTCAGCCCGTACCACAGCACCAGCAGCCCCGACATGAACGGGTCCATCCCCATCCCGACCTGGAACAGCAGCGGCAGCAGGAACGGCAGGGTGCTGATGGACACGCGCGACACGAACCCGCCGGTCATGGTGGCGCGGAAGGAGGGCACCGCGAACGCCCCCAGCCCCACCAGCGGATGCGCGTGCCGCCGGGCATGGCGGAGCGCCAGGACCCCGGCCACCCCGCTCGCGCCCAGCACGGCGGCGGCGGCGGCCAGCGCCCAGGCATCGCCGCCCGGCCCGCTCCCCGGCGCCGCCCCGTGGCCCAGCAGGTCGAACGCATACAACAACAGCGCCAGCGCCAGCCCGTTCAGCGCGAAGCCGAGCGTGTCGAACGGCCGAGGCTCGCGCTCCCCAGTGTCGCGGATGAGGTAGGAGGCGGCGAGGAGGCCGGCCAGGCCGAGCGGCACGTTGAGGAAGAAGATCCAGCGCCAGGAGGCGTACGTCGCGATGAAGCCGCCCACCGGCGGCCCGAGCACGGGCGCCACCAGCGCCGGCCAGGTCAGGGTGGCGATGGCCCGCATCAGGTCCGGCTTGGCCGTGCCCCGCAGCACCATCAGCCGGCCGACCGGCACCATCAGTGCCCCGCCGCCGCCCTGCAGGATGCGCGCCGCCGTGAACGCCCACCGTCCCTGGCTCAGCCCGCACAGCACGGAGGCGAAGGTGAACACCGCCATGGCCGTCATGAACACCCGCCGCGCCCCGAACCGGTCGGCGGCCCAGCCGCTGGCCGGGATGAACACCGCGAGCGTCAGCAGATAGGCGGTCATGCCGATGGCGAGCGCCGGCGGCGTGGTGCCGAAGGACTGCGCCATCTGCGGCAGGGCGGTCGCGATCACGGTGCCGTCCAGGTTCTCCATGAAGAACGCCCCTGCGACGAGCAGGGCGACGGGGGACAGCCGGCGGGACGGAACGGGCACGGTCACTCGGACACCCCCAGGGCGAAGCCAGGCCCGACCCTTACCACCGCCCGCGCCGATCCAGAACCGGGCGCCTTGCCAGCGTCCCGGCGGTCTGCCTAACTCTCGGACGTGCGAAAAGCACGGACGAAGGGGAAACGACCATGCCGATGTTCAAGCGCCATCTCCGATGGCTCGTGGCGGCGCTGTGCGCGGCGCTGCTGCTGGCCGGTCCGGGGCCTGCCGCGGCGCAGACCACGGCGGAGATCGTGAAGCGCGGCAAGGTCCGCATCGGCGTGCTGACGGGGTCGCCGCCGATGGGCATGGTGGACGGCACCGGCAACCCCATCGGCTACGACGTGGACATGGCGACCCTGATCGCCAAGTACATGGGCGTGCCGGTGGAACTGACGCCGCTCACGCCGCCGGCGCGCATCCCGGCGCTGCAATCGGGCAAGGTGGACTTCCTGGTGGCGACGCTGGCGCCCACCCCGGCCCGGGCGCTGACGGTTGATTTCACCCAGCCCTACAACGCATTCCAGATGGCGGTCATCGCGAAGAAGAGCGTGGCGGTGCACGGGCTGGACGACCTGAAGGGCAAGTCCATCGGCGTGAACCGCGGCTCCAGCCAGGAGAGCGCGTTGCAGCGGGTGGCGGTGCCAGGCCTGAAGATCACGCGGTTCGAGGATGACAGCACGGTGGTGCAGGCCCTGGTCGCGGGTCAGATCGACACGGCGGCGGTGCCGGACACGGTGCAGGCGGACTACCTCAAGAACCGGCCGGACGCCGACATCGAGGGCAAGTTCATCTTCTTCCAGCAGCCCAACAGCATCGCCGTGCGGAAAGGCTCGGACGAGCTGCTGCGCTGGCTCAACAACATGATCTACTTCGTGAAGGTCAGCGGCGAGCTTGACGAGATCTGCCGCAAGTGGACCGGCAACCCGCTTCCCCCCATGCCGACCTTCTGATCCCGAACGTTCTGATCCCGACGCTCTGATTCCTGGGCGCGGCCGGTGCCGTTCACCTTCGAGTTCGGCCCGGTCCTCGCCCATGCCGACGTCATCGCCGACGGGGTGCGGCTGACGCTCGCTCTGTCCGCGGCCGGCATCGTGCTGGGCCTCGGCCTCGGCGTGCTGCTCGCCATGTCGCGCGGCCTGCTGCCGCGCCCGGTGCAGTGGGTGCTCGACGCCTACATCGAGGTGATCCGCAACACGCCGTTCCTGATCCAGCTCTTCATCATCTTCTTCGGCCTGCCGGTGCTCGGCATCCGCCTGGACGCGATGGAGGCGGCGGTCCTGACCACCATGCTCAACCTCGGCGCCTATGCGACCGAGATCATCCGGGCCGGGATCGACAACATCCACCCGTCGCAGATCGAGGCCGGCGCGTCGCTCGCTCTGACCCGGCTGCAGGTGTTCCGCTACGTCGTGCTGATGCCGGCGCTGGCCCGGGTGTGGCCGTCGCTGACCAGCCAGTTCGTCCTGACCCTGCTCAGCACCTCCATCTGCTCCTTCATCTCGGTGCAGGAGCTGTCGGGATCGGCGGCGCAGGTCGAGAGCGACACCTTCCGCTCGTTCGAGACCTACATCGTCGTCACCAGCATCTACCTCCTGCTGTCGCTGCTGCTGCGGCTCGTGCTCGTGCTGCTGGGTGAATTGCTGTTCCCGCGCGGCTCCGGGCTGCGCGGGCTGATGGGGGGACGGCGGTGATCCACGGCCTGGGCACGGACCAGATCCTGTTCATCGTGGGATCGCTGCGCTGGACGGTGGCGCTGACGGTGCTGTCGCTGCTGATCGGCGGCCTGGCCGGCTTCGCCGTCGCCATCGCGCGGGTCAGCCTGCTGCGCGGCGTGCGCTGGCTGGCGGCGGGCTATGTCGGCGTGATCCAGGGCGTGCCGGCGCTCATGCTGCTGTTCCTGGCGTATTACGGCCTGTCGCTCGCCGGGCTGGAGCTGCCGCCGCTGGCCGCCGCCTCGATCTCGCTCGCCCTCTATGTCAGCGGGTATCTCGCCGACATCTGGCGCGGCGCGATCCAGTCCGTGGCGTGGCAGCAGTGGGAGGCGTCGGGCAGCCTCGGCATGACGCGGGCGCAGCAGTTCCGCTACGTCGTGCTGCCGCAGGCGATGCGGATCGCGACGCCGCCCACCGTGGGCTTTGCCGTGCAGGCGGTGAAGAACACCTCCATCGTGTCCATCGTCAACGTGGTCGAGGTCGCCCGGGCCGGGCAGCTCATCAACAACGTGACCTACGAGCCGTTCCGGGTGTACGGCCTCGTGGCGCTGCTCTATTTCGCGATCTGCTGGCCGATGTCGCTGCTCGCGTCCCGGCTGGAAAGGAGGCTCGATGTCCGTCGTCAGCGTTGAGGGCGTGGTCAAGCGCTACGGCCTGCTGGAGGTGCTCAAGGGCGTGTCGCTGGAGGTGGAGGCCGGCCAGGTGGTGGCCATCATCGGGCGCAGCGGCTCGGGCAAGAGCACGCTGCTGCGCTGCCTGAACGGGCTGGAGGCGATCCAGGGCGGGCGCATCGCCGTCGCGGGCCACGCGCTGGACGGCACGGACAAGAACCTGCGCGCGCTCCGCCAGGATGTCGGCATCGTGTTCCAAGCCTATAACCTGTTCCCGCATCTCAAGGTGGGCGAGAACATCATGCTCGCCCCGCGCGTGGTGAAGAGGCTGCCGGCCGCGGAGGCGGCGGGCATCGCCCGCGCCGTGCTGGCGGAGGTCGGCCTGCCCGACAAGTGGGACAGCTACCCCGACAACCTTTCGGGCGGGCAGCAGCAGCGCGTCGCCATCGCCCGGTCGCTCGCGATGCAGCCCAAGGTGATGCTGTTCGACGAGGTCACCTCGGCGCTGGACCCGGAGCTGACGCTGGAGGTGCTGGCGACGCTGGAGCGGCTGGCGCAGGCCGGCATGACGATGCTGCTGGTGACGCACGAGATGGAGTTCGCGCGCCGCATCGCGGACCTGGTGGTGTTCATGCACCAGGGCACGATATGGGAGGCCGGGCCGCCCGGCCAGCTGTTCGGCCAGCCGCAAACCCCGGAACTGCGGCAGTTCATCCGGTCGGAGGCGCCGCCGGCCCACCCGGCGGTCCCGGCATGACCCCTTGAGGGGCTGCTAGGGAGGCAAGCGAGGCGAGACAGGGAGGCGTCTTGCGCCCACACTCCTGGGACTGTGCGCAACGGCCCGAGACAACGCGCGCCGTCAGCGGGCCAGGAGACCGGAATGCCGAGAGACCTCGACGACCCCATGGGACGCGCCACGCCGGCCGGCCGCATGGCGGGCCGGGTGCCGCCGCTCTGGCTGCTGGCGCTGATCACCCTCAGCGGCACGCTGGCGATGCACATGTTCGTGCCCGCCCTGCCGCGGGCGGCGCGCGACCTCGGCGCCAGCGCCGGCGCGCTGCAAAGCACCGTCAGCGTCTATATCCTCGGGCTGGCGGTGGGGCAGCTCGTTTACGGGCCGTTGTCCGACCGCTACGGGCGGCGGCCGCTGCTGATCGCGGGTCTGGTGCTCTACACCGTGGCGGGACTGGCCGCCGCCGTCGCGCCGGACGTGCATACGCTGATCGCCGCCCGGCTGGTCCAGGCTTTGGGCGGATGTGCCGGGCTGGCGCTGGGCCGCGCCATGGTGCGCGACACGGCGGCGCCCGAGGACGCGGCCCGGCGGCTCGCGCTGCTGAACCTGATGGTGACGCTGGGACCCGGCCTCGCCCCGCTCGTGGGCGGCGCGCTGTCCGAGGCATACGGGTGGCGCGCCATCTTCGTCGCGCTGGGCGCGCTGGGCGCCGCCAACATCTGGCTCACCCTGCGCCGGCTGCCGGAGACCGGGCAGCGCCGGGCCGGGGTCACCGCGGCGTCGTTGGCCTTGGAATACGGGCGGCTCCTGCGTTCGCCGGCGTTCCTGGGCTACGCGGTGGGCGGCGGCTGCGCCACCACCGCCATGTACGCCTTCTTCGCGGTCGCGCCCTTCGTGTTCGTGGACGAGCTGCACCGCTCGCCCCATGAGGTCGGGGTCTACCTGGCGATGCTGATCGCCGGGGTTTCGCTGGGCAGCGTCCTGGCCAGCCGCCTGGTCGCGCGCGTCGCCATCGAGCGGCTGCTGGCCTGGGCCAGCGGCGCCGCCGTCCTCGCGGCCTTCACCTTGCTGGGCATCGTGCTGGGCGGGACGATCAGCGTGCCGCTCATCCTCGGGCCGATGTTCGTCTTCACCATGGGCGTGGGTCTGGCAAGCCCCATGGCGCTGACCAAGGCCGTGAGCGTGAACCCGAAGGTGATCGGGTCGGCCGCGGGCTTGTATGGGTTCGCCCAGATGGCGGTCGGGGCGCTGTGCACCATGCTGGCCGGGCTGGGACGCGACCCGGCGCTCGCCGCCGCCTCCGTGCTGGCGGCCGCCGGGGTGATCGGGCAAGCCGCGTTCTGGATGGCGGCGCGGTCGGAGACCAACTCGCGCAGAGCCTTGCGAAGGGGTTGAGCAACACGGGGCAGGCCGCCCGTCCCTGGAGATCAGACGGATGGCGTCCCGGCGCGCAGGGCGGCGACCCGCACCCGCTCCAGATGCACGATGGAGACGCCGCTGAGGGCGATAATGACCGCGCCCACCACCACCCAACGGTCCGGGACGCTGCCGAACACGAGCAGGCCCAGCACGGACGACCAGATCAGCTGCGCGTAGCTGAGCGGCGCCAGCACCGTCGCCCGCGCATGGCGGTACGCCAGCACCGCGAGCCATTGCCCCAACGACGCGATCACCCCCAGGATCACCGAAAGCCCGGCGAGCCGCCAGGTCATCGGCGCCAGGAAGAACGGCAGCACGGCCATCAGCAGCACAAGCCCCGTCACCGCGGTCCACAGCAGCGTCACGCCGGACCGGTCGATGCCCGCCAGCTTCCGCGTGACCAGCATGGCGACGGACCAGCACAGCGACGACAGCAGCACCAGCAGGGCCGCCGGCTGCAGGCCGTGCGCGCCGGGCCGGACCACGACCAGCATGCCCCCGAAGCCCACGAGCACGGCGATCCAGCCCTGCAGGCGCACCGCCTCGCCCAGCACCGGCATGGCCAGCGCCGTGATCAGCAGGGGCGTGATGAAGTTGATCGCGGTGGCCTCGGCGATCGGCAAATGCGCGAGGGACAGGATGAAGCAAAGGGCGCTGCCCACCACGCCGACGCCGCGCAGCACTTGCAGCACCGGCCGGCGGCTGCGCATGGAGACCCGGCGGCTGCGGAGCAACGGGCTTGCGGCCATGACCACGAAGACGACGTAGCGGATGGTGGCGAGCTGCACCGCAGGCACGCTCTGGGTGATGTATTTGGCCATCGTGTCCGACAGCGAGAACATCAGCGTGGCGGCCAGCATGAGCGCCCCGCCGCGGAGGAAGTTGTCGGGCATGGGGCGGCTCAGCTGCGCGGCACTGGATAGCCTGGCATGGATGGCTCGCCCCTCTCCCGGCCGCCTTCCGCATGGCCCGAGACAGCCGGCATGGAACGTCCTTTCCCCAGGGAGCACCTTTGATGGAACGTGTAACCCTTTGAGGAATCAAGGTCCAGGCCCTCGGTCCGCGGCCAGCCATTTGCGGATCAGGGATGCCCCGGACGGCGGTTCCGGCTCAGCGCGGACGGGAGCGAGCCGCCGGCACGCGGCACGCAATTAATGAACTGGGCGGCCGGCATGGGGCGCATGGCCCTCCCGCAATCCGGCGAGCTTGCCGCCGTTCGGCTCGGCATCCGCCTGGATGGTGCGGCGATAGCGGGCCGCAATCGCGCCCCGGCTTTGGACGTCCCATTTGGCGAGGATGTTGTGGATGTGGTTCTTCACGGTCGGCTGGGCGATGCACAGACGCCGGCCGATGAGCTTGTTCGACAACCCGTCCGCCAGCAGGGCGGCGACCTGCCGCTCGCGGGAAGTCAGCGCATACATGCCGGCCCTGTTGGTACGCTCGCTGGAGCGCGTGGACAGCCGGCTCAGCACCAGCGTGGTCAACCGCGCGGGATAGACGATATCCCCGGCAGCGACGCGGCGCACCGCGGCCACGAGGTCGCCGGCGGAGGTGTCGGGTCCGAGGTAGCCGGAAATGCCGACATCCGTCCAGGCGAGGAAATCCTCATCCCGGTCCTGCGTCGCCAGGATGACGACGTTCAGCTTGGGAACGCGGGCACGGATGGCGGCGATCAACGCGGCGGCCTCCGGATGCAAGGCGTCGACAACAGCCAGGCTGGGCTTGGCGATTGCAACGACGTCCTCGATGGACGCGGAGGAGGACGCGCCGAACACCTGTGTGCCCCCACCGTCCGCCAACGCCGCGGTCAGCGCCTCCCGCAAGAGACGCACATGGCTCACAACCAGGATCATCATGCTCCGCCCCGCTGCGTGGCGATGGTTTCGAAGGGGGTACCTTAACATGGGAGGCCCGCTGGAACCCCTGGTTCTCCCAGGCGATTGTTTCCAGTTCGCGTCATGTTTTGTTGAAGCTTACTTAATTTTATCGGAGCTTGACCGTTCATGACTTCAACGGCATTGCACATCTGTCTAATCCTTCGCCGTGCCAGGCTTGGCGCTCGTTGGGAAGGACGCTTTCGTGCCGGATACGGTGTCACTGAGTAAGCCCCGACCCAGCCCAGGCGACGCCCCCTCGCCCAGCCCTGAGGGACCATGGCCCGGCCGGCAGATTTCCCGGCCCGTCCTGGCCATGGCCATACAGGCCATCGACTTCGCGCTGCTGGTCCTGGCGGGCCTGGCCGCGACTTGGGGCTACGAGGTCGTGCTGAACGCCGTGGCCGCCGGGGACCTGGGCGTCGCGACCTGCATCGGGGCCAGCGCCACCGTCATCGCGATCCGGAAAGGGCAAGGCTACGCGCTGCACCGCCTCGAACAGTTCAACAGGGGCATGCTGGACACGGTGCTGCCTTTGCTGATCGGCTGGACGGCGGTCGTCATCAGCTTGTTCATGCTGCACGGGGGAGCGATGCCGTCCCGCGCCTGGCCGTTCGCCTTTACCCTGGCGAGCGGGATGCTGCTGGCCGGGCACCGGGTGCTGCTGCATTTCGTGATCCAGCGCTGGCGCCGCGACGGGCGCCTGGTGCAGCGGATCGCGGTCGTGGGCGTGAACGAATTCAGCGCGACGTTCCTCGACCGCCTGGCGGCGCAGCCGGACACCTATCTGGTCACGGGCGTCTATGACGACCGGCAGTCCCGCATCCCGCCCCATTTGCAGCACATCGACGTGCGCGGCGGCGTCAATGCCCTGGTGCTCGCCAGCCGGGAGGAGCGGATCGACACCATCGTGGTCGCCTTGTCGCTCATGGCCGTGGACCGGATCAACGACATCCTGGCCCAACTGAGCAGCCTCGTGGTGGACGTGTTCCTGACCACGGACATCGCGGGGCTGCGGTATGAGGGCGCGCAGTTCACGGCCATCGGGTCGAACCCGGTCGTGTCCGTGGGGCAGCGGCCGCTCAAGGACTGGCAAGCCGTCAAGAAGGCGCTGTTCGACCGCGTGATCGGGGGCGTGCTGCTGCTGGTCGCGGCGGTGCCGATGCTCGTGGTGGCCGCGCTGATCAAGCTCGACAGCCCCGGCCCGGTGCTGTTCCGTCAGCCGCGCGTCGGGTTCGACAACCGCATGTTCAGCATCTTCAAGTTCCGCACGATGCACGCCAGCATGACCGACCTGCTCGCCGACCGGCAGACCACGCGGGACGACCCGCGCGTGACCCGCGTGGGGCGGTGGCTCCGCCGCTTCAGCATCGACGAGTTGCCGCAGCTGCTCAACGTGGTGCAGGGCAACATGTCGCTGGTCGGGCCGCGCCCGCATGCGCCGAACACCAAGGCGGCCGACAAGCTGTTCGCCGATGTCGTGAGCCAATACGCCGTGCGCCACCGGGTGAAGCCCGGCATCACCGGATGGGCGCAGGTCAACGGCTGGCGCGGCGAGACGAAGACCGAGGACCAGGTACGCAGCCGCGTGCGGTTCGACCTGGACTACATCCAGAACTGGTCCCTGACGCTCGACCTCAAGATCCTGATGCTGACCTTGTTCCGGGAGGTTCACAGCTCGACGGCGTTCTGACCGGGCCGCGGATGGCAGCAGGCTACCCCCGCGGCAGCAGCCGCTGCACCTCCGCCGTCACGTCCGCCAGCACGGCGTCCGGCGTCGCCTTGCCCTCGACGATGCGGGCCAGGTTGTCCACGATGGCCGTGGTGATGCGGACGCCGTTGCTGCCGGGGAAGGCGTACCAGGGCCGCATCAGGGGGATCTGCTCCATCGCCGGGCGGAACAGCGGGTTGTCCCGGTAGAAGGCGCCGAGGTATTGGTCGCTGTTCAGGGCCAAGGTGTTGCTCGGCACGTAGCCGGTCCCGCGCACCATGAGGCTCTGGCCCATCGGCCCGGCCGCGAACTGCATGAAGCGCCAGGCCGCCGCCTGCCGCGCCGGGTCGCGGGTCACCATGGTGACGGCGTTGCCTCCGGTCGGCAGCGTGCCCTCTGGCGTGATGACCGGCATCCGCGTCGTCCGCAGCTCGACCGCCGGGCCGGCCGAACGCTGGAACTGGCCGATATAGGCGGTGGTGCCCATGATGAGGCCGAGCTTGCCGGCGTAGAACGCCTGGAACGCCGCCTCGGTGGTGAAGGGCGGCATCTTGCCCTCCCTGACCATGCGGTCCAGCAGCTTGAGCGCGGCCAGCCCTTCCGGCCCGAAGGCGACCGTCTTCTCGTCGGCGGACAGCATCTTGCCGCCGTAGCCGTACAGCAGGGCGCTGAACATCCAGTCGTCGCCGGGCCAGCGGTAGAACATGCCGCTGACCCCGTCGCCGAGCGCTGCGATGGCGGCGGACAGCTTCAGCACGCCGTCCCAGTCCCGGGGCATGGCGTCGGGGTCCCCGCCGGCCCGGCGCACCAGGGCGGCGTTGTAGTACAGGATCGGGTTGCTGGCGCTGAACGCCAGCCCGACCTGGGCGCCCCCGACCTGCGCCAGCCCGAGGATGCCCGGCGTCCATCCCGCCGCCGCCGGGTCGCCCAGCTTGGCGAGGAACGGCTTGAGGTCCACGAGGATGTTGCGCTCCGCCAGGAAGCGCAGCCGGTTCAGACCCTGGAAGCTGACATCCGGCAGGCCCCCCGCCGCGGCCTGCCGGATGATCTGCTGCAGGCCGTCCTCATAGGTCGGGGACGGCGCGGGGAAGCGCACGGTCACGTCCGGGTTGGCGCGGGTGAACTCGGCCGCCACCTGGTCCATCACGTCCTTGAAGAAGGCCGGCATGGGGTAGTGGACGACCAGCTCCGTCGTGGCCTGGGCGGCGGCGGGGCGGATGAACGGCACGGCGAGGGGGGCGGCAAGCAGGGTCCGGCGGTGCATGATGCGGTCCTTGTGTGGTGGAAATCAGCCCTTGAGCCCGGCCGTCGCGACGCCCTGGATGAAGCGGCGCTGGGCCAGCAGGAAGGCGGCCACCATCGGCAGCGTGGTGATGACGCAGGCCGCCATCAGCGCGCCGGTGTCGTTGCCGCCCTCCTCCGCCCGGAAGAACAGGACGCCCAAAGCGGGCGTGGCCATCGTCTGCGTCTGCACCACGATCAACGGCCAGAACAGGTCGTTCCAATGGGCGACGATGCTGAAGGTGGCAAACGCGGTCGCGGTCGGCCAGGCGTTGGGCAGGATGACCCGCCACACGATCCCAAGCTCCCCCATCCCGTCCAGCCGCGCCGCCTGGATCAGCTCGTCCGGCATGGACTTGAACGCCTGGCGGAACATGAAGACGGCGAACACCGACACGGCGAACGGCGCGGTCAGCGCGGCGTAGCTGTCGAGCAGGCCCAGCCGGGCGAAGACGACGTACAGCGGCAGCGCCGGCACGTGGGCGGGGATCAGCAGGCCCAGCAGCACGAGGGCGAACACCGCGTCCCGCCCGCGCCAGCGCAGCTTGGCGAGCGCATAGGCGCAGGGCACGGCGAACAGCAGCTGCAGCGCCAGGATGACGGCGCAGACCAGCGCCCCGTTGAGCAGGAAGCGCAGCAGGGGCACCGCCGTCAGCGCCTTGCGGTAGTTCTCCCAGCCGTAGAACCGCTGCGGCCAGAGCGTCAGGGACGACTGGAAGATCTCGCCGCCGGGCTTGAGGGACGCGGACAGCATGAAGATGTACGGCGACAGCACGACCAGCGCCGCCAGGGTGAGCAGCGCGAGGCGCGGCAGGTCGGCGAGCAGGGTGCGGGGGGTCATGCCGGGGCCGGCACGGCACAACGCCGCCAGCACGGGACCCGCGGGATAACGCCCCTCATCCGTAATGCACCCGCCGCTCCAGCACCTGCGTCTGCAGCACCACCAGCCCCAGCACCACCGCCAGGAACACCGCGGTGATCGCCGCGGAGTAGCCGATGCGGAAGAAGGTGAACCCTTCTTGGTACATCAGGTGCAGCAGCACCTCGCTGGCCTTGTTCGGCCCGCCCTGCGTCAGCGCCGCCACCGTGTCGAACACGCGCAGGCAGCGTATGGCGGTGATGGTGACGACGAACAGCGTCGTCGGCCCCAGCATCGGCCACGTCACCAGCCAGAACCGGTCCCACGCCCGCGCCGCCCCGTCGGTTTCCGCCGCCGCGCGCAGCTCCGCCGGGATCGCCGTCAGCCCGGCCATGAACAGCACCACGACGTAGCCCAGGTTCTCCCAGACCCCGATCATGCAAAGCGACGTCAGCACCCACTCGGACGAGCCGAGCCAGTTGACGGGCGCCACGCCCAGCCGCCCCAGGACCTGGTTCACCGGCCCGATGGTGGGATGCAGCAGGTACTCCCAGGCCGTCGCCATCGCCACCAGCAGCGACACGACGGGGAGGAAGAACACGGCGCGGAACAGCACCCGCCCGCGCGTCCCGGCCTCCACCAGCAAGGCGAGGCCCAAGCCCAGCAGGACCGAGAGCGGCAGCACCGCGGCGACATAGACCAGGGTGTTCCGCAGCGCCCCGCGGAACGCCGGGTCCCGCACCAGCTCGGCGTAGTTGTCCAGGCCGACCCAGCGCAGCGGCGGCCCGCCCAGCTCCAGGTCGGTCAGCGACACGGCCAGCAGCGCCCCGGTCGGCAGCAGCAGCAGCACCGCGAGCGCCAGCACGGCCGGGCCGGCGAGCGCCCAGCCAGCCAGGCTGTCCAGGACCGCCATGCGGCGCGGGATGGCGGCCTCCATGGGCGGCGGCCGGGGCCGGGATGCGGACATCAGACGTGCGCCATCGCCGGGCGCAGGGCCATGCGCGCGCCGTCCGCGCCGAACAGCAGCACGCCCGACCAGTCGGCCAGCAAATGCGCCCGGTCCCCGGCCTGCACCCGGCCGGCCTCCCACCGCCGGCAGCCGCACCCAGGCGCCGGTCACGGTCAGCCCCGCCGCCGGCTCGCGGCCGCACCCGGCGAGCGCCCGGCCGGCCTCCGCCGCCGCCATGCGCGCCACCAGCGCCTCCCCGGACGCCGCGCGGGCATGGACCAGCACCTCCGCCCCCAGGAACTCCACATGCTCGACCGCCACGGCCAGGCCGGAGGACGACAGGCGCAGCATCTCCGCCCGCAGCCCCAGCGTCACCGGCGTGCCCGGCGCCGCCGCGGCGTGGACCGGCAGGACCGTGCCCGCCAGCATCACCCCCTCCGGCGTCGCCGCCGCGGCGAGCGTGTTGATCCGCGGGCTGCCCAGGAAGGCCGCCACGCGCAGGTCGCAGGGATCGTCATACATCGCCCGCGGCGCGCCGACCTGCAGGATGCGGCCATCCAGCATCAGGGCCACGCGGTCGGACATGGTCATCGCCTCGACCTGGTCGTGCGTCACGTACACGGTCGTGACGCCGGCCTGGCGGTGCAGCTCCACGATCTCCTTGCGGGTCTGCGCGCGCAACTCGGCATCGAGGTTGCTCAGCGGCTCGTCCATCAGGAACGCCTTGGGCCGGCGCACCAGGGCGCGGCCCAGGGCCACGCGCTGCCGCTGCCCGCCGGACAGCTGCGCCGGGCGGCGGTCCAGCAGGTGGCCGATCCGCAGCGTGTCCGCCGCCGCCCGCACGTCGCCGAGGATCGCCCGCCGCCGCGCCCCCTGCCCCGGCACCAGCCGGCCCAGCAGCGGCAGCCGCTCCAGCACCGACAGGCGGCGCATCGCCAGGGGGACCGCCATGTTCTGCCCGGCCGTGAGGTGCGGATACAGGGCGTAGTTCTGGAACACCATCGCCACGTCCCGGTCCGCCGGGCGCAGCCGGGTCACGTCCCGCCCGCCGATCCGGATGTGCCCGGCATCCGCCGCCTCCAGCCCGGCCAGGATGCGGAGCAGGGTGGTCTTGCCGCAGCCGGACGGGCCGACCAGGGACAGGAACTCGCCCGGCGCCAGCGTGGCGGACACGCCGCGCAGGACCGGCTGCTCGCCAAACCGCTTGGTCACGCCCTCGATGCTGATGCCGCCGATGCTGATGCCGTCGGTCACTCGGGGTAAGCCTCGGCCTTGACCTCGTGGATATAGGGCCGCTCCATCCCGTCCGGGACGACCAGCCGGGTGGCGACCGCGTCCGGCCCGAACTCGTGCAGGAGGAAGCCGCAGGGGCGCTCCCCCGGCAGGTCCGGCTGCTCCGATACATCCACGATGAAGGCGACGGACGGCGCCCAGGCGTAGCGCACCGGGCCGCGCATCGCCTCCCGGTGCAGATGCAGGTGGCCGGATGCGACCAGGCGCAGCGCCGGGTGGGCCATCACGGCACGGAGGGGGTCGCGGGCGAAGGGCGGGACGGACCAGTAGTCGAACAGGGTGTCCGCCGGGTCGGCGGCGAAGAACGGCTTGTGGATGAACACCGCCAGGCGGCGGTTGCCCAGGCTGTCCAGCGCGTCGTCGATCATGGCGGCCTGCGCCTCGGCCTCGGGGTGCGCGCCCATCACCTGGCTGTTCAGGCCCAGGAGCCGCCAGCCGTCCCGGTCCTGCATCCAGCGGTCGGGACCCAGATGCCGGCGGAAGCGGTCCAGCCGGGCGTCGTCCACCGGCTGCCGCGGCGCACGCTCCGGGTGGTCGCCGACATCGTGGTTGCCCGGCACGCACAGCACCGGGCGGGGCAGCCGCAAATGGGCCGCGGCGGCGAAGGCCAAATCCGCCTCCCGGTCCGCCCCGTCCAGCGACGCATCGCCCGTGTGGACCAGCACGTCCGGACGCAGGCCGTCCAGCGCAGCCGCCACCCGGTCGAAGTTGGCGCGGAACAGCGGGGTGCCGGCCCCCAGATGGGTGTCGGAGATGTGCGCCAGCGTGAATGACATGACCCGGTGCCTACCGCGCAGCCTGTTACAGCCGCATGACCAATCCATGACGGTTTCTTGTCAAGCGTGTTGCCGCTCCTGCGCCCTGCCGAAACGGCGGCACCTGGACCTGCGCCGGGCCGTTGCGGCCGGCGCGGCTTCCGGGTAGGTGCGGAGCCGCGCCGGCAAGGGGGACCTCGCGCCGGCCGCCTGTTGATGGAGCGACCCGACGTGAAAAGCCTCTCGCTGCTGTCTATGCTGTTCCTGCTGCTCTGCGTGTCCGGACCTGCGGCGGCGCATACGGAGGCCGGGGTCGCCGGCGGGCTGCTCAGCGGCTTCCTGCATCCCATGACCGGGCTCGACCACTTGGTCGCCATGGTCGCCGTGGGGCTGTGGGGCGCGCAGCTGGGCGCGCCGGCCATCTGGGTGCTGCCGGTCTGCTTCCCCAGCGTCATGGCGGTGGGCGGGCTGCTCGGGATCGCCGGCGTGCCGCTGCAACTGACGGAACTGGTGATCGCCGCCTCGGCGCTGGTGCTCGGCGTCGTGGTGGCGACGGCGCTGCGCCTGCCGTTCTGGGCCGCGGCCGTCGTCGTCGGCGTGTTCGCGCTGTTCCACGGCTATGCCCACGGCCTCGAACTGCCGGGCGCCGCGAACCCGTTGGCCTACGGCGTGGGGTTCGTGGTCGCCACGGGCCTGTTGCACGCGGTCGGCATCCTGATCGGCGTCCTGACCCGGTGGCGCACGGGGGCGCAGGCCGTCCGCGTGCTCGGCGCCGCGATCGCGGGCCTCGGCGGCCTGTTCCTGATCTCGCTCGCGCCCTGATCGGGGGCGCGGGGCGGCTACCGCCCGATCAGCGCGTAGCCGCCGGCCATGACGCCGATGGCGGTGATCCAGCTTCCGCCGGCGCGCAGCGCGATGCCGCGCCAGGGGGCGCCAGGGCGGCGGAACGTCAGGACCACGGCGGACAGCAGCGTGACGACGACGTAGCCGGCCACGGCCAGGCCCGCCGCGAACAGGGTCGTGTTGGTGTCGGGACCGACCCCGCCGGCATTGGCGGCGCCGCGCATCACCCCGAGCGCAAAGGCGAGGACGGCCAGCGCCGGGCCGGGCAGCCGGACCGCCAAGGCGATCAGCCCGCCGAGCGCCACCATGCACCCGGCATCCACGGCGGCGACGCCGTTCACGGCGCCGCCGGCCAGGCCGAGCAGGAAACCGCCCACCAGCCCCGCCGGGAACACCGCGACCAGCCAGCGCGCCCGCTCCGCCGGCTGCGTGCCGGCCAGCACGCCCAGGGCGGCCCACAGCACCACGTCCTGCAGGCCCGTCAGCGGATGCGCCGCGCCCGCGTAGAAGTCGCCCAGCCGGGAGGAGACGATGTGCGCCTCGGCCGGGCCGGCCTGGGTCGCCAGGGCGGCAAGGAGCAGCAGGACGGAGCGGCGCAATACCATGTCGGGGTCCTCCTCAGACGGCGATCAGGCGGGCCATGCGGCCGATGAACCAGAACGCCGCCACCGTTCCGATCACGTAGCCCGGCACCGCCTGCCCCCTGCCATCGAGCGACGCGCCCAGCCGGCGGTGGCCCCAGATCAGCGTCAGGACCAGCAGCACGAAGGCGAGCTGCCCGATCTCCACCCCCACGTTGAAGGACAGCAGCGCCGGGAACAGCAGCAGCCGCTCGATGCCCAGCGCCGAGAGCGCGCTCGCGAAGCCGATGCCGTGCACCAGGCCGAAGCCGAAGGCCATCACCCAGGGATACCGCGTCGTCAGCCCGATCTTGCCCCGGCGCAGGTTGGCGATCTCCACGCCCACGAACACGATGCTCAGCGCGATGCAGGCGTTGAGCGGACGCTCCGGCACCCCCACGAGGCCGTATGCCGCGGCGGCCAGCGACGCGCTGTGCCCGACCGTGAAGGCCGTGATGGTCTTGGCCAGCCGCCAGCCGCCCTGCACGATCCAGATCAGGCCCAGCACGAACAGCAGATGGTCGATGCCGAGCAGGATGTGGTCGATGCCGATGTTGACGTAGGTGACGCCGATCTCGGTCCAGGTCTGCCACGTCGGGGTCCCGGTGCCGAGGATGGACACGACCGGGCTTGCCGTGGTGACGGTGTAGCTGCGCGCCTCGCCGCCAATCGGCACGATCCGGATCAGCACGGCCGACATGTTGGCGCCGAGGTTGTCGATGGTGACCCGGCCGACCAGGCCCTGCGCGCCGCAATCGAGGCTGGGCGGCCGGTAGGCGCAGTGCGGCGGCAGGCGGAGCTGCACGCGGTCGCCGCCGATGGTGGGTTCCAGGGTCCAGCCGCCGACATAGGCGCCCGGGCGGACCTCGCGGAACTCCAGGACGCCGAGCGCCGGCTCATGCGCGGCGGCCGGGGCGAGCGCCGCGAGGAGGAGCAGGCCGATCCACAGGAGACGGCGCATCCCTACGGCTCGTAACGCACGGTGTAGTTGGCGCGGAGCCGCTTCACCGCCTCCCAGGCGCGCTTGCGGGTCTCGTCGGTCTTCCAGATCCGCACCGCCTCGTCCTGCACGTCCTCGAAGCGGGCCGCGACGGCGGGACGGCGGCTGTCGACGCGGACCAGGTGCCAGCCCTCGGTCGATTGCAGCGCGGCCCACTGCTGCTGCGGCAATGCCAGCAGCCCGTCGCGGAAGCGGTCGCCGAACGCGGGCGCCAGGCTGGAGACCGGCCGGCCGATCATGGCCCGGGTCTGCCGTTGCAGGTCCGCAGGCTCGGCGCCGCCCAGCACCTCGGCCAACTGGCGCCGCGCGGTCGCCTCGTCCATGGGGAGGCTGAGGTAGAAGCTGACCCGCTCCGGCTCGTCGAAGCGGTCCTGGTGGGCGGCGAACCAGTCGCGCAGCCCGGCCTCCGTCAGGGAAGGCGTGTCGATCTGGCTGAAGATCAGCAGTTGCAGCTTGAACGCGATGCGGTCGCGGATCGTGTCGTCCCCGCGGTCAACGCCGAGCGTCTTGCCCTCGCGGTAGAGGATCTCGCTCGCCACCCAGTTCTCGACCATCGCGTCGAGCTCGGCCGGTGTCGCCTTGCGCTCCTGGTCCTCGTCGAAGTTGTCGCGCATGGCCTGCCGCATGGCCTGGGTGACGGTGATGACGCGCTCGGTGCGGTCCGGCGGGTGCAGCACGGCGTCGGCGGCGAAGATCAGCCCGCCCAGCAGGAAGAAGTGCACCAGCGGCTCGCGCCGGAACAGCCGCCATGCGGCATCGCCGGCCCGGCGAAGCACGCCGCCGCGGGCGGACGTGGCGCGCGCCGGGCCGCGGCCCTGGCCGGCAACGCCCAAAGGGGCGCCATCATGGTTCAACGTCGTGATCCCCGTTCGAGAGTGGCGCCGTCCATTGCCCCCTGCGCCGGTGCCTGTCATCCCTCAATCCCGGCGGTCATAAAACCTTCACCCAATCGCCGCGGTCCTGCCCCTCGTCGTGCCGGCCGGGCATGTTATGCCAATTCTATACTCGTTTCTGATGAGTGATAGATTTGGAGGCTGCCGCATGTCGTCTTTCCGTTTGCCGCTTTTACTGACCAGCGCCGTTTCGGTAACGTTTGGACTTTCGGCGCCCGTCGCGGCGCAGGACTGGGTGCCGGCCAAGCCGTTCGCGCGGAACTCGCCGTATGTCGCGGGCGACATGCACAACCACACGACCTGCACCGACGGCTCGGTGGCGACCAGCTACCTGCTGAACCGCGCGCTCGGCTCGGGGACGATGAACGGCATCCCGAACTTCAACCTGGATTGGTTCACCCACGGCAACCATGGCGGCCTCGGCAACCGCGACTGCCGGTTCAGCGACACCACCGCCAACCTGCCGGGCAACACGACGACCTACTGGACCGACACGCTGGGGCAGAGCATCCAGGACATCACCATCACGTCCATTAAGGGCGACGTGCCCAACCCGCCGCCGGCACGGGCCTTCATGTATCGCTGGCAGTCGATCCGCGAGGTCGAGTACCCCATCATCATCGAGAAGTCCAAGCAGTTCAAAAAGGTCGCCATCGAGGGGCTGGAGTCCGTCGTCCCCGGCCATGAGCACTCGGACACCGCGGTCATCAACGGGCAGTTCCCGGTGTCGGGCGCCGGCAACGCCGACCGGATGAGCGAGTTCGAGTTCCGCTTCGACCGCGGCGACACGGACACCCTCGGCCCGGTGGACGCCAGCAACAACCCGATCTGGACCGGCAAGAACTTCAGCAACGACGGCACCGCCGGGCATCAGAAGGCGGTCCAGGGCGTGACGTGGCTGCAGGCGAACTCGCCGCTGACCTCCTACTACGTGCCGACCCACAGCGAGCGCGCGGGCCCGTTCAGCCCGACCACCAGCGCCGGCTACAACATCGAGCACTTCCGCGACTTCAACAACGCCGGCCCCACCGTGGCGTTCGGCATCGAATCGCCCGGCCATTTCGCCGAATCGAACCACTCCTACACCGCCAGCGCGGCGGGCGGCTCCACCTATGGCGGCGGCGGCCTGTACACCGCCAAGATCGGCGGGCTGTGGGACGGCATGCTCGGCGAGGGCCGGAACTTCTTCATCTTCATCAGCTCGGACTGGCACCAGCGCGGCATCTTCGGCGCGCGTGACCGCGCCACGACGGCGGACTTCTTCCCCGGCGAGTACACCCGGCTCCACGTGCCGAACCAGTCGGCGTTCCGGGCGCAAAGCGTGCTCGACGGCATGCGCTCGGGCAACAGCTTCTCGGTCAACGGCCAGCTCATCAACCAGAACTTCAGCTTCACCGCCAGCGTCAACGGCGTGACCAAGACGATGGGCCAGACGTTGGAGGCCAGGCCGGGCGACACCGTCACCCTGCAGATGCGGATGGTGGTGCCGGCGACCAACAACAGCCCCTACAGCTTCAGCAACCCGCTGCTGAAGCAGGTCGGCGTGTTCCAGCCCATCGACAAGCCCCTGCTCGACCACGTCGACCTCATCACCGGCGACATCACCGGCGTGATCGCCCCGACCGACGCGAGCTACGCGCTGCCGAACAAGACGGAGACGGTCTACAACCCCTCCACGCGGGTCCTGGAGACGTTCAACAAGAACAATTCGAGCGCGACCCTGCTGGCCAACGGCAACCTGCAGATGGAGTTCACCACGACGCTGGTCGCCGGCAGCACCCCCATCTACGTGCGCGCGCGGGGCACCAACATGCCGCCCGCGGTGCCCAACGTCACCGACAGCCAGGGCAACCCGCTGGCCGACACCAACATCGACAACGTCGTCTGCGACGATCCCGCCTGCCCGGCGCACCTGCCCATCGTGCAGGGCACGCGCCGGGTCGATTTCGATGTCGAGGCGTGGTCCAACCTGTGGTTCTACGCCAACCCGATCTTCATCCGCCCGGCGGGCCAGCCGAAGCTGCTGGTCGAGACCAACGCCGACCTCGCCGCCAGCCTCGTCAAGACGCTGTCCGTGGCGAACTGACCAAACCCGGTGGATGGGCGGCGCGGCCCATCCACCCCGCCTTTGCCTGAAAGCCCGTCATGGATCGCCGTAGCCTGATGCTCCCCGCCATGCTGCTCGCCGCCGCCGCCCATCCGGCTTGGGCGGGCGACGAGACGCAGGATTGCGCCGCGGGCATCGCCCTCGTGCGCGCACGCGCCGAGACCTTGCCGAAGGGCGACCTGTCGCGCCGCTTCGCCGAGGCCGACCTGGACACGGCCTTGGCCGAGATCGCGGCGGGCGACGCGGGGGAATGCCGCGGCCTTGTCACCCGGGCGATGCACACGATCCGTGTGCGCCAGTACCAGCTCTACCCCGGCGAGGTCCTGGACGGCTACGGCCCGGACACCCAGGGCTGAGGCACCGCCCTCTGCGCTCCGGCCGGCCGGACAGGGCTGGCCCGGCGCGCCCATCCCTCCCCATCATGCCGATCATCGCGGCGTCGGGTTTCGCCGGGCTGGCGTACGAGGTCGTCTGGACCCGGATGCTCGCCTTGACGCTCGGCACCGAGATGATGGCCGTGCTCGGCGTCGTCACCGGCTTCTTCGGCGGCCTCGCGCTCGGCGCCTTTGCGCTCGACGGGTGGATCCGGCGGACCCGTAGCGCCCGGCACGCCTACGCCGTGCTGGAAGCGGTGATCGCCGCCTGGGCCGTCGCGAGCATCTGGCTGCTTCCCGCCGCCGCACGGGCCTTGCCCGCCCTTCTTGGCACCACGCCGCCGCCGGCGCTGCTCTGGGCCGCGGGCTTCGCGCTGCCGGCGCTGGTCCTGTCGCCGGCGACGTTCGCGATGGGCGGCACGGTGATCGCGCTGGAACGCCTGTCGGCCGCGGCCCAGAAGCAGGCGCGCGTCGCGGCCGGCGTGTATGGGGCCAACACCGCGGGCGCGATGGCCGGGGCGCTCTGCGGCGTGTTCGTCCTGCTGCCCGCGCTGGGCCTGTCCCGCACGCTGGCCGTGCTGGCGGCGGTGAACGCGGCCTGCGCCCTGGCCGCGCTGATGCTGGGTCCGGCGGCCGACGCCAGGCCGTCCGCGCCGGCGGCCAAGCCGCCCGGCGCGGAGATCGGCGCGGCCCGCCTGACGGCGGCCTTGCTGGCCACCGGGCTACTCGGCATCGCCGTGGAGGTCCTGGTGATCCGGCTGGCCGCGCAGATGCTGGAGGACACGATCTACAGCTTCGCGTCGCTGCTTGCGGCCTACCTGCTCGGCACGGCGCTCGGCGGGCTCGGATGGCAGCGCGCCGGGATCGCGCCGGGGCCGCGCGCCCTGACCGGCCTGCTGGCCGGGACCGCGCTGGCCTGCTTGGCGACGGCGGGGATCGTCCGCCTGCTCGGGCCGTTCGCCTTGGCCGCGGACCTCGGGGGGGTGCCGGCGGAACTCGGCGTGGCCGCCCTGCTGTTCCTGCTGCCGTCCGCGGCGATGGGCGCCCTGTTCGGCTGCCTGGCGCAGGCGGTGCGGGACCGGCGCGGCACGCTGGGTTGGGCGGTCGGCGTCAACAGCCTGGGCGCCGCCGTGGCGCCGCCGCTCACGGCGCTGGCGCTGATCCCGGCGGCCGGCGCGTGGGTCGGCCTGCTGCTGGCGGCGCTGGGCTACCTCCTGCTGTGCCCCGGCCCCGCCAAGCGGGCCGCGCTGGCCGCCGCCGCGCCCGCCGCCGCGGCGCTGGCGCTGTACCTGGCTCCGGCCTTCCCCCTCGTGCGCGTGCCGCCAGGGGGGGCGCTGCTCGACACGCAGGAGGGCGCGATGGCGACGGCCAGCGTGTTCGAGGACGCCGGGCGCAACCGTTATCTTGAGGTGAACGGCCATTTCCGCATGGGCGGCACGAACTCGCTGCGGTCCGACTGGCGGCAGGCGCATGTGCCGCTGCTGCTGCATCCCGACCCGCGCCGCGCCCTGTTCCTCGGCGTCGGCACGGGCGCGACCTTGGCAGGCGCCGCGGCCTTGCCGGGGGTCGCTGCGACCGGCGTGGAGCTGGTGCCGGAGGTGATCGGGCTGCTGCCCTGGTTTGCCGAGCAGGGCGCGCTGGCCTTGCCGCCCATCGTCGCGGCCGATGCCCGGCGGTTCGTGGCCGCCGACACCGGGACTTACGACGTGATCGTCGCGGACCTGTTCCATCCCGCGCTGGACGGCACCGGCGCGCTGTACGCCGCCGAGCATTTCGCCGCCGTGCGGGCGCGGCTGGCGGAGGGCGGCCTGTTCTGCCAGTGGCTCCCGCTGTATCAGCTCGACCTGCCGTCGCTGCGCGCCATCATCCGGACGTTCCTTGCGGTCTATCCCGACGGCTCCGCCTGGCTTGCGCATTTCAGCTTGCAGACGCCGATGCTGGCGCTGATCGGGACGCGCGGCCCGACCCGCCTCGACCCGCAGGCGCTGGCGCGGCGGCTCGACGACCCCCGCGCCGGCCCGGCGCTGCGCCGCACCGGGCTGACGACGCCCATGGATGTCCTGGGCCTGCATGTCGGCGGCGCCCGGGCGCTCTCGGCGTTCGCCGGGCCGGGGCCGCTCAACACCGACGACGCGCCGTTCGTCACGCTGGACGCGCGGCGCAACGTCCAGGCGCTCACGGCGCCGCCGGCGGACCGGCTGCTGGCGCTGCTGCGCGCGGCTGCGCCCGACGCGGGCCTGCCGATGAACGAGCCGCGCCTGTCGCCGCAGGCCGGACGCCTGGACGCCTACCGGCAGGCGCGCGACCGCTTCATCGAGGCCGGGGCGACGCTCCCGGCGGGCGCGCAGGGCCGGGCGCTGGCGGACGCCGCCACTCCGGGCCTGCTGGCCTCGGTGCGGCTCAGCGCCGAGTTCGACCCGGCCTACCTGCCGCTGCTGAGCATGGCGCAGGCGCTGGCGCAATCCGACCGGGAGGCCGGCGTCCGCCTGCTGCGGGAGATCGCGGCCGCGGCGCCGTCCCGCCCGGAGGCACCCCGGCTGCTCGGCCGCCTGGCCCTGCCCTGATCCTGGCCCTCCCTAATCGTCCGGCGGCCCCTGCGGGTTCACGACCTGGCCGAACGTGACGCCGCCGGCATCGACGGGCGCCGCGGGCTGCGCCGATTGCGAGAGCGTCAGGGCGACCCGGCGCCCCTCGCGCTCGACCTGCACGCCCGCCGGCCCAATGAAGCGGACGACGTAGGCGGCGATGGTCTCGCCCTCCTCGACCGCGGTGGTCAGGCCGGGCGGGCCATCGAAGATCGCCACGCGGTGCGGCCCGGCGATGACGATGCCGGTGAGCCGGGGCAGCTCCGGGGACGGCTGCGCCTGCGCCCCCATGCCGCCCAGCATGGCCATCAGCACCCAGCCGCCCAGTCCCGTCATCGCCGCCGAGCGCATGCGTCTGGCCCGCTACGGCCCGAAGCTGACGGTGTAGCCCCAGCTGTCCAGGCGGTCCGGGATGGCGTTGAAGGCCATGGTGATCCGCTGCCCGCCCTGGTTGCGCGGCACCTCGTGCAGCAAGTAGCTGGGGAACAGCACCATGTCGCCCGGCTCGATGTCGGGCGTCACCCACTTGCCGGCGTTGAACGGACCCATCCGGGCCGTCCGCGTGTTGTGCCGGAAGGTGAACTCGCTGGCGCCGGGGTTGCGGACGAAGACGGTGTGGGCGGAGGGGTGCGAGGGGCTGAGATAGATGATGCCCGACACGAAGCTGTTCGCGTGGGCGTGCATGGACTGGCTGCCGCCGGTCTCCAGGACGTTGGTCCACATCTCCTTGACCGCCCAGCCCAGCCGGTCGCCGAACAGCAGGACGCCGAACTCCACCAGCTTGGGGCCGGCGGCGCGGGTCACTTGGCGATACAGCTCGTTCGCGTCGGGGCTGATGATCTCGGTGTGCGACAGCAGGCTGGACCGCGCGTTCTCACGGGTATGCGCGTCGCGGATCTGACGCGACAGCGCGGCGACCAGGCCGTCGTCCAACAGCTTGCGCGCGCGCAGCAGGGGAACAGGGAACAGGCCCTCGACCTCGTCCATCCGCGTCGCCTCCGTCCACCGTGAAGAGGCGCGGAACCTGGCAGTTTCGCGCCCGCCGGGCAATGCGTCGGCGCCGTGGAGCGGCGGATGCGCGCCCGGTTTTCGAATTGTCACGCAACTGACGCCCGTCCGCGCCCGGCCCGGCGCCGAAGGGCGGTCCCTACCGGATGCCGGCCCGCATGAAGCTCTGCACGAACTGGCGCTGGAAGATCAGGAAGGCGGCCAGCAGCGGCGCCGAGGTCATCAGCGTCGCGGCCGTGATGATGCTCCAGTCGATCCCCTGATCCGTGCTGGCGAACACGGCCAGCCCCACCGTGAGCGGCCGGGTGCCGACCGAGTTGGTGATGACCAGCGGCCACAGGAAGTTGTTCCAGTGATAGCTGACGGAGACCAGCCCATAGGCGACGTAGGTCGGCCAGGCGAGCGGGACATAGACCCGCCAGATGCGCGCCAGCAGCCCGCTGCCCTCCAGCCGGGCGGCGTCGTCCAGCTCCTGCGGGACCTGCCGGAACGCCTGGCGCAGCAGGAAGATGCCAAAGGCGGAGCCGAGATACGGCAGCGCGATGCCGGGGATCGTGTCCACGAGGCCGATGCGCGCCAGGCTGCGGTAGTTCGCGACGAGCAGCACGTCGGGCATGATCATCAGCTGCAGCAGCACGAGCGCGAACAGCGTGTCCCGGCCGCGGAAGCGCATGCGGGCGAAGGCATAGGCGGCCGGCGTGCAGAGCACGAACTGCGCCGCGAGGATCAGCGTGACCAGCAGGAAGGTGTTGAGGAAATAGCGCGGGAACGGCGCCGCCTCCCACGCATGGGCGAAGTTCGCCGTGGTCCAGGGCGCCAGCAACGCGAACCTCGTCGCGTATTCCGGCGGGTGCACGGCGGCCCAGGCGGCGTAGGCCAGCGGCAGGACCCAGAGCGCCCCGAGCAGCCACGCGCCCGCGATCTCGAGCCGCCGCATCATCGCCTCGCCGTCAACGGTAATGCACCCGGCGGCCGAGCACGCCGAACTGCAAGGCGGCGAGCGCCGACAGGATCAGCAGCAGCACGGTCGTGAGCGCCGCGGCCATGCCGGTGTCCCAGAAGCGGAACCCGGTCTCGTAGATGTAGTACAGCAGCAGGTTCGTGCTGTTGTCGGGTCCGCCGCGGGTCATGACGACGACGTGGTCCACCAGGCGGAACGCGTTGATCACGGCGTTGACCACCACGAACAGCGTCGTCGGCATCAGCAGCGGCAGCACCACCCGCCGCAGGGTCGTCATCCGCCCCGCCCCCTCCAGCGCCGCGGCCTCCCGCAGATGCGGCGGGATGGCCTGCAGCGCCGCGAGGTAGAAGATCATGAAGAAGCCCGCCTCCTTCCACACCGCGACCGCGATCAGCGACCAGAGCGCGAGCTTCGGGTCGCCCAGCCAGTTGTGGCGGCCGAGGCCGACCATCCCGCCGAGCTGGTCCAGCAGCCCGTAGTCGGGCGTGTAGAAGAACAGCCAGATGTTCGCCACCGCGATCATGGGCAGCATCGTCGGCGTGAAGTAGGCGAGCCGCAGCGCCGCGCGCCCCGGCAGGCGGCTGTCCACCGCGAGCGCCATGAGCAAGGCGAGCACGACGCTGACCGGGATGGTCGCCGCCGCATAGAGCGCGTTGTTGCCCAGCGCCTGGAAGAACACGGGATCGTCCAGCAGCGCCCGGTACTGGTCCAGCCCGATGAACCGCGCCGGGCGCGCGCCGCGCGGGGTGGTATAAAGGCTCTCGATCAGCGTCGCGACGGCGGGGATGTGCGTGAAGCCCGCCAGCATGACGCAGGCGGGCAGGACGAGCAGCCAAGCCTGGACCGCCTCGCGGCGGCGGGCCGTCACGCGCGGAACGGCTTGAGGATGCGGTCGGCCTCCGACTGCGTGTCGGCCATCGCCTGCGCCGGGGTCTTGGCGCCCGCGAGCGCCGCCTGGACGTTGTCGCCCAGCAGCTTGTAGATGCGCTGGTTCTCGAAGGTCGACAGCTCGCCGGTCGCGACGGGGAGGAAGTCCTTGGCGACGCCGGCCGCGGGCACCTGGGCGATGTAGTCCCGCAGGGCCGGCGTGTCGTAGGCTTCGGGCCGGGTCGCGATGTAGCCGGTGCGGATGGACCAGTCGGCGGCGCGGGCCGGTTCGGTCAGGAAGCGGGCGAAGCGCAGGCTCGCCTCACGCTCGGCGGCGCTGGCGTGCTTGAAGAAATACAGGTTGCCGCCGCCGACGACGGTGCGCGGCTCCGTCTTGCCCGGCAGGCCCGCGACGCCGAAGGGGAAGCCCGCCTTGCTCCGCACGTTGGAGAGGTTTCCGGTCGTGTGCTGCACGATGGCCGCGTTGCCTTCGAGGAAGTCCGGCGAGAGGGTGGACCAGGCCGTCGATCCGGCCGGGGTCGCGCCGTGCCGGGCGGTGAGGCCGTGCCAGAACTCCATCGCCTCGACGGCCTTCGGGTCCCGGAAATAGGTCTCCGTGCCGGCCTCGTTCATCAGCCGGTGCCCGGCCTGGTTCGCCAGCGCGCCGAACGTCCACTGCGCGTTGCCCACGTCCGAGGCGAGCTTCACGCCCCATCGCGTCACGCGCCCGGCGCCGTCGCGCTTCGTGAGCGCCGCGGCGGCCTCGGCCAGCGCCGCCCAGGTGCGGGGGAAGCGGTCGGGGTCGAGGCCGGCCTCGGCGAAGGCTTGCTTGTTGTAGTACATGACCGCCGTGCTGCGCTGGAACGGCACGGACCAGAGCTTGCCGGCGGCGCCGCTGTTGGCGAGGAAGGCGGGGTAGAAGCCCTCGATCCAGCCGCGGTCCACCGGGCCGAGCTGGTCGAGGCTCGCCAGGATGTCGGCGTCCTGGAGGCTGTGCATCTCGGCGGCGAGCAGGACGGCGAGCGAGGGACCCTGGCCGGCGCGGATCGCGGTCTGCGCCTTGGTCAGCGTCTCGCTGTAGTTGCCGGCATAGACCGGCTTCACCTCGATGCCGGTCTCGGCGCGGAACTGCTGGCAATAGCCGTCGATGATGGCCGGGATCGGGCCGCCCACGGCGACGGGATAGTAGAAGCCGATGCTGGCAGCCGCCTGGGCGCGCAGGATCGAGGGGGCGGCAAGCAGGCCGGCGGCGGCGAGCAGGGTGCGGCGGTGCATGGGGGTTCCTATCTGAAGGCGCGGAGGATGCGGGTTCCGGCCGCCTGCGCGTCGGCGAGCGCCGGGCCGGGCGGCTTGCGGCCGGTGAGCGCGGCCTGCAGCCCGTCGTTCAGGGCCTGCGTGACGCGCTGGTTGTCGTGGGTGGACAGCTCCGGCACTGCGAACTCGAGCTGGTCGCGGGCGACCGCGGCCTGGGGGAAGCCGGCGACGTACTCCCTCATGCGCGGCGTGTCCCACGCATCCGGGCGGACCGCGACGTAGCCGGTGTCGATGCCCCATTGGGCCGCGCGCTCCGGGCTGGTGACCCAGCGCAGGAACGTCAGGGCGGCCCGGCGCTGGGGCGCGCTCGCGGCCTTGAACAAGTGGAAGTTGCCGCCCCCCGTCGGGCTGCCGCGGCGGGCGCCGGCCGGCAGCATCGCCACGCCGAACGGGAATTTCGCGTTGGCGCGGATGTTCGAGAGGTTGCCGGTGGTGGTCCAGATCATGCCGGCGCGGCCCTCCAGGAAGTCGCGCGGCGTCGTGCCCCATTCCACCAGGCCCGGCGGCGTCGACTTCCGCTCCATCAGCGCCAGCCAGTACTGCAGGGCCGCGAGGGAGGCCGGGCTGTCATAGGCGACCTCCGTCCCCTCGGCGTTCGCGAGCGTGCCGCCGGCCTGCGTCACCAGGCTCTGGAACAGCCAGTAGGTGAATCCGGTCCCCGGGATGAGCGTGCCCCAGCGGCTGCCGTCGGCCCGCGTCAGGCGCGCGGCCATGTCGGCGTGCGCGGCCCAGTCCAGGGGCGGCGTCTCCGGATCGAGCCCGGCCTCCTGGAACATCTGCTTGTTCCAATAGAGGACGATCGTGCTGCGCTGGAACGGCACGCCCCAGGTGTGGCCGCCGATGCGCCCGTTGGCCAGGAACGCCGGGTAGAAGCTGTCGAGCCAGGCGCGGTCGGCGGCGTCGGCCGCGGCCTCGTCGAACGGGACGACCAGGCCGTCGTCGATCAGGCTGTGCGCATCGACCGCCAGGGTCACGGCCATGGTCGGCCCGTCATCGGCCTTGAGCGCGGCCTGCGCCTTGGTCAGCGTATCGACGTAGCTGCCGGCGTAGATCGGCCTGACGCGGATGCCGGGGGTTTCGGCCTCGAACTCGCGGGCATAGGCGTCGATGATCTTGGTGATCGGGCCGCCGACCGCGACGGGGAACAGGAAGCTGACCTCGGTCGTTGCCTGGGCGCGGAGGGTGGGGGCGGCGAGCGGCGCCGACGCGGCGGCGGCGAGCAGGGCGCGGCGGGTGGGGTTCATGGTGCTCCTCACAGGCGCCGCCCATCGGCGCCGAACAGGTGGACGGAGGCGGGGTCATGGCCGAGATGCACGGCGGTGCCGGGCGCCGGCAGGACGCGGCCGGGCAGGCGGGCCAGCACGGTGGAGACCCCGACAAGGCATTGCAGCACGGTGTCCGCGCCCAGGTACTCCGCATGGACGACGGTGGCCGGCAGCCCGGTCTCGGCAAGATGCAGGTCCTCCGGACGCAGCCCGGCGGTGGCGCCCTCCGGCCCCAGCGCCCCGTCCCCGGGTCCGAGCGGCAGCAGGTTCATCGGCGGCTGGCCGATGAAGCCGGCGGCGAAGGCGGTCGCGGGCCGGGCATAGAGCGCGTCCGGCGCCGCGTCCTGCTCCACCCGGCCGGCCCGGAGCAGGACGACCTGGTCCGCCATGCCCATCGCCTCCGTCTGGTCATGGGTGACATAGAGCATCGTGATCCCGAGCCGCCGTTGCAGCGCGCGGATCTCCCGCCGCATCTCGGCACGAAGCTGCGCGTCGAGGTTGCTGAGCGGCTCGTCCATCAGGCAGACCGGCGCCTCCGCCACCACGGCGCGGCCCAGGGCGACGCGCTGCTGCTGCCCGCCGGACAACTGGCCGGGCCTGCGGTGCAGCAGGGCGCCCAGTCCCAGCATCTCCGTCGCCGCGGCCAGGCGGCGCCGACGCTCCGGCGCAGGCACCCGGCGCGCGCGCAGGCCGAACTGGATGTTCTCCGCCACCGACAAGTGCGGGAACAGCGCGTAGGACTGGAACACCATGGCGATGCCGCGGGCGGCGGGCGGCAGGGCGGTGACGTCCCGCCCGCCGATCCAGACCTCCCCGCCATCCGCCGTCTCGAGCCCGGCGACGATCCGCAGCAGCGTGGTCTTGCCGCAGCCGGACGGACCCAGCAGCACGGTGAAGGCGCCGGGCTGCACGTCGATGGAGACCTGGTCCAGCGCGGCCTGGGCGGCGCCGGGGAAACGGCGCGACACCCCGCGCAGCGCCACGGGCGCCGCCGTGCGGGAATGGGCGTCGATCATCGGCGTGTCACGTGGCATGAGACGCTGCTACCGCTTTGGCGGGCGCAGCACCATTACAGAAAAATGACCGTTATGCGACAATCAGCGCATCGTCCAGCGGCATGGACGGCCCCTGCACTTCGGTCAGGCCGGCCGTGGGATCAGAACTCCATCAGGGTTTCCCGCAAGGTGGGATGCGCGTACGCGCGCCGCACCTGGCCGCGCCGCTGCAGGGCGGGAACCAGGCCGTCGGTGATCTCGGTGACGGTGCGCCTGGAGAGCGGCTCGGTGAACAAGAACCCGTCCCCGCCGATCTCGGCCATCGCATCCGCCATCTCCGCGGCGATGCTGTCCGGGGTGCCCACGAAGGGGAGTCCGTTCACCTCGTCATCCGCGGCCACCTCGCGCAGGGTCCGGCCACGGGCCGTGTAAGCCTCCACCATCGTGCGCGAGGCATTGGTCTCGGCGCGTTGCATCGGCTCGTCCAGCGGCAGGCGGGACAGGTCGCGGGCGCCGTAGAACGAGAGGGCTGCGAGCCTCGGCTCCAAATCCGCGGCCAGCCTCGCCCGACGCCGAAGCTTCCGCTCGGCGGCCTCCGCCACCGTCTCGCCCAGCACGACGGACACGCAGAACAGCACCTTGCACGCCTCCGGCGCCCGTCCGCACGCCAGGAGCTTCGCGGTGATGTCGGCGCGGTAGGCTTTGGCCTGCTTCACGTCGCGGACCAGGGCGATGATCGTGTCGGCGTGCCGGGCCGCGAAGCTGCGTCCGGCCGGGGAGCCGCCGGCCTGGCAGATCACGGGGCGGCCCTGCGGACCCGGCGGCAGGTTCAGCGGGCCGCGGCAGCGGTAATGCGGGCCGTCGTGGTGGATGGGATGCACCTTGGACACGTCCGCGAACACCCCGGCCTCCCGGTCGGCGCGCACGGCGCCGGGCTGCCAGGAGGCCCACAGCTTGTCCGCGACCTCGATCCACTCGCCGGCCATCTCGTAGCGCGTGTCGTGCTCATGGTGCCGGTCCAACCCGAAGTTCTGGGCGGCGCGGTCGTTGTGGGCGGTGACCAGGTTGATGCCGGCGCGGCCCCGCGTGAGGTGGTCCAGCGTGGCGGCGAGCCTTGCGCCCAGATAGGGCGGGTAGAACGCCGTGGTCATGGTCGCGATGATGCCCAAGCCCTTAGTCGCCTGGCCCAGCAGCGGCACCAGCGGCATCGGGTCGGCCTTCGGCACGGTGACCGCATGCTGCAGGTAGGCGCGGGACGACCCCTCGTAGGCATCGGGCACGAGGGAGCCGTCCTCGATCATCATGTAATCGAAACAGGCCCGGTCGAGCGCCTGGGCCAGGTCGAGGTAGATGCCGGGGTTGGTCCAGTCCAGCGCCTCGTCGCCCCACCCGTCCTGCTGCCAACCGTGCACGGAGTAGCCGCGACCGACGAACCATCCGAGATGCATCATGCGAAACCGTCCAGTGCTGCTCGCAAGCTTCGTCCCGGCTTGCCTAGGGTTCAGGCATTCAGCGGGGGCTGCCTGCCATGAGCGCAGATACGCATGAGAGTTGCACAGCATGCAAGCAGCTTTCGGGGGCTCGATGGCACCGAGGCCGCAGCGGCCGGCCAAGCGCGTGGCATGGGGCTTGCGAGACATTGGGGCGTGCGAAGTCTGCCAAACGTGGCTGTAGGCCCCCCATCCAGGAGAGCGCGTATGACGTTTCGGATCGTGGCGACGGCGGCGTTGGCCCTGGGCCTCGCTGGCCACGCCTCCCTGGCCTCCGCCGCGCCGGCCTGCGAGCCGGCGAAGCTGGCCGAGAAATACCCGAGCCTGGCCGGCAAGACGGTCAAGGTCGGCGCCGACCCGCAGACCCCTCCCTACGCCATGCGCAACGGCGCCGACTTCAACAAGGTCGAGGGCTCCGACGTGGATTTGGCGCGCGCCGTGCTGGATTGCGCCGGGGTCAAGTATGAGATGTTCCTGGGCGGCTGGTCCGGCCTGATGCCGGCGACCGCCGGCGGGCAGGTCGATATCTTCTGGGACAACCTGTACTACACGCCGGAACGGGCCAAGCAGTTGGACTTCGTCATGTACATGCAGGCCGCGACGGGCGCGCTGACGCAGGCGGGCAACCCCAAGAAGATCACCGGCATGACGGCCTCCTGCGGGGCGATCTACGCGGTGGGCCTCGGCACGGTCGAGGAGGTGGCGGCCAAGAAGCAGGATGCGGCCTGCAAGGCGGAGAACAAGCCCGCCATGACCGTCATGACCTATCCCGACATGGCGTCCGGCATCCGGCTTGTGCAGACGGGCCGGGCCGACATCATGATGACCGACCTGGCGGTGGTGGACCAGTTGGCGGCCGACAACCCGAAGACCTACGAACGCGCCTACAAGGTCATGACGGGCTTCAACATCGGCGCCGCCGTCAAGAAGGGCAACGCGGACCTGCTGCGCGCCATCCATGACGGGCTTCAGGTGATGCAGGCCGAGGGCAAGCAGAAGGCGATCTTCGCCAAATACAAGATCGACATGGAGATGGAGGTCCCGGCCGCGGTCAAGACGGAGTAGCCTCCCTGTCGCGCGCCCTCTGCCTGGCATCCGCCTTGCTCCTGCTGGGCACGGCGGCGGCGCGGGCGGCGCCAGCGGCCGAGGGCATGCAGGAGTGGCTGGCCGACTTCGCCACCTACGCCACCTCGGACTTCCTCTGGAGCGGCGCGCTGCTGGCCGTCGAGATCACCGTTGCCGCCATGACCTGCGGCCTGGTCCTGGGCCTCGGGCTGGCCCTGATGCGGCTCTCGCGCGTCCGCGCGGCGCGTGCGGCGGCCGGGTTCTACATCTTCGTGACCCGCGGCACCCCGCAGCTGCTGCAGCTCGTGTTCATCTTCGACGCGCTGCCCTTCGTCGGCCTGCGGCTCGACAGCTTCAGCACGGCGCTGATCGGCTTCGCCCTGAACGAGGCGGCGTTCAGCGCGGAGATCATCCGCGGCGGCATCATCTCCGTGAGCGCCACGCAATCGGTCGCCGCGGCCTCGCTCGGCATGGCGCCCGGCCTGACGCTCCGCCGCATCATCCTGCCGCAGGCGATGCGCGCCATCCTGCCGGGGCTGATCAACGACACGATCAGCATGCTGAAGCTGACGTCGATCGCCTCGGTGATCTTCGTGAACGAGCTGACGTTCCGGGCGCAGCAGATCGTCGGGCAGAACTTCAAGTTCTTCCAGGTGTTCATCGCCACCGGCGCGATCTACCTGGTGCTGACCAGCGCGATCACCGCGCTGCAATCGGTGCTGGAGCGGCGGTTCGACATCGAGCGCGCCGAGGCCGGCCCCTCCGCCTGGCAACGGCTGCTGGGCGTTCGCCGCCCCGTGCCGACCCGCCCGCCCGCGCCCCCACCCGCGCCTGCGGTGGCGCAGGCGTCGGACGCCGCGTGGATCGGCAGCCTGATCGGCGCCACCGACCAGGCGCAGCGGGGGCAGCCCTTCGTGGTCGGGCGCAACGTGCAGAAGTCCTATGCCGGGCGGGAGGTGCTGTCCGGCGTCGATTTCAGCATCGCCCAGGGCGAGGTGGTGGTGATCCTGGGTCCCAGCGGCTCCGGCAAGAGCACCCTGCTCCGCATGATCAACCACCTGGAGGCGATGGACTGGGGCGAGGTCACCGTCGGCGGCCGCCCGGTCGGCTACCGCCCGTCCAACGGCGGGCCGCCGCGCCCGGTGCGCGACCTGGCCCGCGCCCGGGCGGAGGCGCGGATCGGCATGGTGTTCCAGCATTTCAACCTGTTCGCCCACCTGACCGCGCTGCAGAACATCACGGAGACGCCGGTCCGCGTGCACGGCGTGCCGCCGGCCGAGGCGGAGGCGACCGCATTGCGCCTGCTCGCCGCCGTGGGCCTGGCCCGGCACGCCCGCCACCTGCCGCACCGCCTGTCCGGCGGGCAGCAGCAGCGCGTGGCCATCGTCCGCGCGCTCGCGATCCAGCCGAGGCTGATGCTGTTCGACGAGCCGACCTCGGCGCTGGACCCCGAGCTGGTCGGCGAGGTGCTGGCGGTGATGCGGCGCCTGGCCGAGGCCGGCATGACCATGGTGGTCGTGACGCACGAGATCCGCTTCGCGCGCGAGGTCGCGGACCGGGTCATCTTCATGGATGAGGGCCGGGTGGTCGAGCAAGGTCCGCCCGAGGCCGTCATCGACAACCCGAAGCATGAGCGCACGCGCCGCTTCCTCCGCATGGTCGAGCAGGAGGAGGTTGCGGCCATCGCCTGATCGGGGCGCCCATGGCCCATCACCCCTGCCGGTCCCGCCAGACACCATGCACGGACGGCTCGCTGCGCAAACGTCTTCACCTGCACCTGAGAGGCCCTGATGACCGGTCGCCAAACCTTCGAGGCCGCTGATTTCGCGTTGCAGGGCGGCGAGGGCCTGCCCACGGCCCGGCTCGTCTACCGGACCCTCGGCACGCTGTCGCCGGCCCGCGACAACGTGGTGCTGATCCCGTCCTGGTATTCCGGCACGGACCGCGAGGCCGAGATGTGCATGGTGGGCGGGGACCGCGCCATCGACCCGGCCCACCACTTCATCGTGTTCACCAACCTCCTGTCGGGCGGCGTCTCCTCCTCCCCCAGCAACACCCCGGCGCCGTTCGAGGCCGGGCGCTTCCCGCGCGTCACGCTGCACGACAACGTCCGGTTGCAACGCATGCTGCTCGACAGCCTCGGGATCGAGCGCATCAGGCTCGTCGCCGGCTGGTCCATGGGCGGCTGCCAGGCTTATCAATGGGGCGCGCAGTATCCCGGCGCCGTGGACGCCATCGCCCCGCTCTGCTGCTCGGCCCGCACGGCGCAATTCAACAAGATCTTCCTGCTGGCGCTCCGCCGCGCCCTGGAGCTGGACCCGGCCTTCGCGGACGGGTTCTACACCCGGCCGCCAGTCCGCAGCCTGCGTGCGTTCGCCACCATCTACGCCGGCTGGGGGTTCTCGGAGCCGTTCTACCGCACCGAAGCCTTCCGCCAGTTCGGCGCCGCGACGGCCGCGGAGTTCTCGGCCCGGTTCTGGGAGCCGGCGTTCCTGCACCACGATGCCAACGACCTGCTGGCCCTGCTGCGCTGCTGGGAGGATGGCGACATCGGCGCGGGCGCCCAGCATGGCGGCGACCTCGGCCGCGCGCTGGGGTCGATCACCGCCCGGGCCATCGTGGTGCCGTGCGAATACGACAGCTACTTCCCCCCGGCGGACAGCCATGCCGAGGTGGCCCGGATGCCGAATGCGGAGTGCCGGCCGATCAACTCGATCTGGGGTCACATGACGCTCTGGAACCCGGCCGACCGCCCGTTCTTCGACGCGGTGCTCCGCGAGCTGCTCGAAGGCTGAGCCGGGGCGTCACGACCCTCCGGGACCCGGCAGCTAATCCTCCGCCAGGGTCTCCCGCAGCGTGCGTCCCCTGTATTCCGTGCGGAACCGCCCGCGGCGCTGCAACTCCGGCACGAGCAGGTCCACGATGGCGATCAGGTCGCCCGGCAGCGAGACGATGTGCCCCAGCATGAAGCCGCCGCGGCTGCCGGTCGCCTCGAACACCTCCTCCAGCCGGTCGGCCAACTGGGCGGGGGTGCCGGCGACCGTGGTGTCCCAGGCGGTCGCGTTGCGGAGGCCGTGGTGGAAGAACTCGTCCCGGGTGATCTCCGTGTCGGCGCCCAGCCGCAGCGACAGTTCGTGCACGAAGCCGACCGGGGAGGCGTTGGCGGCCACGATCTCCGCATGCAGTTGCCGCAGGGTGAAGCGGGCCGGCAGGGTCGAGAAGTCGTAGGCGGCGTTGTATGAAAGATAGGCTCCGACCGCCTCCGCCGGCACGGCGGTGAGCAGGCGGTCGCGCTGCGCCTGCGCCTCCCGCTCGGTCTCCGCCACCACGATGGGCGTCTGCCACAGGATGCCGACCGCGGACGGGTCGCGGCCCAGCGCGATCAGGGCCTCGTCCAGGGCAGCGCGCTGCTTCACCTGAAGCGGCAGCGGCATGTCCGCGCCGAACACGTGGTCCGCGACGTAGGCCGAGGCGCGCACCCCGCGGGGCGAGCCGCCGGCCTGGATCAGCACCGGGCGGCCCTGGGGCGAGGGCGGAGTGTTGAGCGGCCCCTCCACCTTGAAGAAGCGCCCGGCGTGCGACACGCCATGCACCTTGGAGGGATCGCCGACGCGCCCGGTGGCGTGGTCCCACAGCATCGCGTCCGGCTCCGCGCTGTCCCACAGGGCGCGGCACACATCGACGAACTCCTCCATCCGGTCGTAGCGGCTGGCGTGCTCCATCAGCTCGTCGAAGCCGAAGTTCGCCGCGTCGGCCGGCCGGGTGGAGGTCACGAGGTTCATGGCGATCCGCCCGCCGGTCACGTGGTCCAGCGAGTTCATCAGCCGCGCGGTGTAGTAGGGATGCATGAAAGTGGAGGAGTAGGTCAGCCCGTAGCCGATGTGCCGGGTCACCCGCGACATGGCGACCATGATCGGGTTGAGGTCCTGGCGCGGCCAGTTCATGCCCCACTCGACCGCGGCGTCGCGGGAGCCGCGCCAGGTGTCCGGCACGCCGGTCCCGTCGCCCGAGAAGATCATGTCGAGGCAGCCGCGCTCGGCGATGCGGGCCACGTCCTCGTACATCGCGACATCGGGGAACGTGCGGCCCGGCCAGGCGCCCGGCATGCGCCACCGCCCGCCCATGTGGGTGTAGGAGAAATCGAACCCCAGATGCATGCGCGGCTTCATGAGCGCAGGTTCTCGCGCAGCGTCCGCCCGGCGTACTCCGTCCGGAACACGCCGCGTTTCTGCAACAGCGGCACCACGGCGCGGCTGAACTGCTCGAACATGCCGGGGAAGGTGGTGGGCGTGAGCACGAACCCGTCGCAGGCGTGGTCTTCGAACAGGTCGGTCAGCTGGTCGGCGATCATCTCCGGCGTGCCCACCAGCTGCGGGCAAAGCTCGCTGGTGGCGAAGCGCCGCGCCGCCTCCCCCAGCGTGAGGCCCTCGGCCTTCGTCCCCTGCAGGATCACGTCGAACGACCCGCGCGAGCCTTCCTCGATGGCGATGTCCGTGAGCGGCAGGTCCGGATCGAAGCGCGCCAAGTCGATCCCGATGTGGCCGGACATCGTGGCGAGGCCAAGCTGCGTGTCCACCAGGCTGTTGACGTACTCGGCGCGCTCCCGCGCGATGGACTCGGTCTCGCCGATCACCACGTCGATGGACGGCAGGATCACGCACTCCTCCGGCGCCCGCCCGCGCGCGGCCATGCGGGATTTGAAGTCGTTGTAGAACGCCTGCATGTCGGCCTTCTGGTGCTGCAGCGTGAAGATCACCTCGCCCCAGCGCGCCCCGAAGTCCCGCCCGCGGTCGGAGCTGCCGGCCTGCATGATGACGGGGCGCCCCTGCGGGCTGCGCGGCGTGGTGAGCGGGCCGCGGCTGCGGATCCACTTGCCGGCGTAGTCGGCGTAATGGATCTTGGCCGGGTCGGCGAAGGCGCCGGACGCCTTGTCGAACAGCAGCGCGCCCTCCTCCCAACTGTCCCACAGCGCGCCGCAGGCTTCGAGCACCTCGTCGGCCCGGTCGTAGCGTTGAGAGCGGCCCGGCATCTCCTCCATGCCGAAGTTGCGCGCCTCCAGCGTGCTGGTGGAGGCCACCACGTTCCAGGCGGCGCGCCCGCCGCTCAGGTGGTCGAGGCTGCCGAGCATACGGGCGATCTGGTAGGGATGGTTGAAGGTGGAGGAGTAGGTGAGGCCCAGCCCGATATGCTCCGTCACCCGCGCCATCATCGGCAGTACGACCGCCGGGTCCAGCAGGCAGACCTGGCCGCCGCGCCCCGCCATCGTGTCGAACTTGCCGTCATACAGGTCATAGATGCCGAGGATGTCGGCAAAGAACAGCCCATCGAACCGGCCGGCCTCCAGCACGCGGGCGATGTGTTCGTAGCGGCGGGGGTCGAGCAGGTCGTCCACCGCGGATTCCGGGTGCCGCCACGCGCCATGGTGATGGCAGGTCGGCCCCGTCATCAGGAACGCGATAAGGTGCATCTGCCGCCGACCCTGCATGTTCCGCCGTTTCCTGTCGTGATGTTCGCCGCTGTGATGTTCGCCGCCGTGTGCGCTGTCGTATCGGTTCACCCGCCTTTGCCCAGCGTGCGCAGCAGCACCGTGGCGACGCCGATGGTCGCGCCCGTCAAAGCCGCTCCTGCCACGAAGGCGGAGATGACCACGCGCTGCGGGTCGAGTCGCCAGTCCTGTTCCGACTTGCGGGTTTGCGCCTTTTTCAGGTCGATGTCTGCGGCCATGAGGTCCACCTTGAGCTTGTGTTCGCGTTGTTCCTGCTCGTCGCTCAGCGGCACCTTATCACTCCTATCCACGACGGCAGCGGGAAAGGCACGCCGCAATCCGTTGGAACCGCGACGCCGTGAGAGGGCAGCAAGATCGGTGCCGGACGCGGGCGACGTGCCCGTCCCCGGCTGCACAGGCGGGGCAGGTCAGCTCCGCAGGTTCTCGCGCAGGGTGCGGCCGGCGTATTCGGTGCGGAACAGGCCGCGGCGCTGCAGTTCCGGCACCACGCCGCGGCAGAACTGCTCGAACATGCCGGGAAACATGGTGGGCGTCACCACGAAGCCGTCGCATGCCCCGGCCTCGAACAGCTCCTGCAGCCGGTCCGCGACCATGGCGGGCGTGCCGACCAGCTCCCGCCCCTCTGCCCGCTTCGCTGCGGCCTGCTTGAGGCTGATGCCCTCGGCTTGCATGACCTGATCCAGCAGGTCCTTCGTGCCCTGCATCCCCTGGTTGCCCTGCAACTGCTCCAGCGTGGTGCCGGGCTGGAGCCGGGTCAGGTCGGCGCCGACGCTGCTGGAGGTCGCAGCCAGGCTCAGCTCCGGATCGATCAGGCTGTTGAGGTAGTCCGCCCGCTCCCGCGCGATCGACGGCGTCTCGCCCAGCACCATCGTGACCGCGGGCAGGACGGCGCACTCGTGCGGCGCGCGGCCGTGCGCGGCCAGGCGGGATTTCAGGTCGTCGTAGAAGGCGCGCATCTCGGGGGCGCCGCGCTGGATGGTGAACACCGCCTCCGCCCAGCGCGCCGCGAACTCCCGCCCGCGGTCGGAGCTGCCGGCCTGCATGATGACGGGGCGTCCCTGCGGGCTGCGCGGGATCGACAGCGGGCCGCGCGACTTGACCCAGCGGCCGCGATAGTTGGCGTAATGGACCTTGGCCGGGTCCGCCAGGATGCCGGCCTGCTTGTCGCCCACGAAGGCGTCGGCGTCCCAGCTGTTCCACAGGGCGAAGCACGCCTCCAGCACCTCGTCCGCGCGGTCGTACCGCTCCTCCCGGGGCGGCAGTTCGTCCAGCCCGGCGTTCTGCGCCTCGAGGTCGGTGGCCGACGTGACCACGTTCCAGGCGACCCGGCCCTTGCTCATGACGTCCAGCGAGCCGAGCCAGCGGGCCAGGTGGTAGGCGGAATGAACGCTGGTCGAAAGCGTCGCGCCGAGGCCCAAATGCCGGGTCGCCGCCGCCATGACCGGCAGCACAACCGTGGGATCGAGGAAGCTGATCTGGCCGCCGCGCCGGACGTAGGCGTCGTAGCTGCCGCCATGCAGGTCGTACAGCCCGAACAGGTCGGCGAAGAAGCAGCCGTCGAACCGTGCCGCCTCCAGCAGGCGGGCGATCTGCTCGTAGCGGCTGGGGTCCAGAATGTCGTCGAGGGTGGCCTCCGGATGGCGCCACCCGCCGACATGCAGCGCCGTCGGGCCGGTCTTGAGATAGGCGATCAGGTGCATCTGGCGTCGCGGCATCGGTCTTCCTCTGGCCGGGCCAGGGTGGCGGCAAACGCCGCTGCGGGCAAGCGCACGGCATGGCGCCGGGACGGGGGCCGCGGCCGGACACTTACGAAGTTAATGAAATGTTCATTGCTATTGCAGATAATTCAATGCGGGCCGAACTCAGGTCCCGCCAGGCCCGAAATGTTTGGGTGACAGCTTTGGAGTGCATGCGCATGGAAGGACTGCCCTTGAGCCTGCCTGTCGAGCCTCTCGCTTGCCCGGATGGCCTGCTGCGCGAGGCGGTCGAAGCCCTGGACTGCCACTATGCCATCTTCGACGCCGACCGCATGCTGCTGGATTACAGCGCATCCTATGCCAGCCTGCATCACTCTGTGTTCGCAACGCTGCCGTCCCCCCTGCGCTACGACGACCTGATGCACGAGGCCATCCGCCAGACCCTGCACGGGGCCGGGCCGGAGGAGGTTGCGGCCGAGCTGGCCCGGCGCGTCGCCGCGCATGAGTCCGACCAGCCCGGCGACTTCGACCGCCTGTATCCAGGCGGACGTTGGATGCGGGTCGCCAAGCGGCGCCTGTCGGAGGGGCAAGTGGCCGGGCTGGCGGTGGACATCACCGCCCTGAAGCACCGCGAGAGCGCCATCGTCGCAAGCGAAGCGCGCTACCGGGCGTTGGTGGACACCGCGCCGGTCGGCATCTGGCACCTGGACGAGGACGGCCGGACGCTGTTCGCCAATGCGCGGCTGGCCCGGCTTTTTGGCGGCCAGATACCGGATGGGCTGGCGAATGCGGAGCTGCGGCGCAGGGATGCGCCGGCTGCGGAAGGGCCATTCGGCTTTCCGCCGGGCCAGGAGGTCGAGGCCACCATCGCCATGGGGGGCGGCGGGCAGGGGACATGCGTGCTGGTCTGCGCGTCCGGCTGGCTGCCGCTTGCGGGCGGAGAGGGGCGCGGGGCCGTGCTGACCCTGCTCGACATCACCCCGCTCAAGGCGGCGCAGGCCCATGCGGAACACCTCGCCTGGCACGATCCCCTGACCGGGCTGGGAAATCGCGCCCAGTTCCAGCAGGCGCTGGCGCACCTCCCGGCCCATGGGGCGGTGCTGATGCTGGTGGATCTGGACCGCTTCAAGGAAACCAACGACCGTCACGGCCACGCGGCCGGGGACGCCCTGCTCTGCGAGGCGGCGCTCCGCCTGCGCGCGGTCCTGCAACCGGGCGACCTGGCCTGCCGCCTGGGCGGCGACGAGTTCGCCCTTCTGGTTCGCGATCCCGACGCGGCGGCCCATGCGGACGCCCTGGCGCAGCGGCTGGCCAAGGCGCTGTCCCGGCCGGCATGGGCGGACGACGTGGAACTCGCGATGTCCGCAAGCCTCGGCCATGCCGCCTATCCCGCCGACGCCGGGGATGCGAAGGCGCTGCAACATGCGGCCGACCTCGCCCTTTATGCCGCCAAGCATCGCGGCCGCGGCTGTGCGGTCGGCTTCCTGCCGGTGTTCCAAGAGGAGGCGGATCGCCGCCGCCTGCTTGGGGAGGCGCTCGCCGGGGCCATCGCGGGCGGGCGCCTGCAACTGCTGTGGCAGCCGCAAGTGTCCTGGCCCGGCAGGGTCCTGCGCGGGGCGGAGGCCCTGGTGCGCTGGCCCGACAGCCCGATGGACGGCCGGACGATGATGCCGGGCGAGTTCCTTCCGGAGGCGGAGGCGGCCGGGCTGATGCCGGCCCTCGACGAATGGGTCCTGGAGGCGGCGCTGCGGCAGGCACGGGACTGGGTCGGCCAGCCCGGGGCGCCCGGCGTGGTCGCGGTGAACCTGTCGGCCGCGACGCTGCGGGACCCTGCCCTGCCCGCGCGGGTGGCTGCCGCCCTGCTCCGGCATGGCGTGCCGGCGGCCATGCTGGAAATCGAGGTCCCGGAAACGGTGGCGGCCCGCGACCTGGAGGCCATCGCGCCGTTGCTCGACGAGCTGCGGGCCATGGGGGTGCGGATCGCCCTCGACGACTTCGGGGGCGGGCTGTCCTCGGTGTGCCACCTCGTGCGGCTGCCGATTGACCTGGTGAAGCTGGATCGCTCCATCGTCGCCGGGCTGCCCGGCCGGCACGAGCGGGTCATCCTGCACGCGGTGATGGCCCTGGCCGACAGCCTGTCCATCCCGGTGTTGGCGGAAGGGATCGAGACCGAGGCCCAAGACTTCATCCTGCGCCGGGAAGGGTGCCGCACGATGCAGGGATACCGGTTCGGCCGCCCCATGCCCGCCGACGAGCTGGTGCCGCCCCGGGCCGCAGCAGCCGGCGGCCAGGGATAGCTGCACGGGCAGGCCGGTTGAGCTAAGCCGCTTCGGCGAGCGCCGCCGCGCGCAGGTCGGCGGCGAGGGCATGAATGCGCTCCGGCTCGGCGTCCCAGGCGAACATGAACCGCGCGCTGCCGCCGATGAAGGTGTAGAAGCGCCAGCCGCGGGCACGCAGCCGCGACACGAGCCGGTCCGAAAGGTCGAGAAAGGCGGAGTTCACCTGCACCGGGAACCGCAGGCCGACGCCGGGCAGCCCTTCCACGAGACCCGCGAACAGCTGGGCGCAGGCATTGGCATGGGCCGCGTGGCGGAGCCATGCGCCGCTTTCCAGCATGCCGACCCAGGGCGCGGCCAGGAACCGCATCTTTGACGCGAGTTGGCCGGCTTGCTTGCACCGGTAGTCGAAGTCCTCGGCCAGCGCCGGATCGAAGAACACGATCGCCTCGCCGGCCGCCATCCCGTTTTTGGTGCCTCCGAAACAAAGCACATCGACCCCGGCGCGCCATGTCATGTCAGCCGCCGCGCAACCGAGCGCGGCGCAGGCATTGGCGAAACGGGACCCGTCCATGTGCAGGCTCAGGCCAAGCTCGCGGCACGTGGCGGAGATCGCGTGGATTTCAGCGAGGTCGTAGAGCTGCCCCGTCTCGGTCGGCTGCGTGATGGTGACCACGCGCGGCTTGGGGAAGTGGATGTCCTTGCGGCCGGTGGCGGTCGCGCGGATCACGTCCGGATACAGCTTGCCATCCCGTGTCGGCGCCACGAGCAGCTTCGATCCGTTGGAGAAGAACTCGGGCGCGCCGCACTCGTCGGTTTCCACATGGGCGACGTCCGCGCAGATCACGCTGTGATAGGATTGGCAGAGCGCGGCGAGCGCCAGCGAGTTGGCGGCGGTGCCGTTGAACGCGAAGAACACCTCGCACTCCGCCTCGAAAATGGTCCGGAACGCATTGGCGGCCCGCGCGGTCCATTCGTCCTCGCCATAGGCGGGGGCGTGGTGCCGGTTCGCCGCCGCCATGGCGTCCCAGGCTTCCGGACAGATGCCGGCGTAGTTGTCGCTGGCGAAATGCTGGAGGTGGCCGGACGGCGATAGCTCCGTCCCGATGTCCTTGAGCTGGTCCATTCCCGATCCTTGCCTGCTGGCCACATCCCCCCTTTGCCAGGGAGCACCACCTTGCCCGGGAGCAGGTTGGTGTTGAGCGTGGGCTCAACTCTCGATGTCTCGCGCCCGGCCTTACGGGAACTGGAGGAACCGCGCAAGGGGGAGGGCCGCAGCACGAGGACCATCTCAGGCGGACGTGGTTGGCCGCCGCCTGTCACTCCGCATGGGAGAACATCGTCTTGCCGGGCACGTCGAGTTCCGCACGAAGGATGCTGCCCGTCCCGGATTCCGTGATGAAGAGGGATCGCCCGTCCGTGCCGCCGAACGCCGCGTTCGTCGTGTGCATCCCGGCGCAACTCCGAACCCGGTAAACCGGCTCTCCGAACTGGTCGACGACCCACACGCAGCCCATGCCGACATGGGCAATCGCAAGGCGCCCCTGGCTGTCCAAGGCCAGCCCGTCCGGGCCGCCCCAGCCGCCGGACATCTGGATGAACACGCCGACCTTGGCGACCCCTCCGTCGGCCCGCAGCGGCACGCGCCAGATGCAGTTGCCCCGCGTCACCGCCAGGTAGACCATCGTCTCCGACAGGTTCATCACCAGGCCGTTCGGGCTCGGCACGTTGTCCAACAGGCATTCGATCCGGCCGGCCGCCGTGACGCGGAACAGCCGCCCGGTGGGGTCATGCAGGCCGGTCTGCCCCTGGTCGGTGAAATACAAATCCCCGTTCAGCGCAAAATGCAGGTCGTTGACCGCCTTGAAGCGCTCGAGATTGGCCCGGACCAAGTAGGGCGTCACCGTCCCGCTCACCGGGTCCAGCACCATGATGCCGTTCTTGTAGTCCGCGATGAAGACCCGTCCGTCACGATGGAACTTCAGGCCGTTCGGCCAGCCGTCGTACTGCGCCACGACATGGAACTGCCCGTCCGGCGTGATGCGGTAGATGCGACCGTTCGGCAGATCGACGCACCAGAGCCGTCCGTCCCGGTCGAAGGAGGGGCCTTCCAGCAAGGAATCCGCAGGCCCGCCGGCAGGCTGCGCGCACACCCACTCATTGTCGGCGTTGTCGCCACGCAGCTCATCCGGCAAGCGGGCAAAAAGCGTCGTGGGAACGTCCTGCGGCGGATGGAAGAACATGCGACCCCTTTAGCCGGTGATGGGATGGCGGGTGAGCAGCAGGGCAGACAACCCGCCGCAGAGCAGCAACGCCCCAGCCAATACGAAGGCGTAGTCGTAGTGCCCGGTCGCCTGCACGAGGTAGCCGGTCACGATGGGCGCCAGGATGCCGAAGATGTTGCCGCCCAGGATCAGCAGTCCGGTCGCACGCCCGGCATCCCCCGTGCTGCGCAGCAGGTCGCTCAGCAATGCGATGTTCAGCCCGATGGTGGTCGCCACGCCACTGAGCGCCACCATGATCAGGACCAGGATCATGTAGACATCGGTCACGAAGGGCACGAGCAGGATGACCGCGGCGACCAGCATCATGGCCGCCACCATGCGCCGCCGGCCGCCGGACTGCACCGCCTCCGGCGACAGCCGCGCGTCGCTGAGCCGGCCGAGGAGGATCGTCAGGATCACCGCGCCGAAGTAGGGCAGCGCCGTGAGCCAGCCGCTCCTCGCAATCGACAGCCCGCGCTCCGCCTGCAGGTAGGTCGGCAACCAGGTCAGGAACAGATATTGGGTGTAGACGCCGCACCCTTGCGTGAACATCAATCCCAGCATGGACGGTGAACGCAGGAGGCCGGCGATGCCGATCTCGTGCTGCGGGCCGGACGCTGTTGCTGTCGCGCCGCGGTCCCGCAGCAGCATCGAGCGCTCCTCCTCGCCAAGCCAGCGCGCCTCGGCAGGGTTGCGGAACCATACGAGCCATGCCGCGAGCCAGAGGAAGCCGATGGCGCCGCATGCAAGGAACGCCGACCGCCAGCCGGCCGCACCGACCAGCGCAGCCAGGCCCAGCCCGCCGACCGCCGGGCCGAAATAGGCGCCGCTGTTGAAGATGGTGGTGAACAGCGCGCGCTCATGGGTCGGCACCCACTCGCGGACGACCCGGCCGGCCGCGGGATAGGTGGTGGCCTCTCCCGCCCCCATCAGCACGCGGGTCGCGAGCAGGGCGCCGAAACTGCCGACCAGGCCCGTGAGCACCGTGGCGCCGGACCAGACGGCGATGCCGACGGAGTTGACGGCGCGGGCGCCGAACCGGTCGACGATCCACCCCATCGGAACGAGGCAAAGGACATAAAGCCACAGGAAGGAAGAAAACAGGTAGCCCATCTGCACCGGGCTGAGACCGAACTCCTGGGCCAGGGGCGCCGCGGCGACGGACAGGGCGGACCGGTCGATGTAGTTGATGGCCGCCAGCAGGAACATCAGCACATAGACCCTGATCCGACGCCGCGTCATTCGGGTTCTCCTTTCCATGGCCGGTTCCCACAGGGCCGGCCTTGAGCAAGCGGGGGGGACGACCGCCTCAGGCCGTGGTGTCGACCGGGCGTGGATGGGACGCTGCCTTGCCGTCCAGCGCCGCGGCCGCACGGCTTGGCCCGGCCTCGCGTATCAGGGTGATGAGGGCGCCCGCAAGGAGGAGGCAGGCGCCGAGGACGCCGAGGCCCATCGCGAAGCTGTTGGACCGGGTGCGGACGTAGCCGACCACGAAGGGGCCGACGAACGCGCCGAGGACGCCCACGCCGTTGATGACGCCCGAGACTGCGCCGGCGAGGTGGCGGGGGACGATGTCGCCCGGGATGGACCAGAGCACCGGCTGCGAGCCGTAGAGCATGGCGCCGGCCAGCGTGAGAAGCGCCATGTTGGTGGCGAGGCCGTTGGCGGCGTAGCTCATGGCCGCCACCAGCAGCGTGCCGCCGCAGATCAGGAGCGGCCACGCGGCGAAGCTGCGGCGGTCGCCGGTGCGGTCGGACCAGCGGGTCAGCACCTGCATGGCGACGATGGCGGCGGCGAAGGGAAGCGCGCTGAGCCATCCAATCGTGGCCTGGCTCAGGCTCGCGTCCTGGTGGAGCACGCTGGGAAGCCAGATGATGAAGCCGAGGAAGCCGACGTTCCAGAAGAACACGGCGGCCGTGAAGAGCAGGATGGACGGGCGGCCCATCTGGGCCATGAGGCTGGAGCCGGTCTCGGCCGCGGCGGGATGCTCCGGCTCCGCGGCCAGCCGGGCCAGGAGGGCGGCGCGGTCGGCATCGCCAAGCCAGCGCGCGCTGTGCGGGGAGGCGGCGACGCCCCAGAGCCAGACGGCCGCCCAGGCGACGGGGAAGACGCCTTCGACGATAAAGAGGGTGCGCCACGTGCCGTGCTCCAGCACGTAGCCGGCGATGGGGCCGCTGAGCATGGCGGCGAGGGGATAGGCGAGCTGCCAGACGCCGTTGGCGCGGGCGCGCTCGGAGGGGGCGAACCAGGTGCGTACGAACAGCAGCATGGTCGGGAAGATGCCGCCCTCGAAGAAGCCGAGGGCGAAGCGGACGACGGCAAGCTCGATGGGCGTCCTGATGAAGCCGAGGGCGATCTCCGCCGTGCCCCACAGGACCATGAGCACCGCGATGAGCGCCCGGCCATGGCCGCGGTCGGCGATCCAGCCGCCAAGGGGCTGGGAGATGCCGTAGCCGAGGAACAGCACGCCGGACGCGAAGCCGAGGGCGCCCTGATCGAGCTTGAGCTCGGCGCCCATCGTCGGGATCGCGAACCCGATGTTGGTGCGGTCCATGAAGGCGATGATGAAGGCGACCATCATCACCGGCAGCAGGCGGGTCCAGCGGGAAAGCACGGCCATCTCCCTTCAAGGGTCTGCTTCGTTACGCCTTGGTTCAGGCCGCGGCGGCGGGGTAGGCAGGGTGATCGAAGACGCGCGGGTCGTGCGACGGCAGGACGGTGGCGCCGAGGGCGGCCACGCGGCGGAAGCTGCGCTCGTAGGCGTAGAGGTCGGTGTGGTTGCCGTTGGGAATGCCGCCGCGGCCGTCCCAGTTCTCATGGAGCGGCACCAGGTCGCCCGGCAGCAGGTGCAACCCGGACGCGGTGTCCACCAGGACGCCCTGGGACCCGCCGGTGTGCCCCGGCAGCAGAACCGTGGAGAGGCCCGGCATGACCGCCGTGTCGCCCTCCAGGGCCACGAAGCGGTCCAGGATGTGGACCCAGGGCGGGAGGTGGCCGCGCCTGTTGACGTCGTAGATCGCGCGCTGGAACGGGACGGGCCAGACGGCCTCCCGCAGTTCCCGCAGCTGCACATGGAAGACGGCGTTAGGGAACAGGCGGGCGCCGCCGACATGGTCGTTGTGGAGGTGGGTCAGGATGACGGTCCGGATGTCCAGCGGGTCGGCGCCGTGCCGGGCCAGTTCGAGGGGCAGGAGGTCGTCGGGATCGCCAGGGCGATAATGCTGGGGCGCGTGCGCGCGGGGGCCAGGGCCGGTATCGACCAGGATGGGGCCGCCGGGCCCTCGGAGCAGCCAGGCGGTGCAGGGGGCGTCGATGCGGGCGTCGCCGCAGTCGGTCCGGTACAGGAAGCTGCCGACCGGCTGGCTGAGCACATGGCCGCAGCGGAGCGGGACGATCTGGAACTCAGCCACGGGTTTCGACGAGGCTGCGCATCCGGAGGACCGCCGCCTCGGGCGCCGTGAGCACCGGCGCGTCGATGGCGGCGCGGACCGCGTGGGCGGCGCGGGCCGTCGAGAAGTGGGCGAGCATGACGGCGTCGCACCGGGCCAGCCGCGGCGCGTGTTCGGCGACCAGGCGGTTATGGGTCTCGGCGTCGCCGGCGCGGAGGCGGTCGATGGCCTCGGGCACCACGACCGTGGTGAGCGTCGCGTTCGAGCCGACGCTTGCGACGTATTCGTCGAACTCGGCCGTCATGGTGGGGACGGACGGGCCGAAGGTGGCGAGCATGCCGATGGTGGTCCCGGCGGCGACGGCGGCGTGGAACATCGCCTCGTTGGGCTTGAGGACCGGGATGTCGAGGGACGCCGCCAGCCGCTCGATGGCCGGACCGAAGGCGGAGCAGGTGACGAGGGTCCCGTCGGCCTCCATGGCGGCGCCATACTGCCCGAAGGCGACGAAACGGTCGATCATGCGGCCGGACAGCCCGGCCTCGCGGGCGCGGTCGATGGTGAGGCCGTCATCCAGCAGGTTGACGGTCTCGGCCTCCGGCCAGGCGGAGGTGAAGGCGGCCTGGACGGGCGCCATCGCGATGGGGGTCGCATGGAGGAGGACGATTCGCGGTGTTGAACCCATGGTCGTCCCCGGTCGTGCGGCGGACATCGCGCCACATCGCTTTTGTAAGCCCGTACAGTAGGCCCGGCCATTGCGGAGCGTCAATCGGCTCCACGGCGGCGCGGCCTGGGCGGAGGCGCGGTGCTGGCGCGCAGGATCAGCTCAGCGGGGATCAGCGTGGTGCGTGCCGCCGGCTGCCCGGCCATGCGGGCCAGGAGCTGCGCCGCGGCGGCGCGGCCGATCTCGCTGGCGTGGACGCGCACGGTGGTGAGCGGCGGGTCGAGATAGGCGGCGTAGTCGGAATCGTTGAAGCCGACGACCGAGAGCTGGCCTGGGACGTCGATGCCATAGGCCCGCGCCTCGATCAGGACGCCGAAGGCGAGCTGGTCCGTGCCGCATATGATGGCGGTGGGGGGCGGGCCGCCGCCGGTCACGAGCTGACGGAGCGCGTCGCGGCCGGCGGTGATGCCGAACGAGACGATGAGGTCGTGCTCCGGCCGGATCGTCCCGCCGCGCCGCGCCACGGCGGCGGCGATGCCGGACGCGCGGGCGCCGCCGCGGTCGTTCTCCCTGCGGATGCCGGTCACGACGGCGATGCGGCGATGGCCGAGGTCCAGCAGGTGGTCGGCCGCGCGGCTTGCGGCGCCCGCGTTGTCGAAGCCGACGCACGGCCGGGTCTCGGAGAGGGTGAAGGCTTGGACGACCGGGATGGACAGGCGCGCGGTCTGCTGGAACAGGGCCGGGCGGTGCAGGTCGCCGATGAGCAGCAGGCCGTCGATGCCGCGTTCGATCATGCGGGCGGCCTCGCGCAGCTCATTGTCGAGGTCGTAGCCGGCGCTGGCGAGGACGAGGGCGTAGCCGTCCTTGCGGAGGCCGGCCTGCAGGGCCGAGAGGGCGCGGACGAACTCCTCTTTCTCGATGTTGGGGATCACGGCGCCCACGGCGTGGAACCGGCGGAGCGAGAGGGCGCGGGCCGCGCCGTTGGCGACGAAGCCGAGTTGGGACGCCGCCCGCAGCACGGCGTCGCGCTTGTCGGGACGGACGACGGCGCCGCCGTTCAGGACGCGGGACACGGTGGCGGTGGACACGCCGGCGAGCGCCGCCACGTCGCTCGCCACGGGAAGACGCCCCAACGCCCGTTCAGACCTGGTTCTACGCATGGGGCCGGCGGTGGGTCATGATCGCTGCATCCGTCCTTGGCCCGCGTTGACGTCGATCCCGGCAGGGCACAGAGTGTAAGGGCTTTCAGATATAAAGGCGGGTTGCCACCGCCGTAACGGGGATCGGAAGGCCGAGGATGGATCAAGCCGTGCCGGACAGAACTGCTTCCGGGGAGAGCGTGCCGGGCCTCACCGGGCCGGACGCCATCGTCACCAGCCTGAAGCGGACCGCCGCGGCGACGCCCTACCGGTTCCGGGACCTGCTGTCCCTCGACGATTTCGAACGCCATGCGCGGCGCCTGTTGCCGCCGATGGTCTTCCACTACGTGGCCGGCGGCGTGGAGACCGGGACGGCGCTGCGCGGCAGCCGGGAGGCTTATGCGGGCCATCGGCTGGTGCCGCGCATGTTGCGCGACGTTTCGGGACGCGACCAGGGGGTGACGCTGTTCGGGCGCCGCTACGGGGCGCCGTTCGGCATTCCGCCGCTCGGGGGCGCGGCGTTCGTCGCCTACCGCGGCGACCTGGTGCTCGCCGAGGCGGCGAAGCGGCAGTCGCTGCCGATGATCCTGAGCGCGTCGGCGCTGATCAGCCTTGAGGACGTGCATGCGCGCAACCCGGATGCCTGGTTCCAGGCGTATCTGCCCGGGGACCAGGACCGGATCGACCGGCTGGTGCGCCGGGTCGATGCGGCGGGATACCGCGTGCTGGTGGTGACGGCGGACACGCCGATGCTGGGCAACCGGGAGCACAACATCCGCACCGGGTTCAGCATGCCGATCCGGGTGACGCCGCGGGTGATGCTGCAGAGCGTGACGCATCCGCGCTGGGCGTTGGGCGTGGTGGCGCGGACCTTCCTCCGGCACGGGGCGCCGCATTTCGAGAACATGGAGGCGGAGCGCGGGCCGCCCATGATGTCCGGCAACAGCGTGCGCAACACCATCGCGCGCGACCGGCTGTCGTGGCGGAACATCGATGCGATCCGGCGGCAATGGAAGGGGCCGTTGCTCATCAAGGGATTGCTGTCGCCCATCGACGCGAAGCTGGCGCGCGAGGCCGGGGCGGACGGGATCATCCTGTCGAACCACGGGGGGCGGCAGCTCGACCACGCCGTGGCGCCGCTGGACGTGCTGCCGGAGGTCGCAGCGGAGAAGGGCGGCATGGCCGTGATCGTGGACAGCGGCATCCGGCGCGGGACGGACGTGCTGAAGGCGATGGCGCTCGGGGCGGACTTCACCTTTGTGGGCCGGCCGTTCCTGTTCGCGGCGGCGCTGGGCGGGGTGGCCGGGGTGGAGCACGCGATCCGGCTGCTGCGCGAGGAAATCGACCGGGACATGGCGCTGGTGGGCGCGCGGACCGTGTCGGAGCTGACGCCGGACCTGCTGCGGCCGGTCGGACGCGGGGCCGGGTGATGGAGCCGTTCCACCTCATGTGCGCGCTGGCGGTGCGTGCGCCGTTCGACCGGACGGTCCTGCCCGGCTTCGCCGCCGGCGGAGGCAGGGTGGAGGTGTTCTGGGGGCCGACCACCGTCATCCAGGACAAGCTCGCACGCGGGGAGAGGCCGGATGCCGTGCTGCTGATGGCGGAGGCGGTGGACGCGCTGGTGGCGGACGGCACCCTGGACGGGGGAACCCGGGTGGAGGTGGCGACGTCGCGGCTCGGCGTGGCGGTGCCCCGCGGCGGCCGGCGGCCGGACCTTTCGACCGAGGCGTCGTTCCGGCAGGCCCTGCTGGATGCGCGGTCGGTGGCGTTCTCGCGCGGCGGGGCGAGCGGGATCTACTTCGCCGGGCTGCTTGAGCGGATGGGGATCGCCGAGGCCGTCCGGGCGAAGGCGACCATCACCCCCGCCGGGTTCACCGCGGAGATGCTGGTCAGCGGCGAGGCCGACCTGGCGGTGCAGCAGATCAGCGAGCTGATGGTGGTCGAGGGCATCGACATCGCGGGGCCGTTTCCGGATGCGGTGCAGGCGAGGATGCGGTTCTCGGCCGCAGCGGTCGCGGGTGCTCCGGCGCGGGCCTCGGTCAAGACGTTCCTGGCGTTGCTGCGGGGGGACGAGGCGAAGGCGGCGTTCCGCGCGTGCGGGCTAGACCCGGCGGCGTAGGCCGAACCAGATGGGAGGCATCGCGATGTCCGAGACGAGCGGAACGAGTCGTTGGAGCCGGCGGCCGGCCGGGTCAACCTGGGGCGATTGGGGACCGGACGACGAGCTGGGCCGGCTGAACCTCCTGACGCGGGAGAAGGTGCTGGAAGGGATCGCGGAGGTGCGGGAGGGCCGCTCCTTCTGCCTGTCGCTGCCGCTCGACTACCCCGGCGGATCGGTGATCAACCCGCGGCGCCACCCGCCGGAGCTTCGGCCGACGATGCGGGAGGGCCGGGCCAACATGGCGCTGCCGCTGCGCTGCTACGACCCGACCGCGCTGGATATCGTGTGCGACGACCAGGTCCTCCTGACGCTGCAATACTCGACGCAATGGGACACGCTCGCCCACGTGGGGCAGATGTTCGACGTGGATGGCGACGGACAGCCGGAGGACGTGTTCTACAACGGATTCCGCGCGGGGTCGGACGTGGCGGGGCCGGTGCTGTACCGCGGCGGTAAGGAGCTGCCGAACGAGGTGCCGCAGGGGGCGCGGCGGCTCGGTGTGGAGAACATGGCGAAGTCCTGCATCCAGGGCCGCGGGGTGATGATCGACCTGGAGGCGCATTTCGGCCGGTCGGGGGAGATCGTGGGATACGAGCAGCTGATGGGCGTCCTGGAGAAGGACCGCGTGGTGGTCGAGCCCGGCGATCTCGTGTGCCTGCGCACCGGGTTCGCGGAGATGCTGCTGGTGATGAACAAGCAGCCGGATGCGGAGCGGCTGCGGACGACGAACTGCGCGCTGGACGGGCGGGACGAACGGTTGCTGCAATGGATCACCGACACCGGGCTGGTGGCCTTGATCTCCGACAACTACGCCGTCGAGGCGGCGCCCGCCAAGCCGTGCACGGCGGACGTCTGCTCGACCCTGCCGCTGCATGCGCATTGCCTGTTCCGCCTGGGCGTCTATATCGGCGAGATGTGGCATCTGACGGAGCTGGCGGACTGGCTGCGCGCGAATGGCCGGAACCGGTTCCTCCTCACCGCCCCTCCGTTGCGCCTGCCCGGCGCCGTCGGGTCCCCGGCCACGCCGGTCGCGACGGTATAGGGCACGGTACCGCGTTCGCGGCGCCACCGCGGTGATGCCGGCGTGCCGGCGACGCCGCTTCGACAGCACCCGAGATGCCCCCTGGTCCCCTGACGAAACCCAAGGGCGTCATCGACCGAAGGCGATGGAACAATGCTTTTTCGTAACGATAAGGCGGTGCTCTGCTGTACATAGGGTCTTGCTCAACCGGGGACGTCGACGGGGAAGATCACGTGCATCGCACCTTCATAGTGGCTCGGGCGAAGACCTGGCTGTCTCTCAACAAGGAGAAGCTCATCGACGGCCTTATCCTGCTCATGGTTGTCGTATCGGCCCTCGTCTATGTCTACCACTTCAAATTGTTCTCATCTGCGCTGGCGGTGCCAACGGTTGATCGAAGGATCGACCTCAACGAGGCGCTCTCCGTTCTTGCCCTGTTTTGCAGCGGCTTGGTGATCTTCTCGTATCGCCGTCTTCTTGAAACTCGCAAGGAGAACCGGCGCCGCATCGTCGCCGAGCGGGAAGCGAAGACGCTGGCGTTCAACGACATGCTGACCGGCCTGCCGAACCGCAGGCAGTTCGACGAGGCGCTCAAGGCCGCGACCGGCCTGCCGCCCCGCGCCGATGGCAGCCACACGCTCCTACTGATGGACCTGAACGGCTTCAAGCGGGTGAACGACATCTTCGGCCACGCGGTGGGCGACGAGGTGCTGATCCATGTCGGGGCAAGATTGAACCGCGCCATGCGCAGCGGAGACCTGGTCGCCCGTCTCGGGGGTGACGAGTTCGCCGTCCTGTCCCTCCAGGCGCACGGCGCCGAAGCGGCCATGAGCCTGGCGCTGCGTGTCATGCAGGCGTTCGAACACCCGGTCACGGCCGGCGGTGCGGAGCACAGGATCGGGGTGGCGCTCGGCATCAGCCTGATGCCGCAGGACGGCGGCGACCCGGACGAGTTGATGCGCAAGGCCGACATCGCGATGTATCGCGCCAAGTCGGAGAAGGCCCGCGCCCCATCGGCGGTGCGCTTCTTCGAGGTCGGGATGGACGCCCACATCCGCGAGCGCGACATGCTCGAACACGAGCTTCGGTTGGCCATCGACCGGGACGAAATCCAATCCTTCTATCAGCCGCTGATCGACATCGAGCATGGCGGGATCGTGGGGTTCGAGGCGCTCGCGCGATGGACCTCTCCGACCTTGGGGCCGGTTTCCCCGTCGCGCTTCATTCCCCTTGCCGAGGACACGGGGCTGATCGGGCTGTTGAGCGAAAAGCTCCTTGAACAAGCCTGTTCGGATGCGGCGGATTGGCCCCCGTCCGTGCATCTCGCCTTCAACGTCTCCGGGGTGCTGCTGCAGAGCGACACGTTCGCCCAGAGCGCGATGGCCATCTTCGCGCGGACGGGGCTCGATCCCTCGCGCATCGAGCTGGAGATCACCGAAACGGCACTCGTCCGGGACCTGGAGGGCGCGCGCCGCGTGCTCGGCTCGCTCCGCAGCAGCGGCATCCGGATCGCCCTGGACGATTTCGGCACCGGCTATTCCAGCCTCTACCACCTGCGCGCCCTCAAGCCCGACAAGATCAAGATCGACCGCAGCTTCGTGGAGGGCATGGAGCACGACGCCGACAGCGCGACCATCGTGAAGGCGCTCATCGGGCTGGGGCTTGGGCTGGGCGCGAAGGTCACGGCGGAAGGGGTGGAGACCTCGGAACAGGAAACGATGCTGCGGCAGCAAGGATGCGACCAGGGACAGGGCTACCGCTTCAGTGCCGCCATCGACGCCGCGGGCGCACGCCGCCTCCTGCTCTCGACGACCCGCATGGGGCTGCCCGCGACGGGGACGCCGTGACGCCCGCCGCTGAGGCCCGCGGTCCGCATCGCCGGGCTCATCGTGCGGCCAGCCGCTGCTCGTACGCCTGCACGAAGCGCGTCGCCGGGAACAGCAGGGCGAAGTAGATCAGCGCGACCACGGTGTAGACCTCAAGGGGGCGATAGGTGTCCGCGGTGATCAGCGTGCCCTGATACAGCAGGTCGGGCACCGCGATGGTCGAGACCAGGGAGGTGTTCTTGAGCTGGATGATGGACTGGTTCATGAACGGCGGCACCATGCGCCGCACCGCCTGGGGCAGCACGACCAGGCGCATGACGTGCCGCGGCCGCAGCCCCAGCGCCCGGGCCGCGTCCCACTGCCCCCGCTCGATCGACACGATGCCGCCGCGGAAGATCTCGGCATAGAACGCGCCCGTGTACAACGAGAGCACCGCGGTCGCGGCGGCAACCGCCGGGATTTGCACGCCCAGGATCACCGGCAGCGCATAGTAGAACCAGATGATCTGGACCAGCAGCGGCGTGCAGCGGAACGCCTCGATCAAGCCGACCAACGGCACGTTGACCAGGCGCGACTTCGACAGCCGCGCCAGGCCGACCAGCAACCCGATCAGCAGGCCGAGCAGGATGGTCCCGGCCGTGTAGGCCAGGGTGACGAGCACGCCGGAGACGAACAGCGGCGCGTACCGCAGCAGGAAGCCAAAGCTCCATTGATAATCCACCCGGCGTCCGATGCGCTGGCGTCAGAAGCTCAATTCGGACGGCAGGTCGTCCCGCTTCACGCCAAGCTGCTCAAGCCCGGCCAGCACCCATTCCCGGATTTGCCCGATGCCGCGGTTGTAGTCGAGCCAGGCGTCCAGCACCTCCCGGAAGCGCGTGTCGGCCTCGCGCTGGATGCCCAGGCTGCTCGGCAGCGCCACCGTGGGACTGGCCAGCAGGTGGTACGGCCCGAGGCCCGGGTTCTTGCCCACGGCGGCCAGCCCCAGCAGCCCGGCCAGGATGTCCACGTCCACCCGGCCGGATTGCAGCGCCAGGATGCAGTCGTCGCGCGTCTTGAACCCGGTGAGCTGCGCCTTCGGGGCGAACCGGTGGGCGCAGGTGTCGTGCAGCGAGCCGATGTCGAACGCCACCCGGATGTCGGGCTTGTTGATGTCGTCCCACGTCTTCGGATCGAAGCCCTTTTTTGCCAGGCAGCCGAACGGGTTGATGATCGCAGGCCGCGTGAAACCGATGGCGAGCGCGCGCTGCGGCGTCGGGTTCAAGGCGAAGGCGAGGTCGATCTTGTTGGATTGCAGGTCGAGCACCGAGTTGCCGTAGGTGGATTCGACGTAATCCAGCTTGGCGTCGAACACGCCGGCGATGCTGCGGGCCATCTCGATGGAGGCGCCGCTCCAGGCGCCGGTCATCAGGTCCTTGCGGAAATACGGCAGTTCGCCGGGCAGGGCGGCGATCCGCAGCGTCTTGGTGCGCCCGATGCGGTCGAATGTGCTCTCCTTGCTGTCCTGCGCCTGCGCCGCCGTGGCCAGGGCGGCCACCGGGAGGGCTGCGACGGTCGCCGCGAGGGACCGGCGGGTCGTTTGGCTGGTCATGGGTCTCTCCTTTGGGTGCCGCTGACAGCCGGGCCGTCCTGCGGGATGGGTGCGTGGGGCCTCACCGGAAGCGCGCCGGGTCGAACGGCGCCACCGGGATTTCGGGGGGGCGGCCGGCGACGATCTGCGCCGCCACGCGCGCGGTCCGGGCGGAGGCGACCAGCCCGATATGGCCGTGCCCGAACGCATGGATCACGTCCGGCGTCGCCCGCGACCGTCCCAGGCACGGCAGCCCGTCCGGCAGGCTCGGCCGATGCCCCATCCAGACCTTGATCCGGCTGGCCGGCAGCGTGCGCGGCAGGTCCGGGAAGCAGCGCAGGAGGTGGTCGCGCAGCACCTCCGCCCGCCGCCAGTTCGGCGCCGCGTCGAGGCCCGCGATCTCGACCTGCCCGGCGCAGCGCAGGCCGCCCTCCGTCATCGTGATCGCCATTTTGCCGTCGGACGGCATCAGCGGCAGGCGCGGGCCGACCTCCGGATCGCTCAGCACCGCGTGGTAGCCGCGTTCGCTCTCGAGCGGGACGCGGTCCCCGGCGGCGGCGGCGAGCGGCTTGGAGTGCGCGCCCGCGCTGATGACGGCCGCGTCGCAGGCGAGCGTGCCGCGGTCGGTCTCGACGCCGCGCAACCGGCCGCCCTCGATGCTGAAGCCCGTGGCGCGGCGGCGTTCCACCACGGCGCCCTCCCGCCGGGCGAGCGCCACCATGGCCGCGACGTAGGCGCCGGGGTCCCTGCAATGCCCGGCCTCCTCGACCAGCACGCCGAACCGGTAGCGGCGGTCCAGCGCCGGCTCGCGCTGCCGCATCTCGTCCTCATTCAGTTCGAGCCAGCGTATGCCGACGGAGGCGCGGACGCGGAACGCCATCGCCTCGGCCTCGAACGCGGCGCGGTCCGGGTAGATGTACATCAGGCCGCGCTGCTCGATCAGGTGGCCGACCCCGGCCTCCTCCGCCAGCCTGCGGTGCAGCGCCGGGGCGTCGAGCAGCAGCGGCTGCAACGCCCGGGCGGCCCGGGCGACGCGCGCCTCGGTCCAGCCGGCGGCCAGGTAGCGCAGCAGCCAGGGCGCCGCGCGCGGCAAATGCCGCCACCGGATCGAGAGCGGCCCGAGCGGATCAGCCAGGAAGCGCGGCAGCTTCCGCCATGTCCCGGGCCCGGCCGGCGGGATGACCGACATGGTCGAGAGCCAGCATCCGTTGCCGTAGCTGGCCGCCTGCTCGCCGCCGGGGTCGCCGGGTTCGATGATCGTCACCCGGTGCCCGTCGCGCATCAACTCAAGGGCGGTCGCCGCCCCCACCGCGCCCGCGCCGATCACGGCGACATGCCGGCTCAAGCCGCCGCTCGCTTAAACAACCTGGTTCCGCACCACGGTGCCGCCCCGCCAGAACTCGATCATGTTGAAGCTGGCATGTTGAAGCTGGGCACCTCGTCACCGGTCCCATTGACATAGATGGCATTTCAGCGAGCGGATAGACCCGTTGTGCAGCCCGCTCCATCGCCGACCCGATCCCTCCGTCATCACGTCCGCGGCGTCGGCCGCCCCGCCATGGCGCCGTCACGAGACCGCCGCGAGCAGGTCCTCCGGCCCAGCCTCGTCCAGCGACAGGGCGGGCAGCAGGTCGTTCTGCGCACGAAGGTCCTGGCCCATCAGCGCGCAGAACATCTCGGTCCCCCCCGCGTGCAGCGGGACGGGCACGCCGGCCCGGCGCCCCAGCCATTCGGTCGCGGCGATCCCGAACGGCACGTCCTCCGAGATGTAGCGCGTGTCCAGCGACTTGGGTCCGAGCGGCGCGCCGCCGCGCGCGTCCAGCGCCGCCGCCTGCTCCCAGACGGGCGCCAGCGGCAGTTGGAACGAGAGGTGGAAATGGTCGCGTACCGTGCGGACCTCCACGCCGAACCGGGCGGCCAGCGCCAGGCGCTCCACGTCCAGCGCCTCCATCAGCCGCCCCACCGCCGGGGTGATGGCCCAATAGTTGCCCCAGTCCTCGCCCCGCTCGGCGCGGGTCAGGTTGCACAGCAGCATGGCCAGGTGGTTCTGCGGATTGAGGTTGCTGAGCTGGATGGCAAGCAGGTTGGCCCGCGGCACGAAGCGGTCGCCGAACAGGGCACGGCAGACGGCCAACGCCTCGCCGGTCCGGGACGCCGGGACGGCGGCGGCGTCCACCGCGGCGCGGACGTTCGCGACCCTGCAGGCGGTCGGCCCGGTGCGCCGCCCGGTGACCACGGTCGTCCCCCACCCCGCAACAAGCGCCCGGCAGCCGCGCGCCGCCAACAGCCGGTGAAGGTACAACGCGCCCAGCGAGGCATGGGAGCTGACCAGCACCGCCTGCCCGTCCGTCAGCAGCGGCGCCAGCGCCTCCATCGACGCCCGGTGCGCCCAGCCCGGCACCGCCAGCAGCACCGCGCCGACGCCGCCCACCGCCACGTCCAGGGTCGGCGCGACCTCCGCCGCGAACCGCCCGGCGACGGCGCCGCTGCTGTCAATCGAGATGGTTCCGGCCGGCAGGCTGCGCGACGCGATGACGGGGCTGTGTCCCAAGCTCGACAGCAGGGCAGCCGATCCCAACGCGATGGACCCGGACCCGATGATTGCAATCCGCACGCTTCGCCTCCTGTGACATCACACGGGGATGCCGGACTATTGGGGATTCCTGGGCGTTCAGTAGCCCCGCAGCCGCCCCGGCGCCAGGACTGCCCGCGGCCGGCATCGCATTGAAGTCCCCGGCGAACTATGGAACTCTCCGCGCCGTCGATGGGGAGTGGTGTGGAATGGTCGCTTCGAGGCGATGCCTGGTGGCCGCCGCGGTTGCGGCATGTTGGGCCGGGGGCGCGCAGGCCCAGGCGGTGGACGCAATCGTCGCCAAGCTGCAAGCCACCCATACGCTGACGATTGGATATCGCGAGACCATCCTGCCGACCAGCTACCTGGACGAGGCCAAGCGTCCGGCGGGCTACGCGGTGGAGTTCTGCCAGGCGCTCGCGGCCGCCGTGAAGGACGAGCTGAAGCTGCCGGAGCTGACGATCAACTACGTCCCCGTCACCTTGCAGACCCGGCAGGCGCTGGTCGCCAACGGGACCGTGGACATCGAGTGCGGCGGCACCGTCAACACGTTCAGCCGCGGCCGCCAGGTGGATTTCACCCCCGTCACCTACGTCGCCTCCAGCCAGATGCTGGCGTTGAAGACCAGCGGCATCAACGGGTTCGCAGACCTGGCCGGCAAGATCGTTGCCGTCGCGACCAACGGCAGCGGCGAGCCGGAGATCAAGGAGATCATCGCGCAGCAGAAGCTGGCCAATGTCCGCGTGCTGCCGGTGGACGACCACGCCGCCGGGCTGATGGCGGTCGAGAGCCGCCGGGCCGATGCGTACTACAGCGATAACTCGTCGTTCTTCGCGCTGCTCAAGCAGTCCCGCCGGCCGGACGCGCTGGCGATCGTGGGGCCGGAATACGGCTACTCGCCGCAGGGGTTCATGATCCCCAAGAACAACCCGACGTTCTCGTGGATCGTCGCCCGCCAGATGGCGCGGATGTTCAAGTCCGGGGAGGCGGAGGCGCTGTTCACCAAGTGGTTCGGCCCGTTCGGCATGACGGTCGGACCCCGCCTGCGCGCCGCCTGGGCCACGGCCTCCCTGCCGGAGTGAACTACCGATGGGACTGGGGCGTGCTGCTGCGCGCGCCGTACCTGGAGTGGCTGTTGTCCGGACTGGGCTGGACGCTGGCCGTCGCCGCCGGGACCTGGGTGATCGCGATGGCGGTCGGGCTGCCCGTGGGCGCGCTGTCCCGGGCGCCCAGCCGCGCCGTCCGCGTCGCCGCGGCCAGCTATGTCGAGCTGTTCCGGGCCGTCCCGCCGCTGGTGCAGTTGTTCCTGTGGTATTTCGTCGTCCCGGACCTGCTGCCCGACCGGCTCGGCCTGTGGGTCAAGCGCGACCTGCCCTATCCCGAGGCGTCCACGGCCTGCCTGGCGCTGGGCCTGTTCGGCGCGGCGCGCGTGGCCGAGCAGGTACGCGCCGGGCTGCTGACGGCCGAGCGCAGGTTGCTGCCGGTGGCGCTGGCGTCCGGGCTGCGGCCCATGCAGGCGTTCCGGCTGGTGCTGCTGCCGCTGGCGCTGCGCCGCATGGCCGCCCCGCTCGCGGGGGAGACGCTGGTGATGTTGAAGCTCTCCTCGCTCAGCCTGACCATCGGCGTGCTGGAGCTGACGGCGCAGAGCCGGCACGTCGAGAGTTACAGCTTCCAGGGCTTTGAGGCGTTCGCCGCCGCCACGCTCGCCTACCTGGCGGTGGGGCTGCTGATCGCCGGCCTCTCGGCGCTGCTGTCCCGGCGCGCGGCGGCGTGAGCGAGTTCGATTGGGCCGTCGTTTGGCGCAACCTGCCCTTCCTCGGCGAGGGCATGGCGCTGAGCCTGCTGCTGGTGGTGGCGGCGACCGCCGGCGGCACCCTGGCCGGCACGGCGATGGCGTGCGCGCGGCTGTATGGTCCCCGGCCGCTCGCCGCCCTCGTCGCGGGCTACGTGGCCGTCATGCGCTCCTTGCCGCTGATCCTGGTACTGTTCTGGTTCTATTTCCTGGTGCCGTTGGCGCTGGGCCGTCCCGTCGGGGCGCTGACCTCCGCCCTGGTCGCCTTCGTGCTGTTCGAGGCGGCGTTCTACTGCGAGATCGTGCGGGCGGGGCTGTCGGGCCTGCGCCGCGGCCAGATGGAGGCGGCGCTCGCCAGCGGGCTGCGCCGGGGACAGGCCCTGCGCCTGGTGCTGCTGCCGCAGGCGGTCCGCGCCGTGCTGCCGCTGGTGCTGAGCCAGGTGGTGCTGGTGTTCCAGGACACGTCCCTGGTCTATGTCGTCAGCCTGCGCGACCTGCTGACCACGGCCAACATCGTCGCCACCCGCGACGGCCGCGCGCTGGAGATGTTCACCACCGTGGCGGCGATCTACCTCCTGGTCTGCCTGCCCGCCGGCTTGGCCCTGCGCGGCTTCACCCGCACGCAACCGGCGTGATCAGCCTCCGGGGCGTCTGCAAGCGCTACGGGGCGCATGACGTCCTGCGCGACTGCTCGGCGGAGGTCGCGGCCGGGGAGGTCGTCGCGGTGTGCGGCCCGTCCGGCAGCGGCAAGAGCACGCTGGTCCGCTGCATCAACGGGCTGGAGACGATCAACGCCGGCACGATCACGGTCGGCGGCGTGTCCGTGGGCGCGCGCGGCACGGATTTGCCAGCACTTCGGCGCGGGGTCGGGATGGTGTTCCAGTCCTTCGACCTCTACCCGCACATGGACGTGCTGCGGAACGTCAGCCTGGCGCAGGTCCACGCGCTCCGCCGCACCAAGGCGGAGGCCGACGCCCGCTCCGCCGCACTGCTGGCCCGCGTGGGGCTGGGGGACAAGCTGCACGCGCGGCCGGACCAACTCTCCGGCGGGCAGCAGCAGCGCGTGTGCATCGCCCGCGCCCTGGCGCTCGACCCGGCGGCGATGCTGTTCGACGAGCCGACCAGCGCGCTCGACCCCGAGATGGTGGGCGAGGTGATGGACGTGATGCGCGCCCTGGCGCAGGACGGCATGACCATGCTGGTGGTCACGCATGAGATGGGCTTCGCCCGCGGCGTCGCCGGGCGCGTGCTGTTCATGGATGCCGGCCGCATCGTGGAGGACGCCCCCAGCGCGCAGTTCTTCGACCAGCCGGCGAGCCTCCGCGCACGGCAGTTCCTGCAACGGGTGCTGCGGCCGTAGCCGCCAGTCTCCCACCGGCACGTCGCGCCACGTCATCGCCACGCTTGCGGGCGGGATCGTCAGCATGCTTATAAATCGGGCATGGATCACCCCCACCCGGCGGCAGGCACCCTCGTGGAGGGCGTCGGCGCCTCCATCCCCCGGGTCGAGGACGACCGCCACCTGCGCGGGCACGGCGAGTTCATCGCCGACCTGCGCCTGCCGGGCATGCAGAACCTCGCCTTCGTGCGCAGCCCGTTGGCCCATGCGCGGGTCCGCGGCATACGCAAGCCGGCCGGGGCGGAGGACCAGGTGTTCACCGCGGCCGACCTGGAGGGCGTGGGGCCGATCATCGCCAACTCGGCCCTGCCGGGCTTCAAGCCCTCGGTGCAGCACGCGCTGGCGACCGACCGGGTGCGCCACGTGGGGGAGGCCATCGCCGTCTGCGTCGCCCCCACCCGCGCCGCGGCGGAGGACCTGGCCGAGCAGGTCGTGCTGGACCTGGAGGAACTGCCCGCCGTGTCCGACATGCTGGCCGGGCGCGGGCCGGGCGCGCCGTTGCTGCATCCGCACTGGGGCGACAACGTGTTCCTGGAAACCCGGGTGGACCTCGGCCCGGCCGCGGCCCGCGACGATGCCCCCATCACCATCCGCCGCACGCTGCGCACCGCGCGCCAACACATGGCGCCCATCGAGGGCCGCGGCCTGGTCGCGCACTGGGACCGGCGCATGGACCAGCTTGTCCTGCATAGCAGCACCCAGATGCCGCACATCGTCCGCACCGGGCTGGCCGGGTGCCTCGGCTTGCAGGAGGAGGCCGTGCGCGTCGTGGCGCCCGACGTGGGCGGCGGCTTCGGCTACAAGGGCATCCTGCTGCCGGAGGAGGTCGTCGCCGGCTTCCTGGCACAGCGCCTCGGCCACCCCGTCCGCTGGATCGAGGACCGGCGGGAGGGCCTGACCGGCAACGCCAACTGCCGGGAGCATCACTACGACCTCACCGCCTACGCCGACCGCACCGGGCGGCTGCTGGCGCTCGATTGCGAGGCGACGGTGGATGCCGGCGCGTACTCGATCTACCCGTTCTCGGCCTGCCTGGAGGCGGCGCAGATCGCCAGCATCCTGCCCGGCCCCTACGACTTCGGGGCGTTCCGCTGCACCACCTGGTCGGTCGCGACCAACAAGCCGCCGATCCTGCCCTACCGCGGCGTCGCGCGGTCCGGCGTCGCCTACGCCATGGAAACCCTGATGGACGCCATCGCGCACGAGGCCGGGCTGGAGCCGGACGCCGTGCGGCTGCGCAACCTGGTGCCGCCGGACGCCATGCCGTTCGACAACATCACCGCCAAGCACTTCGACAGCGGCGACTACCCGGAGGCGCTGCGCCGCGCCGCCGCCGCCATCGGCCTGCCCGCGCTGCGCCTGGCCCAGGCGGCGGAGACCGGTCCCGTGCGGACCGGCGTGGGCCTCGCGATCTTCTGCGAGCAGGGGGCGCACGGCACGTCGGTCTATGCCGGCTGGGGCATCCCGATGGTGCCGGGCTGGGAGCAGGCGGCGGCGCGCGTCACCCCCGATGGCGGGCTGGAGCTGCGGGTGGGCGTGCAGTCGCACGGGCAGGGGCTGGAAACCACGCTGGCGCAGGTCGCGCACGAGGTGCTGGGCATCCCGGTCGCCCGCATGCGCGTGGTGCACGGCGACACCGCGTTGACGCCGTACTCGACGGGCACCTGGGGATCGCGCTGCATGGTGGTGGCGGGCGGCGCCGTGGCCGCCGCCTGCACGGCGCTCGCGGAGCGCATCGCCCGGATCGGCGCGCATCTGCTGCAAGTCGATCCTGCCGCCGTCACGGTCGCGGGCGGCGAGGTGCGGGGACCCCACGGCAGCGTCACCATCCAGGAGGTCGCGCGGACCTGGTACCGCCGCCCGCAGGACCTGCCGGACGACGTGGACCCCGGCGGGCTGGAGCTGACGGC